>CAZAYP010000178.1:0-1948 GCA_964489425.1 uncultured Verrucomicrobiota bacterium | reverse complement strand
AGCAAACGCTACGTCCAGGGGGTTTATACCGATTCTCTAGCGTGATTGGTATGATTCGCCAGCACGTGTTGGAACTGGCGCACACCCGCAATGCGCTAGTGGGCCGCAAGGACAAGATGGGCCGCTTGTATGATTATCTGGTCAGCCCCCGGTTTCGCCAGGCCATGCAGGCAATCATCGAAACTTACGGCGGCATGAAGAGCCAGCTGGAAAAAGAAAAGGCCGCCATGCTGAAACTGTGGGCCCAGCGCGAAAAGCAGATCGAAGCCATGACCTATAACACTTCCGGTATGTACGGAGATCTCCAAGGTATCATTGGGGGCACCCTGCCAGACATCCCGGCCCTGGAACTCGCCGCTGAACCGGCAACACGCATGCTGGCCGGGGAGGTGGCGTCGTGATCGAACTCCCCCTGGTGCTTTCGGATACTCGACCAGAATACACGATCAAACTGCGCGATCCGCAGCAGGATATCGCCATCACCCTGGCCTACAATGGCCGGGCTGAATTCCGGGACGTGTGGTCATTGGGCCTGAAACGGGCCGGCATGACCGATCTGGTTCCTGCGCCGGTTGACGTGGAAAACTTCAACCGGCTGGCTGGAGGTTCAGATTCAGACCGCCGCTTGCTGCGTCTGGCTCTGCTGGAACAGTGCCGGTTTTTGCAGTGGCGGAACCCGGAGCGGGTGCCCCTGCCGCTTATCCACCTGTTGCTGGTGGCAAGGACTGGCTATGAAAGATGGGAGGCTCTGTATGCGGGTGGTTTGTTCTACAAAACCAATCGCAAATACGAACAAGCTATCCGCTCTTTTTCTGGCGCCTTGAAGATGCTGGACCAAGATTCGCCTGATA
This sequence comes from uncultured Verrucomicrobiota bacterium, assembly GCA_964489425.1. Classification (GTDB taxonomy): domain Bacteria; phylum Verrucomicrobiota; class Kiritimatiellia; order RZYC01; family CAZAYP01; genus CAZAYP01. Next base: position 1,097 of record CAZAYP010000178.1, on the reverse strand, counting down.
GCCCGTTGTCGCCGTCGTTGCGGCTCCCCGCTGAATACTTCACGCGGATCTTGCTGGCGCAGTGTCTCAACGCGCGCAAGCAATACGCGGCGGCACTGCCCAATGCCCGTGCCGCCAGGGGTCTCTACATGCAGATGCTGGATTGGGGGGAGTTGCCTGATCGCTATCTGGGCCATTGGGGTGCTGAAGGCTGTGCTTTGGAGGGTCTGGCACGCTGGCCCGAGGCTGCATACAAGTATCTTGAAGCCAGCGAGCTGCCCAAGCCAAGGCTTTACCTCTTATACCGCCTGCGCCGCCTTATGAATGCCCAATCTGGTGATCTGACTTCCTGCCCCGATATATACCAGCGCTATCAGGCAGTGTTGCGGCGTGCCTTCCCCACGCACGCATCAGCAGAAGCTGACCAGTTGCTGGTGGCAATGTTTAGCGACCGGTGATTCAAGGCCAAAACGGAGCACAGCGTCATATGAAACCTCTTCAATACATCATCCTCGTGTTGTGGACCGTATGGCCGGGCATAGATGCCGCCGCCCAATCCTCGGAGATGCCGATTTTCGGCTACTGGGCAGCCGGAATAGAGCGATTGGACAGAGAGAAATCAGATTTTACGCCACGGCAATCTTTGAGCGAACCCGGCACGTTAATGGGACACTGGTACTCGCCAACAAATAGTACCCGCCTGATTGTTTGCCGTCGCAGTGACCCAGAAGCATCAGATGGCTATTCCGAGGATGCGTTCACCTTGATTGTTGAGTGCGCTACCAATGTGTTGAGCCAAGATTTCGATGCCGCATATGGCACCTTCCGGGTATATGGCATAGAACTCGACAGGAGTGGTCGCGAAACCATCATCCTGGAATATGGAATCAATCGTGGAATGTTTGTTTATACCCAACTCCTCGAAATAATAAGCCCGACCCACAGCGAACTGGGAACACTATTTATTACGGACCTGAATGGCTACATCTGGAGCAACAATGCCCAGGATCCGGTCTCGTGGGCGCGGCAATATTTCTGGAAAGATGTTGATTCGGACGGGAATTTAGCCCGACTTTCGCTACTGGAGGCTAGCACTGCCGTAAAGGCTGTATTTTTAC
>CAZAYP010000177.1:0-1958 GCA_964489425.1 uncultured Verrucomicrobiota bacterium | reverse complement strand
TATTGAGATGCGTGTTCCGCCATTTTGAACCGACGTCCGAGGCCTACCGGAAATACCTGGCCAGTCTCCCAACCAAGGAAGAAAATACCATCCATCGCGCCCCATTCACCCCGGAGGAAATCCGCGACATCCTGGCTGCCGCCCAGAACGACGACCTGATGCGGCCCCTGGTCGTGACCGCCCTATGCACCGCCATGCGCCGCGGCGACTGCTGCCAGTTAAAATGGAAGGATGTTGACCTGTCGGCCGGGTTCATCCGCGTTAAAACCGGCAAGACCGGCGAAACCGTGGAGATCCCGATCATGCCCGCCCTCAATGCGGAACTGGCACAACGCAAGCGCCAGGGCGCCTACGTTTTTCCAGATGCAGCCCAGATGTATCAGCGCCGCCCCGATGCGATCGACAATGGCTTGCAGCGCGTATTGGCCCAGGCCGGATTTGTCAGCGAGAAAATGTGCGCGCGTCTGGAGCGTGAGAAAAATGCTCTGCCAACCCTTCCGCCGGACGATGCCCGCAAAAAGGGATTTGCCGCCATCGCTGCCGCAGAGATGTCGGACGGGAAACGGACCACAATGCGCGGCATATTCGCGGCCTACATGGACGGCAAAACGGTCAACAATATTGCATCCACACTGAACGTGAGCAAGGGGACCGTATCCATGCACCTGAAGGAAGTCGGGGCAATGATTGGAGCTACCGTGATCCGCCGGCCTGGCGTGAACGTGCCATCAACTGTCCGTGGCCTGATCACATCGCGCGGCGCCGGCCCCCGGCTCAAGGCGGCCAGCGTACGCGGCTGGCATTCGTTCCGAACCACGTTCATCACGCTGGCCCTGTCGGCCGGTATGCCCATGGAACTGGTCCGCCGCGTGACCGGTCACACCACTGTTGACGTTGTCCTCAAGCACTACTTCCGTCCCGGCCGCGAACAGTTCCGCCAGGCGATGCAGGCGGCCATGCCCAAAATGCTGTCGGCCGGTGGCAATGCCCCCACCCGTGACGACCAAATCCGCGCCATCCTCGCCAAGATGACGGCCAAATCGTTGCGGCAGGACAAAGAACGCATCCTGGAACTGCTGGGGTAGTGGGCGCCTTATGGTTGTTGCGTGACTGGGGGGCAACCTCTTCAGCGGCGCAATTACCCGATAATCTTCCGCGCCCTGCTTCTCTCCTGACCGTCGCGGCATCATTTTGTCCCTCCAGTATCGGAACAACTTCCGACCCAACCCAACTCGCCGCGACACCAATCGCCGCGCCAATTTCGGCTCCGGCTTTTCCACGGCAGTCGCTACAGCCTAACCCGCAATGAAATAGGCCATCCGACGAGCGTGGTGCCGCTCTGCGGAGATGTGATCTCCGCTAATTAGTGACAAAGAGCACCATGATTCAGCAACGGAACAGGCAGGCGAACGTCAGTGGCGCAGACCAACGGCAGTCGCGCGCTGGATTTTCGAGATCCACCTATATGGGTGTAAGGAGCGCTATGCAAACGAATGCCAGACAGAACAAGGACCGGCCCAGGGAACTGGGCCAAATGCGCCAGGGAAAACCGAATTCCGTATAGGATCGGTAGAGAGGACATATTCAACAGCCACGGATGCCAGGTCAATGAGAAAGGAGGCTGAAAAGAAAAGCAGAAACGACATTACATGCAGAATACCAGAAAGATAGACAAATACAGCAACCCAAAACAAACCAGATCGAAAGAAAAGGAGCAAAGTTATGCAGAATCTGTTTCGTCCACAAAATCGCAACCATCCCCGTATGCCTCATCGGGCCAGCGCGTACCCGCCGGTTCAGATCGATGCCGGCGAAGACGCGCTGCAGCCCGGCTCGAATGACCGGGTCGACCTCAACCCCTACACCGGCGCCTCCACTACCGGCTGCGAGATCGAGGTCCTGCCTGATACCAATCACGCTAGAGAATCGGTATAAACCCCCTGGACGTAGCGTTTGCT
>CAZAYP010000176.1:0-2035 GCA_964489425.1 uncultured Verrucomicrobiota bacterium | reverse complement strand
GCGGGTAGGCCGGATTCCTTTCAAGGTGGCCGCGAGCCCCCCGCCGTTCCCGCTGGCGGGATCAAGCGTGTGAGCAAAACGGCAAAACGGACACAGCGGGATGGCCCGACCAGGCCCAAGGAGACACGGACGGCCGGGGCACGGGAACCAGCCGCCAGCCGGCACAACCAAAACGGGAAAGCTCTGCCAGCCATGCCTTGGCCGCCGACCGTCCAGGAAGGCGGCATCCGCGCCGCGGCCCAGCGGCGTCCGCGCGCGTCCAGCGCGGTCTGCGGGGTCGGCTTGTGCCGGCGACCGGCCAGGGAAGCCGGCGGGGTCTGCCGAGGCGCGGCCCAGCGCCGATGCGCCGCCCCGAGCGGCGTCTGGTCAGTGGTGGCAGGCGTTGGCGAACACCACGGCGTCACCGTATCCCAGGGCCGCGTGCGCGGCTTTGAGCGTGTTGCCGGAAGTCGTCACGTTGTCCACGAAGAACACCGGCGCCTTGGGCACCTGGAACCGCAAGGCAACCATGCAGTGCTCTTTCACGGACAGGCGCGGCAGGTTCAGCTTGGACCGGATACAGGACGAGTCCACCGGCCGCGACCGGGCCAGCATCGGGATTACCACGGCATGGCGCAAATGCCGGGTCATGGCGCGGCACAGTGCAAAGTTGACTTCCACCGACCCGGACGACGACGGCACCGGGACCAGCACGCACCGTTTCGGCAGCAGCGCGGCCATTTCCGGGGCGGCGACGGCCAGCGCGTCCTGGGTGGGAATCTTGAGCGCGTAGGCCAGGCGGCGGGTCTCGGCTTCCGCGGCGGTGAGCGGGCGGACACGGGGAGAGACGTAAATCCGGGAGAACAGAATGTTCACGGGCAAGCTCCTTTGCCCAGCGCCGACCCATTCGACGCAGGGGTTGCCCGGCTCCCGGCACGGACAAGGCAAGGAGGAACGCCCGCCGGAAAAAGCCAGCGCAGCGTTTCTTTTTCCAAGGATCAGCGTAGTGTCCTTGCCCCGTGCTAAAATGGGGAACCCCGCAGACGATGGCAGGCTACCTTGAAAAAACGAGCGGCCTCGCCGAAGGCATGGCGGCGATGCGGGCGGGAGCAGAGGCCGTGATCAACCGGCTGCCGGTTGGCGCGGCATCTGCCGGGGCAGCCCGATACGGCTGCGAACCGCTTCCGGGTCAATCGGGATGCGCATGATGTCGTTGCAGAGCTTTTCGTACTCGGCTGAGTAGAAGAACTCAATCAGTTCGATCATCTCGTAGCAGGTCATGTACGCCTTGGCCGTGGTGTCGGTGATTTGCATGGCGGCCGGTGTAAGCACGCCGTTGACCACATGGCCCTGGCGGACCAGGGCGCGGTAATCGGCGACCGCCTGCTCCAGGATGGCGCCGAACAGGCCGTAAAGACTGTCCTCGATGCGGTGAACGGTTGGACGGGATGGGGATTTCACAAGGGCGGTTCCGCGGGCCGATGTGAACAGTTAAGGGGTGTTTTCAAGGGTGGTGGCTATCCTCTATCGGGTTTTGGCAAGTGCCCCAAAAACACCCCGGATTTATTGGGGTATTTCATGCGATTTTCCCGTTAACTGTTCACAGCCCAACCGCCATTGGGCGGTAGACTGCCGAACTGTGTTTTTGCGCCGTTTCCGCGAGCACACCGGGCAGAACCGCTTGCGGGGCGCCATGGGTTGGCCGCACTCCGGGCAGGCGCGGACGGTCTTGGATTTCTGGTGGGTCATGGCGCGGTAGTTCCGGCCGGCTTCCTGGAGCCGGACGGCCCGGCGCGGATCGGAGACCATATCGGCCATGGGGGCCACGCATTCCTCGAAATACGCGCACCGCTTCTCGTCGACCAGGGCGCACCGGGACAATGGCCGGCAGCGCCGCATGGTGAGGTCGTCTTCGATAACCGCGCCCAGGCACGATCCGTCGGGCTGGTAGTTGGCACATTCTTCGTGGGCGAACTGGAGCGGTGTCATTTGTTCCCCCATGTTTCACACTGTTTCACTTCGACCTCGATTGGAACGTTTGGGAACAGTTTGGACA
>CAZAYP010000175.1:0-2237 GCA_964489425.1 uncultured Verrucomicrobiota bacterium | reverse complement strand
ATATCAGCGCGCTACCACTGCCCACCCCCAAAACCGGGCTTTCTTAACCGCTGCCCCGTGGTCAACAGGCTTTACAATAGCGCCCGAAAACGATATTGTACATATGTACGTGTGACCCCTAATTTTCCTATTTTCTATTTAGGCTCGGTGCTGACGGCAATGGTCATGTTGGTGTCCCGGAGCGTGAACTCGGACACGTTGCCCAACGCAAGCAGTTTGGTGCTGCGCTGCTGCTCGTAGAACAGCTTGGCGACCTTGTTCATGTCGAGCGACCCAACAATAGGTCTTGAATAGCCAGTGGTGGTGTGTATATTTTCATCAGATACAAGCAGGAAAGGCAAGGTTAGCCATGAGGGAACTGGCGAATGGCGGATGCGGACGGCGTGTTCTTGGGTTTTCCAATCTCTGGATAATCGCAGCGGCATGGGGGGTGTGCCTGCTTGGCGCGGTTGCGCCTGCGCGTGCAATCATTCTGTATGACAATCTGGCCAATAATGCCTTTATTGAAATACCTGTCACCACCGACGATTGGGTCGCTCAGCAGTTCCTCACGGATGTATCGGACCATACGCTGGTTTCCGTGACACTTGTTCTGGGCCGAGGTGCTGGAACGAATGCTCCCTTGGTGCAAATATACAGCGATGGTCCCGGAAGCGAAAACCCCGGGAATCTACTGACCACCTTGACGGGGCCTTCCGAGATTTCGGGGTCTCCCACCAATATTGCGTTCACGGCGTCCGGTTTCGCATTGTCCAAAAACACCATCTACTGGGTGGTGCTTAAGGCGGCATCCTACAGTGGCTCCGACCAGTTGGGTTGGTATTATACCGATAACAATTCGGGAACAGGAAACGGTTTTTCCACCAAAAATGCACAATTTCTGGGAGGCGCGTGGAGTGGATACCCCGACCAGCCATTCTTGATGCGCATCGAGACGACCGTGATCGATATAGTGCCTGCAAGCGGTCCTTTTGCGGGCGGCAATTCAGTGCTGGTCACCAACGCCGCGCCGGCGATCGGTAATGGGTCGGACATCACCAACATCGTGCTGGGCGGAGTGGGTACGACCAACATCATCTATCAAGGCAGCAACTGGGTGCGATTCGTCGCGCCGTCCGTCGGCAGCGCGGGTCTCAAGAACATCATGATCCAGTCAGGCAGCGTCGGCGACACCACGCTGACCAATGGCTACACCGTCAATCCGCGGGGGGTTCTTTCCTCCGTGGCGCCCTCCAGCGGGCCGGTGACCGGCGGCTACCCGGTCGTCCTTTCCGGCACGAACTTGTGCAACGGGTCCGACATCACCAGCGTGACGCTGTGCAACTCGAATGTGGCATCCATTGTCAGCCAGTCGCCCACGCAAATCGTGGTGACTGCGGGTGCCGGCGCGGCCGGCGCCGGCGATGTACGCGTGTTTTCGACCAGTTACGGCGAGACCGTGAACAGCAACGCCTTTACTTACCAAGCCCCCACGATGGTGATTCTTGATGCCTTCTACATGCGGAAGGGCAGCGGCGGGGTTTCCGTCTGCTGGCAGACCGCCTCGGAGTCGGATGCGTTGGGCTTTGACGTGTACCGCGAAGAGGCCGGCGCCTGGGTGAAGGTCAATAGTGTCATGATCCCGGCCACCGGCTGGCCGGCGGGCGGCATCGGTGCCGGTTACTGCGTGGTTGATCCCGGCGCCAGCGTGGACGGAAGCTACATCTACAAGCTGGTGGAATACGAAACCACCGGCGGCATAAACGAGTATGGCCCGTTTCAGCGGTCGGTTGGGACACCGCGCGTCAGCAGCATCATGGCCACGCCCGCGGGCGTGGTGGTTCAGTGGCCCAGCCGCGAGTTGGAAGTATATGACGTGCTGAAGGCGGCGGATCCGCGCGGCGCCTACGTGCCCGCCGCCTCCGGCCTGCCCGCCACCCCGCCGGTGAATGCCTGGACCGACCAGACCGGCGCGGCCGGCGCGGCCTACTACCGCATCCAGGTGCGGTAGGCCCCGCGCCCCGTGCGGCCAGCTTGGGGAATGCCCGCGGACCACCCGATCTGCCAAGGAGATTTCGCGCCACGACGCGAATTCGCAAAGCAGAGAAGGCTGGTCTGCCGAAGCGAAGGACCACGGAAAGAGGATCAGTCCGTCCATATGTACAATTTGATCCGGAAAAGAGGGTCAAAAAGAGGGTCAGTGCGGAATGGCGCTTAGTTAAGGCCTAATACTTTCTTGGTCAGTGGCTTGCGGCGTC
>CAZAYP010000174.1:0-2245 GCA_964489425.1 uncultured Verrucomicrobiota bacterium | reverse complement strand
AGTTGCCGGTCACGCGCACGGGCACCCGTTCGTAGTCGCCCACGTGAGGGGGCGTATCAGGCATCAAGCCCGCCTGACGGCGGTCACTACGAACTTGCGGACCGCCCGGTGCGAGGCGCACGGGCTCCGCCGGGGCCGCTGGCTGGCTGCTGTTCGACAGCGGCACCATGCCGGAGATGTTGGGATCGTTGGTCACGGCGGCATTGACGAGCCGTTGCGGTTTCACCCGGTTGTTGCCCAGGGCCAGGCACTCGTCCTGTCGGAACACGGGCGAGATGAACCTGTACCGGCCGCCCCGGACCGACTCCTCGCCCTTGTCAGTCCACCGGATCTGCGCCCACAACCCGGTTGGCCGCTGCTCCAGTTTCACGATCCAGCCGGCAGCCTCGCTGGGCTTGCCCTGGTCGAGGCTGAAATGGTCGAAATCGATCAGGATGCCGGGATGGTTGGGCTCGGCGGCCTCGCTATTGAACCGCTCGACCATGCACCGGCAGGCGTCCTCGTCAATGATCTGGACCAAGCCGGTCGGGTTGTGCTGGAACTCGCCCAGGGCGGATATCTGGTACCAGTTGTCTGGCGGCATCTCAAAGCTGTTGGTCAGGAGCAGGCTCATGGGTCACTTCTTCTTGGTTGGCGGCCGGGGTGCCAGCAACATGCCGCTGGACGCCGGATTCTTGGCCGCGTCGGTGTAAATCTTGAAGATGTCCTGCAGGTGCTGCTTGGGGTCTTGGAGCCCGGTCTGGTGCTGCTGTGCTGCCTGCTGGGCCGTTTGCTTGGGCGGAACCGCAGGCGGCCGGTACGGCGGTGCCTGGTCGGGGTATGGCTTGCGATAGCTGTAGGTGGGGTTGGGCGTACTCGGGCCGCCGCTTGGCGCCGTGGTAATCGCTATGGGGCGCGGCAGATCGTCCAGCGATTTGGGCGGGGTCATGGCGCGGCGCTGATCTTCCTCTGTGACGGACGGCCCGCCGCCACCGCCGCCGCTGTAGGTGGGCGCACCGCCCGCGTCCTCCGCGCCTGGCCGGCCGCCCTTGGCGAAGATGGCCCGGCGCTGCCGGTCGTTGATCTTGCTCAACCCGCCGTTGGCCAAGGCCCGCTCGAAACTCGCTTTGTTCATCATCACGTTCATGTTCATCCTCCCGGAGGCGGGGCCTCCAATAGTTTCAGCCCGGTCTTTTCCTCAAGCTGGGCCTTGTCCACGCGGTATCCGGCCCAGTTCAGGTTGGCCACGGACTCCAACAGGCTCGGGACATCCTCTTTCTGCGGCACCGCGAAACTGAAATAAGCCACGTGCGGTTGGCGGGGGAAGAACCGATTCAGCCATAAGGCGTCCAGATCGCGCTGGTACACCTCTGTGAGACGGGCCGCGTCGCTCCGCGCCAGGGCCACCAGGGTATCCTCGTGCGCGTTGCCGGCCAGCGTGCCGGTGCCCGACTCGGCCAGCATGGTCAGGAGCCCGCCCGTAGCGGCCATCACGATCTGCTTGTCGCAGTAGTCGATCCGTTCTTGGAACGGCATCCGGGTGCGCTGAGCCGTATCTACGGTCTTGACTTCCGTGCCGTTTGGCAGGTATCCCCGGCCGTTGGATGCCAGTTGCTCGGCCACGTTCTTGTATTCCAGTTCCTTTTCCGGGCTGGTGCCGGGCGGGCCGACAAAGAAGATCGACGGGTTGGCGCTGGTTTCGAGGGCCGTGTCCCAGTCGGCGGCGGCCAGGGCCTTGCTGAAAAAGTGACGGCCAATGGGCCGGTTGAGAGGCAAGGCCTCCATCACGCACAGGTCGGCGCGGGTCACGGCCTCGCCGGTGGGTTCGTGCGAGCGGCTTTCTGGGTTGAAACGCCAGTCGCCATACCGATCCTTGCGAATCCAGTACCATTGCTCGATAGGCTCCAGCCGGGACACCAGGTTGCCGTAGCCGGTATACACCTTCTCCACGTGAGCGAACCCGCGGAACAGGGCGCCGGCCAGGAAGTATGTGGCCTGCTTGAAGTTGGCGATCCGGTCGTAGGCATACCGCAGCAACTCGGCCTGGTCCTGGGCAAGGGTAGGGTCAGCGCCCTCGGCCACGTGGATGTCCCAGTCGAGCGAATCCAGGAACGCCAACCGGCGGGCAATGGCGGACATGATGGTCACGTCCGAACGCTCCATGAAGTAGTAGAACCATTGCAGGTCAGCGTGCTGGCCACGCTCGGCCTGGTCTTCCATGGCCACCAGCCGGGCCATGGTGAGGCCCCGGATCGGGTTGTAGTAA
>CAZAYP010000173.1:0-2264 GCA_964489425.1 uncultured Verrucomicrobiota bacterium | reverse complement strand
CGGCCCCCACAACCGATCTTCATTTCGGTGTCGTTTCTATTTGACGCAACGGGTGACGGGTGCAGGACAGGAAAGTTACGGAAAGGCAAAGAATAAGGTTGCCGGTATTTTTTTGCCGGCATATTGTATATATACATATACAGGAGAACCATCATGGACCAGATGACGCAGCAGAAACGGGCCGAGATTCTCGAGGACATGCGCCAAATCCAAAGATTGCGCCAGGGCACGCTCAGCGAGCAGTTCTACGGTACCGACACGCAACCGCAGGGACCTTACTATGTTTTGCAGGGCTATACGAAAGGCCGGCATTGGTCAAAGCGCGTGCCGCGTGACCAAGTGGCCCAGGTCCGCGCCGATCTCGCGGCCGGGGTCCGTTTGCAGGAACTCTGCAGCGAGTTGGCTGTCGTGACCGAGCAGGCTACGCAGGCCGAGGATGAGCCGGGCCATAAAAAAAAAGCGCCACCGCCCAACAAGACCGCTACCGCGAAACCGAAGCCTTTCTGAAAACGATCACGGCGCAGTACGCCAGTACCGGCCAGTTGGATATGGCGGCGGTCGAGGAAGGGCTGTTGGCCGCGTTGATGCGCGATGGCTGTCAATTGCTCGAAGCCTTTTTCAAACAGCATATCCCCGCGTGTGCCCAGCAACGCCGCCCGGGAGAACGCCACTACCAGCAACGCCAACTCCAAGTGCACAGCGTGCTGGGCACCTTCTCCCTGTGGCGAGACTATTTCTACGATGGCCAGCATGGTCGGGCGCCCTTGGACGAGCACCTCGGATTGCAGGACAGCTTCACCCCCGGTCTCCAGCGCCTGATGAGCCGCGCGGGGGCGATGAGTGGTTCGTTCGAGCAAGCCAGCGCCGATTTGCAAGCTTACGCTCGCCTGCAGGTGTCGGGGCGCTCGATCCAGCGGATGGCCGCAGTCGTTGGCCCCAAGGTGCAAGCCTGGCTGGGCCAGCGTGCGCCGGCCGTTCCGGAACCGCCGCCGAAGGTCATGTACATCAGCTATGACGGCACGGGCGTTCCCACCACCCCATCCGAAACCGTGAACCGCAAAGGCAAGCAGCCCGATGGGTCGGCCAAGAGCCGGGAAGTCAAACTCGGATGTGTGTTTACCCAACTGCGCACCGTCCAAGGCGAACCACCGGAACGCGACCCGGACAGCACCACGTATGTGGCCAGCTTTGACGAAGCGGTTGATTTTGGCGGTCTCATACGTCAAGAAGCCACTATCCGGGGTCTGGCCTATGCCCAGAACGTCGTCGTGCTCGGCGATGGTGCGCCCTGGATTTGGGAGGTGGCGCGCGTGAATTTCCCCACGGCCGTAGAGATCCTTGACCTGTATCACGCCTTCGAACACGTCAACGACCTGGCCGCGCTAATCTATCCTAACGAGCCCCCAAAACGGGGCCATGCGAAAACGTGGCGCCATTGGCTCAAGGCCGGCAAGATCGATCAATTCATCAAGACGGTCGCCAAGTTGGCCGCCGCCTGTGGTAAACGCCGTAAAGAGGTTCTCCACGCCCTGGCCTATTTCCAAAAGAATCGCGATCGCATGCGTTACGCTACCTTCCGCAAGTCCGGCTACTTCGTCGGCTCCGGCGTCCAAAATGTCCTCGCCACGCGTTGCGCCGTCCTCGGCAACCTCTTTGATGCCTTCTGCTCCGACCGTACAACCCCTTGAACCATCTCCTTATGTAACTTTTGTGTCCTGCACCCCTCGTTGACAGGGCGGCGCACCAGCCGGCAGGCCGGGGCGAGGTCCAGTTCGGGCTGGCGTTCTAGGCGGGCGGCCACGTCGCGGTCGGCCACTTCGAAGGGTTGGGCCTGGATTTTCATGGCGCGGCCTCGATGTAATAGCTGGGCGCAAAACAATGCACGATCCCCAAATCCGCGAGGGATCGGTAGAGCGAGCGCAGCTCATCCTGCTGCGGGAGCGGCGCGCCATCCAGCCCGCTGTGCTCCGGGACAAACCCGCCGTTCCGGAAGAAATCCGCCAGCGCCACGGCCGTGTCCGCGGGCAGGATCACTTCCGGCAGCTTGTAGTCCGGCAACGCGGCGTGGAAAGCCAGCCGCGAAAATCCGGCCGCGCGCAGGAGCTCGCGGTACTCTTCCATGTCGTAAACCAGCACCCGCAGACTCTCGCCCGTGGCCTCGCGCCACCTAGCCTGACTTCCCCAGCGATACGCGAATATGCCCGCAAATCAGGGGGTCATCGGCGCTTGTCGGGCTACAAGGCCGACCACGCGGGGGGCGTGGC
>CAZAYP010000172.1:0-2439 GCA_964489425.1 uncultured Verrucomicrobiota bacterium | reverse complement strand
AGCGGTCCTCTTCGCTCTCAGGACTGCCCATCATGAACTCTCCCGGTGGGATCCAGACCAAGTCCAGGCTCACCCCATCGCCCAGGTCCACACTTAGCTTGTCACCCGGCTGATGGCCGGAAACCCCCTTTGGCGGCGGCGTCGGTTCTGGCGGTGGGCGTTGAGTCCGTGCGGTTTCGTGCCAATCCAGCAGCTGCTGGTCATCGGGCGCAAGTTGCAGGGCTTGCACGAGCAGTTCAAGAGCCGGCGCCCATTCTTTTTTATGCACAAGCACGCGGATCTGATCACGCCATTGGTCCAGCAACAAGGCACTGAGGCGGTTCATTTCCGCCCATGCTTTCTCCTTATGGCGGCCGGCGGGATGCTTCTCCAAGAATGCGCCGATGGCGTTGTACGCCCCAACCAGATCGCCGTTTCCCAGCAATCTGCGGGATTGGCGAAGTTCTAGGGCCCAATCGCGGTCTTCGATTTGTTCCGGCAGTATTTTCTCGCAATAGCGATGAGCGTCGCCGGCATGCACGCCCTGGGGATATTGCGCAAGGTATTGGCGATAAAATGAGCTCGCCACTTCGAAGTCGCCGCGCTGGGAGGCCGCGGCGATCTTGGCATCAAGGTCGCGCCAGACTTTTGACTCGACGGCGGCTGGCAACTCGCGTTCACACATCTGGCGCGCCTCATCCGCATACCGGCCGTGCGGGTGTGCTTTAAGATACCGCTTGTAATATCCCAGGGCGGTCTCAAATTCGCCCTCTGTTGCCAACTGGCGCGCCTCTTTCTGCGCGTGGGACCAATCCCGAAGGTCTATACCAGCGGGGATCACCTCGTCGCAATAATGCCGGGCATCGACAGCGTGCCGGCTGTTCGGGTTTTCATTGAGGTATCCGGCAATTATCCGTAAGGCAGCATCGAAATCACCCCGTTCGGCCATCAATTTGATCTTGCCCTCAACGTCCTGCCACGTGCGCAGTTCGACGACGGGTGCCAAATCACGGTCGCAGATGCAGCGGGCTTCCTCCGCATGCTTCCCGTTCTCATGCGCCAACAAGAAGATCTTGTAGGCCTTGATGGCCTCCTCGTGCCGCCCGCCAGCGGCCAAGGCCCGGCCTCGCTCGTGGGCCTGCTGCCAGTCCGATTCCTCGATAGCGTAGGGAATATCTTTGAAACACTGGGCCGCAGCCTCGTTGGCATGACGGCCGTCAGGATATGACTGAACATAAGATGTGTAGGCTTCCAAGGCCGCCCTGTAGTTCGTGGCGCGGATCAACTCCTGGCCCCGATGGTCGACTGCGGCCCAATCACGCTCATCCATGCAGGCGGGTAACTCGCGCAGTAGACTGTCCAAGTCGGGCTGGCTTGGGTCAAGATCAAGACTTTGGCGGATGAGTTCCTGGGCCTTTTCGTATTCCTGGCGGGCGGCCAGACCCTGGGCCTGCTGGTTCAAATCCTCGGCCCGGGCAAGTTGCCGGGCGGCGTGTTCCCTGCCGAAGCGGATGCCATCCAGGATTTCCTGGCCCTTGGGCCCCTGCATTTTCAAGTTTGCCGGTGCACGCCCGGCTTCCGCGATCACTTCCCGCCACTTCCTGTCCGCAGCCACCTGCTTAATCCGAACCAATATCTCCCGCGCCCTGGCGACCCCGATAATGTCCGTGCCGCACTCCACGCAAAATTGGTTGTTGATCGATGTCCCCCGGCCGCAGCCCGGGCATTGGTGGGTCATGGATCCGCCGCACCCCCGGCAGTAGTTTGCGCCGGCCGGGTTGAACTCGCCACAGTTCGGGCATTCGTTTGTGTCCGCGCTGGACGCGCGGCGGGAAGATGCGCGGGTGCGGCCCGGACCAAGGCTGTCCAGCGCGGCTACCAGTTCATCGGCGCTGAAATAGCGCTCCTCCGGGTTCGTCTTGACGCATTTGAGGATCACCTTGCCCAGCGCCGCGGATACTTTTTCCGGGTCAACCTGGTCAGGCACCTGCCCACTGACCAGTTCGTAAAGCACTTTGCCCAGAGCATAGATATCCGCCGTATGGTTCACGCCCTTGGCGTCGCGCCGCTGCTCTGGCGGCATATAGTACGGCGTGCCCAGGCCATAGCCGGTCATGGACAGTTCCGAATCCGCCCCCACCCGCGCCAGGCCGAAGTCCACGATCTTGGGGATGATCTCGTCCTCGTCCCGCTGCAGCAGGATGTTGGCCGGCTTGATATCCCGGTGCACCAAGTTTTTCTTGTGCGCGCTGGCCAACCCCTGTGCCACCCCCTTGACCAGGCGCACGGCCTCTTCCGGCGCCAGCTTGCCGCCCTGCTCCTTGAGATAATCCCGCAGCGTGCCGCCGGCCACGTATTCCATGACCAGGTAAGGGCCCTCGGCATCCTGGGCAAATTCGATCACCTGCACGATGTTGCGGTGGCTCAGGCTGGCAATGGCCTGGGCTTCCCGCTCGAACC
>CAZAYP010000171.1:0-2524 GCA_964489425.1 uncultured Verrucomicrobiota bacterium | reverse complement strand
GGTTCGAGCCGCTGATGACCACCGGGTAACCGCCGGTCGCGGACCCGCTGGACGGCGTCACGCCGCTCGATACCACGCGCGCCGGGTAGCGGTAGACATTCGTGCTTACTTGGATCCCGAGTCCGCCGACCACATAGATCGCCCCATCCAGCGTCGCCGCCGCATGAAACGCGCGCGGCGCCGGCAGGCCGGCCACTTCCTGCCAATTGGTCCCGTCGAAGCGATACACATTGGTGAGCGCGCCGGAGCCGGCGGACCCGCCGATGGCATACAGCCGGCCGTTCAGTACGCTGGCCGCCAAGTAGCCCCGTGGCGCCGGCATCCCCGCCACTTCCTGCCAACTGGTCCCGTCGAAGGCGAGCACATTCGTGCAGGCGTATTCATAGGAGCCATCATCGGTCAATCCACCCACCGTATACAATCGGCCGTTCATCGTGCCGGCCGCCAGGTAGTAGCGCCACAGCGGCATCGAAGTCGCCGCCGACCAGTTGGTCCCGTCGAACTGGTAGGTCTCCGCAAAGTACCACCAATACCCCCCAACCGCATATAGCCGGTTGCTCACCACCCCCGCCGCCAGGCCCATGTTTCCGCTCGGCATCACGGCCATGGTCTGCCAGTTGGTCCCGTCGTAGCGGTAAGCCGAGTCGCCGGGATACCCCCCGTCATCCCCGCCCAGCGCATACAATCCGCCCTGGAATTCGCAGGCCGTCAGGTACGCGCGCGGCGCCGGCATGTTGGAGGCCACGCTCCAGCTGGTGCCATCGAACCGGTACACCGTCGAATACGAATCTATGCCCTTGGTCCCGCCCAGGGCATACAGGAAGCCGTTCAGCGCGCCCGCCGCCAAAATATACCGCCGGTCCGGCAGGCCGGCCACTTCCTGCCATCGGCCCCAATCCTCAGTCGTCCAGCCGATCTGCCCCGCCGGGTTGACCCGGTAGGCGTTGGACAGCGTCGTGCCGCCCATGCTCGTGGACTGCACCACGAGGTCTTTCAATCCGGCGGTGGACGACGTCGGCGCGACGAAGGCCACCCAGGCGTCGCCCTGCCCCGTGATGTTCGTTGTGCCCACCCCGCCCAGCACGATGTTCGTGATGTCCGTCCCGTTGCCGATGGCCGACGAGGCGTTTGTCACGACCACGCGGTTCCCGCCCGCAAACGGGCCATTCGAGGGGGCCACGGTCGCAGTGGTCGCCGCAAGGGTCATGGAGATCGAAACCAGCGGCTTGTCGCTGGCAACGGTCAACCAAGTGCTGCCATTATTCGTGGACCGGGACATCGTCTTGAACGAAAACCCTCCGTTCGTGGTGTAGGCGATGGTGATCGTGCCCCAATAATGCTCGAAGGACGGATCATCCATGCCACTCAGTACGAGCACGTAATTCGTATTGGCCGCCAACGTAAGCCCGAACAGGTTGGGAAGTTGGGCTGACCCGTAAGAAAAATCCTGGCGCTGCCAAACACCGGGGGTGGTATTGGTCCACGTGGCGGTGACGTTGGTGTCGGTTGAAAGGGCGGCACCGCTCGGTCGATTGTTGGTTGCACCGGCAAAAAGCTGAACGGTAAAGGTGATGTCAGGATCGGCTGTGCCGGTGCCATAGATCAGGCCCAAGGTAACGCCATCGAAGTTGCAGGCGCCCGATCCGGTGCCGAAGCCGAGGCCGACCTGCACATTCGGAGAGAACCCGTAGGCGGGATCTGTGTCGAAATCAAAAGGACTGGCGAGGTTGGAAAGCACCACCTCTGCCCGGGCTGAATGAACTGCCACACCGAACAAACCGGCCACCACCAGGCAACGAAGTAATGTCTTCATAGATCTCCTCGCTGATAATGCTTTCACGATTACCCTTAAAAATTCTGGGGCCATGCCCGGCTTACTTCAAGAGCACCCGCGGAAACTGACTGTAAAGACGATGCATCGGGTATCCTCTTCAAAAGAATGCAACACGCATGCAACATAGCTTGTTTTTTATAGCATAGGCTTAGACAACTCAAGAATCATGATGGGGTATTTATGAGTATCTTATGGGTATGGGAAAACAGCAGGTCGTCTCCCCGGCCGCGCGGGCCGGGTTGGTTTTCCCCGTCATTGGGAACCGCTTACCACCGGCTCACGCCGGCGGCTACGGGGCCAGAGAATACGGGGCCGGCTACGGCGGCAGATCCGGACCGCCGAATTGGAATTCGGCGCCCGCGCTTACAACCGCATCCTCAAGGTGGCCCGCACCATTTCGGACCTGGCCGGCGTCGAGGAAATGGGCGAACTGCACATCAACGAGGCCATCCAGTACCGGACCCTGGATCGGCAGTTGTGGTGATGAAAGCCGGAACAGATGATCATCTCACGGAGACACGGAGGACACGGAGAATTTCCGTTGATTAGATCTCGGTGTTCCCCGTGCCTCCGTGAGAGTCATCTGCAAAATGATTGTCCGTTATCGGCGTCGACGGCGCTCCATCGGCGCGATCATTATTCCCAGGTGGAGGGCGGCGCTCCGTCGACGCCGTCTGCCGGCTATTTCGG
>CAZAYP010000170.1:0-2542 GCA_964489425.1 uncultured Verrucomicrobiota bacterium | reverse complement strand
GCTTGCAGCGGACGCTGACGCGCGCGCCGCCTCGACGGGGTCCTTGCCCTCGGCCGGCCAGCGCCGCCGGATTTGGCCGCGGCGCGGGCCCCGGCGGCGGCCGTCAACACGGAACCGGCCCAGGGCGGGGCAGGGGACCGGCCGGCGGCCCAGGCCGCCCTTGCCGCGGCGCGCGATGCCGCCGGGCCGGCCGCGATGGCCGCGACCGCGCCCCGCACCGCCAACGATCTCGCGGCCCGCAACCGCGACCTCGAGGCGCTCAACCAGAAACTCAAGCAGCAACTGACCGACATCCTCAACTGGATCCTGGTCAACTTCAAGGGCAAGCACCCGTTGCCAGAGAAGAACCTGGCCCGGCTCAACCTGCCGCCGGTGACCGAGCAGTGCACCCTGCACCCCGACGTGCGCGACTTCCTGCACATCTCCGCCACGGAAGAGGAGCTGCTCAACGACGCTTTCCAGTACACTTCCGGCGCGTTGCAGCAGCTCGCCTACGAGCGCATGGAGATCAACTACACCAACGAAAGCAAGGTGGTCTTCCATGTCCCCACGTTTCCGGACGAGGGCCGGCTGGCGCGGGCGGAGTTGTACGGCGCCTTGCAGGAGACGCTGGGCCCGGCGCGGTTCAACAGCTTCCTGAGCGTCACCGCGGTTGGGATGGACAACAGCTTCATGAGCTTCGGCGAGGCGTCCCACACCGTGGTGGTCGAGCCGATCATTGCCGAGAACGGCAGCGACCTGTACCTGCGGATCAAGGATGGCTGGGTGCGGCTGAACGAGGACAACACCCGGAGCATCACCGCCACCGAGGCGGTGGTCGCGGCCATCCCGCGCCGGTACGCGGATTACATCCCGTACCTGCCGGACTACATGCAACTGCCCCTGGAGCAGTAGGCCGGCCGCCATGATCCACCAGGAACACATCAAGCTGCAAACCCGCGGCCACCGCGACGTGCACGACCTCACGCCCATGGTCGTGGATATCGTGGCGCGCTCCGGCATCCAGCGCGGCCTGGCCCACGTGTTTAACATCGGCAGCACGGGCAGCGTCGGAACCATCGAATACGAGCCGGGCCTGGCCGCGGACTTGCCGGCGGTGCTGGACCACCTGGTCCCGCCCGGCAGCCACTACGGGCACGAGCATGCCTGGCACGACGGCAACGGCCACTCGCATCTCCAGGCCACGCTGATGGGCCCCAGCCTGACCGTGCCGGTCATGAACGGCCGCCCGGTGCTCGGCCAGTGGCAGCAGGTCATCCACCTGGAGTGCGATGTCCAGTCGCACCAGCGCGCGATCCTGGTAACCATCATCGGAGAGTGACGCGCCGTGCCGGATCCTGCCGCCCCCCCGCCCGCCGCACCCCGCCCGCCGCGCAAGCGGCTGCGCACGATCGAGAAATTTCGGCGCACGCGCCTGCACCTGGATCGCATCATCTCCTGGTTTTTCTTCCTGTTCGCCCTGCTGGGCTCCCTCGCCCTGGTGGCGGCTTTGGTTTACATGCTGTCCAACCTCCACCGCTGGTGAGCGGCGCCGCGCCGCGCGAAACCCGACGTTTTACCTTGAATGACCCGGGCCATACGGCTTGAATGGTTGCTTGCAATCCGAATTGAAAGGATCCGTGTGGTGCAATATCTGGCGGGACTGATGGGCGTGGCGTTGGGCTGCCTGTGCGCGGCCGGGCCGCGCATGACACCGCCCCATGGTGCATCCCTGAAATTACGGTGGTTGGGAGCCTAGATCCGTATGTTCACCGGCACCGCCACCATCCAGAACGGGCAGGGCATCCACTGCCGGCCGTCCTCCGCCATCATCAAGTCGGTCCTGGGGTATCCCGGCACGGTCCTGATCCAATCGGCCAAGGGCGACTGCGACCTGCGCTCCGTGCTGGACTTGATCGCCCTTGGTCTGGAGTGCGGGGAGGAGGTCCGGATCCGCGTGGAAGGTCCGGACGCCGAGACCACCGGCCAGCGGTTGGTGGAGTTGTTCCAAACCCATTTCGATTTTCCGCCGCGTGACTGACGCCGCGGCGCAGCGTATGCGTTAACCCCAAGCCAAGCAAGGATACGAACATGGCCGCCAAGGATAAAACAGCGATCACCCCCACCCGCCAGGACGATTACCCGGAGTGGTACCAGCAGGTCATCCGCGCCGCGGACCTCGCGGAAAACTCGCCCGTGCGCGGGTGCATGGTGATCAAGCCCTGGGGCTACGCCCTGTGGGAAAACATGCAGCGCGTCCTCAACGGCATGTTCAAGGCCACGGGCCACAAGAATGCCTACTTCCCGCTGTTCATCCCGCTGAGCTTCCTGCAGAAGGAAGCCGAGCACGTCGAAGGTTTTGCCAAGGAGTGCGCGGTGGTCACGCATCACCGCCTGGAAATGAAGGAGGGCCGCCTGGTGCCGGCCGCGCCGCTGGAAGAGCCGCTGGTCGTGCGCCCCACGTCCGAGACGATCATTGGCGCCATGTTTTCCAAGTGGGCCCAGTCGTACCGCGACCTGCCGCTGCTGATCAACCAGTGGGCCAACGTGGTGCGCTGGGAGA
>CAZAYP010000169.1:0-2566 GCA_964489425.1 uncultured Verrucomicrobiota bacterium | reverse complement strand
TGGCTGCGCCGCGGGCGGCGGGGGCGCGGCCAGGAACCGCGCGAACAGGCCGCGCCAGTCGACCAGCAGCCGGCCGGCCTGCTCTGCGGCGGAAAATTCCAAGGCGTCGGGGGCGGGGCCGGCGTGGGTCGCCGCGCAGGCTTCCAGGCGGATGGCGGCCTGCCCCTCGTAGGTGATGGGGTCCGGCGCCAGGCCCAGGAGCGCGGCAAAGGCATCGAACAGCCGGCCGGCGGCGTGGGTGCGCGGCGCGTTGAGCCCGGCCGCGAGCTGGGCCTGCCAGGCGGCCGCTTCTTCGGCGGATATCCGCAGCCGCTCCAGCCACGGCCGGGGAATGGCCAGCCCGGCATCCAGCCAGCGCGCCGCCAACTGCCGCGCCGGCGCGCGCACGGCGGCGTCGCCGCCGGGCAGCGGCGCGGCGGCGAAGGTGGCCCGGCGCGTGTACCCGGCGTCGGTCACGTGCAGCAACTCGGCGCCCCAGGCGGCGCCGTCCGGGCCCAGGCCGGTGCCGTCCCAGACGAGCGCCAGGCACTCGCGCAGGCCGTGCTCGGCCATGGCGGCCACGGCGTGCGCGTGGTGGTGCTGCACGGCGCACACCGGGACCTGCCAGCGTTCCGCCAGCGCCCGGCCCAGGCGCGTGGCGTGGTAATCCGGGTGCAGGTCCACGGCCACGCACGCGGGGCGGACGTCCAGGAACCGGGGCAGCTCCCGCGCGGCGCGCTCCAGGCTGTCCAGGGCCTGCGGCGTGGCCAGGTCGCCCACGTGGGGCGCGATGACCACCTGTTCCGCCCAGCCGACCGCCACCGTGTTCTTGAGCTCCGCGCCCATGGCCAGCACCGGGCGCGCCAGCGGGCGCGCCAGCCGGATCGGCGCCGGCGCGTACCCGCGGGCCCGCCGCCACACCTGCAGGTGGCCGCGCCGCACGACGGCCACCGAGTCGTCGTTGCGCAGGTTGATCTCGCGGTCGTGCAGCAGGAACAGGTCCGCGATCCCGGGCAGCCGCGCGCGCGCCTCGTCGTTGCTGAGGCAGGGCGGCTCGCCGCGGCGGTTGGCGCTGGTCATGACCAGCAGCGGGAACATGGGGAGCGGGTCGGCGCGCAGGGGGTGCAGCAGGAGATGCTGCAGCGGCGAGGTCGGCAGCATGACCCCCAGCGTGGCGGTGTCGGGGGCGAGCCAGGCCCGGCCGGCGGCGCGGCAGGGCAGGATCACGATCGGCGCGGCCGCGGACTGCAAGGCGCGGGCGGCTTCCGGGGACACCGCGACAAAGCGCTCCGCGGCCGCCAGCGTCGCGGCCATGACGGCCAGCGGCTTGTGCGGCCGGTCCTTGCGCCGGCGCAGCTCCTGGACAGCCTCCGCGTTAAGCGCATCCACGGCCAGCAGGAACCCGCCCAGGCCGCGCACCGCCACGATCCGGCCCCGGGCAAGGGCCTGCCGCGCCCCGCGGAGCGGGTCCTCCGCGCCGGCGCGGCCGGCGGCATCTTCCAGCCACAGGCGCGGGCCGCAGTCCGGGCAGGCGATGCTTTCGGCGTGGAAGCGCCGGTCCGCGGGGTCCGTGTATTCGCGCCGGCACCGGGCGCAGAGCGGGAACGCGCGCAGGGTGGTGCGTTCGCGGTCGTAGGGCAGGCTGTCGACCACGGTGTAGCGCGGGCCGCAGTCCGGGCAGGTGGTGAACGCGTAGCCGTAGCGGCGGTTGGCCGGATCGAGGAGATCGGCCCGGCAGGCCGGGCACATGGCCAGGTCCGCGGGCAGGACCGGTTCCGGCGCGCCCGCGGCCAGGCTTGCGAGAATGGCAAACTCCGCGGGCGGCGGCGCCGCCGGCGGATCCTCGGCGGCCACGAGGCGGATGGCCCGGATCTCTGCCTGCGGCGGGCCCTGCGCCGCCAGCCGCGCCACGAACTGGCGCACCTCCGGCTCCGGGCCCTCCAGCACCAGGCGGGTGCCGCCGGCGCAGTTGCGGATGCTGCCCCCGAGGCGCGCGGCGCGCGCCAGGCGGCAGACGGTGGGCCGGAACCCGACGCCCTGCACGACGCCGCGAATCTCGAACGTATGGCGCACCCAGTGACTCATGCGCGATCCGCCTTCATGCGGCGCATCATGTGCGACCCGGCCGGACCAGTCAATGGAGAATCCTGTTGCGCGCGGCCGGCGGTGGTGTATGTTCCCGGCATGCACGAGCTGGGGCTGGCGCAGGCGATCGTCGAGCAGGTGGAGGCGGTGCTGGCGCGCGAGCCCGGCGCCAGCCTGCGGGTGATCCGCATCCGCATCGGGGCGATCTCCGGGGTGGCGCACGAATCCCTGGCGTTCGCCCTGCCGCTGGTCATGGCCGGCACCCGGCTGGAGGGCGCCCGCGTGGACTTCGAGCTGGTCCCGGCCCGGGTGCGCTGCGGCCGATGCGGCCAGGAGTCGGTCCCGGCGCTGTACGCCGTGCAGTGCCGGCACTGCGGCGCGCTCGAGGTCGCAATCGTATCCGGCCGCGAGCTGGCGATCCAGGCCGTGGAAATCGAGACTCCGGCCTAGCCCGACTTTCGCTACTCGACCTTAGAAACGACAATTTTTGAGGGGGTGAAGT
>CAZAYP010000168.1:0-2589 GCA_964489425.1 uncultured Verrucomicrobiota bacterium | reverse complement strand
GGAACCCGGCACTGCGGCTGCTATGGCGCCGGCGGCCGTGGCAGGCTCCGCGCAACCCCGGACCCCCAAGCCCCCGCAGACGGGGGATGTAAGCGGCGGCCATCAGCGGCCATCCGGTTTCCCCCTTCAGTTTCTTCCCTTAACAATCCCATCTTCCCGCCGCTGGCGCGGCGTCCCGTCCGGCGCGGACGCCTGCCGGGATGATACCCCCTTCCAACAAGGACCCCGGTTAAGGGAAGCAACCGCAGGGGGCAACCGGACGGCTCCCCAGCCGGAAAACCGCCCGCTGGCCGGAGCCTCCAACTCCAGCCAGTTCACCGCCAGGCGGGGGCGGTTTTCGTCGCCGCCCGAGGGGTGGCCGCTGAGCCGCCGCTGTAACCCCCGTTGCGTCACGGCCCCCAGGGACCGGCCGCGTTGGTCGGCCTGTGGCGCTGCTGCTGGGTCTGCCGCGCTGCGCGCTCCCCCAGCCCGGCGCAGCATCGCCTTCGGCCTTCGTGGTCATCGGCGTTGCCGATGTTTGCCACCCCACGCTTATCGTGCCCCGGGAGTACCCTGGCGCTGATTCGGGCCATACACTCCACTGCACCGACCGCGTCAACCTCATCCTGGCTTGCGCCGTCCTTGATCGCCGTCATGGGCCAGGGCGCCCATCACGCCGATCACCAGGAGGCCGGCCGGCTTGCGCTTCAGAAACGCTGTCGCTGGCTTCCGCGCCCGCCATGACGTTGCCGCGGACGGTTCCGCTGCGCTCCCGGCCCTTCATCATCGCCGGCACCATAAGCGCCCGCCCCGACATGGCCGCCGGCCGCAGCGGTCACGCCAAGCAAGTTGTCGGACCCCTGCTTTTCCCGGCGGCCGTACAAGGGGAGAACCCCCGCTGCGCGCCCGTTCTCCCCTGCGCTGGCGCTGACCCCATTCCCCGTCAGCCGGCATGCCGTCTGCTTGCGCACACGGCCCGCCGGCCCCCGCCGCATTTTTAGGTATTTTCGGTCAAGAAGAGATTGACTAATAGTGCCAACGAAATAGAGTACTAGCGAGCCATGGTGCGATCTAGTCGCCAAGTCAATAATCTTGGAGAGACGCGCATCATTGGCTCATTTTTGTTTTGTTAGAGGGAATGCCGTGTTCTCGTTATCCGAGCGCAACTGGAGCCCTCCTGAGGGCGACCGATCAAGGCGTTCACGTCTATTGTTGTTACCACTCCCGCTTTTCATGTTGCGCCTATTCATTGACAGGGGGGCATTACTGAACTAAAGTCCAGCAACGCGAAGCGCGGATAAAAGTGGTATGGGAAACGGTCATGACACGCTGTTCAAGCCCGGTTGCCCGCCGGGTCCCGGCCGCCCCAAGGGAGCGGTCGGCGGCCGCATGCGTATCCTCATCGCCCTGGACGAACTGCTGGCGGAGGATGCCGAGGTCGCGGGCATGAAGAACGCCCTGCGGGCCTATCTGCATAAGGACAGGGTCCGCTTCTTCCGCCAGATCATCATGCCCTTGCTCCCCCACGAAACCAAGCTCCGGCTCGACGCGGAGGGTATCATCCAATGGCAGTCACTTTTAACTATCGCCCCCATCCCGCCCAGCTTGCCATCCATGCCGGCCGACAACACCGGTTCCGCACTGTCTGCTGCGGACGCAGGTTCGGCAAAACCCTGTGCCTTGCCGGCGAGCTGCTCGACCGCGGCGGCGGAGACCAGGCCGGCGACTACGGCTGGATTGCTCCCACCTACAACGTCGCCGAGCGCGGAATAGAGGCGTTCAGGCAGATCGCCGAAGGCTTCGTCACCGTCATCGGCCGGGCGCCCACGCGGGTGGAGTTCACCGGGGCCAGAGGGCCGGTCCGGATCTGGTTCCTGTCCGCCGACAACCCTGACAACATCCGCGGGTACGGGTTCCAGGGCATCGTGGTGGACGAGGCCGCCAGCATCCCGCCGGACGTGTGGCACTATGTGCTCCGGCCCACCATCGGCCAGACTATGGGCTGGGCTGTCTTGATTTCCACGCCCAAGGGAAGGAACTGGTTCTTCGACATGTTCACCCGCGGCGAGGACGCGGCCGAGACCGGCTACAAGAGCTTCCGGTTCCCGTCCAACTCGTCGCCGTACTTTCCCCAGGCCGAATGGGAAGACGCCCGGCGCACCGTGCCGGCCGACGTGTTCAAGCAAGAATACGAGGCCGAGTTCCTTGAGGACTCAGCCGGCGTGTTCCACAACCTTGACCGCTGCATCCTGCCGCCGGGTCACGGCCTCCGGCTTTCAGCCTACCCGCCCGTGATCGGTTGCGACATTGCCAAGCACACGGATTTCACGGTGCTGGTCGCCATGGACCGCCACACCGGCCTGTGCCTGGACATGGACCGGTTCAACCATCTCGACTGGCCGGTGCAGAAAGATCGAATCCTGTCGTTCTGCCGCAAGCACCGCGGCCGGCTGGTACTGGACGCCACCGGCGTCGGTGACCCCATCTACGACGATCTGGCCCGGCTGTACCCGGACATCGAGCCGTACAAGTTCACCCCGCATAGCAAGACCGAACTGGTCCAGCGCCTGATCGTGGCCGTGGAGCAGGCCAGGGTGTCATGGCCGGCCT
>CAZAYP010000167.1:0-2605 GCA_964489425.1 uncultured Verrucomicrobiota bacterium | reverse complement strand
CTCGACACCCTGCGCACGACCCTGACGCGGCTCAAGCTGGAGCACGCCGCTGCTGCACTGGGCACCATCCTGGGCGATGCGGTCCGTGATGACCTGGGGCACGGCGTCTTCCTCGATCGCCTGCTGACCGCCGAGGCGGCGGCTCGCGAAGAGCGCCGCATCCGTACCAGTCTGAAGCTTTCCGGCCTGCCCCACGGCATCACCCTGGCCAGCTTCGACTTCGCCTTCCAGCCCGCTGTCGAGCGGCGGAAGATCGAGACCCTGGCCACCGCCCAGTGGATCCGTGATCGGCAGGCGCTGCTCCTGCTTGGTCCACCAGGCGTCGGCAAGAGCCATCTCGCTGCCGGCCTTGGCGTCGCCGCCATCGAACGCGGCCTCTCCGTCGTCTTCTACCGCATCGAGGAACTCCTTCACGACCTGCGCCGGGACGCCCGTATGCCGCCCGCACACCTCAAGCGCCGGAAGTACATGAACGCGGCTCTGCTCATCGTCGATGAGGTCGGCTTCGAGCCCTTCTCCCGCGAGGATGCCAACCTCTTCTTCCGCCTCGTCTCCTATCGCTACCAGCGCGGAGCCATCCTTATCACCTCCAACAAGAGCATCCGCGACTGGCCCGAGATGCTGGCCGGCGACGAGACCATCGCGACCGCCATCCTCGACCGACTGCTGCACGCCAGCCACGTCCTGAACATCAAAGGACGTAGCTACCGCCTGCGCGACCTCGACGACCAGCTCGGGCGTCGGAACTGACCTACTCAACCCAGGAGATCACGCCGCCACACCAACATCCGTGAACCCGATTCGGGAGAGTTCGGGTTCGCTGGTATCAGTGAATCTGTCGCATCCTGACGACCAGCCTTGGACGCCCTGGGTTGGCCGGTAGAAGCGGCTTCTGCTGCCGGAGAACACGTCGTTCGCTTGGGGTACGACCCCGTAAGTTAGATTGTGTCTCCTGTAGTGAGGTCCAAGTCCGAGTCGGCACCTTGGGGCACAACCCCGCATTCAACCAGCCTGGTCTGACACCTCACCCACACAGGAGCTCCGGAGGCAACCACCCGAACCCAGGAGCCCCATTGACTGATCATCTCATCGCCATCGGCTGCGACAGCAGCAAAGGTCGGATCGACGTCGAGGTCCGCAACCACCACGGCACCGTACTGCACACCGGTGCTTTCGACGACATTCCCGAGGACCATGCGGCGCTGAGCCGCCTGGTCGATGCGCTGCACGAGCGTCACCCCGAGGCGCGCTTCTTGGTGGGCATCGAGTCCACGGGGGGTATGGAGCGCAACTGGCTGGCCTTTTTCCGACGTGAGAAGCGCTGGGTGAAAACCATGCGCGTGTTCAAGCTGAACGCGGTGGCAGTGCACGCCTTCCGCTCATCGCAACTACACCGCGCCCCAGGCGACGCGGCGGCGGCCAGCGACATTGCCCGCTTCCTGCTGGAGCGTTGTGCCGCCAGCCAGCCGACTGCCGAGGCGGAGTCCGGTCCGGTCGTTTTCTACCGCACGGTCCGCGCCCTGTCGATCGAACTGACTGCCGCAAGCCAGCGATTGCAGACCCTGTTGGTAGCGGCGCATCCCGATCTGGTTCGCTTCTGCCGCTATGGTCTGCCGGGATGGATCCTGCTCCTGCTTGATCGTTACCCGACCGCCGCGCTTTTGGCCAGGGCCAAGGTGGCGACGGTGGATGCGATCCCTCACATCAGCAGCGAACGCGCCACTGAACTGATCGAGAACGCCAAGCGTTCGGTGGCCAGCATGACCGACGCCGCCACGGCCGCCACCATTCGCTTGCTGGTGGCGCGCTACAACGACACACAGGCCTGCATCGACCAGGGCCGAGCGGATCTGCTGGCGATCATCCAGGCCGATCCCCAGTCGGCCCTGGCCAAGGCCGTAGAACGACTCGACGGCATTCCCGGCATCGCGCCGTGGTCCGCTGCTTGCCTGGCCTGCGAGATCGGAGATCCGGCCCGCTTCGCCCATGCCAAGGCCATCATCGCCTGGGCCGGTCTTGATCCGATCGCCGAGGCCAGCGGGGACGAGCGCCACGACTATGGCATTAGCCATCGCGGCAACGTCCATATCCGAGCCATCCTCTTCCCGCTCGCCATGGCCGGTGTCCAGCACAACCCTGTGCTCAAGGGATTCTATCACCGCCTCACCACCGTGAATGGCAAGACCCACCGCGAGGCCTTGGTTGCAGTCATGGCGAAACTGCTGCGCATCGCCCATGCCGTCATGCTCACCGGCAAGCCGTTCGACCCCGATCATGAGGCGAAACGCCGGCAACAGACCAACGCCGTCCAAGCGGCGCGTTCCGAGACCATAACTGAGACGCTGACGCCTCCGCCGGCCAAGTTGGAAGCCCCCATCTCGCGGCGCGAAGCCACGCGTAGGAAGAAAGCGGCCGCGCCCGGCGCGGAAGTGCGGGATCAGAGTCCCAAGCGCGTTCTCGGGCGCGGACCGCAGGCGCAGGATCCAGTCCTGGCAGGCTATGCCAAGGGTTAGCTGAGCCCCGCCGGATTCTCGTCGTCGCACCCCACCGGCGAGGCCCCGCCGCAGGCGGCGCGCAGCGCCCTTGACGCCGAGCACGGCAGCCA
>CAZAYP010000166.1:0-2619 GCA_964489425.1 uncultured Verrucomicrobiota bacterium | reverse complement strand
AAGCATACGAGCTCCGGACACCCCAGAATATTCTCCCGCAGAGCCGCTGAGGCGCGGGGGGACCGTTCGCATTCATCCTGTCCGTCCTGTTCATCCATGTTCATTCTGTCTCTGCTCTGCGTCACGGCGCCTCCGCGGGAAACCATCTGGCATAAACATGATCATTCAGAGTTCAACCGCCCCACCCTTCGGGTCCCCCCCGCCTTGAAAAGGCGGGGAGCCCAGACAAGTACCGATCCTCATGCAAAAGTGGTATGAGCCCATGCGCCCGCAAGTCCTGTTTATCTTCGTGGACGGCCTGGGGTTGGGCCCGGACGACCCGGCCATCAACCCGGTGGTGAGCGGGGCCTGCCCCGTGTTGGCCAGGCTGCTGGCCGAAGCCATCCCGCTGGACGCCACGCTGGGCGTTCCCGGTACCCCGCAGAGCGCTACCGGCCAGACAGCGCTGCTGACGGGCATCAACGCCGCGCAAGCCATGGGCCGGCACTGCGAGGGGTTCCCGGGCCCGGACTTGCGCGCGATCGTCCGCCAACACAACCTATTTTCCCAACTCGCCGCCCGCGGCCTGCGTTCCACGTTCGCCAACGCCTATTACCTGCAGGACATCACCGAGGTGCAGGCACGCCGGAAACAGTCGGTCACCACCGTGGCCACCCTGGCCGCATTCAACGCGGTGCGCGATGCGCAAGCCCTGCTGGAGAACCGGGCCGTGTTCCATGACCTGACCCGCGCGTCCTTGCGGCCGCGCGGCTACACCGCGCCGCTGATCACGCCGGCCGATGCCGCGCAACACCTGCTGGGCATTGCCGCAGAGCATGATTTCACCCTGTTCGAGTTTTTCCTGACCGACCTGGCCGGCCATGCCCGGGACAACCGCCACACCCGCCAGGTCCTGGCGCGGCTCGACCAGTTCCTGGCGGGCCTGCTGGAGTTCCCCGACCCGGCCGGGCGGTTGCTCGTCGTGACCAGCGACCACGGCAACGTGGAAGACGCGCGAACCAGCGCTCACACGATCAATCCTGTGCCCCTGGTGGCGCGCGGCGCAAGGGCCGCCGACCTGCAGCGCTGCGCCTGCTCGCTGCTGGATGTCACGCCGGCCCTTGTCGGCCTGCTGGCGGCCCCGCCACTTGCGCCGTTTCCTGCGTAGCCGTGGTCCATAAGTCCAATCACAAGGCCCCGTTCTGTTGGGGTTTGTTCTTGAACCGCGCCGGCCGGCCATGCAACATGAACCCGTATCGCCGCGGCTCATCCGCGGTTCAGGGCCCGTAGCTCAGTTGGTCAGAGCGGCGGACTCATAATCCGCTGGTCCTCGGTTCGAGCCCGAGCGGGCCCACCAGCCAAAACACCTTCACAACCCCAGCAAAACACGCAAAAAAGCCAATGTTTATGCGGTGACAACGCATATGGCCGGTTTTGGGCATCGGGCGTTGCGTGTAGTTCCGTGCGCTTGCGTGATACGCTGGATGCGTGCACGAATTGTAAGCAACTTCAGATTTCCTGATCTCGCCGGGAAAAGGGCTGGCACTTTCGGGCCGTAATCACGCGAGCCGGTAGATCAAGCGCATGCCAGTTTCAGGATGGCGGAAATCGGCCTGATTGAGATCATCGAAAAGGGCGGCGACGGCTTTGTCGTGGGCTGGGCAACTCATGCGATGGACCCGAATGGTCATGGAGTTGTCCTGTTCGTTGGGGTCGAGATCGGCGGAAGAGACGAACAGTTCGCGGAGCAAGGCGCGGGCTTCCTCCTCCTTGGCCAGATGCGGGCGCAGCAGGCCAACCAGCGCGGGTTCCGCCCGGTAGGCGATCCTCTTGATGGTGTCGGTGAACAGTTTTCCCAAAGGACGCAACTGGCTGGGGCGGTCGCTTTCGGGCAGGCTCGCCAGGGCCACCTTTCTGGGTGTCTGCCGCCGCTGCTGGCGTAGATTTGCGGCCTCTGCCTGCAGGTTTTGAATGTTTTGGAGCCGTTCGGCCTGACGTTCGAGATCGAGAGCTTCGTCGCGAAAAGTCTGGGCGCCCAACTCGGCGTGGAGCTTGCGGATGCGGCCACGCACTTCACGCAGCGCCTTGTCCAGGGCGCGCCAGGCGGGGTTGACCACCTGGGTAGTGCCAGGAATCTCCTCGCTGCCATACTGCACAAGCCCATCGATATCATAGTGTTCCATCATGTAGCCGAAAAAAGTTTTCCTGGCACCAACGCGAGAACATCCGGCCCGCTATCGCCGGACTTTTCAGGCGCTGGGCGGTGGTGATGATGGCGGTCTGATGCCCGGTCTTGGTCAAACGGCGGACTTCCAGAACCGGCAGGCTGGCGTGCGCCGCGCTGATGGTCGTCTGGCGGGAGGCCCGCAGCATCCGGGTGACGCCGCCGGGCAAGGGCACTTCGACCTCCACGAACTCGCTGGCCAGCCAGAGGTCTTTGACGGCTTTGCGATAGGCGCATTCAGCGGCTTTCGGGTCCAGCAACACCGTCTGGCCACGCCGCCCGCGGGGCGCGAAAAACGATCCCGGCCCGCAGACCGCCCATTGTTTCAGCCAGTTCATCAGCGTGCGGTGTGGTATGCCCAGGGCCGACTGTTCCACCTCGCTGGCGCGCACATGCCGGTTGGCGATCAGCGTGGC
>CAZAYP010000165.1:0-2867 GCA_964489425.1 uncultured Verrucomicrobiota bacterium | reverse complement strand
ACGGCCCCCACAACCGATCTTCATTTCGGTGTCGTTTCTATTTGACGCAACGGGGAAGGCGGCACCCATTTTGGTCGCCTGTAGGAGGCTGGACTCGATGGTTGGTTTTCCCTGCCGACGGTGTGCTCGACCGCCGTTCTGCGTAGGGGGTCATCAGGAAATGAGAGGGCGACCGACACCAGACCGCCTACCGTACGCTTGGGTGCCATTGAAAGAAATCACCAGCAGCAAGCCAGCAAAAAAGAACAAAAAGTGGCCAGCGAGTGGCCAGTAAACGCCTTTTGCCTGTTCAAGAAAAATGCCGTGGATCGCGTTGGAGAGCCGGTTTTACAGGGTATTTCTGGTGGGCGTTACCGGACTCGAACCAGTGACCTCTTGCATGTGAGGCCATCATAACCGCTTTTTGTGCAATGGGATGCAATCGCGCGCAAGGCAAACAACGGCCTAAATCGCAATGGGTTGCGCTGAAATCCGGACGCCGTGCAATCACGGGCAAATCAGGGCAATCCGGGGCAACTTTTTCACTTATCTTTCTCATTTTGGCCCCCAAAAAACGAGTTCAAATGCCACCTGAACTGGCCTCCTCTTGCATTTTCAGCAAGCGCTGAAAACGGCCCGGATTGCCCTGCCGGAACCAGTCGGAATGCCGCGGCAAACCCACTATCCGGAGATGATTTTCCGGACGAAAGCAGCCACCTGCTCATAGGCCTCGTCCATGGTTGCGGCGAGTCGGCACTCGGCTGCGAGTTCCTGGTATAGGCGCTGCCATTCCTTGGGCGGCGGGAACATGTTTTCAGGAACTGGATGGGTGGCGCGGCGATCAAAGGTGGCGCCGATCGCAGCCCTGGCCCGAGCCGGATCAAGTTTCAGCTGGCATAGCAGAACCATGTCCACGAGATCGCGCACCCGCGAGTTGGTCGTTCCCGGTCTTGGCAGAGTATAGGCGTGCAGCTTCTCGGCGAACTGCTGTTCGCGATTGATCGCCGCAAACGGTCGCGCCGGTATGCCGGCGAAATCAAGCCAGTCACGCGCCGTCACTTCTTCCAAGGGTTCCAGCACACAATCGCCGATCCCAACGTCGATATGGAAGCTCGCGAATCTTCGGCCGGCCATGCGGGCCTCTACCGGGAACCGGCTGCCGCCGTAAGGCGCCGCGTCCAGGTCCATGGCTGCCGCGCTGATGAGAAACACAAAGTGGTCGCCAAGGTCGGCGGCGGCCAGTTCTTGAAGTCGCTGCCGCATGACCTCTGCTGCACCAGCGGCATTTGGCTTGGGCATCTTGCTGCGCCACGCCAAATCAATGTCCTTGGTCGTGCGCGTGGCCTGCAGTCGCAGTTCCATCGCGTAGCCGCCTTTCAGAACCACCGGGGCGTTCGGCGCGGCCACGAGCCGGCAAAGCAACCTGTCAAAGGCCAGCTGGCGGCGCAGGCGCTGAATGTCCGCGCCTTCGGCTTCGGCGAGTTGGTTGAGGCGTGCTTCAAGGGCCTGGCGAAAAGCGCTGGCCGTTGCGTAACGCGGAGAGGTGGTCATGCCATTTTCCTTCCCAGGAGGTCCTGCAGGGCCGCACGGGCGGGATGGCGCTCAAGTTGATTGCGCGTTATCAGGCCGCGGTCCCATGCTTCCCGCATGGCCCGCTGCAGTTGGGCGCGGTCTTCGCCGCCTTGCTGCAGCAGTTCGGCGATCGCCCGGATGGGCGTTACCACCCGAAACCCGTCACGCGCCTCGATGTCTGCGGAAGCGAGTTCGGCCTTGTGCAGAACCAGCACAGCCGGGATCTTCGCATTGCGCCGGAAACTGTCCGGCACGGTTATGTGCAGCCGCCGCGGCATGACGTCAGACAGTTCATGCAGGCTGAGCGCGGTCTGGTGTGAGTAGACGCCGACCGGTTGGTCGTCCCGCCCGCGTGTCCATAGCGACCACCGAACGTACTGGCCATCATCAGAGCGGGGGAACCGCGCCAGGCGATAGATCCCGCGCGCCTCGCGAATCCAGGCCCCGGTGCGAACATGGTAGGGGTGATTGGCGGCGGCATAGCCGCAGGCCAGGGCCTGCTTGGAGGTGAAATACCCCTTCTGCCCCTGAGCCACTTCAAACAGCTTGTTCTCATTCGCCTTCATAATGCCACCGCACAATCACTATAATATTTATGATGATTGTGCAAGCGCGCAAATGGCCGAAACTGGGCCGGGAAAAACGCTTGTCCGCGTTATCGGCGAACTTCGCTCAACATCGGCGACAGCGACAGCGTCCCTGGGCAGACTTTCCACGCCGGAATCCGCTTGAGCAACTCTACGCCGGCGGACTTGCACGCGGCGAAGACCAGCTCGCTGCAGAACCAGCGGTCGGGGTTCTCGCTCTTGGCGCGGGTGAGGAAGCCTAGGATGGCGGTGTGGTCGTATGGCTTGCCAAGCTGCCACATGAGGAACGCCTCGACCTGGCGGCGCTGGTCCGGGGTGATGGCCACGTCGAAGAAGTCGATGGGCGTGCCGGGTGTGTGGTCGTCCAGGGGGCTGGTCACGCAGCGTACGCCGTTGGTCCAGGCCTCGATCACGGAGCCGTCCTCTCTCACCCAAGCAGCGTGGCTGTAGTCGCTCCACGTGCGCCAGCGGATGGCTCGCGACATCCAGCTCGTTCCCTTGTACAGCGCGATCATGGCGTGGTCGGTGTGACCGGGTCAACCGGGTCGGTCGGCTCGGTTGAAGAATCGGGCACGCGGACAATCTCCGGCCGCACGATCTCGGGCGACACAACCTGCTGGGAGATGACCTGGGGCTGGTCGGCCAGCTTGCTCATCACCTCGCCCGCGGTGTAGATGCCCACGCCGGCCACGGCCACCCGGCCTGCCGTCTCGACAATGCTCTGGATCG
>CAZAYP010000164.1:0-3449 GCA_964489425.1 uncultured Verrucomicrobiota bacterium | reverse complement strand
TTCCATCCCACCTGCATTCCAAGCTTTCGGTGTCATTAATTGTGACGCAACGCGCGGCCTGACCCGCTGGGGCCTTTGGGCTTGCCACGGCCCGCCGGGATATGGCTAAGTGGGCGCCTGGAAAAAAGCGCAACAACCGCCATGGCCATGCCGTTTTCATTGTTTTTAGCCCTGAAATACCTGAAGCCCAAGCGGACGTTCGTGTCCATCGTCTCGATCATCTCGGTGCTCGGGGTGCTGATCGGCGTGGCGGTCCTGGTGATCGTGCTCTCGGTCATGAGCGGTTTCGACCAGATGTGGCGCGACAAGATCCTCGGGTTCAACGCCCACATCACCGTGACCGGATGGCGCGGCATCGAGAACGAGCGCACGGCGCTGGAAGTCATCAATGCCGTGGAGGGCGTGACCGGCGCGGCGCCCTACGTCCAGGGCCTGGTGTTCGTGCAGGCCGACCAGCGCATCTTCACCCCGTTCCTGCGGGGGATCGATCCGCAGTACGAGTCCACGGTCAGCCGCGTGCCGCAGCACATGGTGCGCGGAAAATTCGAGGTGACCGACGATTCCCTGCTCATCGGCCGCGACCTGGCCCTGCGGCTGGCGGCGCGCCTGGGCGACAAGATCCTGGTGTACTCGCCGGCCAGCTTCACCTCGCGCGACGAGCTGCACCTGCCGGAAGAGCTGGCGGTGAACGGGATTTTCGAGCTGGGCATGTGGGATTTCGACATCGGCTACGTGCTGACCTCGCTCGACACGGCGCGCGAGCTGTGCGGCATGGAAAGCGGCGTGACCGGGATCCAAGTCATGACCCGCGACCCGTTCCAGGCCGGCGCCGTGGCCGAGCGCATCCAGGAAGCCCTCGGGCCGGGGTACCGCGTGCAGACCTGGAAGGAGCTCAACCGCCAGCTCTTTGCCGCGCTGCAGGTGGAGAAGAACATGATGTTTTTCCTGCTCATTTTCATCACCGTGGTCGCGGCGTTCGGCATCACCAACACCCTGATCACCGTGGCCGTGCAGAAGACCCGCGAGATCGGGCTGATGAAGGCCCTGGGGTTCACCTCCGGCAGCATCATGCGCGTGTTCATCTGGCAGGGCTGGATCGCGGGGCTGATCGGCACGTTGTCCGGCATCGGCAGCGGGCTGCTGATCCTGCGGTTCCGCAACGACCTGATGGACTGGCTGTCCACCCGGCTCCACGTGGAGCTGCTGCCCAAGGAGCTGTATCAACTCAGCAAAATTCCCTGCCAGATCTCGGTCAACGACATCCTGATGGTGGCCGTCACGGTGATGGTCATCTGCACCCTGGCCGGCGTGATCCCCGCGTGGCGCGCCGCGCGCCTGGACCCCGCCCGGTCGTTACGCTATGAATGACATCGCCACGCCCCCCCCTGCCCCGCCGACCCCGGCCGCCCCGCCCATCCTGGCGGGCACGCAACTGCGCCAGGCGTACCACATCGGCAAGCGCGGGCTGGAGGTGCTGCGCGGGGTCGAGCTGGCCGTGGCCGCCGGCGAAACCGTGGCGATCATGGGTGCCAGCGGCGCGGGCAAAAGCACCCTGCTCAACGTGCTGGGCGGGCTGGACCGGCCCACCGCCGGCCAGGTCTTTTTCCGGGGGCAAGACGTCTACCGCCTGTCCAACCGGGCGCGGTCGTTGTTCCGCGCGCGCGCCATCGGGTTTGTCTTCCAGTCCTACCACCTGCTGCCCGAGCTGGACATCACCGAGAACGTGATGCTGGCGGCGATGAGCGCCCACGGCGCCTGGCTGCGGGCCGGCCGGCTGCGCCAGCGCGCCGTGGAGCTGCTGGCGCGGGTGGGGTTGCAGGAACGCATCGAGCACCGGCCGGCCGAGCTGTCCGGCGGCGAGCAGCAGCGCGTGGCGCTGGCGCGCGCGCTGATGAACGACCCGCCGCTGATCCTCGCCGACGAGCCCACCGGCAACCTGGACTCGGAAACCGGGGACCTGATCCTGCGCTACCTGTTCGAGCTGCGGCAGGATCAAAACAAGACCCTGGTGCTGGTGACCCACAACCGCGCCGTGGCCGACCGCTGCGCGCGGACCCTGGTGCTCAAGGACGGCCGCCTGCTGGCGGACGGCGGCGGCGATCACTCCCAGGTGTAGCCGTCTTTCTGGTCTTTCTCGGCGGCCGTGGTGTCTTCCAGGCCGTGCACGCTCAGCTTGCGGAAAAACGCCTTCTGCTGCTGCGTGGCCGCCGCGCCCCAGGTAGGCGGCGCCAGGACTTCCGGCGGCTTGCCGTCCGCGCCAGCGCCCGCCGCGGCCTTGGGCGCGGCCGGCGGCGGCTTGCCGCCGCCGGGCGCCGGGTTGCGCTTGACCACGTAGAGGCTGGCGGCGGCGAACACCACGCTGATCAGCGTGGCCGCGATGCCGACCGTGGTGAGCGAGATGCCCCAATCATTCATGGTTGCGCTCCTGGGCGACGCCAAGTCCGCCGCCCTTGCCCTCGAACAGCGGGGACTTGCTTTCCTCGATCGCCCGCCGCATGAGGTCCCGGGTGATTTTCGTGCTGTGCTCGGCGCAGCCCAGCAACAGCGCCACGTCGCAAATATTGTTGATCAGCCGCGGGATGCCCCGGCTGGCATCCTGGAGCACCGGCAGGCTGTCCTCCTCGAACACCCAGATGTCGCCGCCGGCGGCCCGGATGCGCACGTGAACGTACTCCGTGGTCTGGGCCAGGTTCAGCGCGGCCAGCTTCCAGAAAAACTGGAACCGCTGGGCCATGGCTTCGTCCTCGGCCAGAAACGGGATCAGCCGCTCGTGCCCGGCGAGGATCAGCGTGACGGCGTTCTCGCCGGCCGTGCCGCTGGGCGTGCGCACCCGCACGTTGGTGATCAGGTGGAGAAACTCGCGGTCCGCGGACTGGTGCAGGAACTGGGCCTCGTCCAGCGCCAGCACCAGGTGGCGGCAGGGGCCGGCGGTGAATTTTTCTTCGATGATGTTGAGCACGTCGTAGGGCTGGACAATGGGCGTCCGATGGCCCAGGCGGTAGGCAATCTGGCGGGCCAGGTCCGCGGCGCCGGACGGTGGGCAATCCATCTTGATGAACTGGATGTCCTTCTTGTCGGTCAGGCGCATGCCCAGCAGTTCGAGGATCATGGACTTGCCGATGCCGTACGGCCCCACCAGCACCCCGCCGATCTTGCGGCGATCCACGGAATACACCAGGCGGGCCAGCCCTTCGCGGTGCTGGTCGCCGAGGAACGTGAAGCGCGCGTCCGCAATGTTGCGGAACGGCTCCTCCACCAGGTTCCAATAAGACAAGTACATGCGCCGTTTCCGTCAGCCAACCGCGCGCCCCGCGCGCCGCAACCACTCAACTCTGCCACGGATAGTACACGGGGCGGGCCTAAAAGCCATAAAAAACAGTCTACTTGACAGGCTGCGCGTTGCGTCACAATTAATGACACCGAAAGCTTGGAATGCAGGTGGGATGGAA
>CAZAYP010000163.1:0-3713 GCA_964489425.1 uncultured Verrucomicrobiota bacterium | reverse complement strand
CGGAACCCTGGCTGTCCGTTCGCCGGGCCGGCCGTCACGTCCCTGTGCCGGCCGTCATGCCGGCTCACTCATGCTTTTTGCGGGGGCAAAAAGACATGCCAGCCAGGAACCCGGCACTGCGGCTGCTATGGCGCCGGCGGCCGTGGCAGGCTCCGCGCTTGTCGCCCCCAAGCCCCCGCAGACGGGGGATGTAAGCGGCGGCCATCAGCGGCCATCCGGTTTCCCCCTTCAGTTTCTTCCCTTAACAATCCCATCTTCCCGCCGCTGGCGCGGCGTCCCGTCCGGCGCGGACGCCTGCCGGGATGATACCCCCTTCCAACAAGGACCCCGGTTAAGGGAAGCAACCGCAGGGGGCAACCGGACGGCTCCCCAGCCGGAAAACCGCCCGCTGGCCGGAGCCTCCAACTCCAGCCAGTTCACCGCCAGGCGGGGGCGGTTTTCGTCGCCGCCCAGGGGTGGCCGCTGAGCCGCCGCCATGCCTCCCCCGTTGCGCCTTCGGTCCCCAGGGACCGGCCGCGTTGGTCGGCCTGTGGCGATGCTGCTGGGTCTGCCGCGCTCATCGCGCTCCCCCAGCCCGGCGCAGCATCGCCATCGGCCTTCGTGGTCATCGGCTCTCGCCGTTGTTCACCGCCCCGCGCTTTTCGTGCCCCAGGAGTACCTTGGCGCTGATTCGGGCCATCCACTCCGCTGCACCGACCGCGTCAACCTCATCAAGGCTTGCGCCGTCCTGGATCGCCGTCATGGGCCAAGGCGCCCATCACGCCGATCCCCATTCGGACGGCTTGCGCTCCAGAAACGCTGTTCGCTGGCTTCCGCGCCCGCCATGACGTTGCCGCGGACGGCGCCGCGCCGCTCCCGGCCCTTCATCAGCGCCGGCACCATAAGCGCCCGCCCCGACATGGCCGCCGGCCGCAGCGGTCACGACCACCAAGCTGGCGCGATCCCTGCTGTCCCCGGCGGCCGGATTACAGGTGAAAACCCCCTTGCAGCCCGTTTTCCCCTGCGCTTCGCTAACCTCTTTCCCCGTCAGCCGTCACGCCGTCTGCATGCGCACACGGCCCGCCGGCCCCGCCATCCGAAGTTGTAGCCACGTCGCTGTGCCGACGTGTCTGGCAGCCGTAACGCCCGCCGCTTATTCATTGACAGACAGATGGATACTGAACTATAGTTCATCAACGCGAGGTTGAGCTTTCCCGCGTGTTTGGAAAGAGAGCAGAGGCATGACGTTCTATCCAGGACAACCAGGCGGCCCCGGCCGGCCCAAAGGCAGCCTTTGCGGCCGTATCCAGGCCCTGGACACGCTGGACAAGTTGCTGGCCAAACCCCGGATTCAGGAGGAACTCAGCAAGGCGATGGAAGACTACTTCCACAAAAGCCCCATCCGCTTCTTCCGCCAGATCATCATGCCCTTGCTCCCCCACGAAACCAAGCTCCGGCTCGACGCGGAGGGTATCATCCAATGGCAGTCACTTTTAACTATCGCCCCCATCCCGCCCAGCTTGCCATCCATGCCGGCCGACAACACCGGTTCCGCACTGTCTGCTGCGGACGCAGGTTCGGCAAAACCCTGTGCCTTGCCGGCGAGCTGCTCGACCGCGGCGGCGGAGACCAGGCCGGCGACTACGGCTGGATTGCTCCCACCTACAACGTCGCCGAGCGCGGAATAGAAGCGTTCCGGCAGATTGCTGAAGGCTTCGTCACCGTCATCGGCCGGGCGCCCACACGGGTGGAGTTCACCGGCGCCAGGGGGCCGGTCCGGGTCTGGTTCCTATCCGCCGACAACCCCGACAACATCCGCGGGTACGGGTTCCATGGCATCGTGGTGGACGAGGCCGCCAGCATCCCGCCGGACGTGTGGCACTATGTGCTCCGGCCCACCATCGGCCAGACCATGGGCTGGGCCGTGTTGATTTCCACGCCCAAAGGCCGCAACTGGTTCTTCGACATGTTCACCCGCGGCGAAGACGCGGCCGAGACCGGCTACAAGAGCTTCCGGTTCCCGTCCAACTCGTCACCGTACTTCCCGCAGGCCGAATGGGACGACGCCAAGCGCACCGTGCCGGCAGACGTGTTCAAGCAGGAATACGAAGCCGAGTTCTTGGAAGACTCGGCCGGCGTGTTCCACAACCTCGACCGCTGCATCCTGCCGCCGGGTCACGGTCTCCGGCCTTCAGCCTACCCGCCCGTGATCGGTTGCGACATCGCCAAACACACCGACTTCACGGTGCTGATTGCCATGGACCGCCACACCGGCATGTGCCTGGACATGGACCGGTTCAACCACCTCGACTGGCCGGTGCAGAAAGACCGCATCCTGTCATTCTGCCGCCAGCATCGTGGCCGCCTGGTACTGGACGCCACCGGCGCTGGCACGGGAGCGCAGCGACCACGACGCCGCTCCGCCGGGATGTTCGCCGTGGTGGCGAGCAACTCCGCCAATCTCCCGTCCTGGCACGCGGACCCGTTCACGTCTTGATTCCGTACCCGTACCTGTTCATTTACCCGTGCCCGTACACGTAATCGATCCGGAACGTGCACGTGAACGTGTACGAATACGTGTACGGATAGGGTGAACGGCCACCTGTTGTGTTCATCCGAATTCGACGCCAAGCGGGCGGCGTTTGCCAGAAGAGCGGGCCTGAAGGTGAATCCGTCACGAGGACGTCCGACAAACGACTTGAGTTTGCCACTCGCTTGCGATACCTTGCCAACATTGGCCATGACAAATAAGGTGAATGATCACATGCGAACGTTGATAAAGCTGGGTGCGGCGCTGGTGGCGGGTTCAATTATCGCGCAGGGCGAGGACGTGGTGATCCAGTCGTTTGACCGACCCGGCCAGCTCACATTCAACGAGGTGTCCAGCATGGGCGGTTATCGCGTGGAATGGGCGCCAGCGGCGGCCGGGCCGTGGACCAATTCGTGGGATGCGCTGGCGTTGATTCCCGCGGTGGTTGGCCGCGATACGGTGACTTGTGCAGTCCCGATGGTGTACCGGGTGGTGGCCATGGCGACGAATCCGCCAGCCCCTGCCGACATGGTTTTAATTCCGGCCGGGAGCTTTGTTATGGGCGATACATTTGGCGAGGGGGACGGGTGCGAGGTGCCATTACATGCCGTGAGCGTGAGCGCATTTTACATAGGAGCGAGCGAGGTAACCAAGGCGCAGTGGGATAGGGTTTTTATTTGGGCTGTGGAGCACGGTTAAGTTGTGTCCGTCAAGTTCAGCAAATTGGATGATCGTGATTTCCTCGGGCTCTTGTTATGCCATTGACCGAGCGCCACGCCCGCCCCCCCTTCAATAGGGGGCGGGGCGGGGCGCGCTCACGCCGCCGGCCTGGCTCCTCTTAACGCCGGTTGTTTTTTATGTTCCTTGAGTATGTCCATGTTCAAGTAGCGGGTAGCTTCGATCCAGTTCTCATGCACTTCCACGGCGAGCGCCCGAATCAAGCGCAGGCAGCTAGCCTCGTTGGGGAAGATGCGCACGACATGGGTCCGGCGTTTGATCTCCTCGTTGAGCCGCTCCAGCATGTTCGTGGATTTCAGATGCTTGTGATGCTCTCTGGGCAAGCGGTAGAACGCAAAGGTCTCCTCGATGTTGGCCTCGACCCAGTCACAAAGCTTCGGGTACTTGCCTTGCCACTTCTGTAGCCAAGCCGCTAAATCCCGCCGCGCCTCTTCCAAGCTTTGGCGGTCGTAGAGCCAACGCAACT
>CAZAYP010000162.1:0-3742 GCA_964489425.1 uncultured Verrucomicrobiota bacterium | reverse complement strand
GGGCCGACTGTTCCACCTCGCTGGCGCGCACATGCCGGTTGGCGATCAGCGTGGCCATGGCAAAACGCTCGCTATCCGGGTCCCCTGCGGCGTGAGAAAAAAGTTGTCGTCTCCGACGAAGTAGGTGACCCGTTCCGCCTTCTTCAACACGCTCAACGTCGGGCCGATTCGGATGGCACCATCCGGAAATCCCTGCAATAATAGCTGCGGCATGGCGGAACCTCCTGGGTTTTTGATCCCGCACGGGATCGCTTTTCACCCCAAGAATCCGCCATGCCCCCCTCCTTGTCACGCCCCCCAATGTGCCAAATCATTTTCCGGAAATTTGGCCCGTTCTTCGGTCGAGATCAGGAAATCTGAACTTCTGCTGTAGCCGCCCCGATAGAGCAGATTAACCACGAAGGGCACGAAGATCACAAAGGAAGAATCGGGAGAAGTAATTCCCCTTCGCGGCCTTCGCGATCTTCGTGGTGTTATATCCGGGTAAGTCATGGACGGCTCATCCAAGTTTACAACTGATACCAGGGAATGGCTTCGATGGTATCCGTCAACCGTCGGGGAGTGCGGCAGCGGCACACGATGTAACCGCGCCGCGCCCGATCCGGATAGGTGGCCATGAACAACTTCAGATGCGCGGCGTCCGATTCGGAGGGCGATTCAGTCGCCTTGACCTCGATGGGAATGATTTCATCCGGGGTTTCAAGAACGTAGTCCACCTCGGCGCCATGCGCGGTACGCCAGAAACTGACCCGGAAGGACCGGCCAGCATACAGGCAGCGGTGGATCAACTCCTGCCCCACCCAGTTTTCCAAGAGCAGCCCCATCTGGGTTTTCAAGAGATCCTGGCTGAAACGCAGCCGCGCGGCGGCGTTGCGAACGCCCAGGTCGAAGAAGAGAAAGCGCGGGGAGGTCAACACCCGTTTGCGGCCGGCCGCGCCAAAGGCGGGGATGCGATAGCCCACAAAGGTGTCTTCCAAAACCTGGTAAAACGTGCGCAGGGTTGCCACCGGCACGCCGCTTTCGCGCGAAATGTTGGTCAGGTTGATCACCTGTCCCGATTCCAGGGCTGCCAGTTCAAGGAACTGCTGGAAAGCGCCGACGTTGCGCACCAGGGCCTCCCGCCGGATTTCCTCTTCCAGGTACAGTTCCACGTAACTTTCAAGCGTACGGGTGCGGGTCGCCTCTTTTTCGAGCGCCACCAGCGGGAGGTTGCCGTGGAGCAGGATTTGATCCAGTTGCGGCACCGGGAACCCGGCGTCAACCGAACTGACGGGCAGGATCCTGCCGCTGGTCGACCCCAGTCTTTCCGGAAGAATCAGGGGGCACAGATGAAACAAGTGAGCGCGGCCCGGCAACAAGTTGGCCGCCGAGGTCTTGAGCTTGCGCGCGGAACTGCCGGTCAGGTAAAACTCGAACCGCCCGGGGTACTAGTCATAAAGGTACTGGACCTCGTCCAATAGCGCCGGGACCTTCTGGATTTCGTCGATAAAAACCGTGGTCGGCTGGCTGGCGGCTGCCTCGAGCGTTTGGGTAAGAATGCGCGGGTCGCGTTCCAGTTCCAGGCGGGTGCGGCGTTCCTGGAGATTGAAGAAAACGGCGTGCGGATTAGCCAGCCGTTGCAGGAGGGTGGACTTGCCGGTCTGTCGCGCGCCAAACAGCAAGCGCACCTTGCCGGCCGAGACTCCCGACCGCAACGGCCCCTCCGGAAACCTTGGATAATTGAACATAAGTTGTAAATAATACCGGACAATCTACACGTCAATACCAATCAGCCAGGTCCGGTAGACCGGGCGCCAAGCACGGCAGCAGAGCGCCGTGGCGCCAGCAGCCATGGCCACGGGCTCACGCCCGCAGCTACCAGAGCGGATTTCCCGCTGAGGCGCAGGGGGCTGAGAAGATGTTGCCGGAAAAGGTCGATTCCGGGTAGGCCGGCGCTCTCCCAGCGCCAGGCTCTGGGATCCGCGCCAAGGCGCAACGAATGCCAGGAAGATGAAAAGACCCGGCGGGACGTTCACCTCCGCCACGCGAGCTTCGGCTGCGGCCAACACGGCGCCACGGCCCAGCGGGCGGATGACGCGGTATTGGCCGATCATGGGCCGGCGGCAAACGCGCAGCCGCTCGCCGGCGGGGTGCCGGGTCCCATAGTTGGGGCGTCGTTGATGGTGTTGTCGTTCATACTGTCAGATGGTCCCTTCCTGCAACGCCGCCAGGAAGCCTGGCAGGGGAACAATCCACAGGTCGTCTGCCCGGTGCTCCATGGCTGAGCGGCTAATTAGAAAGACCTTGTCCACGCCGGTCATGGCTGCGGCCTTGCGGACGCGTTCGCCATCCTCCCGGTTGACCCGCGAACTTAGCTTAAACTCGAAACCGAGCCGTTTCCCATCAAGTTCCAGGAGCATGTCCATTTCGTACCCGTCGCTGGTGCGGAAAAACCAGGGCCGGATGGGTGGGGCATATTGGCAAGCGGCCACGGCCAGGATTTGCTCGATGGCAAAGCCTTCCCAGCCGGCGCCG
Organism: uncultured Verrucomicrobiota bacterium; assembly: GCA_964489425.1. Taxonomy (GTDB): domain Bacteria; phylum Verrucomicrobiota; class Kiritimatiellia; order RZYC01; family CAZAYP01; genus CAZAYP01. Next base: position 1,228 of record CAZAYP010000162.1, on the reverse strand, counting down.
CACCAGGGCTGGCGCAGCAGTTGTGCGAAGCTTTTCACGCCCATAAGGGCGTGCAGCAGGCCACTGTCACGCCAGTAATACTTGGGCCGCCGGACGAGGCGCTTGCGAACATTGCCCTGCCATGGCCGCAGTGCGCGCACCAGGAAAGCGCCTTCCAGGTAATCCATATAATGCCCAACCGTGGTGTGCGACAGTCCCAGCGACTGGCCCACCTGCGACGCGTTCCACTGCTGCCCATGCAACGCCGCGGTCATGGCCAGAAGGCGTTCGGTCAGCGGCGGCCTGGCGGGCAGGCCCCAGACCGGAAGGTCGCGCTGGGCCAGCATGACCAGGTAATCATGCGCCCATGCGGCCGGCTTGGCCCCATCGGCCAGGATTCCGCCGGCCGGGAACCCGCCCAGCAGCCACAGGCGGTCGAGACTGGCGGCGCCGATTTCCGGCAGCGTCAACGGCATCAGTTCAACCAGGGCCAGGCGGCCGGCCAGGGATTCCGATACCCGGGTCATGAGCGCCGGGGACACTGACCCGAGCAGCAGGAACCGGCCATGACGTTCCGGGGCCGCGTCGATCGCCCCGCGCAGCCTGGGGAACAGGTCGGGCCTGGTTTGGGCCTCGTCGAGAATGACCAGTTCCGTGCCGGCGACTATCTGGTCCCATTCCAGGTCAAGGCGCAGCCAGTCTCCATCCTGCTCCAGGTCGTAATAGCGGCCGCCGATGAAACGGGCCAAGGTGGTTTTACCGCACTGGCGCGGTCCGATGATGGTGACGGCCGGACTTTCGCGCAGGCGTTGCCTGACGGTTGATTCAGCCATGCGTTTGATGATCATGGTTCTACTTTTGCAGATTGCCGGGCGATTGGCAATCTGCAAATCACGGTGGTTTCGGGGAGCTTATTGATACCTGATCACGGTGGATTGGCGTTGTGTACATTGCAGCCGGGCTGAGAAAAAATCGGCCCCGGCGAACAACGCGCTACGCACCCAAGGCCGCCCTGCCGGTCCGGCAAGTACATCTCATACCATTTCCGCATGAGGATCGGTATGTATCTGGGCTCCCCGCCTTCAAGGCGGGGGGGGCCCGAAGGGTGGGGCGGTTGTTCCGGGTTCCACCCACCGTGATATCGGGGCGCGGACCATCCACAACCACCCCGGCCTGCGGCCACCCCTCCTTGCAAAGGTAGGATGAGAAGGCTGGTCTCGCTTTTGGCGTGATATAATCGCGCCTTTAA
>CAZAYP010000161.1:0-3839 GCA_964489425.1 uncultured Verrucomicrobiota bacterium | reverse complement strand
TAAAAATACAGCCTTTACGGCAGTGCTAGCCTCCAGTAGCGAAAGTCGGGTTAATCGCAGTTTCTGTATTTCTTTTCTTGCTCATCGTCTCTCCTCTTTTTGTTTGTTTTCTTTGGGTACACACCTCGATGCCGAGGTTTACCCATTGCACTTGCCATAATCATAGGGCACCAGGCGCCCGGCAGCGTCATACACAGCCTTGGCGTGCTTATCCCATCGGCGCATGACCGCGTACTCGGTGCTGATCGCGACGTCTGGGCAGATCAGCTTCATGGCGGCGATCATGATCCTCGATATGTCGTCTGCGACCGGCCTGTAGTCTTCGGCCTCGGGCACCTCGACCAGGACTTCATCGTGGACGAAAGTCACGACGCGATAGCCGGCGTGCACCAGATCATATAGGGCGAGTTTGGCCCCGTCCGCCGCGGCGCCTTGAAACGGGGTGTTGCGCGTCTTGCAGTAAGTGCAGCCCGCCCGGATACGCCCGGTGATCGTGGCCGCAGAATCCTTGGGGGTCAGGGCCTGCTGGAGATCGCGGGATCCCATCCGCGCTGCTATCTGGCGAGTCAGCTTCGGGTGATCCGCCAAGGCCTCCGCAATCTTCCGCCAGGCCCAGTCCAACTCTTGCCGACTGAATACGCGGCCCCTGCTGGTCGCCATGTTGCCGCCGGCGATGCGTAGTAGAATCATGGCCGGAATGGTTTCGTCGGGGATACGAGCCGCTGGATAATCGCCCAGGTCCATATAGCGCACGAGTTTTGCGGGTGCGCCTTCGTCGGCCAGGTATTGCCCCATCTCAGGGTAAAGCGAGATCCACTGGGTGCGCCAAGTCGCAGCCTCGGCGGGTGACAGGACGACGTCATAAACCGTGGCGGCATAGCCCATGAGGCCGTTAACGCCCATGCCGCCCGGAATGCCGAATCCGACGGCCTTGGCCTTGCGCCTCTCCTCGCTCGTTATATCGGCCGGATCTTTGTTGAGGATCTGGGCCGCGGTGAACACGTGCAGGTCCACGCCCTGGTTGATCAGGTCACGCATGCGGGATTGGCCGTAGCGGTTGTAAGCGATCTGGGCGAGGGTGCAAAGCTCCAACATCCGGTAGTCGCACCCAATGAGCACATGGCCCGGCGCGGGGACAATACAGCCACGAATATTTCCTTCACGGGGTAGATTCTGGACGTTGGGGCTGCTGCAGGAGGATCGGCCCGTCACCATTAGCAGCGAGTAATGAGGGTGGACTCGACCGCCCTCACCGCGAAGATGAGCCAGGTAGGTGCTGCCCAGCTTGGAAAACTTGGAAAACTTCAAGAACGCGGCGACAAACTCATCGTCTGCCAGAATGCCCAGGGCGTCGGCAGCTTGGCTAAATTGCGCCGATTTCTTGCAGCACGGGATGGTCACGCCGCGTCTGGCCGCGATGTCTGCAATTATGCGGTTGTAAACGGCCCGTACGCCCTTCTGGCCTGGAACGTAACCGAACTTGGATAGGATTTCTTTCTGCACCTGGATCACCGCCGCCACTTCACGCTCGGCCACCGCGACCGCCGCGGCGTCGATGCCCAGGCCGTACCGTTCGAGCTGGCGAAAGGCGATGTCGCCGCGCAGTTGGACGTGGAGGCTGAGCGGACCGTACTGTGCCGTTGTGCCGTTTGTGCCGATCGTGCCGGCTTGCAGAGGGGGTGCCGGATGCCCGGCATGCAGGCGCGCGGCATCGTCTTTGAGCATCAACCCCAGTTCGTACGTGGCGATGGGATCCTGGCCGGCGTAGATCAGATACTCAGTCGGGATTCGTTGATAATGGACCGTGATTCCATCGAAGAACTGCCCAAACCCAAGCCTGATACGGTCATCCTTATTTAATGGAACATGTAGCAGCTTGTCGCTCATCATGGCCAATGTATACCCGGACGACATTGCAATCCCCCTGGTCGCGAGCACGGTTAGGCGCCAGAGGATCGCTACGTCGATGATGCGGCCGGCAACAATCATAGGGTGGAAGTCGAATCCGCTGGCCTTTTCAGTGACGGCAATATCGAATGCGGCCGTGTGCATGAACACGTGGCAATTCTGGTGGGTGGTCCAGAACTGATGTAGATCCTGACGTCGTATGAAATGAACTGTGTTGCCCTGGAATGCCGAGGCGATTACAACATCTTTCACGTAGTTGGGATCGGTTTCAGTGGTGGTCTCGGTGTCGTATGCAAGCACGTCGCCAATCCGCCAGACCGATGGCGACCAAACGCGCGCGTCGTATACTTGTTGGCCGAATGGGATCTTCATCACGGCGCCCCCCATTCCAGGTTGTTCGCAGGCCCGGTTCCTGACTCTGGTTGTGGGTGGGCGGCGCCGGTGCCGTTTGCAGGCACCCCCTCCAGCAAAGCGGCACATTCGGCACCATCGGCACATCGGCACTGGGTTTGGTCGGTTATTCTGTGTGTGCCGTTTGCGGACCCCTCCAGCAAATCGGCACATGCGGCATGATCGGCACATCGGCACGGTTCCTGTTCGGTCGTGCTGTCTGTGCCGTTTGCAGGCACCCCCTCCAGCAAAGCGGCACATTCGGCACCATCGGCACATCGGCACTCGGGCTGTGCCGTTCTGCCGTTGGTGCCGTTTGTGCCGGTGTTGGGGATAGGGGGCTCGGTCACCATATCGGCGGCAGGCATGTTGTCGAGACGGATGTTGTAGTTAGCGGCCAGCGATTGTAGTCGCTCACGCGTAACCCGCCACACTTTGCTCTGACGGCTTCTCGTTGGCGGCCGGTCAAAGCGCAGGGCCTTGAGTTTATGGCCTAGTTTATTGGCGGTAAGCTGCTGCTCGTCCTGCATTACGATGCCATCACGCACGACCAGCCGGTTGATCACCTCGGCCAGTTCGGTTGGTGTGAATATCAGCGTGTTCTCGTTGGGCTTTGCGGCAAACAGCTCGTCCAGACCGGTAACAATCAGCCGGACTTGGTTGTCCGCCTCCATATCGGCTCGTTCCGTTTGGTAGGCGACAGAAAGGGCCTCTATGCGGTCGAACAGCCCGGCCATGCCACAACGATGGTCCAGCCAGTACGCGACACCGAGGATAGCACGCCAGGGTTCGAGATTGCGGCCTACCAGCCTGGCCTTGGCGACAGCAAGACTGTCGCATTCCCTAACCGCGACCAGGTTAGCTAGCGCGGTGGCGTACAGGGCATCGATCATCTGGGTCCGGCTATGTGGCCAGCAGCCATGATCCTGGGGGACACGTGCCGATTTCAGCCTGTTGCCACTGCGGACCAATGGGATCCCGATCGTCCGGCTGCCCAATACGGCGTCGGGCAGGTCGATCGCTGAAAATGCGCGCGGGCAAAACGCATGTATGTATCGCGTAACCCACCCGTTCTTCCCCGCCGGCTCCTTGACCGTGACGAATGCCCCTCGTCGATTACCGGCCAACAGCAGAGCACGCTTATCGGGGTCGGTCGTCCGTGAATCCATTAGAGCCTCGGCGTCGTCAAATGCAAGCAGAGCACCGTAGTCGGCCATGTCACGCAGGGTCGCAAATGTGCCGCCAGATAGAATTAAGTAGCCCAGATGCCCAAGTTCAGCGATAACGCTCAGCAACTGGGTTTTGCCAACGCCGTAGTCGCCGGTCGGCCGGAGATAGCCGATGACGGAAAAAGCGTCGAGGAAGTAGGTGGCGAACACATACAACGCCGCGAGTTCACTCATCTCATGTTGGTCTGCGATCGACAGGTCAAAATCAACGAAATGGTCTACGATCTCCACGGCTCGATGGAAAATAACAACGGGGTTAGCCCGGATATTTCATAAGGTTCGCAATTTTGACGGGTTTTGGGGCGACAATAT
>CAZAYP010000160.1:3460-3843 GCA_964489425.1 uncultured Verrucomicrobiota bacterium | reverse complement strand
ACTCCCCGTTGGGGAGTCGGCGCCGAGCGATGGCGAGGGCTATGCCCGAGCCGGGACTCGAACCCGCCGTCTCCAGGTTGAGGGCCTGGTGTCGCTGCCGTTGGACCACGCGAGCGTCTGGCTGGGAGGGGCGGATTCGAACCGCCATCACCGGAGTAACAATCCGGGGTCCGACCGTTGAACGACCTCCCAATGATGAAACTGGTGGCCCCAGGCCGACTCGAACGGCCATCCCCGACTCTTCAGGTCGGTGTCCTGCCGGTTGGACGACAGGGCCATCTGGTTGCCACGCGCGGATTCGAACCGCGATCCTCGGAGTCAAAGTCGCCCACGGGGCCGCAGGCCACGCCCGTGGCCTGCTCGGGCCTGCGGCCCAACCCCGC
>CAZAYP010000160.1:0-3450 GCA_964489425.1 uncultured Verrucomicrobiota bacterium | reverse complement strand
TGGTTGCGGGTGGAGGGATCGAACCTCCGACATCCGGCTTCAGAGACCGGCGTTCTGCCACTGAACTAACCCGCAGTGTGGGTGGACCGACGGGACTCGAACCCGCATATCTGGAGCCACAATCCAGCGCTCTGCCCTTGAGCTACAGCCCACATGAAGCTGGTCGGATCGGCCGGACTTGAACCGGCGTCCCGCTCGCGGCATAGCCGCTCGCCTGCGCTCCTCTCGACAGCGCCCCGCGCTGTCTCGCCCGGCCTGCGGCCGGTACGGTGCTCGCCTCTGCGTCCCGAACGCAGCGCTCTGCCAGGCTGAGCTATGATCCGATATGGCAGCGACAACGGGGCTCGAACCCGCAACATCCCAGGTACACACCGGGTGGAAACTCGCTTGTCTAGCGACAATTAGATTGGCCGGTTTCCGACAATTAGATTGGCCGGTTTTGAAGCCCGCAGTCCGAGCGACGAAATAGAACTCCTGGCGAGTTTTTCCGTCGGGAAATACTCGACAGGAGTCGCCAAGCGAAGCGCGGCCGGAGCAGGTCTGGTTGACTATCGCGTACGGGCAGTTGCTGACCGTTTGCCAGCCGTCTGTACCGGCACTTGGGATGGCGCGACAGATGCCTGTGTCCTGGCTGCGGCAGACCGCTTGCGGTAGCTCTCTGACCCGAACTCCAGGATGGTGGCATGGTGCACGAGGCGGTCGATGGCGGCGACCGTCATGGTCTGATCGGTGAAGATCGAGGCCCAATCGGCAAAGGGGCGGTCGCAGGTGATGATGAGACTGCGATGCTCGTACCGCTCGGCGATGAGTTCGAAGAGGATGCTGGTTTCCGACTGGTCTTTGCGCACATAACCGAGGTCGTCGAGGATGAGGCAATCGATGCGGTCGAGCTTGGCGAGGAGGGCCGGCAAGGCGAGATCGCGACGGGCCGCCTGGAGGCGCTGCACCAGGTCGTTGGTGCGCATGAACAACGCGGTGTGGCCCGACTCGATGAGGCCATAGGCGATGGCGGCGGCGATGTGGGTCTTGCCGGTCCCACTGCCACCGAAGAGCAGGCAGTTACCGTGGGATTTCACCCAGTCGCCCGCGCACAGCGCCTCGACCCGCTGCCGAGAGAGGCCAGGAACGAGCCCGAACTCGAAGCTGTCGAGGCGCTTGCCCGGCGGGAGCTTCGCCGCCTGGAGGCAGGCAGCGAGGCGGCGGTTGCCACGCTCCGTCAACTCCAATTCGCACAGCGCCCCCAGGAAGCGTTCGTGCGACCAGGTGTGCTCGGTTGCCTCGGCGGCGAGATCCTGCCAGGAACGGGACATGGACGGCAGCCGCAGGGCCGTGAGCGCCTGGCTGTTGGTGTGGACGGCGGCTGACGCAGGTGCGCGAGCGATGGTCATGCGGTTTCGGCCTGGGGCTGGGGATGATCGGGTATCTGCCGCAGGGCGTCGTAGCCGGCGGGATCGGCAGTCTGGAACTGTAGGACGGGGATGGTCGTCCGCGCCGGTGCGGCGAACGCGATGCGCAGAGCCTCGGCGTCGGGGAGGACGCCGCTGGCCAGCAGTTCGGCCAGACGCAGGCCCAAGGCCGCCTCGCAGGCGTGCTGATGAGCCAGATGCAGCAGGCGGACGTAGGTGCGGCAGGCGGCGTGCTCGCCGACCTGCTCCCGCAGCCGCAGCCAGGTCTGGGCGTAGATGGGGCTGGGATGCAGATCATCGCGATAGATCAGGCGAGCGAAGGCACCGGGCTTCTGGATGAGCGCCTCGATGCACAGGCGGTAGTCGACCTGCCGTGCTCGGCGCGTGCTGTACATCCGGGCGCTCCGATGGACCAGGGCTGTCTTGGCGTAGAATTCCAGCCGATCATCGTAGATGCGGACGACCAGACGGTGGCCGATCAGCCGCGATGGCACCATGTAGGCGAGACCCAGCACGCGGATCAGGCTGAACCGCGAGACCGTTCCCAGCCCTTCGGTCCAGGTGACGCCGGGAAAGTCCGGCAGGGCGGCCAGCGCGGCCCGCTCAACCACGATGGCTGGTGCACGCGGTGCATTGGAAGCGGCAACGATGCCATCCACGAAGGTCCGGTAGGCCGCCAGATCGGCGAAGTCCCGACTGTCCCGCAACCGAAGCGCCTGGTCGATGCGATCCTTGAGGTGCCCGTTGGGCGACTCCACCGCGCCGTTCTCGTGCGCCACGCCCAGGTTGTTCCGCGTCGGCTCGCAGCCGTAGTGCCGGCAGAGCGCATCGAAGCGGACCGTCAATTCCTCTTGCTGCCGGAGATTCTTGTACGCCGCTGACAGGCTGTCGGTGCGCAGCGTTTTCGGCACCCCGCCCAGCATCTCGAAGGCCAGACGCATCGTCTCGGCCAGGGCCGGATAGCTCTCACCACCCAGGATCACCTGGGCGAACTGCCAGCCGCTGTGCGGGCAGCAGACATGCCCCAGGCGATGCGGCAGGGCATCGCCGGCGAGGGTCACGGCCAACGCGTTGCAGTCGGTAAAATCCAGCAGTGCCTGCCAACCCGGCGGGTGTTCCTGCGGGAACATCACCGGTCGCACCGGCCCGGCGATGGCACGCCATTGCCGGATCTGCCGCTCCAACGTCCGCACCTGGCCATCGCGGAACCGACCGGGGTGTCGCAGCTGCAGGTCGGCGAACAGGGTCACCGCCCTGAGCTTGCCGTCTCGCCGCAACTGCGGCTCGATCTCGGCCACCCAGAGGGGCGCGAACGAGTCCTGCCGTGTGCGATAGGTCCGGGGTGGCTTCACCGCCAAGCCGACGCGATCCAGTCGCCGCGCCGTGCGCGTGCTGATGTCCGCGCCGTCGGCGGAGATGCTCTGATTGCGGCCGATCTGGCGTGAGTCCATATAGCGCCCGAACTGCCGATTGGTGATGTGCCTGCCGGGCATGCGCGACCCCCACCACAGCTACGCTGGTGGGGGCCTACTCGGCAACGGCACGACCGGCCATCCTAATTGTCGCTAATCGGCCATCCTAATTGTCGGGAGACAACCGTTCTTTCGCCCTTGGGTCCATATGTTGTTCCACGCGTATCATCTGTGCAGAATCCCGACTCATCAATAAAGCATATTTCCCTGTTTTCTCTGCGTGCCTTGGCCTTAATGGCTGGATACTCTTTGGATTTCCATCGGGTAATAGCCTTGGGATCTCGTTGATATGCTCGCTGAAGTGGTCTGCGCGGCGTAATGTGCAGTTCTTCAAGGATCTTCCCGACTGACGCTAGGGAAAGTGATATCCCCATGCGATCCTGAATCATTTGCTGAATAATGGCACGCGTCCACAGGCCAAAGTCAATTCCGTACTGGCGAGGGTCCTTACCGCATATCCAAGACCGTATGCGGGCCTTCTGCGTATCTGTAAGGCGTGGCTTTGGCCCCGTATGAACCTTCATCTTGAGACCAACCATGCCTTCTGCATCAATAATGCGTTTCCATTTATA
>CAZAYP010000159.1:0-3925 GCA_964489425.1 uncultured Verrucomicrobiota bacterium | reverse complement strand
CTTGACCTCGGGGTTGTTGACCGAGATGCTGTTGGCGATCTTCTGCAGTAGCACGGTCTTGCCCGTGCGCGGCGGCGCGACGATCAAGCCGCGCTGCCCCTTGCCGATGGGGGTGAGCAGTTCCATGACGCGCATGGAGATCTCGTTGGGCTCCCGCTCCAGCGACAATCGCTTGTTGGGGAACAGCGGCGTCAGGTTCTCGAACGGCACCTTGTTGCGCGCGCGCTCCGGCGAATCCTGGTTGATCCGGTCCACCTTGAGCAGGGCAAAGAAACGCTCCTTGTCCTTGGGCGGCCGGATGTCGCCATCCACCAGGTCGCCGGTGCGCAGGCCGAACCGGCGGATCTGCGACGGCGAGACATAGATGTCTTCCGGGCAGGGCAGGTAATTGGAAAAGGGCGAGCGCAGGAATCCGAACCCGTCCGGCAGGATTTCCAGCACGCCGCGGCCGCGCATGGTGCCGCCACGCCGCGCGTGTTCCTTGAGCACCTCGAACGTCAGCTCGTGCTTGCGCAGGGCGCCCAGGTCCTCCAGGCGCAACTCCTCGGCCAGGTGCATGACGTCCGGCATGGAACTCCGCTGCAGGTCGGTCAAGTCGAGGCACATGCCGGCGCGTGACACCGGGGGCTGGGGCGCGGGCGCGGGGCCGGGCTCAGCCGGCTTATCGTCATGGGCCCCGGGCATATCTGGCGCGGGCGCCGACGGCTGCGCCGCACCCGGCTCGGTTCCCGGGGCCCCAGCCACGGCCGGGGCCGGGATCTCCTGCACCACGGCGGGTTGCTCAGGGGCCGGCGGCGGCACGGCGTAGACCGGGGGGGTTCCGGCGGATCCGGCGGGTCCGGAAGGCCTTTCCATGGTCCGGTGGTCGTGGTGGGGGCGGCGGCCACGCGGTTTGCGGCCGCGCGGGGAATGGTCTCTAGTTTCCGTCATGTTACCTTCTCTCCTTTTTTCGAACGGCGGCCAGCACCAGCCGGGTTTGCCGCTCCAACTCTTCCAAGTTACCATGGTTATAAATCGTCACGTCCGCCCGCCGGATTTTTTCCGCCAGCGGCATCTGGGCCGCCAGCCGGGCGGCGATCTCCGCGTCCGTCAACCCGCGGCCGCGCAGCCGGGCGCGCACCACGTCCGGCTCCGCCGCCACGCACAGCACGCCGGACAACTCCGCAGGCACGCCCATTTCGTACAGCAGCGCGTTCACCAGCACGCTGTCCCGGCCGCCGGCGCGCTGGCGCCGAATCCAATCCGTGCAGGCCGCCTTCACCGCCGGGTGCACCAGCCGGTTCAGCGCCACGCGCTGCGCCGGATCAGCGAACACCAGGCGCCCCAGGCGCTGCCGGTCCAGCCGGCCATCGGCGCCGACAACCTCCGCGCCGAACACCTCGCGCACCCGCTGCAGCGCGGGTTGGCCGGGCGCCATGACCTCATGGGCCACCCGGTCCGCCTCCAGCACCGCCAGGCCCAGCCGGGCCAGGATCCGCGCCACTTCGGTCTTGCCGCAGGCGATCCCACCGGTCAGGCCCAGGGCCAGCGGCGCCGTTGCTGTCGTCATACTCAAATCCCTGTTCCTTCAACGAGGCCACGTGCGCCACGGTTTGCTGCGCGGCCCGGTTATGACGATCCATCGCCAGGGCCCGCCACGCCAACTCATCCGCCAGGTCCAGCCGCCCTTCTTGCAGCGCGGCGCGCGCCTGGCGCGCCCATCCAGCCGCCGCGGCCTCGTCTTCCCGGGTCAGCAGGCGAAAGACGCGGTATTTGCGGTTGCCCCACAAATAGCGGAAATAGCGCCCATCGTCCGGCCGGAACTCGAACAGGCGGGCCGCCGCGTTGGTCGGCGGGACCAGCGCGTCCACGAAATAGCGCATCTGGAGCTCCGGATGCGCCGTGGCGAACTCGCCCAGCGCATGGACGTAATAGCGCGCGCCCAGGGCGTCGGCCCAGTCGCGGAACGCGTGCTCCGGCCCCTTGAACAGCGCGGTGCCGTAGCCGGCCACGCGATCCCGCAGGCCCGGTTGCTCGAACTTCGGATGCAAAATAACCGGATAATTCGCATATGCTAAAATGTACGCGCTGACCCCAAAATTCGCCAGCACCGGGCCCTTGTCGGCCTGCTGGTTGAGCCTGGCTGCCAACTCGCCCAACTCGTCGTAATAGACGCCCGGCCGGCCCCACCGCCGTGGGTCACGGATCGTCCGGCCAGCCTCGGCCACAACGCCCGCGGCCAGCAGCCCGAATACCAGCCAGCGCCACCGGGCGCGCCGCGCACCGCCAACCGCCCAGCATCCCAGCAAGGCCGCGGTGAACAACGCCAGGTAAACATGGAACCTCGCAAACAATCCAAAGGCCACTAACGAAGCGCCATAGAAGATTGCCGGTTGAACCACAACCGCGCCAGGCTGGCTCCACGGATACCGTCCCCGCGCCACGAGGGCCCCAAGGGACAAGAATAAAGTGGCAGGAAACAGATCCCATGTCAACCGCCAAGTTGCGGAATTTAGCGCCGGCACCCACAGGATGCGCTGGTTGAACGTCAGCACCGCCGGGTCCGCCGGCTTCTGGTTCAAGTGCACAATCTTCGCCCAGACCAGCTCGCCAAAATGCTGGTAGGATTCCTGGTAAACGCCGCCCCCGGCGGCCAGCAGCAACCCCGGCAGGACCAGCGCCGCCAGCAGCAGCGCCCATCGCCCGCGCCCGCCGCCCAATCGCGTGGCATCGACCAGCATCCCGAGCGTCACCCCGTAACCCAGCAGCATCACCGGCGCCAGCCAGAACCCGTGCGCGCGCAGGTAGGGATTGGCGACCGCCGCCAGCAGCAACGCGCACAGGTGCAGCAGGAACTCCGCGGCCCCGCGCCGGCCGGACCGGAACTCGCCCCGCCACAGCCGCCACACCTGCACCGCCATCCACAAGTACAGGTAAAACTGGATCATGTCCCAGGTCGTCAGCGCCAGCGCCAGCGCCAGCGCGGATAGCGCCGCCAGGCCGTACGCCGGCCGCCAGGCCACCTGCCGCGCCGCCCACGCCGCGGCCGCCAGGTGGGCCAGCAGCAGCGGCAACGCAAAATTTTCATGGGATATTTCCTGGCCCGTGGACCGGACCACCGCGGCCGGCATCACCGCGTAAAAAAGGGCCGCCGTGATCCCCGCGGCGCCTGACCCGGTGATCCCGCGAACCCACAGCCCCATGAGCGGGATCCCCAGGCAAAACCACAACAACTCGGCCCAGCGCACCCGATCCTCGAGGGGCCAGGTGCCCGGCATGCCGTGCGCCATGGCCGCGTACACGTATTCCGCGCCCAGGGTGTCCACTTCGGCCGGGACCACGCCTTCAGGATACTGCAAGGCCGGGTCGTGGCGGGGGATGCAGCCGTGCTCGTAGATGTGCCGAACCGTGCGGAACTGCAGGGCGCTTTCCAGGGTGAACGGCAAGGTCCCCGCCGGCGGATACTGCGCCGTCAACACGTGGCGGCGGACGCCCACGCCCGCAAGGTACAGCACCAGGAGGGCCCCGCAAAATAAGATGGACTGGATTCTATTCACGAACAACCGCCAACCATCAAATCAATGCTTGAGTTCCTGCCAGTTCTTTTCCATTCCAGATTGTTTTCTCACACAAAGACACAAAGCCACCAAGAAATCAGATCCGACTTTGCGTCTTGGCGCCTTGGCGGGATAATATTCCGGTTCCGTTTCTCGTATGTTCTCCATCCATTCCAAATCGAATTCTCACACAAAGACACAAAGCCACCAAGAAGTCAGATCCGGCTTTGTGCCTCTGTGCCTTGGCGGGATAATATTCCGATTCCGATTCCCGCACGATCTCCATCCATTCCAGATTGTTTTCTCCCGCAAAGACGCTAAGCCGCCAAGAAGCCAGATCCGACTTTGCGTCTTGGCGCCTTGGCGGGATAATATTCCGGTTCCGTTTC
>CAZAYP010000158.1:0-3972 GCA_964489425.1 uncultured Verrucomicrobiota bacterium | reverse complement strand
GTTTCACACTGTTTCACTTCGACCTCGATTGGAACGTTTGGGAACAGTTTGGACATGGCAGCCCGCATGGCGGTCTCGACTTGGGCAGCGACTTGGTCGGCCAAGTCCAGCGGGGTCTCAACGATGATTTCGTCGTGGACCGTCGAAACTATATGGGCCTCGGGCGGCAAGGTCCGGCCCAGTTCGATCAACGCGGCCTTTAGGCCATCCGCGCAGCCGCCCTGGATCGGGGTGTTGACCAGCCCGGTGAACCGTTGCCAGTCCTCGTCGGCGCCACGCGGCAGCAGTCGGCGCCGGCCGGAAACGGTCCTGACCTCGGTAGCGGTTCGTGCAGCAGCGCGATTGGCCTTGTGCCACGCGCGAAGTCCGGTGTAGACGTCGAAAAACCGGCTGTGAATGGACTGGGCCCGCGCCGTGGTCAGGAAAATCTCATAGGTGGCATAGGCGTATTTGACCAAACCACTGGGCGACTGCCCGTACAACAGGCCGAAGTTGACGGCCTTGGCCATCTGGCGGTCCTCCTTGGAGATGTCAGCCAGGGATTTCTTCAACAGGAGGGCGGCGGTCTGGCTGTGCAGGTCTTCGCCCCGCTTGTATGCCTCGATCATGCGCGGTTCGTTGGCTATGGCAGCGGCGACACGTAGTTCGATCTGCGAGTAGTCAGCCACGATGAGGCAATGGTCCGGCGGCGCGATGAAGCAGGTGCGAAACGAGACCCGGCCGATGTTCTGCAGATTGGGTTCCTTGCACGAGAACCGGCCGGTTTCCGTGCCGGTCGGCTCGAACCGCGCGTGAATACGGCCGTCCTGGGCGGCCATCGCAATCAGTTTGCGGGCCTGTTCGGCCATCTTGGTGGCGGAGCGGAATCCCAGGATGTGGGGAACATAGCGGTCGTCTTCCAGGCACAGCAGGGCTTCTTCGCTGGTGCTGTCGGTTTCCAGGCCGACCGCGTTCAAGGCGGCTTTCAACTGCGGGTTCGAGGCCGGATTCAGGTCTGGCTTGTTGAAGGCCGCCCGGATGTTCTGCCGCGCCTCGGCAACGCCAGCCGCGGCTGATGCCTGGATGGCCTCCAGCATGGGGCGGTCAACCAGGAAGCCATGCGCTTCCATGGCCAGCACGTGAGGCAGGAGATCCATTTCAAGGCCGTAAACGAGTTCAAGGCCGGCCTGCCGAAGTTCGGCCAACAGGGCTGCGTGGGCTTGGTGCAAATACCGCACGTCGTTGGCGGTATAGCTGTACTGCTCGGCGGTGAGCGTCTGGGCGCCCCAGTCCGACCGGGCCAGTTCCTTGGGCAACTCGACGCCGCAGAAGCGTTGGACGACGGCATCCAGGCCGTTCGGCAGGTCGCTGCCTGCGGTCAGCAGGCGGCTGGCGGTCATGGTGTCGGCCATGTCGGCCAGGACCAGCCCGCACTTCACGCGGAGCCAAAGGGCGTCGAACTTGATGTTGTGGCCGATGACCCGGCTGGAAGCCAGGATCGCGGCCAGGGGGCCGAGGTCGTACCCGATGGCGCGCAGGTCAAACACCCAGGGTGCGGCACCGGGAACGGCCAGGGAAAGCAGCCGGATTTCGCCGTCCCAGGGGTTCAGGCCGCCGCGCTGGCCATGCGTTTCAACATCCAGCGCAACGGGTTGGCCGCAGGCGGCGATGCGTTCGGCCACTGCGGCAAGCCCGTCCGGGGCGGTGATCAGAGTATGGCCGGCCGCAGCGACATCTGCAACATTAGCAACTTCCCATATACTCTTATATATTTCCCTTATATTCTCTTTTTCTTTCTTCTTTTCATTCTCAATTTCAGGGTCGCTATATGGGGTATATAGAACCTTGCTTATGTCGCGGTTGTTGCTGTCCGAATCTCCGGGGGCGGCCTTGAAGACATCCTCCAAAATGACCTGCCGGCTGGTTTCGGACCTGTCGCCGTCTTCCTGGGTGAACTGGAACGTATGGTAGCGCGACTGCCTCGCCGTAGCGTTGCGCTGCATGCGGATACCGCCGAGGATGCGGCCGGAAAACTTGGTGATGTTCTTGGCGAAGGAGGTCATGCCGCTGCGGCTGTCCAGATCCATCCAGCCAAACAACTCGCTGGCTTCCTCCTTGATCATCTGCAGGATGCGGTCTTTCCTGACCCATTCTGCGCCGAACTTCTCGTGGGCCATGGCGAACAGGGTCTTCATGTGGGCGGTCAACTGGTCGCCGTCGATATCGCAGGCATCGTCGGGCACGGGCAGGCAGGGGTCGCCCAGGTCGGCGGCCACCATGATGCCGCCGACCACCCTAGCCCAGTGCGGGAAACTGGTGAACGGGGTGGGGCCGGGCGGCATGCCGGCCCTGTGCCAATGATCCACCAGGGCCGCGAGCGCGGAAACGAGCAGATCGCGGTGGGCGAGCAGCCAGCCGTGCAGGTCGGGGTTGCTGAACCGGCGTCCGTTGGCGTCCTCGTCCTCGTAATGGAGCATGATGGGTCGGCACCGGTTGGCAAAGTCCGGCGTATAGGTCAGGCCGGTGTTGGCGGAGAGACTGATATCCAACTCGTTGGGGAAAGCCACCTCGTCGTTGCCGCCCAGGATGCGGTCGTTCCAGATTTCCGCGGTGGCCAGGCTCTCAAACGCGGCGTTGGAGATGTGGCCGCGGGTGTTGGCGAAGTGGAGGCGGCGCCGGCCTGATAGCAGGGCGCTGGTGATCTTCTTGCGGGTTTCGGCGACATCCGAGTCCAGGGGCGGATCCTCATTGGTGCGGCCTTCGTACAGGACGGGCGCCAGGTTGGCGCAATAGTCCTTGCCGGCGCGTTCACGGTTGGCCTTGTAGAGCCAGACCGGGGTGCGCGCGTTCCAGCGTGGGAACAGGCCCTTACAGAACGGCGTGATGAACGCGGCGATGGCGTGCAGCAGGCTTTGCGCGTCAAGAAAACAGAACTCGGAAAACAGCGCGTAAAGCAGGTCCAGCGCGTCCGGCAACCCCATGGGCCGGATTGGCGGCGCCTCGGGGTTGAGATACGTGTGGTTCACCGGATCGTAGCCGGGCTGGGGATAGAGAAGGGAACCGTCCTTCTGCAGGATCGGGACCGGCACGTCCAGGATGCGGTCCACGCGGGGCAACCGCTGCCGGAACTGGATGGCGGCCAGGAGGATTTCGGCCATGTTCTTGCCCATGGACGCCGAGACGAACTGCTTGTTGTGCGCATCGTCGTCCACCAGCTTGCCGACATCCGCGAACTTCTCGATGAGCGTGATGGCGCGGGCCGGCTTGATGGGCGCGAACCCGAGGAACGCCTGCTTGTCGCGAACGCGCAGCAGGCTGACCTCGACCGGCACACCGTGGCGCAGGAACAGGCCGTCGCCGCGGTGGATGCCCGTAAGAATGTCGCCGGCGTCAGCGGCGAACTCCGAGTCGGGCCGGCCCATGGAGGGCAGAACGAGCCGGGGGCGGCCGTCAGGCGCGGCCTGGCCTTCCTCCCAGACCCGCTGGCGGACGCAGTGCCGGTCAACGATGCCCGGTGCCTGGCCTTCGGCCCAGGCCAAAAAATCCTCCAGCGATTTCTCGCCATGGGAAGCGTGCAGGCACTTGAAGCCGGGAAACCGACCATCGCGTGCCTCGAAAACGACGGTGGCGGAGTCGGCCGGTTTCCATGCGTCTTTGCCCGTGGTGTGCTGGTCCTGCCATGGGCACCTGACCGAATGCTTGACCTCGTCCGCGGCGAGCAGTTGGCCGTAGATACCGAGTTCCCGGGCCAGGGCAACGATGTCGAGCGATGCGAGATCGCCCCTGTAATCCACCCACCAGGAGGCGGCGATGCGCCGCTGACGCCGTGGTGCGGCGGCGGGTTGTTCCACTGCGACCGGGAACAGGCGCCGGATTAAATCCCACGGCACTGTCGGGATGGGTCCGGTGCGAAGCCAGGCATAGACATGCCCGCTTTTGTGGCGCGACGGCGCCAGAACGATGTTGCCGCCCAGGAACAGCTCGAAGGAAACC
>CAZAYP010000157.1:0-4218 GCA_964489425.1 uncultured Verrucomicrobiota bacterium | reverse complement strand
ACAACCCGATGAATCACCGAAGGTTGCACAGAATCGGTCCTAAAACTCCGGACTAGGATGGCGATCCGCGTCCCGGCCTTGGCCGGGTTGGCCCTGCTCTGCGTTTGGAGCGCGGGGTGCCAAACGCCCGAGCGGGGCACGCTGCCACAGCAACCAGCGGTAGTCGCGCCGCCTACTCCTACGCCCATGCCGACACCCACGCTCGTGCCAACGCCCAAGCCGATGCCAGCCGACGTCGAACCGGCCAGGCCCGACCGCGGCGCGGCGCCCGCCCCGCTGCCTGCGGAAATGGTGAAAAGCCTCCTCGCCGTGGAACTGGTTGCGCGGTCGGAGGACGAGGCCTCGGCCATTACCACCGACGAGACCCTCCGCAACCTGCGCTCAGCACTGGCGGAAGACAAGTACAAGCTCACCGATGCCGACGGCGACCTGGTCTTGGCCTTGACCGTGCGCGCCGCGCCGTTCGACCAGACCGGCAACTATTTCGTGTACGAGGGCGAGGCCGCGGCGAGCGTGCGCGCCGCGGCCCTCGACCGAGTCCTGGGCGAAAAGCGCTTCAGCGCCCGCGCCCAACGCCAACTCGGCGCCGACAAGGCCCAGCGTGCCCTCGGCCAGGCCCTGGCCGATGCGATCGCGCCTTGGGCGCGGGAGAGCTTGTTGCGCATCAGCGCGGAGTTGACCGTGAATGATCTGGTCGTCCGCCTGCCCGGGGGCTTCGCCGACCAGGAGCAGTTTGCCGGGCAGTTGCTGGCGGCGGTCCAGGGCCTCGACGGGGTATCTGGCGCGCGCCTGCTCCCCGTGACCCGCAAGGAGCGCGAGATCGCGGTGCGCGTGGTCTATTACCCGGCCCAGATGCCAGCTGGCCTGCTCCACACCCTGATAATCGGGCATCCCGAACTTAACCTGAAACTGCCGTGATGGAGGTGAAAACAAATGAATAAATATCCCGTAGTCGTCTGTTGCCTGGCCTCGGTGTTGGCCACCGCGTCGGCATTTGCATTCAGCGAGACGGAACGTCAGGCCGTGCGCCTGGTGGTGGACGTGGCGGCCTCCGACCTGGCCAAGAGTTCTATGTCAAAAACCGAAGGCGTGCTGATCCTGCCCGTCCACGGCGACCAGGACGGTTTTGCCGAGGGGCTGCTCAAGGCCGCCTTGTCCGGCGCCGGCTTTAACGTGGTGGAGCCGGCCGACCAGGTGGTCTGGAAGCAGATCCTCGCCGAGGTCGAATGGACTGAGCGCAAGGAGGATATCCTCGACCAGGCCACCCTGCTGCGTTTCGGCAACATCCAGGGCGCCCGCTCCGTGGTCTACGGCAGCCTGCTGCAGGTGGACCAGACCACCGAGCGGGTGTTTGCGGAGCTGGCCCTGCATGCGGCCTCGCTCGCCACCCGCCAGCATCTCTGGGGTGGCGACTTCGCCCAGCGCTACTACCTGCCCGGCGCCGTGCAAGGCGTCACCACCCTTGACCAGGACGTACGCTCCGTGCTGCAAACCGTGATGACCAAGGTGGAGGACTCGCTCAAAAACTCCCCCAAGCTGACTGCCGGACTGACCGTCGTGCTGGTGCCGCTGGCCGGCGACCAGGACGGCTACATCACCGCCCTGGTCCGCGACACCCTGGCCGGTACCCAACTGGCTGCGCGCGACCTCAACGTCCGCAGCGCTGCCCAGGCCCAAGGCCTGCTGCGCGATGATCCCGCCAAGGCCGAGGCGGTTCTCTCCGGCGCCGTCCGCGAGCTGGCCCGTGCCTCCCGCCAGGTCAGCGCGCTGCAGAGCAACGACGAGATCCGCGCCGCGGTCCAGCTCACTATCCAGCGCCCCGCCACCGGCGAGATCATCTGGAGCGGCACCTTTGCCGACCAGCAAACCTTCACCACCGAAAGCACGATCTGGGAAAAGCTGGGCAGCGTTGACTGGAAGATTTGGCTTTACCTCATCGGCGGCTTGATGGTGCTGATTGTGGTCATCATGTTAATCAAGTCCGCCAGCCGCGTCCGCTGACGCGCGCCAACCAGGGGAACGGTCATGAATACCTCGTTGATGGCTCTGATGGGGCTGGCGGTGCTGGTCAGTCTTGGCCTGTGCGTGCTCGGCGGCATGACCAAGGTCAACATCACCAGCCGGGCCTGGGTGGTGGTGGCCCGCCAGGTGGCCTCGGTCTGGCTGACGCTCTTCCTCGTTTTCCTGGGCTGGCGCCTGTGGAAGTTCGAGCACCAGGCACCGGCCGCCGCCGCCCCGCCGCCGGCGGCGGTGGCGGCCCCGGCGGCCAGCTCCGCCGCCATCGCCCCGCCGGCTGCGGAGCAGCTCCCCGGCCCCGCGCCGGCGGCGGAACAGCCCGCCGACCGTTCCAACCGCTGGCTGCGCTGGCTGCTCTGGCTCAACCTGGCCCTGGCCCTGCCCTGGATCACGGCCTTTGTCACCCGCTACATCCTGGCCCTGCGATCGAACGCCGCCTCGTTCGCGCTCCTGGCCAGTTATACCCTGGCTGACCTGGCGCTGGGCATGATCATCTGCGGCTTTTCCTATGCCGGCTGGGGCGGGGTGTTCCGGCTGGTCGGCTTGGTGGCCCTGTGCCTGGGCTATAACTACTGGGCCTGCGAGCTGGTCGCCTCGCTCTGGATTGTCGGCCGGCGGCGGATGTCTTGAAAAGCCGCCTGTTCCACCACCTTCTGCGGCAGGATCTCTCCTGCCAGTGCTCCTGCGCCGACGACGCCGAGGAGGGCGGCGAGAAGGTGTTGTTGCTGGTCCGGCCGGCCATGTTCCGCCACCGCCCGCTGCTTTTCATCTTCTTCTGCCTGCTCACCCTCTGCTGGGGCGCCGGGCTGCCATTACTGGCCGCCTGGTGGATCTGGATGCGTTGCACCACCCTGATGGTCACCTCCCACCGCACCATTTTCCAGTACGGGGTGTTCAGCCGCAATTTCACCGAGGTCCCCAATGGCGCTGCGGTCAACATTAACATCTACCAGGACCTGGTGGATCGCTTCATGCGCGTCGGCCGCATCCGCATTGCCACCGCCGGCACCGCCGAGGACGGAATCGAGGTCTCCGGCCTGCCAGATCCTTACAAAATCAAAGGACTGATAGATCGTCTCAACGGATCGCTTACCCTCAAGACTATGGGGCGCCTGCCGGCCGACGCGCCGGCCAGATCTCCATCGTAAGGGCCATCGTTTAGCCCGGCTGTAGACTATATCGTGGTCCGGGTGGTCAGCTGACAAGAACCAATCTGGACCGCCTTGGCCCTATGAGCCCGACCCCAACTGGACCTCGGTCGCTGACAGACAACTGCACTGGCTCTCCATTCCACACCCCATCCAACGCTTGCCCTGGCTGCGGCAGGCCTGATACCGTTCCGCCCATAGTGAGACGGCAACCAAACAGTAGACGCAAGCAAGCACGGAGCGCTCGGTCGGTGACCAGGAACGCCAAGCCCCGGAAAGTCGCCGGCCAAAAATCGCTGGCCGTGAAGAAGTCCACCCAGATCAAGGCCAAGCCGACCAAGCCGCCGACTTGCAAAAAAATGAATGCGCAGAGCGATCGAGTGGTGCTGGCTCCGGCGGCGGCCAGGAAGCCCGAGCCAAAGAACGCCGTCGCTAATAAGCCGCCGGCCGGGGAGACATCATTCCGTGGCAAGGCCAGGCCGGTCCAACCGTTAGCCAAGCCGGTCAAGTCGGAGAATCTCGGCCAGTTGAATGCCCAGCCCCAAGCAAGTGTCGGAACCGACTACAACCCGAATAAACTGACGCTGGCGGCCGTTAATGCATGCATCGCTCGCGCTTATATTGCACGAGAGCCATATGAGTCGCTGCTGCCCAAGCCGGGTGCCGACATCCGATCGATAATGAGATCTCCCCGCTCGGACGACACCATCAGAATCACATCCCGTGGGTTCATGCCAAATTACCGCGCTCTAATACGTGAGGATGATGAAAGCCATGCAAAATTCATCCACAAGCACGCCATGTCACCCGTCGTTAATGACGTGCACCAAAATGCCGTTGTCCGATGGCTTGTCGCTGCGCAAGGTTTCTATGGATTATCCCAGAGGAACGAAGCCCGCAGACTGCTGAACATAGCCTTCCCACCTCCGCATCGCGGCGCGCCTCGCCGTGTTCACGTCGATGGAGTTCCACTGGCCGAAGCCGACGTGCTCGCTCGGGCGTCAAGGCTGTGTCGGCGATGGTGGTAAGAGGCTGAAGTAGAGAGAGGTGTGCG
>CAZAYP010000156.1:0-4251 GCA_964489425.1 uncultured Verrucomicrobiota bacterium | reverse complement strand
CGGCCCCCACAACCGATCTTCATTTCGGTGTCGTTTCTATTTGACGCAACGGGGCTGGAGCTCGGGCGCGGCCAGCTCCGGGTACTTGAGCCGGGTTTTGATCACCCGCCAATAGCTCTCCGGCGTGCGGCTCATGCCCTGCGGCAGGTAGTCGGCGGGCAGGTAGGCATGCGCCAGCAGGAACTCGAAGATCACTTCCGCGCTGTAACGGTGCGCGATCTCGCTGGGATGCTCATCGACAAACGGGACCGCGGAAAAGCGAATCGACGACTTGCCGCGCCAGGTGTCCAGCAGGTCCAGGTACGGGATTTTTTCGGCCGCCATGAGCTCGCGGATGCGGTCATGGGCGAAATCGAGGCGGTATTGCTCCAGCGTGCTGGGCATGGGGAACACTACCGGCAGGAACTTGACATTCTGGGCGGCGCAGGCGTCGCGCATGGCGCGGATCGCGGCGGTGAACTTATTCCAGCCGCTGTAGCCGGGGTCGTAGAGGCTGGCGAAATACAGGTGGTAGTTGCGCGTGCAGCGCAGGTCCTGCGCCTTGCGCCACAGGAAATTCACCACGCGCGCGCGGTTGGCCAGCGGCGCCAGCCACTTGGGCGGCGGCCGGGGCGACCGCCGGATGCGCCAATCCTTGAGCTCCTGGTAGCGGTTGAAGTCCTCGGTGTCGTTCAGGCAGATGCCGAGGATGACCAGGTCCGGCCGGTTGGTCAGCGCCTCCTGGAGGAACGGCAACTGCATGTAGGTGGAGGTGCCGCCCTTGGCGTAGATCCACACGCCCGCCGGCCGCACGCCCGGGTTCTGGTTCAGCAGGCGCTCCAGGCGCAGGCCGTAGGTGTCGTCGTACTGCAGGCTGTGGGCGTTGCTGAACGAGTCGCCGATCACCGCCACCCGCAGGAAGTTGGTGGCGCCGATCAGCCACGGGTGCTGCCGCGCGTCGGGCGGCCAATACGTCGTCGAGCTGCGGTCAAAGTTGGGGTCGCCGCCGGCGGCCGGCAGGCCGAACCCGGCCACGCGCATGGCTACTTCGGCCAGCGCCACCGTGATCAGCAGGGCGACCAGCAGCAGCGCGCCGCGCGCCAGGATCTTTTTCAGCCATCGCATGGATGCGTTCCTTCCCTAGTCTTGTTTTACCGGCTCGCCCGCGACCGCGGCCGGCGGGTGGACGATTTCCAAGTCCGCTTTTGTAACCAGCCCGAGGCCGAACATCAAGCCCAGGCTCCAGGCGCATCCCGCGCCGAGGGCCACAAAGTTGTTCAGCGGCACCCATTGCGTGGCGGCATAAAACCCGAGCAGGGTGAGGCCGCCGAACAAGGCCAGGCGCACGGGGCGCAGGTTGCGCCGGTCCACCCAACGCCAGCCGCGGATCTCCCAGCCGAAATAGATCGCCAGCGCCGCCAGGCTCAGCGTGTTGGCCAGCGCCGCGCCAGCCCCCTGCAGGCGCGGGATGAGCAGCACGCTCAGCGCCAGGTTCAGCCCGGCCGCGGCCAGCGTGGCCCAGCCCACGACCCGCCCCCGCTCCAGCGCCACCATGACCCGGCCGAACACCATCACCAGCAGCGTGAACAGCGGGATCCCCGCGGTCCACGCCAGCAGCGGCGCCGCGGCCAGGTACTTGCGCGGATCGCTCAGGATGGTGATGATCGCGGGCGCGCAAAACCAGACGATGGCGATCATCGGGACCATCAGCACGGCCGTGTAGCGCAGCATCGTGCTGAACGCGCGGCGCAACCCGCCGTCCGCGGCCAGCGTGGCCCGGTCGTGGCCGGGGATGACGTTGCGCATGCGGAAAAATTCGGTCATCAGGATATCGAGCACCGAGTAGCCGACCAGGGCGCCAACCATGGCGATCTGGATGCACAGGTTGTAGTTGGCCACGGCGGTCAGGTCGAGGAACCAGGCCAGCACGTACCGGTCCTGCACCCGGAACAGCCAGTCGCCGAGAATCATCGGCACCAGCGGGACGCCGAACACGAGGATCTCGCGCAGCCCGGCCCGCGTGGCGGGATGCTGCCAGACCTGGCGCAGGGCTATCCAGCGCTGGCCGATGACGAACGCCACGGCCATCCACGCCACCCAGATCCACAGCACGTGGCTGGTGGTCAGGCCGCCCAGCCACACGAACAGCAGCAGCGGCAGGAACCAGCCGTCGCTGTATACCACCTGCAGGAGCCGCGCCGGCGTGTAGCGCGTGACGCCGAACAGGTAATGCGTGTACTGGGTCAGGTGCACGGTCAGCACCAGCAGCGCGCCGCAGGCGATCACGTCGAGGGTTCCCAGCCGGACGCTCGCGGGCGGGAACACCAGCAGCAGCGCGCCGCCGACCGCGGCCAACCCCAGCGCCAGCAGGCCAAAATAATACAGCACCGTCTTGAATACCGCCTGCTGGTACTGCGGATCGCGGCCCGGCAGCTTGCGCAACAGGAACTCCAGGCTGCCGAGCGACGATGCCATGGTGACGAACGAGACTGTCAGGCTGATCAGCGACAGCTCGCCGTACTCTTCCGGAGAGAGCATGGACGTGAGGGCTTTCAGCCGCAGCGGCCCCAGCAGGAACCGCAGCGCCAGGCATCCCAGCGAGGCGAAGAGCACGTTGCCCAGCAGGCGGCCGCGGCGGGCGCGGGATTCAGCGGGGTTCACGGGATCTCAACGCCACCGGTGGTAGAGGTCGTCGAACGCCGCGTCGCGCGGCGCGGCCCGCGGTGCGGGGCGCCGGGCGCCGCCGCGCGCGTAGGGCGGCGGGCTGACGGTGATATCCGCCTCCGCCGTATCCGCCGGCGGGGCGGCCGGCCCCGCAAAAGGGCTGCCCGGCGCGCGGAAAAACTCGCGCGCCTGTATCAGGCGGTACTCCATTTCCGCGGCAATGTAGATGAATACCGCCATGGCCACCATCACCAGGTTCCACGTCAGCAGGCCCAGGGCCCCGAGCGCCACGGCGGTGATCTTGCCGATCCTGGCCGCACGCCGCGTGGCCTCGAGTTTGCCCACCCGGGGCGTCATCCAGGCGCGAAACACGCGGCCGCCATCCATGGGGAACGAGGGCAGCAGGTTGAAAAACGCCAGCATCAGGTTGATGCGCCACCAAGCCGCGAAGATCACCGTGGGCAGCAGCCAGCCGGCCTGCCGGCACGCCAAGCTGGCGATGAAGCACAGCACCGCGAGGATCACGCTCACCACCGGCCCGGCCAGGGCCACGAGGATCTCGTCGCGCGGGTGGTCCGGCTCCCGGTCCATCCGGGCAATGCCGCCGATGGGCAGCAGCAGGATCTCGCGCACGCGGCAACCCTTGGCGCGCGCCACCAGCGCGTGGCCCAGCTCATGCAGGGCGATGCACCCGAACAGCCCGGCCGCGACGACCAGGCCCAGCAGCAGGTCCTGGCGCACGAACATGGACGCGATCAGCGGCAGGAAAATCCACAGGCTGACGTGGACCCGGATGGGCACGCCCAGCACCCGGCCGATCTGGGTGGAAGCCGCCATGCCGCCGCTACGCTCCAGCCCCGGCCGCAACCAGGCCGGCTTGGGCCATGCTATCCGTGCCATTCATGCCTGACAATGTATCCAAGAACCCGTGGCCTCGCAATCGAAAGTATCCGCGCCGGCGGCTACGCCGGGGGCCGATCACCGGCCACGGCGGCGCCGAACGCCTCCGGCCGCAACTCGGCGGCCAGCACCTCGCGCAGCCGGCCCCCGCGGACGCGCACCTGCTCCACCTGGTCCAACATATCACCCACCGCGCGGACCGCTGCGGCCAGGGCGGGCGGGCGGGGCAGCGCCGCGGCCAGGCGGCCGGCCCACTCCGCGCGGCGCCGCACCCAGCACCGGCACCGGTACCCCAGGGCCGCGGCCACCATCCAGTACCCCGGCAGCAGGCCCAGGCAGAACAGCAGCGCCGCGGCCGCGTAAAAGCCCTGGGGCACGTCCTGTGCCAGCCACCAGGCGCGGGCCACCCGGTACAGGGTCAGGCCCAGCACGCCCGCCGGCAGGAGGTTGCCGAACACGTCGTGCCACCAGCGGCAGGTGGCCATGGTGTTGTTCGCGGCCGCGTGGTTGATTTCCTCCTCCAGGACCGCGGCCCACGCCGCGGCCACGGCCGGCCCGCGCGCGGCGGCGGCCGCGGCGGGAAACCGATCCGCCAGGCGCAGGTCTTCCAGGAACCGGCGCTCATCCGTGGCCAGGCGCTCCCAGGCGGCGGCCTCGTCCGGGGACAGGGCCGGCGCCGCCGGCAGGGACCGGCCGGCGCGGCCCGTG
>CAZAYP010000155.1:0-4471 GCA_964489425.1 uncultured Verrucomicrobiota bacterium | reverse complement strand
CACCGTGATATCGGGGCGCAGACCATCCACAACCACCCCGGCCTGCGGCCACCCCGCCTTGCAAAGGAGGGGAGCTTTTATGCTTGTTCTCATGCGAAAATGGTATTAGCCGTAGTCCGTTGCCCGGTATGAGCGACACCCCTTGACGGCGGGTCCGGCGGCCCCGCCGCGTCCGCCCTGACCGCGGGCGCCGATGTGCGCGACCAGCTTGGCTACGCGGTCGAATCCATCCGCCTCGGCCGCCTGTGTCCGGACGGTTCCTTCGACGACCTGCTGGCGCGTTCGCGCCGGGGCTGCCGCCAGACCTGGATTTCCGGCTCCTCCACCGATCCATGGCACCGCGAACGCGACCTCGACCTGAACGCCGAGCAAGCCGGCTGGGACATGATCTACCACTGCCCCCTCGTCGAAAAACGCCCCCTGCTCATCGCCCTCGGGTTGCTCTACGACACGCCCGAGAACGCCGCGAATGCTTTGCGCTATCTCAAGGTCCGCGGATTCCCCGTCGCCGGCGTCGAGCTGGGCGAGGACGGACGGCCAGTTTGGCGAGCCGGAAGACTACGGCGCGCTCGCTCCCGCCCGTGCGCAGCACCGTGACCGGGGACACGGTCGAGCTGCCCCCCTACTCCATTTCCGTCGTGCGCCTGAACGGCGCGCCGGACTGATGGGCATACCATGCCCCAATATTGGCCAATAGTATGCAGTCGGCGCCTGTTATGGGTTCAAATTACTGCAACAACCCCGATCCCCCCCCTAATACAATGTTGGCACACTATGTGCTCTATATTTCTGCCAACGATGGGCGGGCGATTGTCGCCAGCCGGAAAAACGAAGAAAAGGGACGCGCAATGAGCAAAAAAGCCATGGGCAAAAATGAGCTGAAGCAGACCAAGGGCGGCATCAGCAACGAGCCGACCTATCGGCCGGGAACGGTCAGCGGCATCTTGAAAAACGTCAAGGCCGACATTGAAGGCATCGGCGGACCCAAGGAAACGATCAGGAATGTCAGGACGGATATCGAAGGCATCGGCGGACCGAAAGAAGGCCTCGGCTAAGCATGGTGGCTTGACGGCCTTTAAACGGACCCGCCGTTGGGAAGTTCCGCCGGAGGGGATGTGCCATTTTTCCAGGCGGATCTTCCGTTGTCCGAAAGCCTGCCCTACGGCCGAATGCGGACGGCCATGAAACGGGTTGGCCCGGATTCCGAGTACGTGTATTGATTGGTAACCTTGTACCAGGGCGCCGTCCCGCCCGGGAATGCGTCTGAGACAACGATGTTGGTAATAGGCTCGCTAACCAGGTCATCGCTGTAAACCACCGCGTTGACCGTGCCGCCGCCCCGGCCAATCCAGTGGAGCGTCAGCTTGTCGCCGGCCGTGTCGACCGACACAAGCGCGAGGCGGTGTTCCGGGTCCAGCGGATCGAACATGGCTGTGCTTTCAGAGCCGTCGAGCATGGCGTCGCCATCGGTATCGGCGCTGTTGTGGTCGGTGGCGGCATACCCCTGGAACGCGCTGGCGTCCAACTCAGCCAGGTCCGCGAGACCGTCGCCGTCATTGTCGCGCTCCAGTTCGTCCGGCACGCCATTGGCGTTGTGGTCCAGGTCCGGCCGCTTGACCTCCGCGGCCGGCAGAAAACCCGCCTGGTGGCTGAGCCCACCGCCCGTGCCGCTCGTCACGCCGCCCGGCTGAGCCCGGGCTCCCACATGGCGGTAGGGAATCCCGCCCAAGGTGACGGTATTGCTGGAAACGTCACCGCCGCTGTCGAGCGTCGTGCTGATGTGGAACAGGGGCGCCTGGGCCGGCAAACTGACCGCCGCTGCCAGCAGAAGAAACAGCGTGCTGGCACAGACACTGAACCAACAAGTTTCCCTGCTTTTGAAGGAGGGGTGGCCGCAGGCCGGGGTGGTTGTTCCGGCAGACGCCGACTTGGAAGTCGGCGCCACTTCAGTTCGTGGTTGTTCGCGTTGCATGGGCGCGCTCTTTATAGCCCGGGCCGGGATTCCAGTTGATTGATGCGCGCTTTCAGGTCCTGGATTTCCCTGCGCTGCGCCTCGAGCTCCTGCACCAGGCCCTGGATGGCGGCGATGGCGACACCGTGCAAGTCGCCGCCGTCGGTCGCCTTGTCACTGCTGCCGGCCAGCGGGAACGCCGCATGAAAATCCTGGGCCATGACGCCGATATGCCGTTGCGGGTAGCCGACATAGTTCCACTCGGTCACTGGCAGGGCAGCCACCTTGGCCAGCACGGCGCGCGAATCCACGGCGGTAAGGTCTTGCTTCACGTCCCGGTAGCTGCCGATGCTCCAGGAGGCGGCGCCCGGCGTCCACTGGGCGTACTGGAAGCCCATGGTGTCCTGGAACCGCACCCCGCCATTGCAACGGAAGAGCACCTGGTTGCTGGCCGTGCTCTCGACGGGAAAGTCGGTGTCGTCGCCCCACACGAACGATCCCGCATGATTGGCCTTGGCCATGGTGCCGGCGGCAAAAGCGCGATCGGCCGCGTAGTTGACGGAGCCGCCGGGAATGGTCGCGCAATAGCCCCGCGCCGTATTGTACCGCCCGCCGCCCACGGTGGAAAAACGGCCACCGGCGTTGTTATCCAGGCCGCCGCTGACGGTTGCGTTGGTGCTCTCGGCCACGTTCAGCCAACCGCCGCCCACCGTCGCGAAGGAGGAGGTGGCGGAATTGTTCTGGCCGCCGCCGATCGTGGCCGCGTAGCCGCTGGCCAGGTTTTTCCAGCCGCCGCCGATGGCGGCCACCGTGCCCGCCGCGGCATTGGAGCTGCCGCCGGCCACGGTGGCGCCGAACTCGGCCACGTTCAGCCAACCGCCGCCCACCGTGCCCATCTCGCCGGCGGTGTTTTCCAAGCCGCCGCCAATGGCGGCATAGTCGTTGGTGGCCCGGTTCCGATCGCCGCCGACCACGCATGCGTCGGTCCCATCGGCCGTGTTGTTGCGCCCCCCGCCCACGAACGCCCAGCGCCGGGCGGCGGTGTTGTTGGTGCCGCCCGCGACCACGCTGCCCGCCCCGTCGGCCCGGTTTCGCTTGCCGCCGGCCACGACGGCCAGGTCGCCGTCGGCGCGGTTGTCATGTCCGCCAACCACGGTGGACCAGGCTCCGGCGGCGACATTGTTGCTGCCGGCAAGCACGGTGCCGCCCAGGCCCGGCGCGCTGTTGTTGCGCCCGCCGCCCACGGCGGCATAGTCGCCGGCCGCTGCATTGGCCCGGCCGCCGCTGACCATGGCATAGGCGCCGGTGGCCGCGTTGCGGTAGCCTCCACCCACCGCGGCATAATCGCCGCCAGCCGTGTTCTCGCGGCCGCCCGCCACCGTGGTATTGGCCTGCAAGGCCTGGTTGTAATAGCCCCCGCCCACGAAGGACTCGGCGCCGCCGGCCGTGTTTTCCAAGCCGCCCGCCACGGTGGCCTCCGAGCTTCCAGCCGTGTTGTCCCGGCCGCCGCCCACCGTGGATTCCAGGCCGCTGGCGGCGTTCTCCCGGCCGCCGCTGACCGTGGCGCACGAGCCGCTCGCGACGTTCTGGCGCCCGCCGCCCACCACGCTGTAACTCGCCAGCGCCCGGGCGCCGAACCCCTGTCCAATGCTATCCGTGCCGCTGGCCACGGGCGTGGCAATGAAGGAGCCGCTTTCGGCATAACTCACCAACCCGGTGACGCCGATCCCACCGCCGCCGCCCTCGTTGGCCGGCACCCATCCCGCCGCGCTCCACTTGACGACCTGGCCGGTTACCGCGCCGCCTTGCGCAATCCTGTCCAGGGAAATGGCGCGGCTCGCAATCTGGGCGCTGGTGATCGTTCCGGTGGCGATCTTGGTGCTGTCCACCGCGTAGGAGGCCAGCATGTCCGTGGTGATGCCCTTGCTTTTCACGCCTTCGGCCAGCAGGGCGTAGGGCGCGCTCACGATGCGCTCCAGCGGTTCAAGCGCCGTGCCGTTGATCGAAACCTGCAGCCACCACCCGCTGGCCGCGGGCTCGGCCAGCCACGACCAGTCCGTGCCGCCTCCGGGATCGCCGATGACGGTCGAATACACACCGTCCACAACAACGACGGTGCTGGTGAAGTCGAGGGCCGGTGCCGTATTGGTGTCAGCGTTCTTGAACGCCCGGAACACCACCGTAGCCGGACCGCTGTACAGGTTCGTGCCGCTCATCAGCTTGCCCTGGTAGTTCAAGGCGCCGGGCACTGGCGATTGCGCTAAGGCACAGGCAGCCAATCCGCCCAGGCATCCGGCAAACGCCAGGGTTATGCGGCTTTCCCTTCTCATTTGCACCCTCCTAATAGTTTTTCGATTACGGGCCGGCTGGTGCGGCCCCCCCTCTTGCTGATGTGGATCAAACTACACTGAATGGGAAAAAGTGTAAATTTTTGCATGGATTTTCGCTAATCGCCGCCTGTTTTCCGGATCATCCGACAAGTGCCTGTCTGGATTTCAAAAAGCAGGTGCGAATGGAAGC
>CAZAYP010000154.1:0-4573 GCA_964489425.1 uncultured Verrucomicrobiota bacterium | reverse complement strand
GACCGGGACCGTGGCCCGGGCCGGCCGGGCGGGGCGCGGCCGGAGGGCGGATTCCGGCGGCGGCCGTCCGGCCCGCCGCGCGACGACGCGCGGGCGCCGGTGGAGCGCCTGCCGGTGATCATCTCCATCATCCCGGAAAAAAAAGGATTGGGCGCCATCGTGCGGCAGGTCCACGCCGCCCGGCGTGCCTACCCGCTCATGGACGTGGCCAACCTGTTTCTCGCGCGGCCCGACCACTACCTGATCAAGATCGAGGCCCTGACCGGCGCCGCCGGCGCGCCCGAGGTCAAGCTGTTCCAGTGCCAGGCGTGCAAGGCGGTTTTCCTGGACCGGGCGGCGCTTTTGCGGCATGCCGTGGGCCAGCACCTGGACGAGTTTTACGACCGCCAGGAGGTGGCCGGTGACCCGCCCGCGGGCAATTTTGTTTGCGTGGGGCGGTGCCGGGCCAGCGGCATCCTGCTGGGGCCGCCCAATTACCATGGCTACAACGCGCGCCTCCAGCAGATGCACGCCGAACGCTTTTCACGCTGGTCCCTGGATGAGTACCGCGGGCAGGTCGAGGTGGTCCACGACCCGGCGCTGGTGGAGCAGTGGAAGGAAGAGGCGCGCAAGCAGGTGGTGTTCCGGCCCAAGGGTGCGCCCGCGGACAGCCCGGGGATGACCCAGGCCGAAGCCACGGCCGAATTCATGGCGCGCCACGCCGAGCGCCTGGTGTTCGAGACGGCGCGCGCCATTATCCCGGGCGCGGCCGCGGTCGGCGCGGCGGGGCCGTTGCAACGGCTCATGCGCGAGGCCTGGGAACGCGAGAGCCGCCGGCCGCATTCGCTGCTGCTGGCGCTGCGGCCGGCCTTCCGCCACATGGGCCTGCACGTGTTCCGCGCCGGCCAGGGCACCACGTTCGTCACCGGCATTGTCCCGGCGCCCATCGACCCGCAGCGCACCGTGATCGCCATCCGCGCGGTGCTGGAGTTCCTGCGCGCCCACCCGGGCTGCCAGCGCCAGCCGCTGCTGGAGCAGTTGCATCCCGGCCAGGCGGCCGACGCGCCCGAGGCCACGGAAACCCTGAACCAACTGCGCTGGCTGATCGACAAGGGCCACGTGATCGAGTTTTTCAACGGGACCCTGGCGGTGGCGGCCGGCCACGCGCCGCGCGATCCGGCGCGTGCGGACGACCGGCGCGCAGCGCCGCCCGCCCCCCCGGCCGCGGCGGCGCCGGATCAGGCCTGAGCCTGCTGCCACGCCACCTGCGCGCGCAACCCGGCGTCCACGCGGGTATCGGGACGATATCCCAGCAACTGCGCGGCCTTGCCGATGTTGGCGGCGGTGTGCTTCTGGTCGCCCGGCCGCGGCGGCCGGCGCTCGATCCGGGCCGTGCGCCCGGTGATCGTTTCCAGCATCTGGATCACGCGGTTGAGGGTGATCACCTCGCCGCCGCCGATGTTGAAGGTCTGCCCGAGCGCGGCCGCGCGGCATTCCGCGGCCAGGAGGGTGGCCTGGGCGCAATCCGCCACGTACGTGTTGCTGCGGGTTTGCGCGCCGTCGCCGAACATCGTGAAACGTTGTCCGCGCAGGAGGTTGTTGATCAGGATGTGGTAGGCCATGTCCGGCCGCTGGCGCGGGCCGTACACCGAGAAATAGCGCAGGATGGTGATGGGCGCGCCGCGGGTTTTTTCGTAGGCATGGCAGAGGTGTTCGGCGGCGAGCTTGGTGATGCCATAGGGCGAGGCGGGGTTCAGGGGGGTGTCCTCGGGGCCCGTGGCCTCGCTGCCATACACGCTGGAGGTGGAGGCGTGGATCACCTGGCCCACGCGCGCGGCCAGCGCCGCCTCCAGCAGGCGCTGGGTGCCCAGCAGGTTGCAGCTGGCGTACAGGTTCAAGTCCTGCCAGCTCAGCATGAGCCCGGCCATGGCGGCCAGGTGGAACACCACCTCGCAACCGTCCAGCGCCGGCGCCAGGTCCGCGCTGCGCAGGTCCAGTTCCAGGAACCGGAACCGCGGGTTCAAGCGCGCCGGCCCCAGGTTGGCCTCCTTGATCGGCCGCGGGTAATAAGGCACAAAAGCGTCCAGCCCCGTGACGTCGTGGCCCTTGGCCAGCAAGGTTTCGCACAAGTGCGACCCGATAAAGCCCGCCGCCCCGGTTACAAGGCATCTCATGCGGCCCGACCTTTTTGGCGCCTGGTTGTCATCATGCGGGCATCTTACCCACGGCCCGGGCATAACAAAAGACATTTTAGCCAGCCCGGCGCCGGGCCCGCCGCCGCCCGCCGGCCCGGCGGCCGAAAGCTGAATTTAAGGCTTTAACTAGCCCGTCCGGGCGGCCATACTATGATTGGTCGATGGGTGTCGCGCGCCGGCGCCGCCTTGGCGGCGCGAAGAGATGTTTATGGAAAAAGAGAAAATCCTGGTCATAGACGACGAAGCCCAAGTCTGCCGCTACCTGAACACCTTGTTGCGGATCGACGGGTTTGATGTCCTGACCGCGGAGAACGGCCGCCAGGGGCTGGACTTGTTCCGCCAGTACCAGCCGCAAGTGGTGATCCTCGACCTGCGCATGCCGGTCATGGACGGGATCCAGTTTCTCAAGGAAGTCCGGCCGCGGCCCGAGTCCGACTTTGCCGTCATTGTCCTCACCGGCTGCGATGGGGCGGCGGAGCGGGAAAAAGGCTACGAGTTGGGGGTGCAGTTTTATCTCAACAAGCCGATCAAGAACGAGGACCTGCGCGCGATCGTCAAGCAGTGCGTGGACCTGAAGCGGGTCCAGCGCCAGTTGGCCCGCCAGCCGATCCCGCCGCTCCGGGTGCTCCTGGTGGACCCGGACCCGGAGTTCCGCGAGGCCATGCTGCCGGCGATCTGCCAGGGGGGCCGCCAGGCGCGCAGCGCGGCTTCGGCCGGGGAAGCCCTGGCCCTGCTGAAAGATGCGCCGTCCGACCTGCTGGTGACCGCGCTCGAGCTGCCGGGCATCGGCGGCTTGCGGCTCATGGAGCAGGTGCGGCTGTTCCATCCCTACCTGCTGGTCCTGGCCCTCACGGGCGGCGGCAACGTGGCCGACGCCGTGGCCTGCCTGCGGGCGGGCGCCGTGGATTACCTGCAGAAGCCGGTTACCCCCGAGAGCCTGGTCCTGGCCATCGAAACCGCCGCGGATCGCTGGCGCCTGCGCCACCTGCTGATGACCGCCAACGAGGACCTGGTCCGCGCCCATGCGGAGCTGAAGCACGAAGTCGCCGAGCGCAAGCGGATCGAGCAGCACCTGCGGGAAAGCGAGGCCCGCTACCGCGCGATCGTGGAGGACCAAACCGACTTTATTGTCCGCTTCTCCACGGACGGCGGCATCCTGTTTGCCAACGACGCGTTCTGCCGTTACGTCCAGAAGCCGGCGGCCGAACTCAAGGGGCTCAGCCTGCTGGACTTTTTCCCCACCGAGGAGTCTGCGCGCCTGCGCGTGCACCTCGGCGAGTTGGGGCCGGATCGGCCCACCATGGACATGGAAATGCTCTTGCCGGCCGCCGAGGGCAACCAGCGGTGGACCACCTGGACCCACCGGGCCCTGTTTTCCGCGGGCGACCACCCGGCCTACTTCCAGAGCGTCGGCCGCGATATCACCGAGCAGCACGTGGTCGAGTCTGCCCTCCGCTACAGCGAGCAATGGCAGCGCCTGCTGCTGGAGCAGTTGCCGGTGGTGTTGTGGACCACGAACCTGGACCTGTACGTCACGTCCACCGCCGGCGCCCACCGCCACGACCTGCCCATTGCTCACGGCCAGTTGGTGGGGCAGAGCGTGGCGGAGGTCATCGATGTTCCGGAAGTGCGCCAGCAGCTCCTCGAGGCCCATCGCGAGGCCCTGGCCGGGGCCAACGCCTGCGTCGAGGGCGGCTGGGGCGGGCAATTCTATCACGTCAATGTCGAGCCCCTGCGGGACGAGGGCGGGCTGGTTATGGGCTGCATTGGCGTGGCGCACGACATCAGCTCGTATAAACACGCCCTGGCCGCGCTGCGCGGCGTGGAGCAGGAAAAGGACGCGATCCTCGCCGGCGTGAGCGAAATCATCATCTATTTCGATAGCGATTTGCGTGCCCGCTGGGCCAACCAGGCCTTTTTCGATCTCTATCCCCAGCTCACGCCGGAACTGCTCGGCGGGCGCTACTGCCATGACATCTGGCTGGACCTGTTCGGCGCTTGCAGCCAGTGTCCTGCCCGCCAAGTCCTGCAACAGGGCGTCAAGCTGGCTGCCGACAAGCAATCTTTTGATGGCCGTTCGTGGCGGGTGGTGATTAGTCCGGTGATGACGTCCGATGGTGGCGTTGCCGGGGTGATTACCAGCCTCCTGGACATCGCCGGGCGCAAGCCGGCCGGCCTCCCTGCGCCCGGCTGAGCCGCCCCGCTCCCTGAAATAGCTTCCCGCTGTAGCTGCGCCTGGTCAGTGCCTTGGTGCCCCTCTGTATCGGCAGCGCTATCCATGGAAATAAAAAAAAGCGGCCGCGCCGTGATTTTCATGGAAGACGCAAGGGGTGCCCGGCGACTCATACCAATCACGCTAGAGAATCGGTATAAACCCCCTGGACGTAGCGTTTGCTTGA
>CAZAYP010000153.1:0-4625 GCA_964489425.1 uncultured Verrucomicrobiota bacterium | reverse complement strand
CCCACGCCGCCGTTGGGCCAGCCCTGCGCCGCGACCATGGCGCTGTTGACCTTGATCCACGGCCCGGCGGCCTCGTCCCAGCGGAACACGTCGAACCCGAGAGTGTTCAGTTCCGACGCGGTCTGCCAGCAAACTTGGACCTGGCCGTTTTCCGCACGCAGCGAGAAATCGAACAGGACGACCGAAGCCGGCGCTTCATAAATAAAGGCATTGACCTTGGTCGTCTCGCCAAAGCTGGCCGAGCAAACCCGCACATCGCCCGTCAGGCTGCCGCCGGCCGCGCCGACCGTCACCACGATTTGCGTTGAACCCGCCACGCCGGTGACGGTCGCGGCGACACCGCAGAGGGTCACATTCGTCACATCGCCGAGGGTGCCGTTGCACAGGTTCGAGCCGCTGATGACCACCGGATACCCGCCCGTCATCGAACCGCTGAAAGGCGTCACGCCGAGGGTCAATACACGCCCCGGATACCGAAAGACATTGGTGCGTTCATTCATCGCTCCGGATGGATAACCGCCGATCGCGTAGATCACCCCGTCCAGCGTGGCTGCCGCCAAATTGTACCGTGCCGCCGGAAGGCCCGCCACTTCCTGCCAGTTGGTCCCGTCGTATCGGTAAACATTGGTGTGCACGGCGGAATCGGATCGCCCGCCGATCGCATACAGCCGGCCGTTCAGCACGCTGGCCGCCAAATAGCCCCGCGGCGCCGGCAACCCCGCCACCTCCTGCCAATTGGTCCCGTCGAAGGCATAAACGTTCGCATTGAATAAACTCGTACCCTGGCCACCGACCGCATACAGCCGCCCGTTCAGCGTGCCGGCCGCCAAGTACACCCGCGCCTCCGGCAGGTCGTGTCCAGGCCAGGACCAGGAGGCGCCATCGAATTCGTAGACCGTCTGACCCACGTCGCCGAAGTTTTCATACCCGCCCAGCGTATACAACTTCCCGTTCAGGCTTCCCGCCGCTTCTGCGCTCACAGCATTCGGCAGGGTGGCCACTTCCGTCCAGTTGGTCCCGTCGAAGCGGTACGTGGTGTTGTAATAAAACGGAAAGTCGCCGTTTTCCCCGCCCATCGCATACAGCCCGCCGTCGAACTCGCAGGCCGCCAGCGCATACCGCACCGCCGGCAGGGCGTTCACTTCCGTCCAGTTGGTACCATCGAACCGATAGACGTTGGCTTGCGCGCTGCTAAAACAATACCCGCCGATGGCATAGACACAGCCGTTGAACGAGGCCGCCGCCAGGTGCGCCCGCCCGATCGGAAGCCCCGCCACTTCCGACCACTGGTTCCAATCGTCCACCATCACGCCGATCTGCCCGGCCGGGTTGACCGTGTAGGCGTTTACGAAAGTCGTATTGCCCAGGCTCGTGGACTGGATCACGATGTCCTTGAGGCCCACCGACGTCGCGGCCGGAGTTACAAAGGAGACCCAGTTCGACCCCTGGCCGGTGATGTTCGTCGTGCCGACCCCGCCCAGCACGATGTTGGTGATATCCGTCCCGTTGCCCAACGCGCCATTGGTGACCGTGATCAGGTTGCCGCCCACGAAAGGACCGCTGTACGCAGAGAGCCGATACTGCCGCTCATAAGCGCCCATGTCCACCGTGCCGAACACAATGCGCGCGTGGCCCGCAAGGTCATGGGGCGAAACGGCCGTCGGGGCGTAGGCATTGTCACCCGCATTGATGCAGGGCGAGGATGGTTGAAGCTGATAGTTGCCGGCGCCCGCATCCACAAACAGCGGATTGTTGGTAATGCATCCGTTGGCTCCGTGGGTCACGCCACTCCCGGCGCAGGTATAGCGAACCGTGCCCTCCGAGATTATGATATCGCCGCCCGTGTTCGACCAGACAATGCTGTTGTTGAGCGTTCCACTCAGCCACATGATGACCCCGCCCCCATGCCCGTTGGCCGCACGATTGCCCACCACGGTGCAGTTATTGACCGTTCCATCATCTTCGATAATAATGCCACCGCCCTTCGACTGGGGCGCGCTGTTTCCGGTGAACAGACAATTATTGATCTCGCCCGCATGATAAATAAACCCGCCGCCGCCATCGCCAATAGGCGTCAGATTGCCCCTGAAAACACTATTATTGATCATGCCCCCTTCGTTAAGAAATGCGCCCCCTCCGCCATGATAACCCACATTCCCGCTGACTACGCAATTGGATACCAAGCCACCGGCGGCCAGGTAAACACCCCCGCCCATATAGTCCCCCACATCACCCCCAGCCGCTGAGGCGCCGTTGGTGATGGTGAAGCCAGCCAGGATCGCGCCGCTGGTCAAGTACACGCCGCGCACGGAGTCATTGGCGTTCGTGGCCGTTGCGCCAAAGGCCCCTTTGATAATCGTCACTTCAGGCCCGTTCACCGACCGCACGGTGATCGCCTTGTTAATCATGACCCGATTGGTCAGGATGCAAGTCGGCGCGACCGCCCCGCCAAGTTCATAAACGCCATTGGTGACCAAGACCACGCGACCGGGAACGTTGTCAATGTTGTCCACGGCATTTTGAATGGTCTGCTTGGCATTCGCCCACGAACCGCCGTCGTTCGCGTCGTTTCCATGCTGGGCATCCACGTAATAGGTGGAATACCCATTCGCCAGCGCGCCCGGTACGGAACAACAACCGAGGAAGACCATCGCAAAAAAGAATTTCCAATGTTTGGAAAAACGCCCGCCATTTTTTCCAATGTTTGGAAAAGTTCTTCCCGATTTTTCCAATGATTGGAACCCTTTGCCTACCCACCCGGTATTCTTGGTCATCTGCTTTTCCTCGTTATTTCATAGTTGCGCAGGATTACCCATGGATCCTGCTTCCCTTTTTGCGGGGTTGATCCAAGAAAAACGCTCAGGCATTCCCAGCGCTTCAAGCACCCGATCCTCAATGGACATGCTGCGCAAACGCCTCATTTCCGAGTCGAAGGACTGCTTTGCGCTGTGACTTCTGCGTCTCCGGGGAAACGGCGTCCCATCCGGTTGCCGGCTTGACCCGTTTTGTGTATCGACCAACATCACGGTGGGGCAGGTTAAACGCGAGCTTTTGGGGTGTCAACCGGGAAAAAAACCGGAAACTTGCAGCGCCATCAGGGCGGGCCGGGTTGGTTTTTCCAGTCATTGGAGAATCCTGGCCACCGGCTCACGCCGGCGGCTACGCCCCGGGAACAGCGACGGGTTATCGCGCCTCGATCCGGTAAAAACCACTGGCCGTGGGCGTCTGGTCGGTCCAGGCGTTGACCGGTGGGGTGGCAGGCAGGCCCTGGGCCACGGGCAGGTACGCGGCGCGCGGCGAGGCGGCCTTGAGCACGTCGTACCGTTCCCCTGCCCGGCTCTGCCACTGGACCACCACGCCCACGGGCGTAATCGTGACGCTGCTCATGCGCGGGGTCCACAGGGTACGCTCGAACGGGCCGTACTCGCGCATTCCGCCGGTGGTTTCGAACTCCACCAGTTTGTAGCGGTGCGTGCCATCCGCCGAGGCCCCGGCGTCCGCCACGCAATAGTTCGCGCCCACGCCACCGTTGGGCCAACCCGCGGCGGGGATCATGGCGCTGTTCACCTTGACCCACGCGCCGTTCTCTTCGCGGTACACGTCAAACCCCAGCGTCTCGGTTTCGGACGCGGTTTGCCAGCAGACCTGGATTTGCCCGTTCTCCTCGCGGAGGAAGAAGTCATAGAGCACGACGAGCGTGGCGCCATTGTAGGCGACCGCCCCGATGCTGGTGGCCTCGCCGCTGGGGCGGGTGTGGCCGCGCTGGTCGGTCGCAGGGCTGCCGTTCCACGACGAATTGGTGGGAATGGCGCCGACGGCAATACTGCCGGACAAGAGCGCCAACGTCAGCGTCGGCCCGCCGTTGTCGGCAAGCGCACCGGCCAGTTTCAGGTCTCCACTGCCTCCACCTACTTTGTTATAGGTATCACCCGAAGTCCCATTGAGATTCCAGTCGCCGGCGGCGGTCAAGTAAATAGGAGGCAACTGGTTGCCGTCTGTAGTAATTCCGATGGCGTTGTAGCCGTTGTCGGTAAACTCGCCGGGGTTACTGGAATATTGAAAATCGTCTCGCTGGTCGTCTCCTGAATCATCCTTGGATTGGTTATTGGCAATGATCGTGTTCAGGAGGGTCAGAACACTGGCGTCTTCCTGAGTATCTTGATAAATCCCGCCACCCCCGCGATAACTGTTGTAAAAGTTCTCGTCCTGCAATGCATGGTTATTGGCAATCGTCGAATTTTTCACGGTGACATGCCCCGCACTGGCAATCCCGCCGCCCTGAGCATCGGCTTGACAACCTGATATGGTGGAATTGATCAGGTTAAGGTTGCCATATCTGTTGGAATCCAAGCCGTCCACATAAATCCCGCCGCCCAGACCATATTGGAAAGAACCATCGAGAACGGCATTGCACCCCGATAGGGTACACCCAGTGACGTTGGCCGTCGCATCCGTTCCGCTATTGTGAGCAATATAAATCCCGCCGCCTAAATAGGCCGTGGATCCGGACACGGTCGAATCGGCCAGATTCAGCGTTCCGTTGTCATGATATATCCCGCCGCCGTTGCCTGCAGCAATTAAGAAAGCCTGATTTGTCGCGTTAATCGGGCCGACCACGGCCCGCT
>CAZAYP010000152.1:0-4634 GCA_964489425.1 uncultured Verrucomicrobiota bacterium | reverse complement strand
CGGGCCGCGGGTTGCCCCGCCGTCAAGCCCGGCCGATCCGCGGTCTCGTCCGGCCAGGGTTGCTGGCCGGCCCGGCCGCGATCCGCATCGCCGCCGGACGAGGTAACATCGAACTGCGAAAGTTTGAACCCGCTTTGCTCTAGGACCCGGCGCAAGCCGGCCTCGTGCTGGCGCAGCATCTGGGTCACGGTGTCGTTGCCGGCCTGGACCTGGACGCGCAGGCCGTCCTCTTCCTCGCGGCAGCGCATGATCAGCTTGCCGAGCTTTTCCGGGACAATGGTGATGAGCATGTCGCGCTTGTCGCCCCGCGCCATGGCCAGGGCGTGCTCATCGATCCGCTGGGCCAGGTCCTGCATTTTTTCAATGCGCGTGACCACCTCGTGCGCGCCGGGTTCGGCTGCCAGGTCCTGCAGCCGGGCCTGGAACGGCGCCCCGGCCACGCCGCCCGCGCGCGCCGCCAGCGGCTGGGACCCCGCGGCCGCTTCGGACATGCCGGCGGATTGGGCCGACTCCACCCGCAAGCCGGCGCGCGGCATGGCGGCCGTCTTGATCCCGGCAGCCAGCGCGGCGTCTTGCCCCGCGGCAGGGTCGGCCATTTCGCCGGCCGCAGGTTCCGCGGTTTCGACGTCCGCCATCCACGGCGCAGCGCCGGAGTCCGGGCCACCGTC
Source organism: uncultured Verrucomicrobiota bacterium (assembly GCA_964489425.1). Classification (GTDB taxonomy): domain Bacteria; phylum Verrucomicrobiota; class Kiritimatiellia; order RZYC01; family CAZAYP01; genus CAZAYP01. The sequence goes on along the minus strand of CAZAYP010000152.1, from coordinate 3,966 downwards.
GCCGCCGTCCGCGGCCGGATTCTGGTCCGGCGCGGATTCGGGTTCGTCCCCTTCCGCGGTATCCGCGGTATCCGCGGTTTCTGTAGCAGATTCAGCATCCTGGGCCTGGTCCGCCTCCTCGGCAACCGGCTCGTCCGTGGGCCGGTCCGGCTTGGCGGCCGCGGTGGTTGCGGGTTGCGCGGCGTCGGCCGGCGCGGCGTCGGCCGGCGCAGCGTCGGCCTTGGAATCAGCAGTCGGCGCATCGGCAGCCGCCGCCGGTTCAGCGGGTGGCGCGGAGGTGACGGGCACGTCCGCAGCCACATCCGGGGTTTCCCCTTCCGCGGAGGCGGACGGATCCGGAGGAAATTCTTTGGGGGCCGCTTCCACGGTCTCCCCGGCCGGCGCAGATTCCGCGCGGGTGCCAGAGTCGTCAGCCGCTTCTTTGGCGGACGGCGCCTCGGTTTTTGCGGCGGTGTCGGCCGGGCGCGCGGCGGGTGGGTCGGTTGCCGCGGACCGTTCGGCAGATGGCCCCTGCGGCAGGGCGCCCGGCGCGGCCCGGTCCTGCGGCGCCGACTGGCCGGCGCTACCCGTGCGGTCCGGCGCATACTCGCGGTCCGGGATCCGGATGGGGTCCCAAGTGTCCGCGATGGGCACGGGCGCATAGGCCGTACCCGGCTTGCGTTGCCCGGGGTAGCCATCGTCGTCGGCGTCGCGGTCAGCCGGGTCCTGGCGCCAATCGCCGTCCAGGTCGCGGCGGGTATCCGCTGGGTCGCGCTGCGTAAAGTCCAGCAGGCTGTCGAGCAAGGAATTGAAATACGGCGCCGGGTCGCGCGCCACGGCCAAGGAGAACAGGCTGGGAACTTCCTGGCGCTGCCCGACCGCGGCGGTCATGGTTTCCTGGGCGTTCACGGGGCGCCTCCGCCGGCCGAAGCCTGGCCGTTCATCTTGCGGATGAGGTCCGCCCAGTCCGAGGCCAGCTTGGCGCCGTCTTCCTGGGACGCGACCGCGGCATCCATGATCTTGGCGGCCTGGCGTTCGGTAATCAGGTTGATGATCTTGGCGGCGCGGTCCTTGTTCATGTTGCGGAGCATTTCCACGGCGCTTTGCGGTTCCATCTTGGAGCAGACCTCGGCCAGGCGGGCGATGTTCTCTTCCTCGTGGGCGTCGATCTTGTTGACGCTGAGTTCCACGGTCTGCATCAGGTTGGTAATTTCTGTCTTCAGGTCGGCAAACCTTGCCTCGCCATGGGCAAAAATGTTGGTCTGCAACTGGAGGCGGGCGTCCCACTCTTCCATCTGCGAGATCTTGTCTTCCACGACTTTTTTCTCTTCTTTCAAGGCATTCATAAGTTCGTCAACCAGTTGACTGCGCGTATCATAGAACGATTGGGCGATCTGGTCGCCCGCCGACATCACCGTCCCGGTGGCCGCGGTTTCGGCCGTTCCCGCGGCCCCGGCCGGCTCAGGGGCCGGTTTGGTCAGCAACACATATATCAAGGTTGATGCCAGAGCCGCGCACAGCAGGCAGACCACAAGGAAGGCGATGGGCAGGAGTCCAAATTTCATGTTACGTTTCCATTGCGTTAAGAGGCCCGGGTGGCGAATCCGATGACCGCCGTCTCGTCAATCAGCTTCTGCTCGGCATGGTTGGCATCGGCCAGCCACTGGCGATGCTCTTTCTCCTTGAGCTTCTCGGTGCTTTTACGCTCGCGCACACGCTGGCACAAGACTTCGCGCTTGGCCTCGGCGTCGGCCTCGATCCGCGCGATGGCCTGGGCCTGGCGCGCCAGGTCGCCCTGCAGCTTGTCCAGGTACGTGAAAATGGCCATGAGGTCGGTGTGCCGGCCGCGGGCGCTGCCGCTCTCGAACTCCCGGATCTGGAGATCAATGGCGTGGACGATCTGGCGCCGCACGTGGCGGGCCTCTTCCAGGCGCGACCGGCACAACGCCAGGTCCTGCTCGGCGGCCGACTCGCGGGTCTCGTAGACCTCCAGCACCTGCTGCAGCGAGAAGCGGAACGCCTTCATGCCAGGGCCTTCTCCATGTGCTGCAAGGTCTGCTCGTAGGCGAACCGCTCCGCCGGCTTCTGTTTCAGGAACTCGTTGATCCCGCCGATTTTTTCAAGCGCCTCGTCGATCTGCGGGTTGGAGCCGCGGGCGTACGCGCCGATGTTGACCAGGTCCTCGGCCTTCTCGTAGGTGGCCAGCAGCGCCCGCATCCGGCCGGCCAGCTCCAGGTGGCGCGCGTTGACGATATCGTTCATCAGGCGGCTGATGCTCACCTTGACGTCCACGGCCGGGTAATGGTTCTGCGCCGCGAGCTTGCGCGAGAGCACGATGTGCCCGTCCACGATCGAGCGCACCGCATCGCCGATCGGGTCGTTGATGTCGTCGCTCTCGACCAGCACGGTGTAGATCGCGGTGATGCTGCCGCGTTCCGCCGCGCCGGATCGCTCCAGCAGGCGCGCCAGGAACCCGTAGACGCTGGGCGGATAGCCCTTGGTGGTGGGCGGCTCGCCCACGGCCAGGCCGATCTCGCGCTTGGCCATGGCGCAGCGCGTCACCGAGTCCATCAGGAACAGCACGTCCTGGCCCTGGTCGCGGAAAAATTCGGCAATCGCCATGGCGGTGAACGCGCCCTTGACCCGCACCATCGGCGCCTGGTCCGAGGTGACCACGACCACCACCGACCGCTGCAGGCCTTCGGGGCCCAGGTTCTTCTCGATGAAATCCCGCACCTCGCGGCCGCGCTCGCCGATCAGCGCGATCACGTTGACCTGCGCGCACGAGTTGCGCGCCAGCGCGCCCATGAGCACGCTCTTGCCCACGCCGCTGCCGGACATGATGCCGATGCGCTGGCCCTTGGCCATGGTCAGCAGGCCGTCCAGGGAACGGACCCCGGTGGTGAAAATCTCGCTGAGCGGCGCGCGGCTCATGGCCAGGGGCGCGGCGCGGTCGATCTGCACCGGCGTGGTATCCAGCGGCGCCGGCCGGCCGTCGATCGGCCGGCCCAGGCCGTCGACCACGCGGCCCAGCAGGCCGTAGCCGGCGTTGACGCTCATCTGGCCGCCGGGGATGGCGCGGGCGCCGGGGCGGATGCCGTCCAGCGCCTCGAACGGCATCAGCAACACGAACTGGTCGCGGAACCCCGCGACCTCGCACGGCACGCGTTTCTTGCCCTGGGCGGTCTCGCACTCGACCCACACCAGGTCGCCGATGGACACCGGCGGGCCGATGGATTTGACGGTCAGGCCGGTGACTTCGTACACCCGGCCTTCGGAATGCACGAAGGTGGGGCCGCGGGCGGCGGCGATAATCTCATCCAGTCCCAGTTCAAGTGTTGCCGGCATAACGGTTCCCGACTTGTTTTTGCAGCAGATCCCGCAGCATGCCAATCCGGGTTTCGAGCCGGCCGTCGAAGATGCCGTTGCGGCTTTCCACGACCAGGTCCCCGGGCTTCAAGGCGGGGTCGGCCACGATGTCTACCCGCCCGGCATAAGCAGGACCCGTGCCGTCGCGGGTCACCAGCAGTTCGTGGTCCCCGGGATGCATGCGCACCCGGGCGCCCTGCAAGTCGGAAATGGGCTCCAGGGTTTTCTGCAGCAGGTCGGCGAGCATGGCGCGGTCGGGCAACTCGTGGCGCAGCACGATCTCGGCCAGTTGCAGGGCGCGCGGCACGAGCTCGGCGGCGATCTGGCGCTTGAGCTGCTCCAGGAACCCGTCCAGCTCGGCCAGGCGGGCGGCCAGGCGGGCCTGGTCATCGCGGCGGGCGGCGGCCAGCTTGGCGGTAAACTCCTGTTCCAGCTGCGCGCGGGCCTGCTTGAGGCGCTCGTCGTACTCAACCTGCGCCTGGGCGCGCGCGGCGCGTTTGATCGCCTCCGGATCGGGCGGCGGCGGCGGCTTGGGCGCGGGCGGCGGCGGGGCGGCGCGCGCGGCGGCCGGCGCCAGCGCGGCGCTGTCCGTGGAGCGCAGGGTCGCCCGCGACCGCC
>CAZAYP010000151.1:0-4675 GCA_964489425.1 uncultured Verrucomicrobiota bacterium | reverse complement strand
GTCCTCCATTACAAACTGGTCTCATGACATTGTCCCAGAGATCGGGATGTCTGAATTTCGGTCCAATTTGGCCACGTTTTTGGTCCCTTGCTGGTGCTTTGGCTAGGATTTCAGAGGCCTAACAGACGCCCGCTAAAAGCGTTATGGCCTGCATTGCAGCGCGTTGCGGCGTTATGTCTGAGAAGCTGTGAAAAAATAAAAAACACATTGACATAACTAGCTATATAGCTATTATACCCATCAACGCTGCGAAAAGGAGGCCCAGATGGGATACGAATCAAAAGTGCAGGTCATCCGGCGGGGCGGGAAGAACCGCCAGTATTATCTGATCTGCCCGGCCCCGTTGGCCGGGGCACTGGAACTGGAAAAGGGCGAGCGCATCGAGTGGGTGGTCAAGGATCGCAACCTCTTGGAGATTCGGCGGCGGCCGTCCACAGCGCCGGGCCGGGGCGGGTCGCGCCATGGGTGAGACGAGCGTGCCCACCGAACTGGGGTTGGGACAGGATCCGTCGTGCGCCAGCGTTACGCGTGGTCCGGAAGTCCGCGCGAAGGGCGCGCCCCGGCTTAAGCCGGTGGATCGCAGCCAGATGCTGTTGCGGGCGGTGGATGTGGAGGAACTGATCGAGCCGGACCATGCGGCGCGGGCGATTTGGGCGTTTACCGGGCAGATGGATTGGAGCGGGTTCTACGCCTCGATTCACGCCGTGGCGGGGGTGGCCGGCCGGGAAGCGTGGGACCCGCGGTTGCTGGGGAGCCTGTGGATTTATGCCTACAGTCGTGGGATCAGTTCAGCGCGCGAGGTGGCGCGACGCTGCGGATATGATCCTGGCTTCCAATGGCTGACGGGGCTGGCGCAGGTCAACTACCACACACTGGCCGACTTTCGGGTGGGGCACCAGGCCGAACTCGACGAGTTGTTTGCACAAGCCTTGGGGCTGTTGAGCGCCGAAGGGTTGATTACCCTGGAGCGGGTCATGCATGACGGCACCAAGATCAAGGCCTGCGCCGGCGCGGACAGTTTTCGGCGCGAGGAGCGGATTCAGCAGCACTTGGCCGCGGCCCGAGCGCAGGTGGCGGCGATGGCCGATCCGCGGGCGGAAGAACCGGCGCGGCAACGGGCCGCCCGGCAGCGGGCCCAGTGCGAGCGGGCGCAACGGCTGGAGCAGGCGTTGGCGGAGTTGGTGAAGATTCGCGAGGCGAAGACCGACCGCGAGGCCTAGGCGCAGGCGCGGGTGAGCCTGACCGATCCCGAGGCGCGCGTCATGAAGCAGAGCGATGGCGGATTTGCGCCCAGCTATAACGCGCAGCTTTCGACGGATGCGGCCCACGGGCTGATCGTGGGCGTGGGGGTCACCCAGGCCGGTACGGACTATAACGAGTTGGTGGGGGCCGTTGAGCGGGTCGAAGAAAGTACGGGCCAGAAGCCCAAGCAGATGGTCGCCGATGGCGGCTTTACCAGTCGCGAAAACATCTTGGCGATGGACGCGCGGGGGATTGACCTGATTGGCTCGATCGGTGAATACAGCGAGCAATCAACGGGGCAGTTGCGCCGCCGTGGGGTGGCCGAAGCCTTCTATCCCCAAGCCTTCGCGGATGATGCCGAGCAGGATGTCTATCGTTGTCCGGCCGGGGAAGTCTTGCGCCACGACAGTCAGGAGCGCAAGATCGGCGTGGTGCACCATCGTTATCGCGCACCCGCCACGGTCTGTGCCGCTTGTGCCTTCAAGGCGCAGTGCTGTCCACAGAACGAGAGCCAAGGCCGCACGATCAGCCGCGCCGTGGAGGCGTCCGCGGTGCAAGCGTTCACGGCCAAAATGCAAACCGCTGAGGCCAAAGCCATTTATCGCCTACGCGGGGCGGTGGCGGAATTCCCCAACGCGTGGATCAAAACCAAGATCGGGTTGCGGCAGTTCCGGGTGCGCGGGTTGCTCAAGGTGGGCCTGGAAACCTTGTGGGCCTGCCTGACCTATGACATTCAGCAGTGGATTCGCTTGAGCTGGCGGCCCGCACGGTCGTTGGCGGTGACCTAAAACCAGAGGACCGACATGCCATCAATGAAAAACAGCGTAAGCACAGAAGAAATGAGCCCCGGCCGGCTGGAAACGCAATAATGAATTCGGATGGCTGAACATTCGGCCGCCGTCCTTGCGTCGATTTCATCGGCGCAGATAGCGACGCTATCGTCCAGTTCTCAATAGGCCAATTCTTTCACACCTTCTGAGGGCGTGGTGGTCTGGCCATGAGGCGCCGTGGCCCTGCATATATATATAAGTGTGAGGGGCCATCCGGCACTATCTCCCGCCCTCCGTGTGGCCAATCCGCCTGCGTCCCGAAGGATCGAGCTTTTCCTCATCCCCGTGGTCCTCAACTTCGACCCGGCCCCGCTGGCGGCCATGGCGATCGCATCTGCTGGACCAACAGAGTGTGATGACGTCCAAGGGGCGGGCTCCTGACCATGCTGGCCGAGTCGGGCACAGGCACCTTGGCCGGCAACGCGCCCCATTTTCTTAATGATCGGCCCCACTTGCGTTATAACTGCATAGATGATCATCGACAACAGGACGGTGCCCCTGGCCTGTTGCGCCCTGCAATACGTAAAAGAAGGCCTCGGGCGCCTTCTTTTGCGGTCATTCACGCCGCCGCCCGCTCGGCCTGGCAAACGTCCGCTTCCCGCCGCGTCCGTAGCGACCCGAGCCATAGAGGGTCGGCCAGCACGTCGGCCACGCTGTTCACGCCCCATGTCGCCCTCACTTTATCACCGATTTCCCTGATGTTTTGGCTGATCCGCTGCGTGCTGACGCCATACTTCATGGCCACGTTGCGCCGGGACCCCTGACCGGCTACGGCCATCAGGATGTCGGTGTCGCGCGGCCCCAGGCTCCTCGTCAGGTCCTGCCAGTCGAGGGCGCGCCCGGCTTGTTGCGCTGGATCCTCACCGGGACCGGCCAGCATTTCGTGCAGGTTCAGCCCCTCGTTGTTTTCATCAGCAATGGGGGCGGACTCATCCATGGAGTTCAACACCACCCCGCGCTGGATTTGGGCGGCGGGTGAGAGCGCATCGGTCACTCCCGCGTATGTTGACCGCCGCCCGATTTTAGCTGTCTGAATCGCGTAATATGCGATGCTGGCGGGGATCAACGGCTTTCCGGCCCGTTCCGACGAATCCAGCATCGCGGCAGCGGTGGCCAACGTGTCCTGCAGCAATTCTTGCGCATCCTCGCTGCCGGTCGGCTTCACGGCGCGGGGCACCGTCGCGGTTAGAATTGGCAGCACTTTGTCTATCAACAGCAGTCCAGCCGCAGGGCTCATTCCATCCTCCTTTTTGTGTGAGGAGGCGCGCGCCATGCGGCACCAGCCGCCCGGCGAACACCTCCGAAATCGGTGCCGCCGGGGGCGGTTGGGGATGATTGTGGTGCGACATCAGATCAGATGAGCCCACCTATCTTGTTATAACCGCGAAAACAGCAGAATTAACCACGGGGCCGTCGGTCAACGGTGGTTTGGCCAACTCGGTCAGCCACATACGTATCGGCAAACCAGATCCAGAGGCGATCAGCGAGCAAGCCAGTTGGGCAAGGGCGCCGGGGTGTTGTCGAACACGGGTGGCTCTCCACGGTCGGCATCCGATACCGGCGTGGGCTTTGGCAGGTTATCGAAGCGCAGGGCCAAGATTTCCCTGGCCAACTCGGCGCGATGAGCCTCAGACGCTTGCACAACCAAGCGGTCGCGGCACTTCAGCATGGCGACCTCGGCGCTGGTTGGGCTGCGCCTGACATAAGGCTCCTTCTTGCGTCCGTACAATGTGCGGTGTACGAGGATGTCCCTGGCCGCGGTCTTGAAGGCGACCAGGTCATTTCCCTCCAGCTCCAAGGCGGTGAGGAGCCGGCAGTAGGTGTTGTAGCTCAGCGCTCGGCACCCACGCTCTAGCATATATATAAAGGAGTTCGATCGTCCGGTGCGCTTGGCCAGTTCGCTCACGCTCATTTTTTTGCTCAGACGTACCAGCCGGAGCGTCTGGGAAAATTCCCGGATGAGGTCGTAAATATTACGGCTGTCCATCGTGACGTCCAAGGTGTTCATCGTCCTGCTCCTCGCTCCTTTAAGGCCGTTTGCGTGTGGATGGCCCTGGAAAAAGGGTGTTATTTGGTTGTGGGTGCTAAATTGTTCATGATTGCCCGTTCCGCATCTGCGCCGGACCTACGGCCGATCAGCGTCCAGCATGTCGGCACAGACCTCATGATACCCACGCCGGCCGGGGATCGGACCCGGTCGGCGCGTCATGTGCATGTTCTTGGTCCAGCATTTACGCAGCTGCTGTCGCCCGTTCCGCCTGTTTCGCCCGTTTCCGCTTGGGGACGCTCGGCTTGTAGGCGTTGATTTTCGCCATTAACTCCTCTACGGTGGCGCTATTAGGATTGGCTCGAAGTTCCTCATACCCGTACGCTCCCGGCTCCATTGGTAAAATCCCCAACGGCAGGTTCCATTTGTTGCCACTCTTGCACGGCCCGAGAACCACCACCCAGAACATACCATCGGTCGGCGACGAAGATACGCTGACGGGCAGCAACTTGAAGTTTCCCTCATGGTCGCTGACTGACAGCCCGAACCGAAGGCTGGCGTAGTTAACCCGACTTTCGCTACTCGACCTTAGAAACGACAATTTTTGAGGGGGTGA
>CAZAYP010000150.1:0-5158 GCA_964489425.1 uncultured Verrucomicrobiota bacterium | reverse complement strand
TGCACGATGTTGCGGTGGCTCAGGCTGGCAATGGCCTGGGCTTCCCGCTCGAACCTTGCCAGCGCCTGGCCACCGCGGGTCGTCTTCTCCGGCAACAGGCGTTTTACGGCCACGATGCGGTCGAGTTTTCGGTCGCGAGCTTTCCACACCAAGGCAAACCCGCCGCGGCCGATTTGTTCCATCAGCTCGTAGCGCTCTGCCAGGGCTGCGCCAGTCAGGCCGGCCGCCTCGCCGGAAGAACCTGGGCCTGCCATGGTTGGCATAGAGCCCATGGACACCGCGCCGCCAGCCATGGTTGGCTGGCTGCCCACGGACACGTCGGCCGATGGCGCCTTGGAGTCGGCCATGGTGCGCAGGTTGTCAATGCTGGTGTCCTGTTCCTGTGTCGAATCGCGGGATAGGGAAGATGACAGATTGACGCCGCATTCCAGGCAAAACCTGGCCTTGCCGGGCAGTTCAGCGTTGCATTTGGGGCAGTTCATAGGCAGCCATGCTCCATAGCGCGACCAGCTTTAGAGTTCACTTAACAGAATAACCCGCAACTCGCGGACACCGCGGAGGGCCTTGTCGTTGGTGACAAGGGTCGCGGCCGGCTCGCGCAGGGCAAGGGCGGCTTGGATCATGTCGGGCAGAGGGCGGTTGTAATGGGCGCGCAGGGCGCCGGCCATGACGCCAATCTCGGCGTCCACCACGCGGGTGGCCATGCCCGGCATGGTGGCGAGCGTGGTGCGGTAACGCTCGGCAATATCGAGCCGCCCTGTTTGCAGCGGTTTGACCAGCACTTCGGCCAGGGTGATGGGCGAAATGACGCCAGTGAAAGTGCCGGCGGCCGCTTCCCGGGCCAGGCGCTCGCAGATGGGGGCGTAGCGTGGGTGGTCTTCGAATAAATAGATCCAGACCATGGTGTCCAGCACCACGCCCTGGCGGCCCCTGAGCGCAGCCCAGGCTTTCATGGGCGCTGGCCCCAGGCGGCGCGCAACTGGCGGATGTAGGCGGTGGCGTCAGTGCCGTCGCGCAACTCACGGCCAATGCCGCGGGCTGCGCCGGCGATCAGCGGGCGGATCACCAGGTGATCGCCCCGCGCCTCGACCAGCACGCGCGCATGGGACTTCAAGCCCAGTTGTTCCCGTTCGCGCCGCGGAATCACCACTTGGTAGCGTGAGCCTATGGTTGCCTGCGTCATACGGACCTCCTAGTATTCATACATGCTTTCTAGGCATCATATGCATGGGAGGCGGAAAGCTCAAGGGAATTGGTGCTTTGGCTGCTCCGCCTTCCGTCAGGCCTTCATTCAAGCAAAGTGGTCGGGTTGGATCGCGAAGACGATGCGAACCCCCCTGTTAGACCCGGCCACACTCGCGTCGTTGTATCGGCAACTCACACGACAGATTTTAGAGTCATCCGCGAAACTGCCGCCGCGATAAACGCGGTAATCACCCGAGTCTGGACCTAAAGGGTCCGTCAATCTCTCGGATGCATAAGCACCATACCAGTCATGGCACCACTCCGACACGTTCCCGTGGATGTCGTATAGCCCCCATGCATTCGGCATCTTCTCGCCTACGGGATGCGTCGTATCACCACTGTTCGACGCATACCATGCATACTCGTCCAGTTCCGAATCATCGTCACCGAAACAGTATTTGCCCGTGCTGCCTGCCCGGCAGGCGTATTCCCACTCCGCCTCGGTCGGCAATCGCAACTCATGAAACGCATGCATATCTATGAAGTTAGAATTCAGGCGCTTAAGCGCTCGGTTCAACTTTGCGATAAATAACTGACAATTATCCCAGCCCACATATTCTGCTGGATGGCGAGGTCCCTCGTGATTCGATGGATTGGAACCCATTACCCGAAGCCACTGCTCCTGCGTTACCGGAGTCTTGCCCATCCAAAACCCATTCAAGATATCAACCTCGTGGCGCGGATATTCATCACGCCCCGCTTCGCGAACTGCCCTGCTTAATTTCCAGCCAGGAGGGCCGCCCATAATGAATGTACCGGGAGGAATCCATGCCATATCGAGAGCCACCCCGTGTCCCAAATTTATACAGAGGTCACCACCTTCTTCACCTGTTATCGAAATCGGCAACGTCGATACCATCTGGTTGGATTCAATATAGGTAAAGCATGGTTCTTTCTCTGTTACCACCGCTGTGCCACGCCAACGGCTTTCCCCGGACTCCATTTCTATTTTGTGTTCACCTACCACTACATCTTCCCACGTTACGGCCTGCTCCGGGCTTATCTCTCGCCATTCCCCATCATCCACGCGCACACGCCCCTCTTCTTCCACACTGACCACTAGGCTACCGGTCACGACCCGAGCCGCAATCTGGCTTTCATCACGCTTCGGGGGTTTTGATGTTTTTCGGGTTCGCAGCTTGAATTTAGGCTGCTCAACCTCTGATGGCGTCTCTCTTTCCGCCGGCTCACAACATGCTAGCAGGCACCGGAACCCGATGTAGTTGAGCCGTCTGCCGGGGCCGTAGATGTTCCGGTTCGCGGAGCGGCAGGACCTCGCGCGGTTGCGCCAACTACCGCCGCGCAGCACACGCCTCGAGCCGGTGTCCGGCCCGGTCGGGTCTGTTATCGCGCCACTCGGGTAGTCATCTTTCCAATCCTGGCACCATTCCCACACGTTGCCGTGCATGTCGTACAGGCCCCAGTTATTGGGCTGAAAACTGCCCACGCTTGTCGTCTGCTTCCGGTACTCTCCTTCCCGGCCACGCTCGTATGGATAATTCCCGTCAAAGTTGGCCATGCTCGCGTCAAGACTGTCCCCATAATGAAACGGCGTGGTCGTGCCGGCCCGGCACGCATATTCCCACTCCGCCTCGGTCGGCAATCCCACGGTCTTGCCTGCCATTTCCCGCGGCAGCCGGCCTTGCAGTTTGCGGCAGAACTCCTGCGCGTCATCCCAACTTACCTGTTCAACAGGCAGGTTGGTTCCTTTGAAATCAGAGGGGTTCTCGCCCATGATCTGCGCATACTGCTCCTGCGTTACTTCGCATTTCCCCATCCAGAACCCGCGGGAGATCGTCACCCGGTGCTGCGGACCTTCATCGTCACTACGTTCGGCCTCACTGGCTGGGCTGCCCATCGTGAACTCGCCCGGCGGGATCCAGACCAGTTCCATGCCTACACCGCCGCCTATATCAATGGTAATGGCCGAACCCGGTTGGTGGCCGGGTTCCTGCCGTGCCAGAGATGGTCGTGGTGCAGGCGCTGGCGGCGGTGGTGGTGGGGGCGGCGCCGTCGGTAGTGATGGGGGCGGATGCGGTGCGGCAACTTCAACCGACGCCTTGGCAACCGCTCCGCCGCCCATGGCGGTTACGAACTCAGCGCAAGTGGCAAACCGATCCTTGCGGTTCTTGGCCAGCGCGCGCAGTAATGCCGCGTTCTGCTGTTCCGTCAGCAGCTCTAGCGGTTCCGGCGGTTCCGTCCTAACCACATTCATCATGATCATCGAATCCGTGGTCTCGAACGCCCCGGCAAAAGGCACATCGCCGCTAAGCAACTCATAGAGCATCACCGCCAGGGCATACTGGTCAGTCCGGCCGTCCGCCCGCTCCCCGCGCCACTGTTCCGGCGCCATGTAAGGTCGCGTCCCGGCCTGGCCCACCAGGTCCTTGGATACCCGCCCCATGCTGGACCGGATCTCCGCCGCCAACCCAAAGTCCAGCACCCGGCAAAACACCCGGCCCTGCTCGTCGGTCTCCGCCATAACATTCGCCGGCTTGACGTCCCGGTGCACGATCTTGCGATCATGGGCATAGTCCAGCGCCTCGGCCACCTGGTCGCATACCGCCAGTGCCCGGTCCACCGGCACTATCCTGTCCGGGAACTGCTTGCGCCAGTTGTTGAGGGTGGCCCCCGGCGCATACTCCATGACCAGCAGGTAATCCTCTTCCAACACCCGCAGGGCGCGCTTGACAGCATCTGTAGCATAGTCAACCTGCCGTGCCTGGTGCAGGTGCAGTAGCGCGGCAATGTGCGGGTGATGCAGTTTAACCACCAACGCGAAGTTCGCGCGTACCCGCTCGAGTTCGTCCGGATTATGCGCAATTTCCCCCGGCAGGCCCTTCACCGCCACGTCGATCCCCGCCACGGTGTCTCGTGCCAGGAACACGCGGCCAAACCCGCCGCCGCCTAGTTCGCGCACCAGTTCATAACGGTCGATCCGGCCGAGGATCGTTGCGTCACCGCGGTCGTCAGAGCGTTGCTGCGGGAAACGGCCGGTCTGCCAAAGGTTGTTAATGGTGTTTTCTGTATCCTGCGCCATGTCAATGTCCCGGTTTGTTCTCCAACTTGGACAAAACTATACCGCATCGGCGTGGATTATCAACAGGCTAAGATGGCTGCACCGGGCCCGAACAAATCACCCCTTGCGCTATCCGGCATGTTCAGCCGCCCGTGGGGGTATCAACTGGGTGGCCGCCGGCACGCCTCGCCACGGCCTTAAGGCCGGGCCACACAAAAACCGAAAGCCGAGATAGAAGCTCCGAAAGCCAGGATCGTCGAGGCTCCGGTACGCGGACCGGCAAAGCCCCGCGCGGTTGCCCCAGCTGCCGCCGCGCACAACACGCCCTTTTCCTGAAAGCGCCCCGGTTGGATCCGTCACCGACCCTGACGGATATTCTCCCCTCCCGTCCGCGCACCACTCCCATACGTTCCCGTGCATATCGTACAAACCCCAGGCATTAGGCTGGAAGCTGCCGACGGGTGTGGTCCGCTCGCGATACTCTCCTTCCAACCCTCTGCCACAAGGAAAATTCCCATTGAAGTTCGCCATGCTTGAGTCAAGGCTGTCGCCATAATGAAACGGCGTGGTCGTCCCAGCCCGACACGCATATTCCCATTCCGCCTCGGTCGGCAACCGCGCCGTCTTGCCGGCCAACTCCCCCGGTAGACGGCCTTGCAGCTCGCGGCAAAATGCCTGCGCGGCATACCAATTGACCAGCTCAACAGGCAATTCCGGGCCTTTGAAACAAGAGGGGTTCTCGCCAATGACCCTCTCATACTGCTCCTGCGTCACCTCATATTTCCCCATCCAGAAGCCGCTGGCGATCGTCACAATATGCTGCGGGCCTTCGGTATATAAGCGGTCCTCTTCGCTCTCAGGACTGCCCATCATGAACTCTCCCGGTGGGATCCA
>CAZAYP010000149.1:0-5431 GCA_964489425.1 uncultured Verrucomicrobiota bacterium | reverse complement strand
GCGGGCCGTGGTCGGCCCGATTAACGCGACAAATCAGGCTTTCTTAATTGCTGCGCGGATGAACTGAGAAAAATATGGGCCGACGCAACACGGCCCGGCCCGACCGCCAAGGGCACGCAAGGCCCGGCTGCCGCGTTCGAGCAAGATGCCGCCGGTGATGCGCCCGTGTTTCTGAAAACGCCCGCCGGGGTCCGCCAATTCGCTACCGAAAACGAGGCTCAAGCGTACGAGGTCGCCAGCGAACTTTCGCCGGGGTACTTCCCGCGGACCGATGGCATCGACCCCGCTGTGCCCGAAGTGCGGCCCCTATCAAGTCTATCGGTTGACCCGCACGATGACGCCAACGAACTGCTACAGCATCGGTTTCTGTGTCGCACAGGTGGCTTGTTGGTAGTCGGTCCTACCGGAATCGGCAAATCGACTTTTACTCTACAGGCCGCCCTGTCGTGGTCGGCGGGAAAACCGCATTTTGGAATCCGGCCGCGGGGTCCGTTGCGTTGCCTGATTGTTCAGGCCGAGAACGACGACGGCGACTTGGTGGAAATGCGCGACGGGGTCTTGGATGCGATGATATCCGTTGACCTGTTTGCGAAAGCCGAAGCGCAGCAAGCCGCCGACCGCGTGCTGATCTGCCGCGACGTAGTAAGCACCGGGCCGGCCGTTGGCGCGACCCTGGGCAAACTGCTTTCCCAGTATCCATCGGACCTGGTGTTTCTGGACCCGGCTTTCAGTTACCTGGGCGGCGATGCCAAGGATTCAACGGACGTTTCCTTGTTCCTGCGCCAGGTCATCAATCCGGTCCTGCTCAAGCACAACACCGGGATCGTGATCGTCCACCATACCAACAAGCCGCTGCGCGGCGCGGAAAAGGGCGATTGGCAAGCCGGGGATTTCGCATACCTGGGCGCGGGGTCCGCTGAATGGGCGAACTGGGCGCGGTGCGTCTTGGCCCTGCGGTCCATCGGTAGCGATACCGTGTTTGAGCTGCGGGCCGCCAAGCGCGGGAAGCGGCTGGGCTGGATGGACGACGACGGCGAACGGACCACCACAAAGTTTATCGGGCATTCAGACGGCGGAATCTGCTGGCGCGAGGTGGCTCGCGAGGAGGTGAACCGCACCTTGCACCAAGCAGACGATGCCAAGCAGCACTACAGCGAACACCTAACGGCGGCGTTGGAGATTGCCATGCGGCAGGTCTGGACCGTTGGCAACTACAAGCGCGAATTGGCCAACGCTACCGGCACCACCGCTGACCGCGCCTTGGTGCAGTTGGTGAATCTGGTGGGTGAGCAAGACGGCATCGGCCGGGGCCGGTTCAATAAGGGGTGTCATCCGGTTTATATCATCGGTCCGCGTGCCGCTGTTGAACGCGAAATCGAATCCCAAGCCAAAGGTGAGGTGCAAGGTGCAAGGTGAAAAGCACCTTTGCTGTAGGTCACCAAAGGTGAGGTGCATTACATGCACCCCCCCTATAGGGGTGCATGGCACCTACCACCTACCACCAAGCGCGGAGGGCGGATCATGATTTTAACCCGCCCCCTGACGAAGTACCGCGCCGCCCTGGCCGCCATCCCTGCCCCCGGCGGTAACGGCTGCCACGTCGCGCTGCTGGGCGTTGCCAACCTGGGCGTGCTGGCCGGTCTGGATGACGGGCAGGTTACGGCGGACATCCGCGACAACATCCCACGCGGCACCCGGCCTGTACCTGCCCGCGAAATCCAAGACGCCATTGCCACGGCCCGGCGGTCAGCAGGAACCGGCCAACGCACGGGCGGCACCGGCAAGCGGCCCCGGCACCCGGCACCGGACCCCAGGCCGCAGGTTGACGTGGCCGGCTACATGCAAAAGCTGTTGGACCGGTCGGCTGGCGCTGGCGAGGCGGATTTGTGGGAAGCATCCCCGGTCCGGCTGAACTGGGTCTCCGGTTCCGCGGATACCGTGGCCGTGCTGGAAAGCCTGTATGCCCCGGCGGACATCCTGTTTTGCGGCACCAAGTATTCCTCGGGCGCTGGCTGTGTGGCGCCCGTGGCCGATTGGCTGGCCATGACCCACAAGACCGGCACCGTGCCCTGGCCGCATATCATCCCGAACCCGATGACGGGCCAGCAACATCTCACCGAGGCCGGCAAGCTGTCCTATCGTTGCGACAATTCGGTGGCCGCATTCAAGTATGCCACGGTCGAGTTTGACCGACAGCCCGAGGCGCTGTTCACCAACGACCAGCGGACCGCGTTGGCGGTGTGGTTGGCCGCAGATCCGAAGCGCAAAAAATTGCAATGGCCGGACTGGCCGGCTTGGCCGATGGAGCAGCAGGTCGCGTTTTGGCATAGCGTGATCCGCGTGGTGCCGGTGGCCCTGGTCACCACATCCGGCGGCAAGTCGATCCATGGCTGGATTGCGACCGGCTGCCAGAACCGCGAACAGTGGGAAACCAAGATCAAGCATGACCTGTTCGATCAATGGCTGGTCCCCCTGGGCGCCGATGGCGCGTGCAGGAACCCGTCGAGGCTGTCGAGGCTGGCCGGACACGTCCGCGAGGGCAAAGGGCTGCAACGGTTGCTTTACCTGAATCCCCATGGGGAGGTTGTCCGATGAGAATCACCATGACGATAGCTGAGGCGGGTATCCGCATTGAGCAAGCCCAACATCTTTTGAGGCAAGCTCTCGACTATGGCGCAGACCAAAACCAACACCTGGACCTGGCCCCCATCGTAGGCGACTTGGAAGTGATCCGCGCCCGGATCCGACGGGCCGAGTGGGCCGCGGATTGACAATTTCCGCCACTGGCACAACGCCGACGGCGGGCGAACACGAAACAACAAGGAGCAGACCGATGAAGAAGCATAAAGAACCCGAGACCCCCAACCTGGCCAGCCTGCAAGCCGACCTGACCGCCGCCCGTGCCGCCCTGGCCGCCTGGAGGTTGGACGAAACCTGCCCACACGCGAGCCGCGACCGCCGCAAGGAGTTGGAGGCAACGGTTGACGCCCTGACCCGGCAGTCCCGCGTCATGGCGGAGCGCGAGGCCCTGGACGCCAGCCAGCAGGCCGCCGGCATGATCGCCACGTTGAAGGAACGGCACCATGATGCGCGGGATCGTTTGGCACTGGTATGCGGGGAAACCCGCCTCAAGCTGCAAGACCTGTTTGGTGACGACCACGGCGATCTGATCGCCCGCGTGCTTGATGTTCGCCAAGCGCAAACCGATCTGCGGCTGGCCGAGCAGGCCCGCCAGGATGCAGAGATGGCCGCGATGCGCTGGCTGGGGCACCGTGACCGGCAGGCCCAGACCTGGCGCCACGACCACGGGCCGGTTAAGGGTTGGCGGTTGGCCACGCAGAGCGGCCGCGGCGGCGACGATGGGGTCACGCCCACGCAAATGCTGATGGCCACGTTGCGCGAACGCGGCATGGCTGCCGCCCAGGACCCGCACGGCGAACCTTGCGTGTACGCGCTGCTGCCCGATGGCGATAGGCCGCACGTCTGGACCGGCGCGTTGGTCCTGGCGGCCGAGCCCTGCGATCCTCGCGACCTGCCGGTCAGCCTGCGCCGCGTGTACGAGGAGCGCAAGTCGGCCGTGATGCCGGAGGCGTTGGTCGCGTGAGGATGGCCCGCCAACGCGATTGCGTGCCCCTAGGCGGGGTTTGCATCGTCCGACCCGATGCGGACCCTGCCCAAGTCAATAGGTACTACCCAACCTCACGAATCTGCGTGCGGGTTCGCGGTCCACTTACCTCTCGCGTGTCAAAAACTGAAAAGGGTTCACAATGAAGCTATATACCAGAGTCGAGTTGACCAAGGCGCTGAAGGTATCCGGCCGGCGCATAGCGGAGGTCTTGGGCCGGGAAGGTGCACCAGCACCTCGGGGGCGGCGTGGCCGCACCCTGCTGTATGACCTGGCGGCCGTCCGGGGATACGTTGAGCAGGGCCGCGCCCTGGACAACAACGCCGCGACCGAGACGTTGACGGATCTGCGCCGCGCAAAGCTCAGGGCGGAGATCGCGTTACTGCAAAGCAAGGTCAAAGCGGAAGATTCGCGCTGGGTAGCCAAGGATGAGCACGAGCGGACCATCCTGGATATGGCCGCGGTGACCCGGAGCGCGTTCCTCTCTCTGCCGCATGGATGCGCCCCACGGTTGGCCGGGATGCAAGCGCCGGATATTTACGACCATCTTGAACGCGAGGTCCGCGATTGCCTGCGGGCGATCAGCGATCAGGTTGTGAAGATCGAAGCTCCATGTTCCAAGTGTCCCATGCAAAAGAAGAGGAAAAAATGAAGCCCAAGAAAAGAGCCAAGGGACCACGCCATGAGCAGATGATCTGGCACGACGTGTTTGTGGTCAAGCCCACCGAAGCCCGCAAGACCCGTGCCGCCGGCCGGGCCGCCCTTAAACCCAAGCAATAACCCGGCGGCGCCATCGTGGCCCGCCAACAAAAACAGGAGATGAATAAATGAACACCACGAGCATAAAACCTTCGGGTTACTGTAACCCCAACGCCCGGCAAACGTACCAAGTCGGCAACGCGACGATTGAGTTTTTCCAACGCGATGGCCATCTGGAATGGTCCACCCTGAGCGATGGCAAACCCATTCCGCAGGCCGACATCGACAAGGTCCGTGAACACGCTGCCCAAGTGGTTGCCGACCGCGCCGGGCGTGATGTCATCGACCGCGGCCAGCGATACAAGTCAAATTTCAAGGGCTATACGACGCGGGTGATCGGCCGGTCCGGCTACACCGGCGGCCGTGGCTTGGACCTGGCGCACCGATGACCCCGGAGCGCGAACCGGCCTTTGCGGCCCTGATCAAGCCGGTTTTTCGCACTTGCTTGCACGAGGCTGGCCATAGCGTGGTGGGCATCGTGTTGGGGGTGTCGGACGGCGCGATTTGGCTGACGCGGAACCGTGGGCTGTGTCGGCCGCGAACCTGCCCTGACGAGGAGACTGTTGCCGTGTTCGCTGCCGCTGGCGCTGCCGCCGCGGACCGCACGGCGGACTTGGACCCCCTGGGGTTTGTCGGGTGGAGCCCCAGGTTGCTGGAACAAGACCAGTGGCCGCCGGACGGGACGGGGTTATCGGATGGCGAATTGATTGCGAAGCAGGCCGGCAGTCCCGAAGCGGAGCAACGGATCCGCCAGCGGGCCGCGGAACTGGTGGAGGTCCACCTCGATAAAATTCTCCGCGTGGCCGTAGAGTTGTACTATGCGGGCGCCATGACCCGCGAGGACGTGATTGAAGTTATGCAGGAGTAGCACCCGGCCGCTTTTTTAACTCCTTGTTGTTTGCGGCCGGGGTGGGCCGGTACGGTCAGGGTCCAACCCCCTGGCCGGCCGGTTTCGTGGGTCAAGCAGTTAGGGCAAAATTGCCCCCACAGGAGCATGGCTGCGTCAAGAAAGGTTGGGCGGACAAGAAGGCGGTGGACCAGAGGATG
>CAZAYP010000148.1:0-5932 GCA_964489425.1 uncultured Verrucomicrobiota bacterium | reverse complement strand
GCATTGGTTCTCTCGCCAAGATGCCAAGATCGCGAAGAAAAAGCGGAAACTGGGGGCCCAACGGCTTGGCGCCTCGGCGGGAAATATTTCGGCTGGATTGACCTGTATCGCCATGCGCCACGTGGTTGCCGCGGCGTCAACAAACGGGTCTGAATAGAAGAAGAGAAACAACCACAGATGGACACGGATGGACACGGATGTGACTCGGTGCAGGTCTCGGATCCCCCTGAAAATCCGTGTTAATCCGCGTACATCCGTGGTTCAAATTTATTCAAAAGGCGCGAAGAAGACGCGGAAACTGGCGGCCCAACGGCGGCGGCGATGAAAATATCCAGACCGCTCCCGCGCGTCCATGCTTCAAAAACGAGTCATTTTTGTACCATGCCGACCATTGACGATGGTCTGGAAGCGGGGTAGGGTGTGGTACATAGACAAACAGGGCAGATAGTGTGATAGAATGAACAGGACACCAGCCACAGAGGCACGCAAAGGCATAGCGAAAAAAGGCGCCCCTCCTTCAAGCAGGGTGGCCGCAGGCCGGGGTGGGTATGTTGGGAGAACGATGAAAACTATGTCAGCCAGACCCAGAAGCAAACCGCGTCCATCCACGCGGACGCCGCCAACACACAGGGCTTCAACCAGTAAACGCCCGCGTTCTGGCCGGACAATCCGTGTAAGCGGGTTGACCGAGGAAAAACGCATCACCCAGCTATTGCGTGAGCAGGGCTTTGTCCCCATGGATCGCGCCATGAAATCCCGACTGATTAAATCCGGCAACTGGGGTATGCCGGCGGAGTGAATATGAAACTGAAACAAATGATAGCGGATGTGATTGAGGGGTTGGAGCCTGAACAAATGCTGGCCATATACAATGTGGCAATCCACTTGGAACATACGCCCCAAAGCGCCGCCAGCCGACAGACGGCTTCCGCCCAGAGTTTCCTGAAGGCGCGCGAATACCTTAGAGGCTGCACTGGGAACTTGAGCGACGACATCATGGAACTGCGTGCCGATCGCCTGTGAACTTGTTTTTCGATACGTCGGTTTTGGTGAAGCTGTTCCATGAGGAAACAGGATCGCCCCGCGTGCTTGCACTTTGGAGCGAAAATGCCGGCCACGTTTGGATACTGGAACTGGCGCGCCTCGAATTCACCAGCGCCCTGTTGCGCCGATACCGCAAACAGGAGATCGACGACACCTGCCTGCGATTTTCGCTCCAGGCATTTGATGAGCAGTTGGCCGCGTTTCATGTTGCGCCATTGTCCCCGCCACTGCTACAGGAGGCCGAACGATTGCTGCGTGAATACGGCAAATCGATTGGATTGCGAACGCTTGATGCCTTGCATCTGGCTGGATACTCATTGGTGGCGGAACCCGATTGGGCGTTCGCAACCGCAGATTCAATCCAGGCCGAGGCCGCCAAGGCCGCGGGATGGGACGTGATCATGCCATGAATTTAATGCGAAAAAGCAGGATTGCGCATGGCCGCTACGTTTTAAATCCGCCGTGCGGCCGGAATCCGTCGCGTGCCAAAACAGGAGCTGACTATCGCCTGATTTGACATCTGAATAAGTTTTGCGTTGTCGCGGTATTCGTTCGATCTAAACCGCCAAAGTTTTCACTCATGAACGAAACTGTGATCGTCGCGCCCCTCGGGCGCGGCTTCATAGTTCATGTTCATGAGTGGGGCTTGGCGGCCCTAGATCGAGCGTGGACGGAAGTCCGCGCTCGTTTTTTTATGCTCAGAAAGAAGTATATCACATGAAGCAGATGATAGCGATTATTTGTGGGTTAGTCCTTGTTGCTCTGAATGTGTATGGCGTAGAAAATAGGCACGCCAGCCTTGGCCTTACAGACGGCCTGGTTGCTTACTATCCATTCAATGGAAACGCAAACGACGAAAGCGGCAATGGGAACAACTTAACAGTCTTTGGCGCAACACTCGCGAGCGATCGTTTCTGGCGCACGGGGAATGCGTATTTATTTGATGGGGCAAATGATTATATGTCACTCAACAGACGTCTGTCGTCGTCAAATCCATTTACTTGGTCTATCTGGTTTAGAACCTTGGTATATTCTAATGGCGTGCTTAATGACGACATCGCAGTGCTCGCGTGTCAGGGCGGCGCTGTTGGCGCAAATGAATGCGCACCGGTTACCTTTCTCGAGCGTTACAATGAATCTAGTCGCATGCGCTTTTATTCTTGGGGTGTAACAGGATATGTTAGAATTGATTCAAGGCCGATGGACAATTTCGACACCAACAAATGGTATCACTTGGTCATTACTAGCGAAGCGAATGGCAACAGGGCGCTTTATGTTGATGGAGTGTGCGAAAGCACTAGAACAGGGCAAGAGTTCGGACAGATCAATAACATTTTATATCTTGGCTCGTTGAATGGAACGCGACGATGGCTAAATGGCTTGCTTGATGATATCAGAATATATAATCGCGCGCTTTCGTCGAATGAGGTGTGGCAATTGTTCAGAGAGTCGATGCCGGTAACGAATAATGTATTAAGCATCAGCCCGACGTCTCGACAGTTCGCCAAGGAGGCAGACTGTAAAACGATATCTATCACAGCGACAAATTATTGGATGGCATACTGTTTAGAGCCGTTTATAACGATAACGCCAGGAACAGAGACGGGCGTTGGTGATGGAAGCGTAGCATATTGTGTTTCCGCCAATACAAGCGCAGATGCTCGGATCGGTTATATACGCATTGGTGACAAGGCGCATACTGTGACCCAAACCGGATATAATGCGGAGGTGTTTCCCAGTAATTCATGGTTTAGCTGGTCGGGTGCCACGGGAACCATAACGGTAAGCACATCACCAGGAGTTTCCTGGACTGCCGTGAGCCAGGCGGGTTGGATCTCGATTTTATCGGGATCCAGCGGGTCGGGAAGCGGGTCGGCCATTTACTCGGTGGCGGAGAACGGCACGGTGTATACACGCACCGGGGTAGTGGCTATTGCCGGGCGGCAGTTCACTGTAGTCCAAAGTGGCCACTGGTCGCAATTGGATTCGGATATGCACAATTTTAGTACCGATGGCGGAAGCTGGACTGTAAATGTCACCACAGAGGGCGCTGCGTGGTGGGAGACGAAAGAAACCAACGACTGGATTACTATACATTCCGGGCGCACCAACACGGGCAACGGCGCTGTTATTTACATTGTCAACACGTATGCTTTCCCGATGGTTCAGCGCCTCGGAGTTATCGAAATTGCCGGGAAGAACCACGTTGTTAACCAAATGGGCTACACGGCCAGTATTGAGCCGGGTAACAGCGATATTGCAGCTGTGGGCGGCGTCGCCAACGTGGATGTCCTTGTCCCAGATGGCGCCAGTTGGGAGGCCATGGCTTCAGAGAATTGGATCACAATTACCGAAGGTCAGTCCGGCTATAATTCGGGAACCGTGACCTACCTGGTATCCGGCAATGAGGGCACTAATAGAACGGGGAAGATCTATGTTGGCGGCCAGGAGCATATTATTCGGCAGGCGGCGGGTCGTCTCGAACTCAATCCAACCAGTCCACAGGAATATCTGACCACAAACGCGTTATGGACCTCGGCAGGACTGGGTACGGGCGCGGTGAGTTATAGCATAATATCGGGGCCCGGCGTACTTGTGGGGTCAACCAATCTGACTATCACGGCCGGCACGGGCGTTGTGGTCATCACGGCCACAAAAGCGGCCAATGACCTGTGCGGGGAGCAAACGGCAATCGGATACGTAGCGGCGGCGCGCGCCAACCAGACGATTTCGTTCCCGCCGATCGCTTCCAAGGTGGCCACAAATACCGTGGGCTTGTCGGCAACCGCATCGAGTGGGCGTGCTGTATCGTTTGCGGTCCGGTCGGGTCCGGCGGTAATTTCGGGCGGAACCAACCTGAGTTTCACTGGGGCTGGTGTCGTGGCGGTGGCCGCGTCGCAACTGGGCAACACCAATTGGAATGCGGCCGTGACGGTCACGAATCAGGTAGCAGTGACCAAGGCCAGTGCTGATGTGTTTTTTGTCGATCTAGTCCAGACGTACAACGGGAGCCAGCGCCCCGTGACGGCCATCACCGTTCCGTCCGGGCTGTCCGTGGATATTACCTATAATGGCGCGGGAACCGCGCCCGCCAATGTCGGCACCTATGCCGTGACCGGCGTAGTCAATGATGCGGTGTATCAAGGGGTTGGGGTAAACACGCTGACCGTGCAAAGGGGCAACCAAACCATAAGTTTTCCGGCCATAGGCAACCAAATGCCCAACAATAAAGTTGGGCTTGCCGCCTCGGCGTCCAGCGGATTGGCGGTAGGGTTCGAGGTGGCCTCCGGGCCGGCATCTATCAGCGGGGGCACCAACTTATCGTTCTCAGGATCCGGCGACGTGGCTATCAATGCAACCCAGGCCGGTGACGAGAATTGGAATGCGGCTCCCCCTGTCACCAACAGATTTTCCGTGCAGAAAGGCGATCAGACTATAACTTTCCCGCCGATAGGCACGCAAGCGATTACAAGCAAAGTGGGGTTGGCAGCCTCAGCGTCGAGCGGGTTGCCAGTGGGGTTTGCGGTGGAGTCGGGACCAGCATCCATCACCGGGGGCACGAACTTGACATTTACAGCCACTGGAACCGTGGCCATCCGCGCCAGCCAGGAAGGGAATGACAATTGGAATGCAGCGCGGCCGGTTACAAACATTTTCAATGTGACAAAAGCCACGGCACTGGTGACGCTACAGGGATTAAGCCAGACCTACGACGGCACACCTCGGAGTGTGTCGGCCATCACCGCGCCCACAGGACTGCCGGTGAACATCACGTACGATGGTGGCCCATCTGCACCAGCGAATGTTGGCAGTTACATCGTGGTTGGCATAGTGGATGATGTCGTCTACCAGGGAAGCGTCACGGGAACCCTGGCGGTGGGCAAGGCAAACCAGTCCATAGTATTCCCTGCGATTGGCAACCAGCTAACCACGAACAAAATCGGTTTGGCGGCAACGGCATCCAGCGGGCTGCCGGTATCCTTCGGGGTTGGTTTTGGTATGGGTGTTATCACGGGTGGAACCAATCTGTCCTTTAATGGCAGCGGCGCGGTATCTGTTATAGCAACGCAAGGCGGAAACACCAATTGGAACGCCGCCGCCACGACGAACAGATTCAATGTAGAGAAGAAATTGGCGGGACTGACGCTGAACGATCTTCAGCAGACTTACGACGGTACTCCCAAGAGCGCGACCGCGACAACGATTCCGGAAGGATTGGCGGTGGCCATCACATACAACGGGAGTACAACGCCCCCGGTGTTGGCGGGAGCATACGCAATAACGGGAACCATTCAAGATATTGAATACTATGGAACTGCGTCTGCAACGCTTGTGGTCAGCAAGGCCCAGGCAAATGTGTACCTGGCCGGCTTGTCACAGTCTTACAATGGCGCGGCGCGTTATGTTACGGCGACAACCATGCCGGCCGGCCTGACAGTCAGCATCACGTATAACGGGTATGCGTGGGCGCCAACCAATGCCGGCAACTACACTGTTATCGGGTCTGTGATAGCGATGAACTACGCTGGCGCGGCCACCGATTCACTGGTGGTTGCACAGGCCGCACAGACCATCACGTTTTTGCCCATTCCCGACCAATGCGTAACCAACCGATGGACCTTGTCGGCCACGGCGTCCAGCGGCCTGCCAGTCAGTTTCGCGGTGGCATCCGGGCCGGCCTCTCTGGGCGCGGGCAACATCCTGACGTTCGTCAACACCGGCCTGGTGAGCGTGGTCGGGGCGCAGGCGGGCAATCAGAATTGGCAGGCAGCGCCTTCGGTGACGAATATTTTTGCGGTCACCAACTCCCGCCCGGTGGCGGTGGTGGCCTCAAACCAGATATGGATGAGCCAGATTGGCGGGTTTATCACCTTGGATGGGTCGCCCA
>CAZAYP010000147.1:0-6061 GCA_964489425.1 uncultured Verrucomicrobiota bacterium | reverse complement strand
GCCGGCGCGCTCCTGGGGGCGGCGCGGACGCAGCGGAACCCCACGCGCGGGGCGGCGGCCTCGGGTAACCCGGACCCGCGGCTGGTGCAGCGCAGGTAGTCGAGATCGTTGGCGAACGACCCGCCGCGCATCACGCGCCGGCTAAGCCCGGCCAGCAAGTCGGGGGTCACGCACGGGTTGCGGGGCGCCTCGCGGCGGAACAGGCTGTAAGCGGTTTCGTGGTACCAATCCTCGCACCATTCCCAGGCGTTGCCGGCCAGCCCGTACAAGCCCAGGGCATTGGGCGGATACGCGCGCACCGGGCAGGTCCAGATCCAGTCGTCGGGCAGGCTGGTTTTCTCCTGCTCGAAATTGGCCTGGCGGATGGCGTTGGTGAGGGTGTCGTCGTTGCCCCAGGGGTACTGGATGTCCTGGCCGCCGGCGCGCGCGGCAAACTCCCATTCCGCCTCGGTGGGCAGGCGGTAGCCGTTGCGGGTCACGTCCCGCTGCGCCCCGTCCTCGCGGATCTCGTAGCAGGGGTCCAGGCGCTCCTGCTGGCTGCGCCAGTTGCAGTATTCCGCGGCATCCAGCCAGGAGATGCACACCACCGGCTCGTTGTTGGTCTGGAGAAATCCCGGCTCCTGCCAGGTCTGGGCGGCGCCGGCGCGCTCGGCCGTGGTGCGGTAGCCGGTATCGGCCACGAAGTCCGTGAATTCGGCGCGGGTGACCTCGGCGGGATCCATGAAGAAAGCGTCCAGGATCACGGGATGCGGCGGGTACTCGTCGTCCATGCCAATGTCCGTGGCGCAGCCCATCACGAACTCCGCGCCCGGCACCAGCACCATGTCGTCCACGCGGTTGCGGCGGGGTTTGGCTGGGGGCGCCGGGACGTTGGTCGTGCTCGCGGCGGCCGGGCCCTTGGGCTTGACCAGGGGCGCCGGGGGTACCGCCACCGGCGGCCGCCCCGGAACCACTGGCGCGGGCGCGGCCACCACGGCGTGGGGGGTGGCCGGGGCCGGCATGGCCGGGGCCGCCGGAACAAAAACCACCGGCGGCACGGGCGTGGGGGGCATGACCACCACGGGCGGTGGCGCAAGCGTGGGCCCGGGCGTGGCCGGCGGCGGTACCGGCCGCGCCGTGGGCGTGGGTACCGGGGTGGCCGTGGGCAGGGCGGTGCCGATGAAGTCGAGGTCTTTCCATGCCAGTTGCCGCGCCGTGCGATCGGCCAGCAGGACCACCGGCAGGTACCGCTCGTCCGGCTTGGCCAGCAGGGTTGAGTACGGGGTGGACACCTCGAAGCGGCCATCCGCCTGGCGGGTGACCGCCTGCAGGTTGACCGTGGCCAGGGGCATCTTCTCGGCGGTCAGGCGGGTCTGGAACGCCAGTTGGTTGGTCAGTACCTGGAAATAGAACACGTCGCCCGCGCGGTGTTTGCCAACCATCCAACCCGGCGGCGGCGCGCCGGGGGCCGGCGCGTACTCGATCAGATCCTGGTCATACACCGCCAGCTCGACGCCGGCCGCGGTCTCCGGAGCGCTGCCCCAGATATCCTCGAAAAACGAGGTGGTGGCGCGCACCACCGTGACCGTGGGCGCGTCCGGCAGGGCCACGTAGCGCGGGGCCATGCGCCCGCGGAACTCATCGCCCCAGGCCGTGCGCAGCCGCGGCCCGCCATCGCGCCGCGCGGGTTCGATGGCCTGGACTCCGGGCGCCGGGATGCTAAGCTGGCCCAGCGCGGATTCGACCTCCCAGATCACGAACGGCAGGGTGACGATATTGGTCCGGCCCGCGCTGGTGACCCGGACCGGCTGGGTAGCGGCATCCACGGGCACGCCCGCAACCGCGCCGGCCGGTTCGGCCAGGCGGTCGATGCGCGCGACATCCCGGTAGCGCAGGGGGAGCAGCCGGCCATAGGTATCGCGGGTTTTCAGCCCGGCGTCCGGCTTGGGCAAGGGCACGGCCAAGGTCTGCCCGGCGGGGAACGTGACCACGGCAGTGAACACCGGGGCCGTGCTGGCCACCGCGCCGGCAGCCGTGATGCGCAGCCCGGCCATGGCGCCCAGAGGCAGGCTTTGCTTGCCCACCTTGAGGCTGAACGCATCCAGGGGAATAATAACGCGGGAACCGTCCACCGTGGTCAGCCGGGCGTGCAGCGCCGGCGCCGGGGTTTCCAGGGGATTGGCCAGCAGCAGTTCGCCGCGGGTCCAGTTATCGAGAAAGACGGAGGCCAGGGTGCTCAGGAACTCGCGCTGCAGGGCCAGGGTCAACAGCGTGCCGCGCCATGTGTCGCCGTGGGTGGTTTCCAGTTCCCACAACAGGCCGTCCGGGAGCTTGGCCAGCCGGCGCACGTCGGTCAGGGGAAACTCGACGTCGCCGGACGCGGTGGCCAGCCGCAGGGGCTGGTTCAGGAACGCGTGGCGCTCGATGGCGTCCGGCGTCCGGCGCACCTCGCCCTGGATAAACACGGCCTCGGCGTTGGACGCGGCCAGGGCCTGCGCCGCGGCTGCCATCATCCCCGCTGCCACCATCCACTGTATTCGCATGTTCATGCCAACCTCTGACCTTTGCTCGTTGTGCGGCACGGCATCTCTTGCGCCGTGGTTATGTGCCCGTGAATAGTTACATGATCTCGGGGCTGGCGGGCAACAAAAAGCGCAAGCCCCCCGATAATAAGCGCCCGGCGCTGTTATTGGTATCCGGCCGCCTGCAATTCGAACAGTTCCCGGTAGATGCCCGGCTGGCGGATGAGCTCGGCATGCAGCCCCTGCTCGACGATCCGGCCCTGGTCCATGACATAAATCACGGCGGCCTGGCGCACGGCGGCCAGGCGGTGGCTGATCAGCAGCAACCCGCGGGTACGCGCCAGCTCGGCAAACGTGGCGGCCAGCCGCTGCTCGGTTTCCACGTCCAGGGCCGAGGATGGCTCGTCCAGCACCAGCCAGTCCGCGTCCGCCACAAAGGCGCGGGCCAGGGCAATCTTCTGCCATTCGCCCAGGCTCAGGTCGTCCCCGCGGCCGAACAACTCGCCCAGCAGGGTGTCGTAGCCGGCGGGCAGGCGGGAGATCACCGCGTCGGCGCCGGACTGGCGCGCCGCGTCCGGGATGGCTGGCGCGGATTCCGGCAGCTCCACGCAGCCCACGTGGATGTTTTCGCGCGCGCTCATGTAATAGCGGATGAAGTCCTGGAACAGCACGCCGATGCGCCGGCGCAGCTCGGCCGGGTCGGCCTCGCGCAGGTCCACCCCGTCGAAGAGGATCCGCCCCTCGTCCGGATCGTAGAGCCGGCACAGCAGCTTCATGAGCGTGCTTTTGCCGGCGCCGTTGCGGCCGATCAGGCCGACCAGCGCGCGCGGGGGCAGCACCAGGTTGACATCGCGCAGCGCCCAGTGGTTCCCGTGCGGGTAACGAAAGCTGACGTGTTCCAGCACGATCCCCTGCACGGGCGGGCGCGGCAGGGGGCGCGGCGCGGGGGGCGTCGGCATCCGCTGCGGCAACGCCAGGAAATCGTGCAGGCCGGCCAGGAACAGGTTGTCCTCGTACAGCTTGGCCAGCGCGGTGACCACTTCCTGGAAAAATCCTTGCGCCCGCTGGAACGCCTGCGCGTACATGACCAGGTCGCCGATGGTGATGCCGCCCTGGACCGTCCGCCACGCCATCCAGGCCAGGACGCCGTAGGTGACCACCAGGGTGCCGCCCTGGGCCAGGACCTCGCCCAGCGACCCGGCCTTCAGCATCCGCGTTTTTTCGTCGTGGATCTGGCGGCGGATGGCGCGGTATTTTTCCATGAGCCGCGGGCCCAGGCGGAACAGGCGGGTTTCCTTGGCAAACCCCGGCTCGGTCAGCAGCCGGTGCAGGTACCAGGCCCGGCGCTCGCGTTCGACCCGCCGGCGCTGCCAGTCATAGGAACGGTGCGCCCAGCGGGTTTTGACGGCCACCCCGGGCAGCGCCGCCAGCACGAACAGCGGCAGGACAAACCAGGCGAACGCGGCCAGCAGGGCGGCCACGCCGGCGAGCGAGATCAGCGACCGGCCGGCCTGCTGCAGGCCGTTCATGATCCGCTGGGGCCGGAACGGGGCCTCGTGCTGGGCGCGGTGGAGCAGGTCGTGGAACGCGGGGTCTTCGTAGTAGGCCTGGTCCAGGGCGACGGACTTGGCGTGGATGGCGTTCTGCACGTGGTCCGCCACCAGTTGGCCCTGGGCCTCGGTGGCCAGGTTGGACAAGGCCCGGGCCACGGCCCCGGCCAACCCCAGGACAAACGCGACTCCGATATACAACCCGATCCGCGGCCAGATCCCGGGCGTTGCCGGCGCAGCCATGGCCGCGACCACGGCGTCCACCAGCAGCTTGAACAGGTACAGCATGCCCAGCGGCAGGATTCCCTGGACGACCAGCAGCGCCGCGTTGAGCAGGCTCCAGCCGCGGGAACAGTCCCAGACCAGGCGCAGGGCCGCCACCATCCGCGCCGCCTTGATCCGCGAGGCTATCTCCAACCAGCGCATCCGGTTACGCCCCATCCGCCGGTTGGCCCGCCCGCCACATACTTTCAGGAAAGGCTTGCTTTTTTTGGTCCAGCAGCAAGAATCACACCTAATTGCGTTGTTTTTTCACGCGGTAAACTTTGATTGAACAGATAAATGATTACAACCAAACGTTACGACTATATTTTATTCTCCAGCATCCAGCAACACCCGTTGATTGCCAACCACCGCGGACTGAACCAGGACAAGGTGGCGCATTATTCTTCCGACATCCTTAAAAACGGCTTGCTGGAACCCCTGGTGATCTGGGAGCGCAATCCCGGCGAGTTCTATCTCGTCGGCGGGTTCCACCGCCTGGCCGCCATCCGCCGGATCCGCGAAAACAATCCCGGGTATTTTGATCGCGTGGATGTCCGCGTGGTCGCCGGCGACGTGGACGAGATGCGCGCCCTGAACCTCAAGCTCAACGCCGACCGCCTGGACGCGCGGCTCACGGACTACTTTGACTCGGTCATCTACCTGAACAACGCCAACTGGAGCCGCGAAAAAATCGCGGAGTTCCTCGACCAGCGGGAAGAACTGATCGATGAAATCCTGCGCTACGTGCCGGGCATGGACCCGCGCCTGCGCATCCTGCTGGAGAACGACCGGGTGAGCTGGAACCGCGCCAAAACCATTTGCCGGGACGTGCTGGCCGCGCCCGCGGGCCGCGAGAAAGACGTGCTGGAGCAGGCCCTGGCCGGCCTGGCGGCCGGGCCCGTGGCCCGGCCCCGGCGCGTGCTGACCGTGCGGTCCGCCATCCGCCGCCTCAGCGAGCGCGCGGAAAAGCAGCCCAAGACCGAATACACGGTGAGCGCCGCGGACCTGCTGGCCCTGCTCGTGGTCGTCCAGGGGCGGCAGGCGGACGAGACGCACCTGGCCCGCGTCCGGCGCAAGTTCCCCGGTTTGTTGAAAGAGTAGCGCATGGCCTCGGGGGGCGCCGCCGCCGCCCGGGCGGATGAATCAGCGACGTTGAACGCATGTTGAGCGGCAGACGCAAAGCGAATCAGGACAGGCCGCCGGCCCGGCGCAATCGCCGCGCCGGGACGCCGGCCGCGGACGAGTTGCGCGCGATCAGCGCTGACATCTCCGCACGATTTTTCCCCAAGCCGCCCGCGCGCGTGGTGCTGCACGAGGTGGACCCGTTCCACGTGCATGTGTCCTGGAACCTCGGGCGCAAGGACCCGCCCCGCTCCGCCCCGGCGCGCGCGCCGCAGGACCTGAACCTGCGCATCCGCGACATCACCGCTGGCGCCCGCGAACCGCCCGGCCCGCCCGCGCACTACGATTTTTCCGTGCAGGAGCGGGCCAGCAAGCACTACCTGCACATGCCGCAGGATGACCGCAGCTACGTCGCGGACGTGGGCCACAAGGACGCCGCCGGCCGGTTTGTCCCCCTGGCCACCTCCAACGTCGCGGCCACGCCCCCGGCCGCGCCCCGGCCGGCGGAGCGCGTTTATTCGGAAGAAGAATTCCTGCGCGAGCTGGCCACGGCCGCCCCGGCCCCGGCCACCCCGGTGGCGCCCGCGGTCCTGACCGACCGCCTGCCCGGCGCGCCGGCCGGGC
>CAZAYP010000146.1:0-6858 GCA_964489425.1 uncultured Verrucomicrobiota bacterium | reverse complement strand
GCGGGCCGTGGTCGGCCCGATTAACGCGACAAATCAGGCTTTCTTAATTGCTGACCACGGGGCGTCCTGCACAAGACCGCGTCTTATATTTGAGACGGTATTGCCCATTCCAATTGGTTCCGCGGTATTCTACATCCAGCACCTCAAGGGGAGAAACGACATCCATCAGGCCCGCTCCTGACTTCAGGTTGCCCGAGGGGTCAGGCGGATGTGATGGAAGTTCGCGATGTGTCATGGTTCCAGCCTACAGTCCTACCTGCCGCCGTATCGGGCTCAACGCGGATTGATGGCCTGCACGGCGTAGGCTGGCGGGTCGTTGGGGCGCGGCGGCCGGCCGGGCCAGGTAATGCGGATGGGGCCCTGCTCATCGGTGCGCCAGGTGGCCAGGCCGGCGGCGGCCAGGCGCCGTAGCACGCCGGGCGCGGGATCTCCCATGCGGTTGTACTGGCCGACGCTGAGGATGACGTCCCGGGGCGCCACCAGGTCCAGCCAAGGCGTTTCGCAGGTGCCGGCGTGGCCATGGTCGCCAGCCACCAGCACGGGCGCGGCCGGTTCGCAGGGCTGGCGCAGCAGGGCCCGCTCGACCGGCGCGCCGGCCCCGCCCATGAGCAGGACGGCGGCGCCCTCGCGCGCCACGCGCAGGACCAGGCTGCCGGCATAGGCCGGTTGGTACCGGGCGTCCCGCGGCGGATAGAACACCTCCCACTCCACGTGGCCGGGCCACGTGCCGGTGTCGCCGGCGGCCAACCGGCGGACCGTAATCCCTTGGCTCCGCGCCAGGTCCAGCGCGGCGCGATAATGATCGGCGCGACCGTCAAAAGGCGGGATCCACAGCTCGTTGACCGGCAGGGCGGCCAGCAGCGCCGCGGCCGCGCCGGCGTGGGCGCTGGCCGGATGGGTGAGGACGATGGCTTGCAGCCGGTCCACTCCCTGGCGCCGCAGGTGGCGGAGGATCCGGTCGGCATAAAACGGCGCGCCGGTGTCCACCAGCACGTCGGCCGAGCCCGGCAGGTTGATAAACGCGGAATTGCCCTGGCCCACATCGAGCACGTCCACCTGCACCTGGCGATCGGTCACGTGGCGCCAGGCAAGGAACACCACCGCCAGGACGGCCAGCGTGCCCACGATGCGGCGGTACCAGCGCCAGCGGATAACCAGCAGGAGCGCGGCCGCGTACCAGAGTACCATGACCCAGGGCGCGGGGGTGCACAGGTACCAGTAGCTGCCGGGCAGGCGCCGGCTCCACTCCACGGCTTCGATCAGCACCGTGATGAAAACGCGATTGGCATGGTTGAACACCTCGGCCAGCAGCGGGTGCAGGGCGCCAAACACCAGCGAGAGGATGCCGGTCACGACCACCAGGGATGAGCCGGGCACCACGAACAGGTTGTCCACCAGGCCGACGGGCGAGAACAGGTTGAACCAATACGCGGTGATCGGCGCCGACACCAGCCAGGCGGCCAGCGACATGGCGAGCAGTTCGCCCACTTTGACCAGCAGCACCCGGCCCCAGCGCCACCAGCCGGTGTCGGCCTGGATCTGCCATGGATCGCGTTGGGTGCGCAGCGTGAACCAGGGCTGCAGCACGGGATAGAACAGCATCAGGCCCGCCACGGCGACAAACGAAAAGATGAAGCCGCGCGAGGCCAGTTGCCCCGGCGCAAAGGCCAGGATGACGATGGCCGCGGCCGCCAGGGCCGAGGGGCCGTCGGGCTTGCGGCGGGCCAGGGGGGCGCCCCAGAACAGGCCGGCCATGACGCCGGCGCGCACGGCGCTGGCCGCCGCGCCGGTGGCGATGATGTACACCACCAGGATCGGGATCAGGTACAGGCTCCAGCGGGTGCGGTTGATGCCGGCGGCCGCCAACACCGCAATAACCAGCGCGCCGAACAGGACGACATGCAGCCCGGAAATGGCGAAGATGTGGAGCGTCCCGGTGGTCGCGAAGATGGCCCGCAGGTCCGTGGACAGGGCCTGGCCATAGCCCAGCATGATCGCCTGCAGGACCTGGTCCACTTGGGGATAGCCGGCGATGCCCTGGCGCAGCAGGCCGGCGCACTCGCGGCGCCGGTCAAGGCACCAGCGCACCAGCCGGGAGCCCTGGCCGCGGGCCAGCCACTGGGCATCCGTATCCGTGCCGCGCAGCACCAGCGCGCCGGGCTCGTGCCAGCCGGCGTTGCGGCGGTGTTCCAGGAACCCCGCCCACAGCCAGCGGTCGCCATAGCGCCAGGGCTGGTCGGTGCGCCAGGTGTCGATCTCCAGGCGCACGCGGCCGTGCGCCCGCTGCCACCACGGCATCCGGCGCACGCCTTCGACGCGGAGTTCGAAGGCCCACCGGGTGCGGCCATGGCCCAGGTGTTCGGCAAACGGGTCGTTGGCAATGACTCCCGCCAGGCCGACAAACTCGCGCGGCGCCGGGCAGATGGCCGCGAGATGCGCGGGCGAGGGATCATGCGCCACCAGGTCGGCGGCGAGCAACGCAACCCCAACCACCGCGCCGTAAAGATAACCCGTGGACCGGCGGGCTTGGATGCGCAGCAGGGCCAGGATGAGCAAACCGCCGGTGATGATGATCGCCGCTACGGGATCCCAGGCGCGGTACAATCCAGCGGTGGTGCCGGCCGTGAAAGCCAAGGCCAGCCCAATAAGCGGCCGGCGGGCGATGTAGGTGGGTCGCGGCGGCTCAGGCGCCGGCATGATGCTGCTGCCGCCACTTCATCATCTGGCTGCACGCAAAATTCAACGGGTGGTGCCGGCCAACCAGGAACGCATGCTCCAGGCACAGGTACACGTATTCCTTGGCCATGGCCACCGCGCGCTCCATCAGCTCGCCGTGCGCGAGGAACGCGGTCAGCGCCGCGGAAAACGCGCAGCCGGCGCCATGGGTCTCCACGGCGTTCAGCCGCGGGGCGGTGAAGATGTATTCCTGGCCTTCGTCGTACAGGATGTCCACCACCTCGTCGCCCGGCAAATGGCCCCCCTTGGCCACGCAAGCGATGTCGTAGCGCTCGCCGATCTCGGCGGCGGCTTGGCGGAGCTCCTCGGCCGAACTGATGGCGTGGCCGCAGAGGATCTCGGCCTCGTGGAGGTTGGGCGTGACCACCCGGGCCTGCGGCAGCAGTTCGTTGCAGAGCACCTCCACGGCATCGGCCCGCAGCAGGCGCGCCCCGGAGCTGGCCACCATGACCGGGTCGACCACCAGCAGCTCGATGCCTTCGCGCACATCTTCGTTCGCGACCACGCGGATGATCTCGGCCGAGTGCAGCATGCCGGTTTTGGCCACGGTGACCGGGAAGCTGTCGCAGACCGTCTCGATCTGCAGCGCCACGAATTCCGCCGGCATGTCCATCACGCCGGCCACGCCGCCGGGGTTTTGCGCCGTGACGCAGGTGATGGCCGAGGTGGCAAAGACGCCCAACTCGGAAAATGTCTTGATGTCCGCCTGGACCCCTGCGCCGCCGCTGCTATCGGAGCCCCCAATGCTCAGCACAACCTTCATTTCCCTCGTTTCCATGTTGGTGCTTCTATCCCCCAGCCCGCAGCGGGTCAAGCCTGAAACGCGGGCGCCCCGGATCAAGCCGCTCAGTCCGCGGCATACACCGCGGCCTGGCCCGGCAGCAGATCGATGCGCGCGCGCAGGTCCGGAGGCAGCGCGAGCGGGGCGTCCGCCACCACGTCGCGCCACGCGCCGGCCGCGGGAAACGCGACGGTGATGGCTTGCGCGCGCCGGCCCAGGTTCAGCGCCACGATGACCGCTTTGTCGGCCGGCCCGCGCTGCACCACGGCCACATCGCGCGCGGCGTCCAACTCGGGGCAGGCCACGACTTCCCCGCGCAGGGCCGGATGGCTTTTGCGCAGCGCAACGAGGCGCCGGGTGGTCGCCACCAGCGCGGCGCCGGCGGGCTGCGCGCAACGGTCCCAGTGGAGCGGATTGCTGCCCACTTGCTTGGCCGTATTTTCGCCGAACTCCTGGCCGGCATAGATCATGGGAATGCCGGGCGTGGTCAGGGTCAGGACCAGCGCGGCGGTGGCCCGCCGCAAAACCTCGTCCGGCGCATATCCGGCCTGCTCAAGCTCGCTCCAGACGCGCTCCTCGTCGTGGCTTTCGGTGTAGAGCACGCGCTGGAAATTGCTGGCGTAACCCTGGCGCCGGGCGTCCAGGATGTTGAGGAATTCGCGGGGGTCAAGCTCGGCCCGCATCAGCATCTCGCGGCTGCGCCAGCGGAACGCGTCATGCCAGTTGGCGTCCATGGACGTTTGTTTCATGAGTTCCGGGTCCGACGGCAGGTGCTCGGCGATCTGGATGGACCCGGGATCCGCCTGCTTGGCGGCAAAGGCAAACCAGCCGGCGCCCCAGTCGTGGTGGCCCTGCCACCCCACCCACCGCGTGGCATCGTAGCGGAACCCGTCGGCCCGGTACTCGGTGATCCAGCGCTGGATCATGTCGGCGGCGTACCGCTTGAGGGCCGGATTTTCCTGCTCCAGGTCCGGAAAACCCCAGTTTTCCCCAGTGAACGGCCAGAAATAGGGGCTGGCCGCGTGATCCTCGCCGTACAGGCGGCACAGGGCGCCGTTCCAATCCATGTGGTTGAGCACCATGTCCAGGATGACCGCCATGCCCTGCGCGTGGGCTCGGTCCACCAGGCGCCGGGCATCGTCCGGGGTGCCGTAAGCGCTCTCCGGCGCGCCGTGAAACGCCGGGTTGTAACCCCAGCTCTGCGCCCCGGGAAACTCGTTGATGGGCAGCGGCTCGATGGCATTGGGGCCAAGATCGCGGATGTAGTCCAGGCGGGCGACCATGCCGGTGAACCCCCCGCCCGGTACCATATCGTCGAGATAAAATTCGTAAATGACAAGGCCCGGGAGCTCGGGCCGGATGTAGTTCGTCGCCTGCCAGGCAAACGGCGGCGCACCCACTTCCAACACGCTGCGCGCGCGCGGCGGGCGGTAGTCCTCCTGTCCGCGCAGGTCTTTCCACTCGACATCCCGCGACCACGGGTCGGCGATGACCAGCTCGTGATCCACATCATACTGGTAGTAATGCTGCCCGGTGGGGATGGACTTTTGCAGCCACCAGGTGCCGTCCGGGGCGTAGTTCATCACGTCGGCCGTGTGGTCCCAGCGGTTGAAGTCGCCGATCACGCTGACGAAGTGCTTGCCCGGCGCATGCAGGGCAAAGGTAACCAGGCCGTTGGTGCCGGGCGTGGCGCCCAGCGGGGTCCCGGCGGGCAAGGCCGCCACCGCGAACGCCGGCGTGTGCCAGAACTCGGCGGCGGCCATTCCGGCTTGCTGGTCGCGCTGCGCGCGGGCGGTCAGCACGTGCCGGCCGAAAGACACTCGCCGCAGGTCAATCTGCGTTTCAAATGGCGCCACGCGCAACGTGACCGCGCGTTCGCCATCCAGAAAGATCTCCACGGGGCCGGCATCCGCCGTCACGCGCACGGCGAGCGCGGTAGTCACGGCGGCTTCCGGGCACGGGTGTTCCAGAACCACGCGCGGGGCATTGGAGATGGCGCCGGTGACGATGGTGTAGTTGTAGTTGCGGCCGAAATCCGTGTCCCACGTGGTGTCCCAGTGCACGGCCATGTGCAGGGAGGCAACCAGTTGCATGCCCTGGTTGAATGGGCCCAGGGTCAGGGTCGCGTCGCCGTTGGCGTCCGGGTCTGGCAGGGGCGAATCCACGGCCAAACCGTCATCCGCGGCCCGGGTCCTGCGCGGCCAGTACGTTTCGTGAGGGGGCTGCCACTTGCCGCGCGCAGCATTAACGCCCCAGCGGAGCTTGCCGCCGGGCGCACAGCGGTGCACCGTGATGCGGACGGGATCGTTCAGGGTGGGTTGGGCCGGCGCCACCGTGATCCGGCCGGAGGTGATGGGGATCGTGTAATCCTGGCCTTGGTTGTTGTCCCACGCCCCATCCTGCCACTGCAGCGCGAAAGCCAGGGCGCCCACCTGCTGATCCGGATCGTTGAACGGCCCAAGCCGGGCGAAGCAGTCTCCCTCTTTGTTGGGCCCGTTGAGCGGGGTGCGCACGGCAGCCCCGTCGCGCCAGGATCCATAGGGCACATAGGCATTGATCGGCGCGTCCCACTTGTGGCCCTTGGGGTTGACGCCCCAGTGCAGCGTGCCGCCCT
The DNA here is from genome assembly GCA_964489425.1 of uncultured Verrucomicrobiota bacterium. Lineage (GTDB taxonomy): Bacteria > Verrucomicrobiota > Kiritimatiellia > RZYC01 > CAZAYP01 > CAZAYP01. The sequence continues at coordinate 727 of CAZAYP010000146.1, read as the reverse complement.
GGTGGCTGCCGCTGATGATAATATCAAGGCCCTCGTCATACCGCGGCGCAGCCGGCTGCCAGCGCACCTCTGCGGCCATGCCGACAGCGGCGGCCAGCCCAGCTGCGCCAACGACCCATATCCTGTATCTGTTGTTTTTCACATTACCCACCTTGGAGAGTTGGGCTGGTACCCCGGACTGGGATCGAACCAGCGACCTGCGGTTTAGGAATTACCAGAGTATTTCCCTAAAATCAGCCCATATTCCCGAATATTTCGCATGGTGAGTGTACGACTTCAGTACGCAAAAAGTCCATTATTTATTGGATTTTCTTGGGTTTTATGCGTTTCTGGCTGACGAGATATTTGACGGCGTTCGATTTTTCCTGTGGCTCAGATCCGCCTGTTCGGGCGGCATTAAAAATGTACATAAATGCTATATGTTGCAGGCCGCCGTTAAAACGCTGGCCCCGCACTTTGGCCCCGTAGATGCGAAAACAAGGGTGCATTTGAATTGGCCATGGTTGTATGCGCGTTGCCTCACCATGGTATACAATTTGGTCTCCATCAGCCAGGGTCCAAGCCATGCAGCAGAGGGCGCAATCGTGAGGGGCCTCGTTGAAAGCAATCGTTAGGTCGCTGGCGCTCCACTGCCCTTACCATCGCGACCTCGCACTCGCCGCCAGGTCCTTCGGCTCTTCCGCAGTTTTTGTGGGTAAGGAAGGTTGTTTACGGCCGCTTGAACAAC
>CAZAYP010000145.1:0-6924 GCA_964489425.1 uncultured Verrucomicrobiota bacterium | reverse complement strand
GCCCGCCGCGGGCGCGCTGGCGGCGGCCGGGGCGGACTCCTCCTCGTACTGGTACTCCACGGGCAACCGGGCCGCAATGACCCGGAACAGTGCCGGCTCGCGGAAGGGCTTGATCAGGAGTTCGTCGCACCCGGCGGCGCGGATGGCAGCGTGCTCCTCGTCAAACGCGCTGGCCGTGATGGCGATGATCGGCGGCGGCGGCGCGCGGGTGGCGGCCTTGATGATGCGCGTGGCTTCGTACCCGTCCATGACCGGCATGCGCATGTCCATGAAGATCAGGTCAGGATGGTGCCGCTCGAACTGGGCCACCCCCTCGGCCCCGTTTTCCGCGGTCAGGACCCGGAACCCGGCGGCTGTCAGCAACTGGCGCAACAACTCACGGTTTTCGGGCTTGTCTTCCACGATCAGGAGGGTGAACCCGCGAGACCCGGGCTTCAGGCCCAGCACCCGGCGCGCCGCCGGCGCGGGCGCCGCCGCGGCGGCGGCCAGGGCCACCCGCACGGAAAACCGCACCAGGGTGCCCTGCCCCACGGTGCTGGTGACCACGATCTCGCCGCCCATCAACTGGACAAACTCGCGCGTGATCGCCAGGCCCAGGCCCGTGCCCATGCCAGCCTGCCGGCCGCTGGAGGTCTGGTGGAACGGCACAAAGAGGTGATCCATCTCGTCGGCGGCAATCCCCGCGCCGGTGTCCTCGACTTCGAACACGAGGTGGTCCCCCTGCTCCGGCAGGGTCCGGTACATGACCCGCAGGCTGACCTGCCCGCGCTCGGTGAACTTGATGGCGTTGCCCAGGAGGTTGACCAGGATTTGGCGCAGCTTGCCTTCATCGGTGCGCACGTAGCGCGGGGCGTGCTCGTCCTGGCTGGAAACCAGGCGCAGGTTCTTGGCATCCGCGCGCAGCCGGAACATGAGCACGATGTCCTCCAGCAGGGCGTGCAGATCAAAATCGCTCTCGTGCAGCGTGGCGCGGCCGGCCTCGATCTTGGACATCTCCAGCACGTCGTTGATCAGCTTGAGCAGATGCTCGCCGCTGCGATGGATGATCTCCATTTTATCCCGTTGTTCCGATCCCAGGGCCGGGTCGTGGCGCAGCAGCTGGGTGAAGCCCAGGATGGCGTTCATGGGGGTGCGGATCTCGTGGGACATGTTGGCCAGGAAGGCGCTCTTGGCGCGGTTCGCGGTCTCGGCCGCGTCGCGCGACAGCAGGATCTCCTGCTCGGCTTTCTTCTTTTCGGTGATGTCGCGCATGATGCCCTCGGTGCCGAGCAACTGCCCGGCCGGGTCGCGGTACATGCGCGCGGTGATCGAGACCCAGCGCATCTGGCCATTGCGGGCGCGCACGCGCATCTCGTGCTGCTCCACGGCGCCGCGCGCCGCCAGCTCCTGCTGGAAGCGTTCGGCGTCCGCCGGGTCCGCGCCAAAGGTGCGCGCGTCCATGCCGACGATCTCGGTGGGGGGGTAGCCGAACAGCTTTTCCACGGAGGGCGACACGAGGCTGATCTGATGGTCCGTGTCGACGCGATAGAACACATCCTGGAGGTTGTCGAACAGGTTGCGGTACTCCGCCTCGCTGGCGCGCAGGCGGTCCTCGGCGCGCTTGCGATCGGTAATGTCGCGGATGTTGGCCACCACCCCGCGCACCCGGGTGTTGTGCAGCAGGTTGTTCCAGATGATCTCGAGGAAGATCCAGGCGCCATCGCGCCGCTGGTAGCGGAAGCTCGCGCGGCAGATGCGGTTGGCCAGGCTCACGCAGGCGGTGAACTGGGCGGCGGCCCGCTCGCGGTCTTCCGGGTGAATGTGGGCCGCCAGCTCCCGCCCGCGCAGCTCACTTTCGGACCGGCCGGTCATGGCCGCCAACGCGGCGCTGGCATACCGGACCTGGCCCCGCCGGTCCAGGATCGCCACGCCGTCGGACGAGTTCTGGATCAGCAGGCGGAACCGTTCGTCGCGGCGGCGGTTGTGCAGGCTCCACACGATCACCACCAGCAGGATGACGCCGGCGACGCCGCCAATCTGCAGCGCCAGGCGCCGAATGCGGCGCGGGTCCAGACGGCTCTCAAACTTGACGTTCACCCACTTGCGGTAAATCTTCTCGCGCTCCTGGGGCGTGAGCGCCCGCAGCCCCTTGCCGAGAATGGTCGTCAGCTCGGGCCAGTCCTTGCGCACGGCGAACGCCAGGTCAAAAGTGTAGGGCGTGGGCGCGGCGACCTTGAGGTTGCTGACGCCCAGGACCTCGATCAGGTAGGTGACCGTGGCCAGGTTATCGAGGCAGGCGTCGGCTTTTTCCATGGACACCGCCTGCAGCGCTTCTTCCAGGGAATCGACTTCCAGCAGTTCCAGCTCGGGGTATTCGCGCCGCAGGCGCTCGGTGGTCGGATACCCGCGGATCACGGCCACGCGGTAGCCCTGCAGGTCGCCCAGGCTGCCGATAAATGGGAAACGCTCGCGCGTGATCAGCACCACGGGCAGCGACAGGTACGGCGCGGTAAAGTCCAGGAACTGCTCGCGGGCCGGGCTGCGCCCGACGCACGGCAGCACGTCGATCGCGCCGCTGCGGACTTCGGCCAACACCTGGGTCCAGGCCGCGGCCGGGGCGGGCTCCATGCGGATGCCCAGGCGCTGGCCGAGCAGGCGCACGTAATCCGAGGCGATCCCGCTGTACTCGTGCTTGGGGCCGATGAACTCCAGCGGTGGCCAGGCCGGGTCCACCCCGATCCGGATCAGCGGATGCGCTTCGAGCCAGGCCCGCTCCTGCGGCGTGAGCTTGACCTGGCGCGGCACCTTCTGGCGCGCCTCGGGGTCGGGGATCCAGCGCTTCTCCAGGTCGAGGATCTCCTCGTCGCTGATCGCGCTGAGCCCGGCGTTGACCAGGGCGAGCAGGTTGGTGTCGTCCCGGCGCACCGCGGCGTACGACGGGGCGGAAAACAGCGGCCGCGGCTGGATGACAAACTCGCCGGACCGGCCCAGGCGTTGCAGCAAGGCCGAGATCACCGGGGCCTCCTCGACAAAGGCGCGGATGCGGCCCTCCACGGCCGCGGCCACGAGGTCCTCGTTGTTTTCCAGCTCCACCAGGGCGAAGTCCGGGAACCGCTGGCGCACCACCTCGGCCTGGTAGGACCCGGCAATGGCACCCACCGGCTGGCCGCGCAGCGCATCCATGGAGCAAACGCCCCCCTGGGCCACCGGGAAGAAGAAGGTGGTTTCCATTTCGTAAAAGGGGTCGGTAAATGCCAGCCACTGCTCGCGTTCCGGCGTTTTGGCCAGGCCGGAGTGAATGGCCGCGTGGCCGGCCCGCAAGGCGGTGAGCGTGTCTTCCCACGAGCTCAGGCGAAAAGTCACCGGACGGCCGGTTTTCTCCGACCACAGCCGCCAGAAGTCAACGAACATGCCCGCCGGCTGGCCCTCGGTGTTGTACATGGTGAACGGCATGTAATCCAGCGCCCCGGCAATGACCAGCGCCTCGGCCTGGCCCGGCCGTTCTTCGGCCGGCAGGTACCGGCGCTCGATGGCGGCGCGCTCCTCGGGCGTGATCAGGTCCAGGCCGGCATTGATGCGCGCCACCAGGCTGGTGTGTCCCTCGCGCACGGCGCCGTAGTAGGCGTTTTGAATCAGCGGGCGGGCGTACAGGTAGCGGAACTTGTCGAGGATGCCCATGCGCGCGCTGTAGTAGCGCGTGATGGGCGTTACCGCCACGAACACCTTGAGCTCGCCATTGGTGGCGGCGCTGAACAGCTCCTGGTAGGTGCCGTAGGTCGCGACCGCGGCGTTGGGCAGGCTGCTGGTGATGTAGTTCTCCGAGAACGTGCCCTTGAGCACCCCGATCCGGAAGCCGGCCAGGTCCTGCAACTGCCGCAGCCCGTAGATGCCCTTGTGGAAGAAAAAGTGGGTGTGGCTGACCTGCAGCGGGTGGACAAAATCCATGAACGTTGAGCGCACCGCGTTGGAAAACAGCCCCGCATGGATGTCGGCCTGGCCGTCCCGGACCAATTCGATGGTTTGCGCCCAGGACACGTTGGTGAAGGTGATGGGCGTACCGGTTTTCTGCGACCACAACTGCCAGAGTTCCACCAGCAATCCCGCGGGCCGGCCCGCTTCATCGATATAGTGGAACGGCACCTCGTCGTTGCTGATGGCGATGACCAGGCGGTTGGTGGACGCCTCGTCCGCCGGCGCCGCGCCGACCCCGAGGCCGAGGGTCATGACAAGTCCAATGATCATCAAGCCGCGCATGGCCGGACCTTAGCACGCCACCCTGCGGCGGGCAATGGCGATCCCGCCAGCGCAGCTTGGCCTTGGTGAAGGAGGGTGATAAGGCACTGGGCTTAAGATGTGTGCCAACGTCAGAGGCCATCGTTTTCAAACCCGCTACGGGGTACGAATACGGTGCAGTACCTTGTATATATTTTTTCTCACGGAGCCATAGCGTCACGGAGAACAGCTTCGATCGGGCCATGGATGGCGCGAGGCATGCTTCATTTGCGTTCATCCCGGTGTCTCCGTGCCTCCGTGTGAATCTCCCCGAGTTACTGAGAAGCTGTGAAAAATTGTTCGGCCACGACAGAGCGTGGCCCTCCACATGCAAAAACAAGCCGTTTCTGTGGGGTTTTGGAGGGTTGCGCTCCGTCGCAACCGTTCTGGATCTATTTTTTCACGCCTTCTGAGGCCATTCCCGCGTGCAATTCGGTATATAATCAGCAACGGACTTGGCGCCAGGCATCTGGTTATGGAATGGAGAACAAGCATATGAGCTCCCCTCCTTGGCAAGGAGGGGTGGCCGCAGGTCGGGGTGGTTGTGGATGGTCCGCGCCCCGATATCGCGGTGGGTGGACCCCGGAACAACCGCCCCACCCTTCGGGTCCCCCCCGCCTTGGAAAGGCGGGGAGCCCAGATAAATACCGATCCTCATGCAAAAGTGGTATGAGGCCTTACCCGACGCAGCATGGCCGGGCGCATGGCCATTCCGCAAAGAACTCCTGAAATGATTTCATCAAGGTCGCGATCGGCATCGGGATCGGAATCGAAACCCGATCCCGATAGCGACCCCGACGCCGAAACACCTCACCCCTGGCAAACGCCGCCTTCACAGCCGCGCCCGATCGCGCTATATTGATCACCGGTGATCCACAACCCAAAGGAGCCGGCAACATGCGAACCGTAAGCATCATGGCAGCAACCATCGTGGCCTTGTGCCTGGGCGCCCGGATAGACGCTCAGGCCGTTGAACGCAACAAGCTGGTATTCATCAGCGACCTGCACCTGAATATTGACGCGTCCTATGCCTGGCTCAAAACCAATGCCGCGCCACTGGCGGCGTTCATCAACCAGGTCAACGCGCGGTCCGACGTTGCGGAGCTGGTCATCCTGGGCGACCTGCTGGACGACTGGGTGGAACCGGTTGCAAATGCGCCCCATTCGTTTCAGGATATCCTGGGCGGCCAGAACAACACCGGCGTGGTCGCGGCCCTGCGAGCCATATGCCAAAACACCAACCTTACCGTTACCTATGTGACGGGCAACCACGACCTGCTTTCCTTCGAGGCCGCGAGCAAGACGGTCATCACCAGCAGCATCCCGGGGTTGAAAATCACCTCCGATGCGCCGGGGTTGGGCGCCTATCGCAAGAACAACGTGGTCTGGGCCGAGCATGGCCACCGGTACTGCATGTTCAACGCGCCGGACATCTGGAGCCGGACCAACGGCCACCTGCCCCTGGGATATTTTATCTCGCGGGTCGCCGCCACCAAGTCAGCGCGCGACGGGCAGGTGTACACCACGCAGGATGCCCTCGAAACCCTGATCAAATCGCCGGATTCCTTTTATACGCCACCGCCAGGCGAGGAAAACGTGGTGTACAGCGATCAGTTTATCCACGCATTGTTCGATGCCTTTGCCCTTGTCTGGGGTGGCTTATGGCCATGGAACACCTTTGCCATGGGCGGCGTGGATGCGTTTACCAACAGCCCCACCGTGGACGCGATTGGCAGTACCTTCAACGGCATCTACACCGGTTGGCCTACCCGCATGGATCGCGTCAACCAGTACGAAGCGATTGCCAACGAATTGGCCAGGTTGAACAGCGCGGCCGATCTGCTGTTTGAAATGCCCGACCGGATCAAGACCCAGTATCCGTTCACGCCGCGCATTGTGCTGTTCGGCCACACCCACGAAGCCGCGTTCAACTACCATTGCGCCAAGGTGAACACCATCTACGCCAACACCGGCACCTGGATCGACGGCTGCCCCAAGACCTGGGTGGAAATCGAAATCAACACAACCGGCGGCAAAGCGTTTTACACGGTGTCGCTGTGGTATTACGGGGAGTCCACGCCCCGCCAGTCCAGCACGCTGGATGTGCCCATCCCCCCAAAGAAATCCACCAAGGGTCTGCCACTCCTCCCGCTGCTGCTCGAATAAGCTGGCGCCGCCGGCCCAAGCCGGCGGGGGGCCGCCATCGGCCGGCGCGGCGGCTCGGTGCCGGGGTTGCCACCGCTTGTTGGCTGAATAGATCCAATGAAGACCATCTTGAAACATGCCGCGAAGATTCTTGGATGGAGCTTGGCCTGCTTTGCGGTGTTCTACACCAGTTTGATCCTATATTTACAATGGGATATGCGGAAGCGACCATCGAAGGCAGCAGAAGTCACCTACCAGGTATGCGTGCGGGTAACGGACGCCTACTACGCACCCCCCAAAGCGGTTGCGACTCTCTATCGGCGTGCGCGTGGAATCGAGACATCAAAAGGGCTTGCCAGCCCAGAGGCTTGGCTAATTCCCTGGACAGTTCTACTCGGGGCCACAATTCACGGAATGCGGACGATCTGGAAACGAGCAACCTGCAAAGGGGTGGTGCTTACCCCTGTTATGTTCTGATCTTTTCCCATAATATTCACTGGACACGTTTTCGCTCCTTTGCTACGTTGG
>CAZAYP010000144.1:0-6975 GCA_964489425.1 uncultured Verrucomicrobiota bacterium | reverse complement strand
ACTTCACCCCCTCAAAAATTGTCGTTTCTAAGGTCGAGTAGCGAAAGTCGGGCTAACGCCAAGAAACGAGATTTCATGGCATCATGCTGATTGGGCCGTGCAAAATGAGGCAGTTGAGGTGCTAGCCAACAACAACGCTGGCGTGCTGATCATCGGCAATATTCGGAGCGGCAGCGGGATCATCGAGTCGGCCTTCATCGAACGTATCGTCACGTCGCCGGCTGCCCTATTGCAGTCCTCACGGCACCGCGGCGGGGGTTTCCGTCGTGCAGGCGACTTTGTCGTGTGCGCCACCGCCAACATGGGCCGGTTCTCACCGGACCTGGCCAATCGCTCACTGCCGATCCACTTAGAACTGATCGGCAGCCCACACACGCGGCAGTCCCCGTTGGGCAACGTGAGGCATGAGTTTCTACCGGCCAACCTGCCGGGGATTCAGGCGGAATTATGCGGCTTGATCGAGAACTGGAAGTCCAAGGGCATGACCCTCGACACAAGCGCCAGGCACCCCATGACCCAATGGGCGCAAGTGATAGGCGGCATCCTCAAGGCCAATGGGTTCGCCGATTTCCTCGGGAACTGGAACCTGCAACGCAATGCCGCCGACGCCACACGTGAAGCTCTGGGTATCCTGGCGTTGGCGTTGCCGCATGACCAATGGCTCCGCGTTGACGCCCTTGTCTACACGGCGAAAAACGAGGGCGTGATTCCAATCTTAATGGACACGCAACATCGCACCACGGACGAGGCAATGAAGCGCCAACTCGGCGTCATCCTGACCGCTCACCGGGATGAGGTATTGACCATTGAAACGGACAGCGGAGTCGAATCCTTTAAGCTGCTGCGTGCGCGCAAAAAGGTCGCGGGTCAAATCGCGACGGTTTACAAGTTTGAGTCCGCAACCACGGCGATAGACGCAACGAGCCTGGGCAAGGAACCTGCGTGATGTACAGCCACCAGGCATTGCCCACGACTTAATATCGGAGGGACGCTGACGGCCAAGCATAACGAAAACTAAATATGTTTAATATAATTGGCGTTCACGGCATATTCTTGCAGCGCCTTTGTTAATAGATCCGATGGGAAATTTAATATGACATCCGAGGGATGTTTGGCAATCAATATTTATATACATTAAGCAAGGCTTGATTAAATAGAGAGTTTTATGAACGATAATAATAATGTTACTAACAGCAAAGTCGACGCTGATTTTCTATGCAGAATGCTGCACTCTGCAAAAAATATTAGCCCTCGGCTGGCTTCACACATAAGAGAGTCAGATCAAATACGCCAAGCAATGGCGCATTGTATTCAACTCATCGACATATTGCATACTAACGCGTCAGTGTCGGAAATATGCAAGGTAGCGAGTCGATTGGCGGGGAAGTGCGCGTTCCTCGAAGGTCGTTGGCCGTTTGATGCACAAAAATTCATCGCGGACGTAAAGTCACTTCGTGAAACGATCTATACCTACGGAGGTTAGTATATAAACTAAAAAGCACCCGGCCTGGTCCGAACCCAGGCCGGGATTATCATGCTAGAAAATATATTTGGCATTTAATCGTGATCGTCAATAATAATAAATCATCACGATTAATAACGCTGCCACAACATGCTGTGTTTTCCGATTACAAGCTTGAGGCCGCGATACGGCGGATATTTGGCCAGCGCGGGTTGTTCCAACATGCCGTACGAACCGATAAGGAAATAATAAACGAAGCCGCTATCAACCGCCTTATTATTAAATATTGACGACCGCCTAGGTTCATTATTGGACCTTGCGGAAGCAGTATATTGGGATAGCCGGGAATACACCCGCGCATATAGATTGCTACGCAACGTGATGATGTATAAATCATAATGAACTCATATATTTATTTTATTTTGCCCTATACAAAACGCCGCCCATATGGTATCTTGATTGTGATAGCAATGGTGCAATTATGGAATATGTAAAAACACTGGATTTTGGCGAATTATTGAAGCGGAAGCGGATGGACCGTAAAATATCTCTTCGGCAGCTCGGTGAATTGGCAAAAATTAAACATCCGAATTTATCCGCAGCAGAACATGGTCGGCGGACGGTCGGCCCTGGTCAGGCAATACGTCTGGCAGATGCCCTGCGTTTATCGCCTGAGGAGCGGCAGGAATTCCTTGCCGCAGCTGCTGCCACTGGCGCAGCCGGGTTATTACAGGCCAAGCTTGATGAATACCCGGACCAGGTGCGTATGGCTATTGCACGCATTTTAATGAAGAACGGCATTTTTCCACACCACATCATGTCTTTTTTAGGATCAGATACTGCCAAGGACGGCGAGACCGACTATTTTTTAATGAACAATGGCAAGGAAATCCAGATAACGGTGACCGTGACCATCAAATAGGGCATATTTTTTTTGCCACGGGTGGTATCTGGCTTGTGATAGCGTTAGGGAAAAGGTGAAAACCATGATTGAGAATATTACAGATCAAGTTGGTATAGAACGTGTTGAAATAAACCATCCCATGCTGCCGTACTTCAACACCTCAACGGAAAAGGTGTATCGGACACTAGCGGAAATCAAGGGCCTGGGTATAATTGCCGCCTTATCCGGCCACTTCAAGACTGGTTTTATGTGCAATCTGGCTGCGAATGCCATGATGGATGGGCAAAAAGTGCTCTGGGCTAGCCTGGAGATGGACCACGCACGCATTATGAATCGCCTACGCAGCATATTAGCCGATATTCCGGCCGGCCGAGTCAACGAACATGGACTACAGTTGTCACAAGATGATGCCGCACGCCTGATACACGCGACGAATCTCATAAAGCAGCAGTTTTTATTTGTTGACCACATAACCAATGCCGCCACCGCTTCAACACTGACGGCGGAGATCCAATCCGCCATAAGCCAGGGTGTCGGGCTTATCCTAGTGGACGGCACGGAAACCCTGGCGGACAAGGGGATGAAGGCAGCCGAAATCGCCAGCCTGTTGAAAAATCTGTCGGCGTTGGCAACCTCATCCAATGCAACAATCTGGTGCACGTCGCAATGCACACGTTCGGCCAGCAATACCGAATTCGTTTCCGAGGTTCAGCTGGCGTACACGTCCGAGAAGGAACAGCGTGCGGCGGTCGTGATGACAATGGGCTGGGTGGTGCAGGGGACGCTATGGACCGTCAGTTTCCCAAAGATGCGAGAACCATTGGCCGGACTGGATCGTGTTGTATATCGCTTTTTCTTACGGCCATCGTTGCGGTTTGAGGTATTTGAAAACCCAGCTTATCGAGATATTGACCAGCTGCGTCCAATATTCGCCAACGATATCACGATGATAGGGCCGGATAGCGATTTGCCTGACATGGAACCGGAAGAGAATATGGATGGTGACGCGGGGGAAACACACCATGGTAACGTTTGCATGCCGTCTGTTAAAAATGCCGATGGGTTTGTTCCTATTCACAGAGAATTATGGAATAGGGCCATGGTGCGTAATATGGATTGTCCACACGTAAACTGGCTCCTGGACCTATACCGCATGGCGCACTACGAATCATGCCCAATGAATGCTCCAGGTACCTATATAAAAGTAACCGTAGGTCGTGGTCAGTACCTGGCGTCGTTGAACATGCTAAAGAAACATTGGAAAACAACAACCAAACGCGTCCGATCGTTTCTTAATGCCGCAGAGCGTTCCGGCGCAATTACTTGCACACACATATATGCCGATTTTAAGGCTCCGGGCACAGGAAAAGGCACAGCAATTGGCACAGCAGGCAATCCACTTGGCACTCTCATAACGCTTTGCGATTACGTTGGTAGTGAATTTGCAGAAGAATATGCGGAAGGTCATAATGAAGAAAATGGGCACAGGAAAGGGCACAGCAAAGGGCACAGGAGGGGCACGGGAAGGGCACAGGAGGGGCACACTACATAATAAGTATAATAAAGGATAATAAATCAAAGAAATTAATAAAGAAGAGGCTTCCGATGATTGATCTATTTCCAGACAGAACCGCATGGGCATCTACTTATGTGCCAGAAAGCTCTAGGGTTAAAACTTGGGCTGATTTCACCTGTTCCACGGATGAGCGCAGGCAAGTGTTACAGGCGATAAATAAATTCGTTGACGACGCCAAGCATGGGTATCGACAGCCGCTGTGGCTTTATGGTGCCACTGGCGTAGGCAAGACTTTGCTGGTTACGCTGGCATGGATGGAGCTGGCCCCGGTTATTGGCGATCGCAGGGATTTGCGGCAGGCCGTTTACGCTGGTACTGCTGACAACATTTGCTGGATATCAGGGTCATCGCTACCCGCCATTATACGGCCGCCTGCTCAGCCTGATGCCCAGACCCTGCCCACAATCAATCACGTTAACAGCGCCTATCTCTGCGTCCTGGACGACCTGGATAAATGCCCGCCTGGATGGTCTGGCGGTATATTCCAAATAATCGACGGCAGGCTAAGCGCAGGCATACGGCCAACCATCATCACGACCAATGCATCACCCCGCCAATTTGTTCGGCGATACCAGGATCATGGCCTGCCCATTTATGACAGGCTACGACGAACAGGGGCGGTAATCGTACACGTACCCAAGGATCCAACAGCAAGCAGTGGCCTGGGTTCGTCGGCTGGTTTGGCAGAGGCAGGCGATGGGAAAGAAAATGGGCAGCCAGAACCTGAAGCATGGCAGGGTAAAAATTAGGAGGCTGAACATGAACATCGACGATAAAAAAACCGATCAACCCGGCAACCATACCATCGTTAGCACGCCAATGGCACCAGCCAAAACAATAAAATGGCTGCCCCGCAGTATGCAGAACCCGGATGCGGTGCCGCGGTCGATCGCTGAAATACATGTATGGAACGAGGAACTGGACCGCTGGTATGCGGAATACGGGATCAACCCCAGGTGCGATGCCGATCAACCCGGCCACGGCGGCGAGCTGATTGCGCATGGTGATCCGGCAATAATTGAATATCGCGACCAGATGTAGGGCAGCTACACGGCCGTACATTAGCCAGCCCCAAGGCCGGCATATCACAGAAAAACATACAAATACTGGAGAATTTCGATGACGAGGATGTTTCGATGGATTTGGAACACGAAGATAGATGCCACGATTTGGAGCATGGCAACGTTGGTGTTACAGAACGGGGCGCACGGAGGTCGTTAACCTGACTTCCCCGGCGCTATGCGAAAAGGCCCGTAAAACAGGGGTCATCGGCGCTTGTCGGGCTACAAGGCCGACCACGCGGGAGGCGTGGCGAACAGCGGCAGCAGGCCGAGTTTTGTCAGCAAGTCGTTCAGCGGCTTGGGGATTTGCGTCATGACCGTGCGTACCGTGCGGCCGTCTACCTGCAGGGTGCCGATGCGAATGGCCTGCAACCGCTGCAAGATCCGCGGGACGTCCCCGGGTTCGTCAAGGCCGCGCCATTCCTGTGCCAGCCGGGCGCTCAGCCAATAGGCGATAAAACACAGGCGGATGTGGTTGCGGACCCGGTCGGGACGATAATGATAAACCGGGCGCACCTCCAGATACGTTTTTATCTCGCGAAAGGCATCTTCAACGGCCAGCAAACCCTTGTAATGGTTCAGCACGTCGGCCGTGGCGATCTGGTGGGGCGGCGCATTGGTGTGCAGCAGGTACCAGCCGTCTTGCGCCGCTTCCTGCGCGATAGTTTCGGCGTTAGGCGCCCAGATCAAGCGGCCGGCTTCATCCACATGGTGCGTAAAATATTTATGGGCTTTCGCTCGCTCTAGCGCCCGGCCAACCTGGCTTGCCAGCTTCTGCGGGTCCACTTTTCGGCGCCGGGCCGCGGCCAGTTTCGTCAGCACCGCCGTACCCTTGGCGATGCGCGTCGCGCGGCGTTCCTGATCGCGTAGCCGCCGCCAGGCGCCCCCTGCCAACACATACCGGCGGCCGGCATGCTCAATCTCCATCACGCTGGGGTGATCCCCCAGTTCCGTCTGCAAGGCCGTGCCGGTTGCCACCAGCACCGCCTGCAGCGTGGCGGTGGACAGCCGGGTCACAAACGTCAACGCGTCCCGGCTCAGGGCCTCCAGGTTTAGCCGACTGCTCATGCCCCCATCGAACACAAAGACCGCCTCCTGGATGCCAAACCGGCGTTGCAGCGTCTTGAGCAGGCTTAAAAGCGTGGTGTTGTCGGCCCGATTGCCCCGCAACACTTCCAGGTGCAGCGGGACGCCGCGGGCATCCGCCGCCACCGCCAGCAACACCTGCGGCCGGTCGCCGCGATGATCCCGGCTGTGCCCGTAGCGCCCCAGATGCTGGGGGCCCTTCCCATCAAAGTAAACGCTGGTCAAATCATACAACACCACGCTCACGGGTGTCGGCATGGCGCGCGCGTACAAGGCCTTTTCAACGCCCACCCAACTCCCGTTGAGCGTGTCCATGGCGGCGTACAGTTCGTCTTCGTCAAAGGCTTCATCGGCCGCCAGGCCGCAGGCACAGGCCAGCAACGTCCCCGCCGCCTGCGCGCCCAACGCCAGCTTGGCGCACGGAAACAGCAGGCGGCCGAAGATGAGCGCCTTGAGCAACGCCCGCTGGCGCGGGGTGCCCAGCGGCGCCAGCACCTGATCGAGCCCATAGCGAGACCAAGCCTCGGCCAGGACGGCCACCCCGCCATAATCCAGGGCGCGGTCCAGCTTGATCTCGTCAGGGGCAAGCATGGGCTGGCCGCGCAGCGCGGCGGCCACGAGCTCACGCACCTCGGCCGGCAGGCCGGTGATGTTGCAGACGGTGCGCGAACGCGGGCCCTTGGGCGTGCGGAACGATTCGCGCACCAGAAAGGAGGTGTAGACCTTCTGGCCGCGGCGCGAGGTTGTCTTTTGCACGAACATGGGCTACACAATATATGACAATTACTTCTGCTGTCAACATATATTTGCTACTATATTCATTATTTACTTGCTACGATTTATCGCTTTTGCTGGCTTTTTATGAATTTCTTGGGAAGTCAGGTTA
>CAZAYP010000143.1:0-7257 GCA_964489425.1 uncultured Verrucomicrobiota bacterium | reverse complement strand
CCTGGCGCGCGGCCGATCCCGCTGGCTGGCCGCAATGCGCGCCGCGGCGCCGGCCGGCGTGGCGGCGCTGGCCGCCGCCGCGCTGGTCATGCTGCTGCCGCGCCAGGGCGAGTGGATCGTGGGCGGCTGGGACCCCGGCACCTACGTGACCGAGGGCGTGTTCGTGCAGCAGCAGGGCACGTTCCATCCGGGGCCGGACCCCGTGTTCAAGCTGTTCACGGCCGCCGAGATCCCCGCGTTTATCCGGCCGTCGTTCAACTTCACCGAGGGGTTCCCGGTGTACCCGCTGAACGTGGGCCGGCGGACGTTCGAGATGTTTTTTTTCCGGCTCACGCCGACCCTGGTGGCGCTCCTGCAGGAGCTGGGCGGCCTGCGCGCGGCCACGCGCCTGAACTTGTTCCTGGGGTTGCTGGGGTTGCTGGTGTTTGCCGCCTGGGCCGCGCGCCACGCGGGGCGGCCGGCCTTCGCGTGGTTCCCGGTGCTGCTGCTGGCCGCGCAGCCGCTCTGGCTCTACCACCTGCACGTGCCGGTGTCCGAGATGTTGCAGATGACCCTGTTCGTGTTCGTCGCCTTGCTGCTGGGCGCGCGGGCCGCGGGCTGGGGCCCGCGCCTGCTGCTGGCGGCCGCGTTGGCGGCCATGGTGCTCAACCGGTTCAGCTTTCTGGCGTTCGCCGGGCTGCTGCTGCTGGTGCTCGCCTGGCTGGACCTGGCGCGGAGCGACCGCCGGCCGGTGCTGCTGGAGCGCGGCCTGCAGATCGCGGCCTTGGCCGCCGCCGCGGGGTTTGACGCCCTGGCCACGCCGGTCACGGTGGGCCGCCTGGCCGCCTTCAACCCCGCGATGGTGGCCCTGGCCGGCGGCGGCGCGCTGCTGGCGTTGGTCCTGGACATCGCGGGCGCGCGGCCCGCCCGGCGCGATTTCCTGCGGCGGGTCATCCCGCTGGCGGCCGGGGCGTGGCTGGCCCTGGTGGTGGCGGGCTTGGCCGTGGTCGCGCTCTTGATCCCCATGCATATGTTCCGTTACCTGCGCGGGAACGTGCTGCATATCCTGCCGTTTTTCACCTGGCCGCTGCTGGCGGCGGCCGGCGCCGGGTTGCTGGTGCCGTACCGGTCGGGCGCCCCGGCGGGCGGCGGCGGCCGGCGCGAGTACGGGGCGGTGGTGTATTTCCTGCTGTGCGTCACGGTCATGACCGTGGTGCAGCGGGCGATCGCGGAGTTGTATCCGTGGGCCACCCGGCGTTACCTGGAGTTCAGCGTGCCGCTGGCGGCGTTGCTGGCCGGGCGCGCGCTGGCCTGGGCGTGGTATGGGCCGTGGCGCACGCCGTGGCTGGGCCGGCTGGCGACGCTGTTGCTGACCGCGGCGGTGCTGGCCGGACTGGCCAACCTCAGCCGCGCGGCGTGGACCAGCACGGAATACAACGGCTATTCGCGGATGATGGCGGACATCGCCGCGCAGATCGGCCCGCGCGACATCGTGGTGGCTGACCATTTCGTGTACGGCGTGCCGCTCAAGTTCATCCATGGGAAAAACGTCCTGAACGGCGAGGCGCTGTGGAGCGCGCGGTATGACGAGGAGCGCATGCCCAAGGCGCTGGCCGCGCTGCGGCGGCTGGCCGCGCAGGGCTATCGCATCCGGTTCCTGGCCAGCGTGCCCGAAGCCCTGGACCTGTACCCGGTGCCGGTCGCGCCCGTCACGGAAGACTGGCGCGCGGCGCCATTCATCTACGAGGATGTCCCGCACCACCGGAACGCCCGCGGGTTCGGGCTACTGCCCCACGCGCGCAGCTTCGCGCTGTTTACCTGGCATCCGGAAGCGCCGGCCGAGTGAGGTCCTGGCGCCGGGCCTGGCGGTCAAGCCGCCGGTTGACGAGCGCGGCGCCGGCCAGCAGCAGCGCCCCGGCCAGGCTGAGCCAGCGCCCGACGATTTCCTCGGGCAGGCCCTTCCAGCGCAACCGGACCTGGTGCGTCCCGGGGGCGATGTCTGCCCGGACCAGGCCGGTCACGGGATCAGCCCCCAGGCCGCGGTGCACACCGTCCACGCTCAACTCCCACGCCGGGTAAGCGAACAGCGGGAGGGTGAGGGTTGCGGCGGCGGGGGCGGTGATCTCCCAGGCGCGTTCCTGCACGCGGTCCACCAGCGCACGGGCGGCGACCCCTTGCTTCGTGCATTCGCCCGCGAAGCCGCCCATGTGCACGTATGTAAACCACGCTATCCGGTTGGTGGCAGGAATATACTCGGGCTGCCCCCAAATCGTCGACTTTTGGCAGATCCGGTCAATGTATCCGCGTGCGTTAGCGCCATGGAGGAACATACCTTTTGCCTGTATAATCAGCCCCAAACCCACCAACAGCATTAAGGGCAGGATGAGGTAGCTTTTCAACCAGCCGCCCCGGGTGTTTCGGCCTAAACCTGCTGCAACTAGCAAGGCAGCCATCACGGCGGCAGCAGAGGCATATTGCAAGAAACGGTAAGGGAATTGGACAAAACTCAGGGTGGGAAGGTAACGCCAAAAATAGTATGCCAGCGGGGAAGACCAGAAAAGCGCCAAGGCGGCCACCGCAAAGAAGCTGACAGCCGCCCACCAAGCCAATGTGCGCACGGCGCGGCAGTGCCATAACGCGGTTGCGCAAAAAAGCAATGTCAGCAGAAGTGCCCCGGCAATGCCCCACTGGATGCCCCGCCAGGAAGTGGTCAAGAAAAAGGGGAAGGTTAAATTATCTGGCCAGCGGGTGGCTTCGGCATATCCCGCGGGAGTAACCAAGTCCAAGGTGGTCAATGCAGGCCAAAGATAAAAGCAGCTTAATAATAGGCCCGCCAGGCATGAACCAAGCCAGCGGACAAAATATACAAATACTTTTTTTAGGCCACCCCTAGGCCCGTATAGTCCTCCGAGCAGCAAGCCCGGAACGCACCAGAACATCATATATGCAGCAAGCAAATGTGTAGCGGCCAGCAATGCAACAGTTACGCTCAGAGGCAGGTAGACCACAACAGCGCGGTCCCGCAACTGCCAACTGAAAAGCAACGTTAGCACCACCAGAAAATTACTTAAATACCATGGAAAAAATGCCATTTCCCAAAGATTGATCATGAACATTGGCGCAACTTGCAGGAATGCCGAAGCGGCGACAGCTCCTTTCACATCCAAGTGCAACTCACGCGCCAGCCAGTAGCTGCAGACTCCAAGCAAGAAACTTGCCAACCACTCCACCCCTTTCATAGCGGACCATATATCCCCTACGATCCATTGCAGAAGCGCCGTTACATAGTAATATAGCGGAAAATAATGGATGAAATCTGGAGATCCCAGCCCGCCGTAACTCCCAGCCACCCACCGGGGATAAATCACGCCCTCGTTCAGCGCCTGCACGAAGTTTTGCACCCAGTGATAGTGCACGCAGAAGTCCACGCCCGGGGTTTCGTGGATAATGCCCCCGAGACGTGGAGCATGGATTAACAGCGCGAGTACCGCGCTGCCCAAGATGGCCAGGATCCAATCTTGGCGCGTCTTGGCGGGTCCGGATTTAGTCACTGTTGCCATGCCGTTACTTTATCAGTCTTGATCCGCGCAAAGCAAACCGGTAAACACCTCATCGAGCTGGCCGGGAGGCAAACTATGAAAAAATGGTACTGGGGCTTGCGCCTGGCCGCCTACGTGGCGGGCGCGGCCGGGGCGGTGTTGATCGTGACCAGCAGCGCGGCCGAGCGGCGCGAGGCCGGCCTGTGGTGCCTGGGCGCCATGTTCGTGCTGTTCCTGGCCAGCTTTGTGGTCTACGCCTGGATGCGCGTGGGGCGCTAATCGGCAGGCAATAAAAAACGCCCTTTTTTCCGGCAACAGGTGTTGACAGGCCGGCGGCGATTGGTTATCGTTCGCCCCTTGTATTGGTTCAAGAATCCAGAAGAAGAGAAGTGCTGTTATGAAAAGTTACGTAGCCAAAGAGGAAACCGCCGAAAATAAATGGTACGTGGTCGACGCCACGGACCAGCCGGCCGGCCGGCTGGCGGTGGTGTGTGCCAACCTGTTGCGGGGCAAAACCAAGCCGACCTTCACGCCCCACGTGGCCATGGGCGACTTCGTGGTCGTGATCAATGCCGCCAAGGTCAAGCTGACCGGGTCCAAGGAGCAGAAGAAGCTGTACAGCTCCTTCAGCGGGTACCCCGGCGGCCTGAAACAGGCTACGGCCAAAGCCGTGCGCGAACGCAACCCCACGCGCATCATCACCCACGCCGTGGGCGGCATGTTGCCGGACAACAAGCTCAGTCGGCGCCTGATGCGCCGCCTCAAGGTGTATGCCGGCGCGGAACATCCCCATGCGTGCCAGAACCCTGAAACACTGGCCGTGGACCTGTAAACGGGGCCGCCCCCATCCAACTCATTTCCTGCGGAGGTAATAAAGCGTGAGCCAGAACATCGTTGAATATGTGGCGACCGGCCGGCGGAAAAACGCCGTGGCCCGCGTGCGCATGATGCTGGGCGTCGGCAAACTGTCGGTCAATGGCCGGGAGTTCACCAACTTTTTCCCGTCCCTCAGCCTGCAAAATTATATCCAGCAGCCGCTGACGGCCGTGAATGCCGTGAAAAAATTTGACATGATCGTCAACGTTTCCGGCGGCGGCGTGGCGGGCCAGGCGGGCGCCATGCGCCACGGGATCGCCCGCGCCCTCCTGGACGCGGACCCCAACAACCGCCCGGTCCTCAAGGCGGGCGGGTTCCTGACCCGCGACCCGCGCATGAAGGAACGCAAAAAGTCCGGCCAGCCCGGCGCGCGGCGGCGCTTCCAGTTCTCGAAACGTTAATCCGGGCCCGCTGGCCCCAACCGAAGAACCCGAATGCGTCGCATTCGGGTTTTTTCTTGAAGGAGATGGCCGTTATGCAAGAACCCATCGTGCTGCCCAGGGGATTCCAGGCCGCCGGCGTCGCGGCGCGCGTCAAAAAAAGCGGCGCCCGCGACATGGCGCTGTTCTATTCGGAGGTGCCGGCGGCCTTCGCCGGCGTGTTCACCACCAACCAGGTCGCGGCCGCGCCCGTGAAGCTGTGCCGTGAACGCCTCGAAGGCGGAACCGCCCGGGCGATCGTGGCCAACAGCGGCAACGCCAACGCCGCCACCGGGCCGGCCGGCCTGGACGACGCGCGGCGCATGGCCGCCTTGACCGCGACGGCCCTCGGCGTGCCCGCGGACCAGGTACTCGTCTGCTCCACCGGCCGGATCGGCGCGCGCCTGCCCATGGACAAGATCGAGGCCGGCATCCGCCAGTTGCCCGCCGCGCTGGCGCCGGATGGCGGCGCCGCGGCCGCGGAAGCCATCATGACCACGGACACCTTCATGAAAACGCACACCGTGCGCCTGGTCGTGGATGGCCGGCCGGTGATCGTCACCGGCGTGGCCAAGGGCGCCGGCATGATCGAGCCGCACATGGCGACCATGTTCGCGTTCCTGCTCACCGATGCCGTGGTGCCGCAGCAGGTCCTGCAGTTCTACCTCACGGCCATCGTCAACCAGAGCTTCAACCGGATCTCGGTCGACGGCGACATGAGCACCAACGACACGGTCCTGTGCCTGGCCAACGGCCAGGCCGGCAACGACCCGCTGACGCCCGCGCACCCGCAGTGGTCCGAGTTTTACAACGCCCTGGCCGCGGTGGCGCTGGATCTGGCCAAGAAAATCGTGCGCGACGGCGAGGGCGCCACCAAGTTCGTCACCGTCCAGGTGCGCGGCGCCCGCGACCACGCCGAGGCCGACGCCGCCGCGCGCGCCGTGGCCAACTCCCTGCTGATCAAAACCTCCTGGGCCGGTTCCTTTGCCATCTGGGGCCGCGTGCTGGACGCCCTGGGCTATTCCCCCGCGCGCGTGCAGGAGGACCTGGTGGACGTTGATTATGACGATGTCCCGGCCGCGCGCCACGGCGTGGCCGCCGGCACGCCGGCCGCGGACCTTGACCGGGTCGTGGCGCAGAAGGAGTTCCGGATCAGCATCGATCTGCATCTCGGGCCCGGCACGGCCACGGTCTACACGTGCAACTGCACGGAAGAGTACGTGCGCATCAATATGGAGTAGGCCGGCGCGCGTTTCTTCGCCCAGGCCGCCAGCGCTTCCGGATCGACGAAATTCGCGATGTTGGTCCCGCATCGGCACAAGAACAGGACGGTCTTTCTCTTCCGATCACTCAGGCTCCCGCCGCCTTATGGTTTTTCACCGTAACAGGCCGGCGGCCACCGCCCCCCCCCGCACCGCGCCTCAAGTTCAACCTTCCCTCGGCAGCATGGTTTCCATGACCCTCAGCCCACGGGCAGCGTGGCCAGGTAATCCAGCCACGCATCCATCCCGGCCCCGGTTTTCGCGCTCAGCTCAAACATGAACACGCCCGGGTGGATACGCTGGACGTTCTGCCGGCATGCCGCGCGATCCCAGTCCAGGTGCGGCGCCAGGTCCAGCTTCGTCAGCACCACCACGCCGGCCAGCGAAAACAGGGCCGGGTATTTCAACGGCTTGTCCTCGCCTTCCGTGGCCGACAGCAACGCCACCTTGAAATGCTCGCCCAGGTCAAAGGCCGCCGGGCACACAAGGTTGCCGACATTCTCGATGAACAGCAGCCGGGTGTCGTCGCGGACAACCTCTGGCAGCACCGCCTGGACCTGCTGCGCGTCCAGGTGGCAGGCGCTGTGGGTCTGGATCTGCACCACCGGGGCGCCCTTGCCCCGCAGGCGCTGGGCATCCCGGTCGGTCTCCTGGTCGCCGGCGATGACCGCGCACGGCACCCGGCCGCGCAGACGTTCCAGGGTTTTCTCGAGGAGCAGCGTTTTGCCGGCGCCGGGGGCGGAAATGAGGTTGATGGCCACCACGTGGCGCGCCGCCAGCCACTGGCGGTTGGTTGCGGCCACGGCGTCATTGTGCGCGAGGACCTTTTGCTCAAGCGCGATGGTTTTGAGCGGCGGCGCGGGCGGGTGCGGGTGGTCGTGGCAATGGACGGTGCCGTCGGCATGGCGGTGTTCGGTTGCGGGATCAAGCGAATGCAGGTTTGGCGCTATGGGTTGCCCCTTTGCCTCACCGCATCCGCACTCGCCGCACATGGGTCGCTTTCTCCTGGACGCTTGCGCTCATTCCGGACGGCCACCTGCTGGCGACCATCGCAGGCTTGTGAAAATAGCAGTCGGCCTGGATGATGGCAATGGGAAAAACGAAAAACACCGCGGCCACCCGGCGCCTAGCCCGACTTTCGCTACTGGAGGCTAGCACTGCCGTAAAGGCTGTATTTTTACT
>CAZAYP010000142.1:0-7517 GCA_964489425.1 uncultured Verrucomicrobiota bacterium | reverse complement strand
CGCATCCGCCCACCAGGAAGAAGTGGCGCAGCGCGCCGCTCTTGACGGCCTCGACCACGGTCCCGGCGGCGTTCATCACGGCCTGGCGCCCAAACCCGATGGTGATCCGCTGCTCGGGCTCGTCCGCCGCAAAGCCCGGCGCGGCCAGCGCGGCGTCAATCACCGGCGCAAAATCACGATCCGCAATGTGCACCACGCCGGGCCACGCCACGAGGCCGCTGGTGAAGATGCGCGCCTTGTAGGTCTCGCGCGGCTGCTGGATGCAGTTGGTCGTCATCAGGATGGCGCCCGGGAATGCGTCGAATTCCTTGGCCTGGTTCTGCCACGCGCCGCCGTAGTTGCCGGCCAGGTGCGCGTATTGTTTCAGCTTGGGGTAGGCGTTGGCAGGCAGCATTTCGCCGTGGGTGTAAATGTTGATGCCCTTGCCGGCGGTTTGCTTCAGCAGTTCTTCCAGGTCCTTGAGATCGTGGCCGGAGATCAGGATCGCCTTGCCTTTGATCGGGGTGATGCGCACGGCCGTGGGTTCCGGATGGCCGTACGTGCCGGTGTTGCCGGCATCCAGCAGTTCCATCACGCGCAGGTTCAGCGCGCCGGTGGCCAACGCCCATGCCAGCAGGCTGTCGGTGGTGAACTGGTCGCCCGCCAGATAGTTCAAGGCTTCGTGGAACTTTGCGTAGACTTGGGGATCGTCCTGGCCCAGCACGTGCGCGTGGTCCATGTACGCCGCCGCGCCCTTGAGCCCGAAGAGGATCAGGTCTTGCAGGCCCGCCACCACCTCGCCGTACTGTTTCTGGCGCGCCTCGACGCCAATGGCCTCGGCCTGCTTGAGCATGCCGGCCCGGTTGGCTGCCGGCGTCCAGGCCGCCGGCCCCACCAGGCTTTCGGAGCGCTGGCCCTTGTTTTGCGCGGCGGTCTCATAGAGCCGGCGGGCCTTGTCGCGGAAGAACCCGGCGCGGCGGATGTAATCTTCGACGCGTTCCGGGTCAAAATCAACGTTGGTCACCGTGGTGAACAGGGCTTCCACCATGAACAGGTCGATCGCCCGGTCGCGGGTGCCAAGCTGCGCGGCGCGCCACGCAAACATGGACAGCCCCTTGGTGGCATAAATCAGCAGATCCTGCAGCCCGGCCACCTCGCCATCCTTGCCGCACACGCCCTTGACCGTGCAGCCGGTGCCCTTGACGGTTTGCTCGCATTGATAACAGAACATGGCATTTCTCCTTTTCTTTTCCGGTTTACTTCAGACCTGACATCGGACACCCCGCGCCCGCCGCAGGCACGCGCGCTGGTGACTGGCATTCGCCCGCGATCGTAATGACCAGTTCCCTCACCGGCGCCGCGGCGTTGACCGCCTGCGCTGCCGCCGTGATGCACTGGGTCAATCCCCGGCAGCAGGGAACCTCCATCCGCGCTACTGTGATGCTAGCGGGCCGGGCCGCGGCCAGCAACTCTTTAATCTTCTCAAAATCCGCCTCCATGTCGTCCAGCTTGGGGCAGGCAATGATGACCTTGCGCCCGCGCAGCAGGTCCGCGTGGAACGAGCCCAGCGCAAACGCCGAGCAGTCCGCCGCGAACAGCAGGTCCGCGCCCTGGAACACCGCGGCGGCCGGGTTGACCAGCCGCAACTGGATGGGCCAATGGGTCAGCTCCGAGGCCGCCGCCGGACCGTCCGCGCGGGCCGCCGGGCGCGCCATGACGCGCTGGACCGAGCCGGGGCATGCGCCGCCCGCGTGCGCCGGTCCAGGGGCATGCGCCGAAGCGTGGCCGGCCGGCATCTTGAGGGTGGGGTGGTTGAACTCCTCGGCCGGCCGCTGCACCATCTTGAGGGCACCGGTGGGGCAGTCGCCCAGGCAGGCGCCCAGCCCGTCGCAGTAATCCTCGCGCACCAGGCGCGCCTTGCCGTTGACCAGTTGCAAGGCGCCCTCGGCACAGGCGCTGACGCATTGGCCGCAGCCGTTGCATAGCGCCTCGTTGATCTCGATCACCTCGCGCATCCGCTTGCTCATGTCGTCCTCCTTGGTTTCATCATGCGCCGATGAAAACATAAAGGCCCGGAGGCGCGCATTGACTTAAGTCAACTTCGACAAAAAATCTTCCAGGGCCAGGGCAGACGTTTCCCACGCGGCCGTGACTGCGCTCATCTCGGCGTGCAACTCCTGCAAGCGGCGGTTGACCGCGGCAAAATCCGTGCCTGGCCCGGCGCCGGCCAGGCTGGCGGCCAGCGTGGCCTGCTCCTGCTCCAGCGCCGCCATGTCGGTCTCGGCTTTCTTTACGGCCGATTCCAACTGGCGGCGCGCCGCGGAATCTGCCTGGCGCTTGAGGGCGCGCTCGCGCTTCTGGGCCTTGCGGTCCGGGGCGCCATCCGCGGGTGCGGCACAGGGGGTGGCGGCCGCGACTTCGGCCAGCTTGTCCTTGTAGTAATCGTAGCCACCGGCAAACCGCGTCACGCCCGGCGGGGACATGGCCAGGATGCTGGTGGCCACGCGGCGGACAAACTCCACGTCGTGGCTGACGAAGCACAGGGTGCCTTCGTAACCGGCGAGCGCATCTTCCAGCGCCTCGCGCGCGTCCAGGTCCAGGTGGGTGGTGGGTTCATCCAGCAGCAGGAAGTTGGGCGGCTGGGCCAGCATGCGCGCAAAGGCCAGGCGGATTTTTTCGCCACCGCTCAGCACGGCCACTTTTTTCTCCACGGCCGGGCCGGAAAACCCGAACCCGCCGAGCAACGTGCGGACATACTGGTCGGCGGCCTCGGGGGCGGCCTGCTTGACGGTGGCAAACACGGTCGCCGTGGGCTCCATGGTATCGGCGAACTCCTGGGACTGGTACCCCACGACCGCCTTGTGGCCCAGCACCCGCGCGCCCGCGCTCAGCGGCAGCAGGCCGGCCAGCACGCGCAGCAGCGTGGTCTTGCCCAGGCCGTTCAGGCCCACCAGGGCGATCTTTTCGCCCCGCATGACCCGCAGGTCCACGCCCTGCAGCACCCAGCGCTGGCCGTCGTAGGTCAGGCCCGCCTGTTCCAGGCGCATGACCTCCGCGCCGCTGGGCGGCGGCGCGGCGAGGCGGATCGTGCCGCGCCGCATCAGGCCCGCGGGCAGCTCCACGGTTTCCATTTTCTCAAGCATCTTGATGCGGCTCTGCACCTGGGACGACTTGGTGTTCTTGGCGCGGAACCGTTCGATGAACCGTTCCACCTGCTGCCGGCGGCGGTCCTGGTTTTTGTGCGCGGATGCCAACTGGTCCTGGCGCTGGACCCGCTGCTGGGCGTACCAGGCCTGGTTGCCGGCATAACTGGTCACCGTGGCGGCATTGACTTCCAGGGTGCGGCTGGTGAGCGTATTCAGCAGGTAGCGGTCATGCGAGATCAGCAGCAGCGTGCCGGCGAAGCCCTTCAGGTAGCGCTGCAGCCACTCGACGGCCGGCAGGTCGAGATAGTTCGAGGGCTCATCCAGCAGCAGCGTGTCGGGCTGCGCCACCAGGACCCGCGCCAGCTCCGCGCGCATCTGCCAGCCGCCGCTGAACGCCGCAAACGGCTGGTGAAACGCCGCCGTGGCAAACCCCAGCCCGCCCAGCGCCTCCTGGGCGCGGCCGCGGATCTCGTAGCCCCCGCGATGCTCGAACTGGGTCTGCAACTCGCCCAGCCGCCGCAAGTCCGCGGGGTCGGCGCCCCGGCCGTTGGCCTCGAGCCGGTGCTCGATGGTTTCCATTTCCCGCTGGATGTTGCGCAGGTCCGGCAGCGCGTGCTCGGCGTACTCCAGCAGGTTCTGGCCGGCATCCAACGCGCCAAGCTGCTGGCGCAGATAACCGATCCGCGCGTCCCGCGGCACCAGCACCTCGCCCGCGTCCGGGGCCAGCTCGCTAGTAATGAGCCCGAACAGCGTGCTCTTGCCCGCGCCGTTGGGGCCGACCACCCCGACCCGCTCGCCGCGGTTGACGCGAAACGCGGCGCTGCGCAGCACTTCCTGCCCGCCATACCGCTTGCTGACGTTCTGGAACTCGATCATGTTGTTTAATCCGCGCCAAGGGTATGCTATCAACAGCTAATGGCAAGGAGATCCTCATGAAAGTGTTGCCTTGGGCGTTGTTGATTTGCGCGGCCTGGCCAGCCGCTGGCGCGCTACCGGAACCGGAGAACGACTGGGGCGTGCCCGTGGAGTTCACTTGCACGTGGGACGTGGGCACGGGCCGCAGCGTGTACGTGGTGGGGAATTGCGACGCCCTGGGCCAGTGGACTCCCACCGGGGCTGTCAAACTGGCCGAAACCGCCCCCCACGCCTGGGCCGGCACCATCGCCGTGCCGGCCGGCACGGCGCTGGAATACAAGTACGTCGCCCGTTTCAATTTTTCCAGCAACTGGTGCGACGGCGCCAATATTGAGTGGTCGCCCGGTCCCAACCTGGCCACCAACCTGGCGCCGGCGCCGGCCGCGCCGTACCCGGGCAAAACACTGTATTACCATAGCGCCTGGACCAGCGCCGCGGTGATCTTTCGCGTGGGCACCAACTGGTACAGCCAGGACATGACCTGCCTTGGCGCCGGCCGCACGTCCACGGAATTCCTGTACCGGGCCGGCGGCATCGGCGTGGCCGGCGCGGACCTCGAGTTCGTTCCCTGCGGATACCTCAACCACACGCAGTACTGGGACCACGCGCCCTACGGCGACCACGGCGGGAACTATTACAGCCCGCTGGATTTCATGTTTCTCCAGGACGGCAACGTTTTCAATTACCCGCCGCCGCCGACCCTGTCCACCAGCCGGATTGCGATCGCATGGGTCCACTCGGACTGGGAAGATTATGTCACGTCCCGCTACGTGCGCATTTACCTGCCGCGCGGCTATGACCAGAACACGTGGAAGCGGTACCCGGTCCTGTACATGCACGACGGCCAGAACGATTTTTATCCCGGCGGCACGTACGGCTCGTGGGACGCGGACCTGACGGCCACCCGCGAAATCAGCCAGGGCCGGATGCGCGAGACCATCATCGTGGGCGTGGACAACTCGGACAAACGCAGCTGGGAATACAATGTGCCGCCGACTTTTTACGCCAACTATTACGCCAATTTCCTGGCTCACAACGTCAAGCCGATGATCGACGCGCAGTACCGAACCCTGGGCGACTATGCCAACACCGCGACCCTGGGCTCATCATATGGCGGGGTGGTGTCGCTCTACCTGGGCCTGTTCACCAACGTGTTTCAGAAAATCGGGGCCTTCTCGACCTATTGCGGGGTGTCGTGGTCGATGTTGGATTGGGCCAACAGCAACGACACGCGCGGGCTGCGCATCTATCTCGACAGCGGCACCGAGGAGGCGGATTTGACCTACACCCTCTGGCCATTTTACGACTCGTTTCTCAAGGCTGGCTACACCGTCCACCGCGATCTGCGCTGGGAAATCGGTTGCGGCCACGTACACAACGAGTGGAGCTGGGCGCTGCGCCTGCCTTGCGCCTACCAGTTCCTGCTCAACTTGCGCGACGAACCCAACCGGCTGGCGTATGCCGCGCAGGACCTGCGCCTGACCAACGCGGCGATCCAAGCCGCCCAGGACGGCCTGTCCGTGCAGGTCCCTGGGCTGCAGGGATACCAGTACCGGCTTGAACAAAACGCGGTGGTATCGAATGCCATGGGCTGGACCGCCGCGGCCACATCCGGCGTGGTCGTGCTGCCTTGGAGTTCAGCCCTGCTGGCGGCCACCAATCCCGCCAACCGCATCCAGTTCTATCGCGTCGTGGCGGAACCCAAGTAACGCTGTTTGGCTGAAGGCTGTCGGGCTTTAGCCAATCGTACCCGTGTTCGCGATCGTCGTCGTTGTCGTAATCGGTTCGCCTTGCAACTACCCCAGCCTGCGGCCACCCTCTACTATAATGTTTTGCAGAATAAATGTCCGAAATAGCCGGCAGACGGCGTCGACGGAGCCTGCTCCTTACACGGATTTTGTTCATTCTTCATGCGCATCTCCCGCAAGGTCCAGCCTCGAGCCATGTCCATCAGCCGGCGCATTCCAATCCCGACACGCTCGGCTCCGGGTTCGCCATCATGCCGCCGACCCGCATAGCCGCCCAGCCGTGCTACCAACCGGTTGGCTTCGCCAAGCATCAAGGGCCGCGCCGGGGCCGGTCCTTTTTTTTAAGGCGGCCGAGAGCACCGTGAGTTCCGCCTGGGTGTAGATGACGCTGGCAGGCAGTTGCGGCATCGCCCGCCCCAGTTTCAGACAGGCCAACACCCGCCAGGCCACGATCAGGTCGAAGGCCAGCACCCGCTGCAGATGCTCCGCCGTCTTAAATTCGCGCCCCTCGACGTTGCAGCCGCTCTTGCAATTGGGTTTGCGGCATGCGGCGGGCGGCCGAAGCGCCTACGCGCAGCGCATCGATCCAGCGTGCGCTTTCCTTTTCGTCAATGGATTTAGCGTTGCGCCCGCGCGGGTCGCTTGGGTCGGGTTGCGCTCTGGCCCACGCGCGGGCCTGCAGCACCCCCAACGCCACGCCATCGGGTCGGTAGGCCAACAAAGAGTGCAGCCATAAACCCCGCCCGCTGGCTTTACCCAGCGGACCCAGGCCGGTGGTCTGACGCAGGCCGGTGTAGTTGAGCGTGGTGGTGTCTTGCGGCATCAGCACCACCGGTTCAGCGGCCATGCGGGCCTGCGTCGCTTCGGCGTGGGGCGCCAAAAGACTTTCCAGGTTCAGCGGCGCGGTTGGATGTTCAATCAGTCCGTACGCGCCTTTGGCGGCGGCCCAGGAATCGAAACTGCCATAAAAGCTGGCCTGCGGTTGCGCCCAGCGTGCCTGGAGAATGGCCTCCGCCCGGCGCTGCCGGCGCGCGTCGCCCAAATCCAGGGTGGCCAGTTCGTGCGCGCACCATGCCGCCTGGGCCAGACTCTCCACCAGCGGCATGGGCGTCAACACCGGAGGCGCTTCTTCTTGAAGTATCCGCCGCGCCTTGGGCTGCAGCGGATACACCCAGATATCCTCCGGTGGACGGACAAGGGCGAGGAAGCGGTCCGGGGCGGCCGGTACAGGTTTATCTCGCCTGTGTTCCGGCAGGACGAATGCCTGGCCCTGGGCAACAACCGGGTGAAACCCCAGCGGCTGGTGAACGCCGCCGTGACCAACGACCCCAACATCTCCGGCATGGTACCGCTGTCGAACAGCAGCCAGCCCGCGGCCCCGGCGGAGCCCGTGCGCCTCGCGCCAGGCGGTCCGCAAGTTCGTAGTGACCGCCGTCAGGCGGGCTTGATCGTTGAACAACCACCTACATTCACGCCCCCTTACGTGGGCGACTACGAACGGGTGCCCGTGCGCGTGACCGGCAACTGGGCGCTGTTCAATCGGGCCGTGCAGCTCGTCGCCAATGGTGGGCCGCGCGTAGAACAGATGACCGAAGAACAACGCAAAGCCATGTTCGCCCGCATGCACGGCGGTGGTGGTGGCGACGGCGGCTCTGGCGGAGGCGGTATGGGCCGGGCAGCCAGCGCCGCGCCGCCGGCCGGGCCGTCCACGCCAGACCCCAACCAGTAC
>CAZAYP010000141.1:0-7850 GCA_964489425.1 uncultured Verrucomicrobiota bacterium | reverse complement strand
GGCGGCGCGGCTGGGGCTGCCGGCGCAAGGCGCTGGACCGCCGGTTCGACTTTCGAACTCACGCTGGCGGCGGCCGGGACGACCGGCGGTGGCGGGGCCGCCGCAGGCTTGGCCGGAGCCGAAGGGGCCACGGGCGCTGGCATGGCCGGCGGCGCGGCGGCGGGGGCCGACTGGCGGACCAGCTCTTCCAGCAGATCGCCCAGCCCGGGCTTGCCCGGGATGTTGCCGGGGCCGCCCCGGCTGATGTCCGCCACGGCCTGGCGGAACACGTCCACCATCTTGAGGATCAGGCGGATCGCCTGGGACGTGACCGGGCACTCGTTGTTGCGCATGGCGTCGAGCACGGTCTCGACCTTGTGGCTGAGGGCCTGCAGGTCCCGGAAATCCATCAGCCCGCAGTTGCCCTTGAAGGTGTGGAGCAGGCGAAACGATTTCTGGATCAATTCCGAAGTGTTCGGCGGGTTCTTGTCCAGCGCCAGCAAGGTTTGCTCGGCCTGGTCCAGGTTCTCCTCCGAATCCTGCACGAACAGCTTGATCATGTCCGGCGAGATCATGGAGTTCCCCGGGGCCGGGGGCGGCGGGGGCTCTTCCGCCAGCAACGCCTCGGCCTTGGCCGCCTCGCTCAGGGCGGGCGCCAGGACGGTCGCTGGGGCGGCCGGCGGGGCGCGCAGGATTTTCTCGAGGCCGGCCGACAGCGCGGCACAAGCATCCTGGTGCCCGTCGTCATGGCCGGTGGACTGGATGGTCGGCAGCATGTCGCGCAGCAAATCAAACACTTGGATCAGCGCGACCGCCACCTCCGGCGTGACCGCCATCTGGCCCTTGCGGATCATGTCCAGAGCATTTTCGCCCTGGTGGGTCAGGGCGGCCAGGTTGTGCAACTGCAGGAAGCCGGCCGTGCCCTTGATCGTGTGAAAAACGCGGAAAATATGGTTGAGCCGTTCCCGATCAGACAGCTCCGAGCGCGACATCTCGACCAGGTCAGGCTCCACCTGCTCGAGCATGTCCTGGGTCTCGTTCACAAAGGCGATAACTAGCTCATCATCCTGCATGGAATGGTCTTTGCGCCCTTTTTTTTTTAATCGCCATGATGCCGTCACTTTAATTGTGAACCGCGCCGCTGGCAAGGTCTATCTGCGGGTTCACCAAGCCGCCCGGACGCCGGGTCTTTCCCTGACATGTTCAGCAGTCTTCGTGCTCACCATCGGCATCTGCATCGTTATCGTTGTCGTTATCGTTGTCGGCATCGTTATCGTTATCGTTGTCGTTATCGTTGTCGGCATCGTTATCGAAAACCGAGACCGATCGCGATCCCGAGCCAGAGCCAGCCCGACCTATCCGGCGTCCCCGGGCACCCGGCCCATGACCTCGACCATGGCCGCGCTCAGGCTTTCCGCCGTGATGGGCTTGGCCAGGTAGCCGTCCATGCCCTCGGCCAGGAAGCGGTCGCGGTCGCCTTTCATGGCATACGCGGTCAAGGCGATGATGGGCGGCCGCCGCGGCCCGCGCGGGGCGCGGGCCTGGATGGCGCGGGTGGCGGCCACCCCGTCCATATCCGGCATTTGCACATCCATCAGGATCAGGTCCAGTGCCTGCTCCTCGTAAATCCGCAGGGCCTCGAGCCCGTTGCCCGCGGTGCAGACCACGTGGCCGGCGCGCGTCAACATCCGCGCGATCAGCAGGCTGCTGGCGGAGTCGTCTTCCACCACCAGGACCCGGAGCACCCCCGGCGCCCCCGGCCCGGGGCGCGGCGCCGCCACGGCCAGGGTCCCGGCCGGCAACGCCGGCGACCGGGTCGGCAGCAGCACGGTGAAATGGAATACGCTCCCCTGGCCCAGCGTGCTGTCCACCCAGAGGGTCCCGCCCATGGCCTGCACCAGCTGCCGGGCGATGGCCAGCCCGAGGCCGGCTCCGCCGCGGCGCCGGCTGTAGGAGGCGTCCACCTGGCTGAACGGATCGAAAATCCGCGCCGCCTGCTCCGGGTCAATCCCGATCCCCGAATCCCGCACGCTGATGTGCAGGAGCACCTCGTCCGGCTGGGCCGGGCGGGTCGCCGGAGCTTGCGGGTCGCACACCACCCGCAGGTCGATGCCGCCCTGCTCCGTGAACTTGATGGCGTTGTTCAGGAGGTTGGCGATAATTTGCTTGAGGCGCAAGGCATCTGCGGCAACCTCGTCCGGCACCTCCGCGGCCACCGCCCAGGTCAGCTGCAGCTTCCGGGCATCCGCGGCCAACTTGGCCGCGCGCGCCACGTCCAGCACCAGCTGGCGCAGACTGAGGCGTTCTAGGGCCAGCTCCAGGTGCCCGGCCTCGATGCGCGACAGGTCCAGCAGATCGTTGATCAGCCCCAGCAGGTCGGCACCGCGCGCCTTGATCAGCCGGGCGAATTCGCGCTGCTCGTCCGTCAGGTTGGGCGCGTCGGCCAGCATGTCCGCGAACCCGATGACCGGGTTGAGCGGCGTGCGCAGCTCGTGGCTCATGTTGGCCAGGAACATGCTCTTGGCGTGGTTGGCGGCCTCGGCCTGGTCGCGCGCGACGCGCATCTCCTCCTCGGCCTGCTTGCGGTCCGTGATGTCGGCGAAGACCACCGCGAACCGGCCGGGGCTGGGCTGGAACGCGCGGACGTGGAAATATTTCTTCAGTTCCCCGGAATATTGCTCAAAGCTCAGGGTGGCGCCGCTGCGGGCCACCTCGCCGTACTGCGCGATCCAGGCCGGCTCGGTGTGGGGCAAGATCTCCAGCACGGTCCGTCCGATCACCTGCGCGCGGTCCAGTCCGGTCTGGTGCTCGAACGCGGCATTGACGTCCAGGAACCGGTAGTCCCTGGGCCGTCCCTGGTCATCCCAGATCATTTCGTGCAGCGCAAACGCCTCGCTCATGTTCTGGAACAGCTGGCGGTACTTGGCCTCGCTCTCCTGCAACTCGCGATCAAGGGCGTATTCCGCGGAGACATCACGGAACACCATGATCACGCCGTGAATGCGGCCGGCCTCGTCACGGATCGGCGCGGCGCTGTCGGCGATGGCGATTTCCCGGCCGTCGCGCGCCACCAGCAGGGTGTGGTTGGCCAGGCCCACCACCACGCCCTCGGCGAGGACCCGCTGGACCGGCGCCGGGGCCGGCTGGCGCGTCACCGCATGGATCAGGCGGAGCACCTCGTCCAGGGGCCGCCCGCGCGCCTCGGCCAGCGGCCAGCCGGTGAGCTTCTCCGCCACCGGGTTCATCCGCGTGATGCAGCCGCCGGCGTCGGTAGCCACCACGGCATCGCCAATCGAGTTCAGGGTGATGGCCAGGTGCTGGTCAGCCTGCCACTGCGCGCGGTAAAGCTCTTGCTCGCGGCGCGTCCACAGGCCGAACATGAGCGCGCCGCAGCCCAGCACCAGCGCCAGCACTACCCCAGCCACCAGCCAGTTCATGCGCACCAACGGCGCGTAGATCTCGCTCAGGTCCTCCTTGGCCACCACGTACCAGGCCGACCCCGGCACGGCGCGGGCCACCGCCAGCGTTGGGACGCCCCGGTAATCCGCCCCCTCCAGGAGGCCGGTTTCGCCGCGCACGGCGCGCACCGCCGGCAGGTCCGCCTGCGCCAGCGACACCCGCAGCCGCATGGCGGTGTTGCTCTGGTGGCGCAGGTCGTTCAGGAACAGCACGTCGTCCCCATCCCGTCGCACCAGTAGCGTCTCCCCGCTGATCGAGCGCGAAGGCCAGCGCTGGATGATCGGGAACAGGGAATCGCGGGGCTCCATGCGGTACACCAGGGCCACCGCCGTCGTGTGGCCAGTGACCACCAGCGGAGCGGCCAGTTCCAACAGGTTGTGGGCGGCATCTGCGCTATAGTGCACGTCGTGCCATATCGGGCGGCCAGAGGACAGCGCCGCCCCCATGACTTGACGGCATTCCAAAGGCAGCGATGTGCCCACGGACTCATCGTTCGCGCTGAGCAGGACCCGGCCCTGGGCATCCACCAGCAGGACATCGTGGTATCCGTAATAGCGACAGCGCGTCCGCAGCCAATCCTGGAGCTTGGTGCGCGCGGCGGGACTGCCGGAAGCCAACCCGAAATTGTGATCCAGCAGCAGCGGGCTGTGGGACTGGACCTGGATATCGGCCAACCGCTCGGCGCGCCAGGTCGCAATCTGCTGGACCTTGAGATCGGCCACATGCTCCAGGTCCCGGGCCACGTTGTTCCGAATCTCGTGGTGCTCCCACCGGGCCACGGAAATGCCCACCGCGACCAGCGCCAGGGCCAGCGCGGCAAAAGTCATGACAAACAGGAACCGCTTGGTGGCCTTTACCATGGCGCCGACTCCGTAAACATGGGATGTTCTATGCTCACACCCCAAGTATGTGGGCATCGCCCGGCGAGCGAAAGGAAAAAAGGCGGGCCGCCAGGTTTTCCAATGTTTGGAAAACCGACCCGCGTTTTTTCCAATGTTTGGAAAATCCGGGTGGAAATTTTCCAATGTTTGGAAAACCGGCCGCCGCGGCCGGACGGTTCAACAGCGGATGACCCGCGCCAGGCCACCGCGGGCGGTCTCGCGGTACTTGGCGCACAGGTCGCGGCCGGTTTCGTTCATGGCGGTGATCACGTCGTCCAGCCCCACCCGGTGGTAGCGGGCGGGCTCGGTGCTGGAGATGAGCGCGGCCGTGTACGCCTTGACCGCGCCCAGGGCGTTGCGCTCGATGCAGGGGATCTGGACCAGGCCGTCCACCGGGTCGCAGGTCATGCCCAGGTGATGTTCGAGGGCGGTTTCCGCGGCGTTCATGGCGGGCTGGAAGTTGGCGGTCTGGGCGTAGGCCAGCATGGCGGCGGCCATGGCCGCGGCCACGCCCACCTCGCCCTGGCACCCGACCTCGGCGCCGGCCAGGCTGGCGTTGTGCTTGGCCAGGAACCCCACCAGGGCCGCGGCCAGGAACCCCTGGCGGATGTCATGCGCCGGGAGGCGCAGGTGCTGCTTCATCACGTAATAGATCGCCGGGACCACGCCGGCGGAGCCGCAGGTGGGCGCGGTGACCACGCGGTGGCCGGCGGCGTTCTCTTCGGCCACGGCGAACGCGTAGGCGCACAGGTACATCAGGAAATGGTCGGGGACATGGTCCATGCGCCGGGCCCGGTCGTGCAGCGCAAACGCCTTGCGGTGCAGGCCCAGCGGGCCCGGCAGCAGGCCCGTGGCCGCCACGCCGCGCCGGATGGCATCCTCCATGGCCTGCAGCCGGACATCGATGCCGGCGCAGATCTCCGCCTCGGAGCAGCCGGTGATGGCCTGCTCGTTTTCGAGCAGCATTTCGTGCAGCAGCAGGTTGTCTTTATGCAGCAGGTCGCGCACCTGGCGCGCGGTGGCGTAGCGGTAACGCGGCCGGCCGCGTCGCGGCCGGGGCGCGCCCTTCCACTGCAGGAACCCGCCGCCCACGGAGTAGTACTCGCGCGCGAAGATCGTCTGCCGCGCGCCGCGCAGCCGCAAGACCAGCGTGTTGCTGTAGGGAAACCGGTGGCGGCGCGGGTCGAAGATCACGTCCGCCGCCGACACCGGCAACGGCCGGCCGGCCAGGTCGAGGACGTGCGCCGCGCGCGGATCGCCCAGCAGGCGCGCCCAGGCCTCGTCCGGGCAGGTGTCGGGCCGGTGGCCCAGGAGCCCGGCGACCACGGCGCAGTCCGTGCCGTGGCCGTGGCCCGTGGCGGCCAGCGAACCGAACAGGCGCACCTCGAGGCGCCGGGCGCGCGCCAGGTGCGCGGGAGGCAGCCGGCGCAGCGCGGCCTGGAAATCGTAGCCGGCCAGCATGGGCGCAATGGTGTGCGAGCTGGACGGGCCGGGCCCGATCTTAAACAGGTCGAAGATGGAGGTGGTTACGGGGTTCAAGCGGGTCTGGCCCGGGGGGCCACCTCCTGGATGGCTTCGAACAGGCGGGGCAACGAAACGGGCTTGGCCAGCAGGAGGTCCACCTCCGGCGGCTGGCGCCCTTCGGCAAGCATCAGGTCGGCGTAGCCGGTCAGCATGATCACCGGCGTGGCCGGGGCCACGGTCTTGATGGCGCGGGCCAGCTGCTCGCCGGACATCTCCGGCATGGCCTGGTCGGTGATCACCAGGTCCGGCGGCGCGCGCATAAACAAGTCCAACGCGGCCCGGCCATTAGGCGCCGTCCATACCTGGTGGCCGGCGCGCTCCAGGGCCAGGCGCAGGAACGCCAGCACCTGCGGCTCGTCGTCGGCAATGAGCAAGCGCCGGGGCGCCGCCGGCGGGCTCACGCCTGCGGCTACCGGCTCGCTTGCAGCCGAAGGCTCGGCCGCAGGCAAGGGGCTGGCGGCCGGCAGGCGCAGGGTCACGGTGGTGCCGCGGTCCGGGGCGGTGGCGATCTCCAGCCGGCCGCCGTGGCGCTGCATCACGCCGTACACAATGGAGAGCCCCAGGCCCGAGCCGTGGATCTTCTTGGTGGTGTAAAACGGCTCCAGGCAGCGGGCCCGGACCTCGTCGGTCATGCCCACGCCGTCGTCGCGCACCTCGATGACGCACTCGCAGCCGTCCTGGCGGCCGGACAGGGTGATGGCGCCCTTGACGGGAATGGCGTCCCGAGCGTTGAGCACCAGGTTGACCAGCGCGTCGCGCAAATCCTCGGCATAGCCGTCCAGGAAGATCTCCGGCCCCAGCCGCAGGTTCATCTGGATGGTCTTGCCGCCGGCTTGCGCTTCGTCTTTCCACACCGGCCGGGTGACCTCCGCCACGGCGCGCAGCAGCTCGTTGACCGCGACCCGCGTTTCGCCGGAAACGCTTTGCGCCCGGTAAAAGCCGACCAGGCGGCGCACGGTTTCCACGGCGCTGGCGGCCGCCTGCCGGATCTCCGCCGCCAGCTGCCGGACCGCGTCCGGCTCGCGGGTGATGAGGTCGTCGGCCAGCATGTCCGCGCCCAGCACGATCGGCTGCAGCGCGTTGTTGAAGTCGTGGGCGATGCCGCGCGCCATCTGGCCCAGGGCGCTCAGGCGCTCCTGGCGCACCAGGCGCTCCTGGGTTTGGCGCAGGTCGTGCAGCGCCTGCTGCAGTTGCTCGCGGGTGGCGCGCAGCTTGCGCTGGCTCGCGTCGCTGATGCGGACGATCTTGTCCGCCTTGTTCAGCAACCCGAGAAACGCCGCGTGGAGCTGCTGGTAGTCCGCGAGATCGACCGCCAATTCCGCGCCGCGCTCCGCCGCCCGGCGGGCCAGCTCCCGCTCGGCCGCGAACAGGCTGGGCGGCTTCGCCCCGGGATCGGGATCCTGTGAGTCCGCGGGGCTCATGGGGCCGGGTCATCCGCCGCCGCGCCGGGCGCGGCCGGGCACAGGTGAAACTCAAAATGCATGGCCTCGGCCAACTCCTCGCCGGTTTCCCGCAAATCATCGTCCTCGGGCGCAAAGTGCCAGTTCACCCGCACCCGCGCGCCGCCACGGGCGTACTGGTCCAGCAGGTCAAAGAGGTCCATGATGCACTTGGACGAACTGGTATTGAAGTAGTTCAGCCGGCAATCGACCGCCAGGGCGCGGCGTTCGTCCGCCATGTAGCGCCGC
Organism: uncultured Verrucomicrobiota bacterium; assembly: GCA_964489425.1. Taxonomy (GTDB): domain Bacteria; phylum Verrucomicrobiota; class Kiritimatiellia; order RZYC01; family CAZAYP01; genus CAZAYP01. The sequence continues at coordinate 319 of CAZAYP010000141.1, read as the reverse complement.
ACCCAGTCCAGGGCCGGCGCGTAAAAGCGCGCGGCATGTTCGGGGAACGACTCGCCCGCGAGGCGCAGCGTGCCGGCCGCAGCCTTGAACGCAAGCGCCGGCGTGGAACTGGTGGCGGGGATGACCAGGTCTTGCATTACGCGGCTCCGGGATGGATGCGCACCGTCAGCTCGAACTCGGCGCGCCGGCTGGCGGCAGGGCGCAGGCTGGCGGCCAGCCGGCCCGCGGATTGGCAGGCGATCTCATAGAGGCCCAGGCCGGCCCCGGCCTGGCCGGGCACGGCCGGCCGGCGGCGCTGGCGGCGGATGGCCGCGCGGAG
>CAZAYP010000140.1:0-8148 GCA_964489425.1 uncultured Verrucomicrobiota bacterium | reverse complement strand
GACCCCTTCCCCCCCCGCGCCGCTTTCTCCCATTGCGCCTCGGTCGGCAACTCGCACCCCGCCCACTGCGCATACGCCACCGCATCGTACAACGGAACGCATACCACCGGATGATCCTGCAATTCCTCTGCGCACTTCCCATTCGCCCATTTTGGTTTGCCAGCGGTCGCCATGTCCGGCGCCCGATACCCCGTCTCCTTCACAAACCGCGCATACTGCCGGTTCGTCACGCAGTACACCCCGATGTAATACGCGTCCACCCATACCCGGTGCTGTGGACAGTCGCCCAACTTCCCATCCCCCATCTCGAACTCGCCGCCAGGCACCAGCACCAGTACGCTCCCGTCCTTGACGTTGCGCACCAGCGGGGTCAGCGCCCCCGAGTCCAACCAGGCCCGTAATAAGCCGCTCATTGATTCTTGTCCCCGACTTGTAACATATCAATTTTAGCTAGTGCTGAAGGCAGAACCTCACACTGCCCTCACGGGGCGGAAGCCTAGAAAGTCGCAGTAGTCGTTGGCGGGGGGGATCCATTTGCGGCGCGTCCCCCGGAAGCACGACGCGTCGTCATCCCTCCAACAGCCGCCGCGGATTCTACGACTCTTGCCTGTCGCAGGTTCCGTCGGATTTTTCAGCGCCTCCGCCTTAGCATAGGACTTCCCCCGATACCAGTCCAAGCACCACTCCCACACGTTCCCGCTCTGCTGGTACGTACCATACCCACTTGCTCCCTCCCCATATCCCCACACCACAGCCGTCCCCGAGGCCCCCCTGTTATTGGCATTCCGGCAGTTCCTCTCGTCCCATTCGTCCCCCCAAGGATATATCAACCCCTTCGGACCCCGCGCCACCTTCTCCCACTGCGCCTCCGTCGGCAGCTCGCACCCAGCCCACTTCGCGTATGCCATCGCATCGTCCCATGATACGCATACCACAGGATGGTCCAAAAGTTCCTTTGCGCACTTTCCCTTCTTCCACTTTGGCTTGCTGCCCCAAGCCAGCTTATTGGGCGCTAGCTGCCCCGTCTCCTTCATAAACCGCGCATACTGCCGGTTCGTTACGCAGTATACCCCGATATAAAATGCATCTACCCATACCCGGTGTTTCGGACAGCTGCCTTTCTCCCCATCCCCCATCTCAAACTCACCACCGGGCACCAGCACCATCACGCTCCCGTCCTTGATGTTGCGCACCAGCGGCCGCACCTGGCAATAGCCGCGATCGGTACATTCGCAAAATTTTCCGTCAGTCCAGGCCATGATGCTTGCTCCGGGCTAGAACTTCAGGTTTTCCGCCTCCACCTCGCCGCCAACGCGAATGGCCTCTTTCTGCGTGGCGGAATCGTCCTCGGAAACCTTGATCGTACCGCCGTAGAGCGAGCGGAAAGCTGACAATGTTTCAGCCAATGCCAGGTTGCGGGCCGCGACCGGGCCCTTTGCGGAGCGCAACTGCCGGCACAATCCGTTGCTCCATTGCAGTTCCTCCGGATCGCAGGCGATTCGGGCGCCCATGAGGTCAGCGTCGAGTCCGGCCACAGTAGTGATCCAAGCCACATGGTCTTCGCCAGCCTCCGCCGGCCGGGCACCGCGCAGGGCTGCCATCAGGCGCTCGGGCCAGTCGGCGCTGGTTGCCTTGGCGCGCAGGGCGGCGGCGTCCACCAAGCCGCGCTCGCTGCCAATAAAGAGCGCCTTGGCGCGGACGAACGGATCCTCGGCGCTCAAGTCCTGGTTCACCTGGGCGTCAGACGGATTCTCCCGCTGCCAGACATCGAATAGGTCCTCTAGGCCGTCCGGCAGCGCTGGGGCGGGTTCGATTTCGAGCTTGGGCATATGGGACAGGGCGGCGACGGCGCGCTCGACGATTGCACGATACTTCTCGCTTGTTGGCCGGTGCCGCGTCTCGCGCCAGTGGTCGCAAAGCGGCAAAACCTCGGCCAGCGTCATAGCACGGGTCGCCTCCACCAACCCATCCTCGTTGCCGGACGCCATGAGGGCGCGCAGCGCTATCTGCGGATCGGCGTCCGGACTCCCGGCGGCAGCCGCCTGGCGGTACGCGTCGGCCAAGCCGCCGTCGCGCGCCTCGAGTATGGTCTGGTTGATGGCCTTGCGCATTTCCGGCGTTGCGAGCGCCAGCGCCTCGGCCAGAAGGGTGCCGTCCTTGTCGGTGAGTTTACGGTAGCCGGCCAGATCGCGGTTGATCAGATGAATCAGTGCTTCCTTGGCTGGATTGGAGGGCAGACGCGGTGTTGCGACCAGTTTGGCGAGGAAGGGAGACTGGCTGCGAATCCACTCGTCCACGATCAGGTCATTGTACTGCTCGGCGTTGGGTAGACGATCGCGCAGGTACGCCTCTGCGCCGGCCCGCACCTCGGCGTCCTGGTCCCGGATAAGGGCCATGGCCGCTGAAGCATTCAACCGACTGCACTCCAGTGATAAGGCCTGGCCAATCTTTAAGACAAACGCCACCATGAAATCCGGTTTCGCGGCCAAGACGCAGTCGCGGTATATATTCACGGCCGGCGCCAAGGGGCTTTTCTGATACTTGGCCACCAGCCATGCAGTGTCTCGATCGACCGGCAATTCGGCCGCAAGACCGCTGGCCAGCACCCGCTCGACGGCGAGCGGCTTCAGCCATGCCAAGTTCTGTGTAATCCATACCTTGAGCAGTGCTCGGACATGCTCGGGGCTGGATAGTCCGGCAAGCCAGGCTTTGATCTGCGTACTGTCTTGGTGACCGCGTTCGACAGCGTCCACCAGGATTGCGACGGCATCTTCGCCGCCACTGGTCATCAGCCAACTCAGGGCGTCCCGGCGGCGCATCTCAGCGAGCAGGACGTTGGTATCGAACAGTTGTGCTTTGGCTTCATGAATATTCATGCCTTTTCTCCTTCGCCATGGCCGTGCTTCGAGGTGCTCTCCTCCGTCATCTTCCTCTGGTTTTCCAGCCAGGCGTCAAGGTCGTCCTTGCGGAAGCGCCAAGACGAGCCGATCTTGATTCCGGGCACGAGTCCTTTCTGGGCGTAACCGTAGATGGTTCGCTCCGAGAGTTTCAGGTATTCGGCGACTTCCTGCAGGGTCATGATTTCGTCACTCATTGCGATCTTCCTCAATATTTGCCTACACCAGACATCTTGTATCAATATATTATATCCCTTATCATCAAATGTCATCTAATTCCCGAAGGACGGTATTATGCGCTGGACGTGAGCGTGTTGCCCGATTTTGCGATGCCGTATCGGAATCGGTCGGTGGCCGAGGTGGCCAGCTATTTCGCGGCATCGGAGGCGGGAAGGAGGCAACAGGGCGGGCATGACACGCTGCGGCGGTATTGGCAGGCCTGGAAGGGGAACTGGCGAAAGGTGGGCGCGCATGGCGGGAAAAGACCGTCAAGGACATCGTCGCATGGCTGGCCGGCGATTCCGCCTTCAGCGATTACGAGGACTACGAAGCCCGGACGTCGGCTGACTGCGTCCTGAACGTGGCCGGGGTTACGCGAATCGAAATCACCGGGCATTACGGATGCGGTCGAGGCGATCATGGTTGACGTTATGATTGCGGTGAATCCCGACTGCCGGAGGTTTTACCCGCAAGAGGGTCCGAAGCGGAAGAAGGAAGCCAAGACGCGAGAGCCTTGCCAAGCTGCGATTCCTCATGCCCCCCCGTGCACCAGGAAGGGAAGTTCCACGGCGAGGCGACACGGAAGCCCTTCGACGTGCTCACGCTGGACATCATGCGGATTGTCCCCGTGTGGAGTCTCATCCCCGATCCGAAGATTGTCGCTTAACTCGTCGCCAACAACGTCTGCGAAAACAACGCCGCCGCCATGAAGGACATGTGGTTCTTGGATCAACTCGCGGCGAAGCACCGAGCCATCAACAAGGACGCGGAGAGGCGGGAGCCGGGCCGCCGCCCGCGGCGCTGGCCCGGCCTTCCTGTTTCCTTCACCTTCACCCGGTCACAGACGAGGCGGGAACGGCGTGAGTCCGGCCTGTGGCGGTCCGGGAGGAATCTGATGGGAAGCTGAACGGCCCGACGGCGCAGAAGGTGTGGGCGGAGGTGTGGATACTCGTTTCCCATGTTTCGCCTCGGCGCGAACTGTTACGCAAGAAGCAGGCAAAGGGGCTGAACACACCTAAGACCCTTTATTTTCAAGAGTGTTGTGAGAGTGTTTGCTCTGAAAGGTGGAGCGGGAGACGGGGATCGAACCCGCGACGTTCAGCTTGGGAAGCTGACATTCTACCACTGAATTACTCCCGCGCAACGTGCTTACTGGCTGGCGGTATAGCTTTCCGGCCATGATTAAACAAGCAAAAACGAAGCAAAAAACGGTGGCTGCGTGGGCACTCGAACTGGGCCGGCCCGGCCCAGCGCTCTGCAGAGAGATCGCGGAGGTCCCGGCGGCGAGCGCCACACTTTTCTGCCGACATTCTTGACGGGAAGGGGAGGGGCGAGTACATTAGCTCTTCTATCACAGCCGGTCATGGACCGGCGCGGTACAACAACACGGGAATTGCTTGTATATGGTGAAAGCTGCGGTATATCCGTCCATCCTGGCGTGCGACATGACGCGCCTGGGCGAAGAGTGCCGCCGCGCTGAAAGCGCCGGCGCCGACGGGTTGCACCTGGACATCATGGACGGACAGTTCGTGAACAACATCAGCATGGGGTTCGACATCATCCGCGCCGTGCGCGGCCTGGTGAAAATTCCGTTGAGCGTGCACCTGATGATCATCCGGCCGGACTGGTACGTGGAACGGTGCGCCGAGTTTGGGGCGGACACGATCCTGACCCATGTCGAAGCCCAGGGCGATGTCGGCGAAACCCTGCGCGTTATCCGCCGCGCCGGGGCCAAGGCCGGCCTGACCCTCAATCCGGCGACCCCTGTAGCCGCCATCCGCGAGTGGCTGCCGGACCTGGACGAAGTGCTGTGCATGAGCGTCAACCCCGGCTTCGGCGGCCAGCCGTTTATCCCGGAAGTGCTGGCCAAGGTCGAGGACCTGCGGCGGCAGCGGCCGGACATGAACATCTCCATTGACGGCGGGATCAACGCCGATACCGCGGAGCAGGCCGCACAGCGCGGGGCCAACATCTACGAGGTGGGCACGTTCCTGTTTCGCGCCGCGGACATGGCCGGCGAAATCAGCCGGATGCGGGCGCGCGGCGCAGCGGCGCAGGCGGCGGCGGGGTGGGGGGCATGAAGCCCCTCGAGTATATCCGCAACTTCTGCATCATTGCCCACATCGATCACGGCAAGTCGACCTTGGCGGATCGGATGCTGGAAATGACCCACACGATCGAGGCCCGCGACATGCGCGAACAGACCCTCGACGCGATGGACCTGGAGCGTGAGCGCGGCATCACCATCAAGGCGCACCCGGTCACCATGTACTACGACGCCCGTGACGGTCATCGCTACCAGTTCAACCTCATTGACACGCCCGGCCACGTGGACTTTACCTACGAGGTCGAGCGCAGCCTGGCGGCCTGCGAAGGCGCGTTGCTGGTTGTGGACGCCGCCCAGGGCGTGGAAGCGCAGACCGTGGCCAACACGCACCTGGCCGTCAGCCAGGGATTGACGATCATCCCGGTGCTGAACAAGATCGATCTGCCCAACGCCAATGTCGCTGAAGTGCGCAAGCAGATCGAGGACATCCTGGCGATTCCCATGGACGAGGCCCTGAACATCAGCGCCAAGACCGGCGCTGGGATCGTCGAGGTCATGGAAGCCATTGTCCAGCGGGTCAAGCCGCCACAAGGCGCGCCGGACACGGTGCGGGCGCTGGTGTTCGACTCCATCTACGATGCGTTCCGCGGCGTGGTGTCGTACCTGCGCATGTTTGATGGCCGCCTGGTTCGCGGCCAGCGCGTCCGCATGATGAGCACCGGCCAGGACTACGAGATCAAGGAGGTCGGTCAGTTCCGCCCCAAGCCTTTTCCGATGGATGAGTTGGTCGCGGGCGACGTGGGCTACATCATCGCGAACATCAAGGATGCCAAGGAAATCCGGGTGGGCGACACGATCACCCGCGCCGATCGGCCCGCCACCCAGGCGTTGCCGGGGTTCAAGGAAATCCACCCCATGGTGTTCTGCGGCCTGTACCCGGTGGATACGTCGGATTACGAAAAGCTGGTCGCCAGCCTGGACAAGCTGCGCCTGAACGACGCCTCGCTGTCGTACCAGGCGCTGACCAGTGGCACGGCTGCGGGCCAGTGCGTCGTGCTGCAACCGTGCTCGGTGCCTGAGGCCATCGTGGGTTCTCGGGTCGCCACCTACGTTCCACGGCTGGTCAGCACCACGAGCAATGACGTGCTGCCGAGCTTCAACCTGCGCTGGGACCTGGCCAAGGACATGATCGGCCGGGCCGCCGTCTCGCGCAGCCTCGGGCGCGCCAACTACAACGAGCTCGCCGGCGCCGTTTCACTGAACGACACCCTGCTGACCGGCTCCAGCGGCAACCCCAAGCTCAAGCCCATCCTGTCGGACAACCTGGACCTGACCCTGGCCTGGTACTTCGCCCCGCGCGCCTATGTGTCGGGTGGCGTCTTCGCGCAGAACAAGGTCACCACCTACCTGGTCACCTCGCGCAAGGGTGTGTCGGCCAAGCTCCAGGGCGTGGAAGGCGCGCTGGAGATGCCCGTGGGCAAGGGCTTCGGCTTCGGTGCCAATGCCACCTACGTGGACTCCAAGGACGAGGACGGCGCCCCCATGCTGGGCACCTCACGCTGGACCTACAACCTGCGCGGTTTCTACGAAGACGACAAGCTCACGGCGAGCCTGGCCTGGAACTACCGCACCGACTACGCCATCGGCTTCGTCGGGGACGGCACGCTCAAGCCCTTGGTCAACAGCGCCGGGGTCATCACGCAGTACAACGGCCAGCATCGCTATGCCGGGGCCGGCAGCCTGTCGCTGTCCATCGGCTACCGGTTCACCAAGGACATCAGCATCCACCTGGATGGCAACAACCTGAACGACCCGATCCGCCACACCTACTACCTCAACGAGAACGCTCCGGGCTACTGGCACCAGAACGGGCGCCAGTTCTTCCTGGCCCTGCGCGCCAAGATGTAAGTGGCGGTCGAAGTCGGCCTCGGCCTGGACGCGGGCGGCACGCAGACCCGCTGGGCCCTGGCCCTGGCCTCAGGGCAGACGCTGGCTGAAGGCGCGGTGGCGCCTTTCAGCGGCCAGCAGGTGCATTCGCAGGAAGGCCGAGAGTCGATCAGCCAAGCGCTGGGCGAGATTCGGCAGGCTTTGCGCGATGTCCAACTGCCCGCGCCAGCGGCGGTCTGGGCCGGGGTGACCGGCCACGACGAGCAGTCGGGGGGAGGCCTGCGGCAGCTGCTGCAACAAGCGCTTGCGTTGCCTGAAGCCCGCATCCATCTGTACAACGATGTCGAGCTGGCCTGTCGCCTGTGCTTCGCGCCGGGCCAGGGGTATGTGGTCTACAGCGGCACCGGCTCCATCGGTGTGTTTGTCGATGCATCAGGCGCCATGCACCGGGCGGGCGGACGGGGGAGCCTGCTGGGCGACGAGGGCAGCGGCCACTGGATCGCAAGGCAGGCCTTGGCCCAGGTGTGGCGCAGCGAGGACGACGCGCCAGGATCCATGGCTTCCTCGGCCTTGGCGCAGGCGCTGTTCGAGCGCATCGGAGGCCCCACTTGGGACGACACGCGCCGCTTCATCCATCTCAGCGACCGCGGCGCACTCGGTACCCTGGCCCTGGCCGTGGCCCAGGTGGCCGAAGCGGACGCCGGTGCACGACGCCTTCTGGGCCAGGCCGGCGAGGAACTGGCGCGGCTGGCCAGGCTGCTCATCGCACGGCATGGCATGCGCCCGGTGGTGGTGTGCGGTCGCGCCGCATCCCTGCACCCGGTGATCGAGGCATCGCTGCGCCGTTGTCTGCCCCCTGGAATCGCCTGCGAGTTCCGCACCCTGCAACCTCACCGAGACGCCGCCTTCAGGGCGGCAGGGTGCCTGGGCTGAGGTTCAGCCGTCCTGGCGTGGGCGGGCGTTGCGCCGCGGCGCGCATGGCCCAGACCACTCCGCCCACCAGCAGCGTGGCACCGGCCAGGGTGAATGCGTCGGGCCAGCGCCCGCGCAGCACCCAGGCGTAGCTGAGGGCGGCCAGGGTCTCGAAGACGATCAATT
>CAZAYP010000139.1:0-8199 GCA_964489425.1 uncultured Verrucomicrobiota bacterium | reverse complement strand
TCCCGGCCAAGAAGGCGGTAAAGTTCCGGATAGCCAAATCCATGAAGGACGCGATATTGCTTGGGGGATCGGCCCAGGCCGTCTTGCCAACCCCGGCGGCCCCTGCGGCGCAACCGTAATAAGGGCTGAAATCCAAGTTCCACAACGTGCGTGGCGGCATGGCATCGCCGTTGCCGGTGGCCTTGGCGCAGTATGCCATTTGGTTGTAGCCACGGCGCTATGTCCGCCGTGACGGCCTGATTCCGGGCATCCTACGGACCGGGGGCAGATGCCGCCGGCGGATGGTTTTTAAGGGTAATGGCGAAGGTGGTTCCCACGTTGGGTTCGCTGGCCACCTTGATCTGGCCATCGTAAAGCGCCACGAGTTTTTTGAGCGTGGATAACCCGAGGCCGCTGCCGGAGATCAGGCGGGTTTTGTCGTTGCGGATGCGGCCAAATTCCTTGAACAGTTCCGCCTGTTCCGCGACGCTCATGCCGATGCCGGTATCCTTGACCGATACCAGCACGTTGTTCTGATCGCTGGCCAGCGAGACATCCACGCGGCCTTCGGGCCGGTTGTACTTCACCGCGTTGGTAAACAGGTTGTTGAAGATGATTTCCAGTTCGCCGGGGTCCGCCCACATGCGCAGGGCATCCGGGGCATGCAGCGCCAAGGTCAGTTTAAGCGTTGCCGCATCCGCTTGGACCATGTCCATGCTTTGCTGCGCCAGCGCGCGCACGTCCACCTCGCGGATCTCGCGCTTCTTCTGGCCAGACTCGATCCGGGTCAGGTCCAGGAGGTCGAAAATCAGCTTGCGCATGCCGTCCACGCGGCGCAGTGCGCGCAGCACGATGTCGTCGTAGGCGGCCATGTCCGTGCCCAGCGTGCGTGCCTGCAGGATATTGAGCAGGCTTTGGATGGCGTTGAGCGGCGCCTTGAGTTCGTGGGAGAGCACGCTGAGAAACTGGAACCGGACCTGGCGCTTTTCTTCGGCCAACTGGCGGGCGCGGCGCTGGATCAGCAGGTGGCGGCTGCCTTTTTGGATGCAGCTTTTCAGGTCCTCAGGGGTGAACGGCTTGGCCAAAAAGTCAAACGCGCCGTTCTTGGTGGCGCTGATGGCCACTTCCAAGGAGGAATAGGCGGTGATCATGATCACCAGCAGATCGAGCTTCTGCTGCTGGAGCTTCATCAGGATGTCGAGGCCGCTGATGTCCGGCAGCTTATAATCCAGCAGGACCAGGTCAAAGGGCTGCGCCGCGATCTTGTCCAGGGCTTCCTGGCCGGTTTCCGCCATGTCGATATCTAGGGTCACTTCCATGTCCAAGTCGGCGATGGGGAACATGTGCTGGCGCAAGGCCCGGCGCGCGCCAAGGCGCATGCCGGGCTCGTCATCGACAATGAGCAGGCGCAACGTCTCCATGCGGCTACTCCTCCTCCTGGCGCGGCAGGGTCACGGTGAACGTGGTGCCGGTGGGGCCTTTGGCGCGGTCTGCATTGGACGTGAAGTCGATTTTCCCGCGGTGCATCTTGATGATGCCGAAGGTGACTGACAGCCCCAGGCCCGTGCCTTTGCCGATTTGTTTGGTGGTGAACAGGGGCTCGAAGATCTTGGCTCGGTGCTCGGGGGCGATGCCCGTGCCAGTATCGGCGACGGAGAACCGCACCTGGTGCTCATCATCGGAGGTAGAAAGGGTCAACTCGCCGCCGGTGGGCATGGCTTCGATGGCGTTCTCGACCAGGTTGATGAGGACTTGGACAATCTGGTCGGAATCGATGGCCACCTCCGGATGAGTCATGTTGTGGCGGGTGGTCACCCTGACGTTCTCAGGCACGGCGATCAGGGTCAGGCAGCGGTCGATCAGGTCGCGCAGGTTGGTCGGCCGGCGGTGCACCTCGTTCTTGCGGGCAAAGTTCAGCAGGTCGCCCACGATTTTCTTGCAGCGCTCGGCCTGCTCGGAAATCATCTTCAGGTCTTCGTAGTTGGGGGCATCCGGCGGGCACTCCTCGAGCAGGCTCTTGGCAAAGAGGAGGATCACGCCCAGCGGGTTGTTGACCTCGTGGGCGATGCCGGCGGCAAGCTGCCCCATGCTGGCGAGTTTCTCGGCATTGCTCAGGGCCTCGCGGGCGCGGGCCAGCTGCTCGTTGGATTGTTCCAGATCGCCCAGCGACTGGCGCAGGCGGTCGATGACGTAGGGCAGGCACATGGCGCTTTCGGCCAGGCCCCAATAGATGGCCTGGGCGTGGTCGCGACAGGAGCTGTAACCGCAGGCGCCGCAGTTGAGCTCGTCCTCGGGCTTGAGCTTGCCCAGTTGCACCATGATGCGGTCGAGTTCCTCGGGCGCGGGGTAGGGGAACCGGCGGTCATCGTTGTGGAATCCGGGCCGCAGGTCGAGATCGGCCATGGCCGCCAGGTCGCGGGCATGGGCGGCCGGGTCGAGGATTTTCATCCGCTCGCGCACGTAGCGGCTGACTGCCGCCTGGCGGCTGAAGTGGGGGGCGGTGTTGGTGGCGCCCGCGCCCATGATGCACCCGTCGCAGCAGAGCACTTCGAGCAGGCGCGAGTCCAGCGATCCTTCCTCGAACTCCTTGATGGCGGCCGCGAAGTTGGACGGGCCGCCCGCGACCACGATATTGTTATCCACCAGGTCTTCCTGGAGGTTGGCCGCCTGGAGCAGGCCGCGGCTGACCGGGAACAGGGCGCCGAGGCCGGGCCGGGGCGGGTCAAACTTGCTTTCCGCGGCAGCGGCGGGCTGCAGGCCGGCCTGGTCCATCCAGGCGCGCAGCTCCTTAAACGTAAGGACGGCATCCACGTCCGGCGGCGGGTCGCCGGGCCGGGTGCGGGCTTCCAGCTTCTTGGCGAGGCAGGGGCCGATGAACACGACCCGCAGCTCCGCGCCGTGGAGGCGCTTGAGGGCGCGGGCCTCGGCGATCATCGGCGAAACGATTGGCGCCAGCAAGGGTATGAGGTTGGGATGGTATTTCTGGATGTAGCCCACGACCGCCGGGCAGGTCGTGGCCACGTAGCGTCGGTCATCCACCGTGGCCAGCAGGCGGTGGTACGCGGCGGCCACCAGGTCCGCGCCGAAAGCCACCTCGGCCACGCGGGCGAACCCGAGTTGGCGTAGCGCGCCCACCAGGCGCGGCGCCGGCAGATCGGCAAAGTCGGCGGCAAAGCTGGGCGCGAGGATCGCGGCCACGGGCGCCTGGCCGGCCAGCAGGGCCTTGACCTCGGGCAGCGAGTCGTAAATCTTCTTGGCGTTCTGGCTGCACACGCGCACGCAGCACCCGCATCCGATGCAGCGCTCGGGGATGACCTGGGCCTGGCCCTGCTGGATCCGGATGGCCTTGGCCGGGCAGTCGCGGACGCAGGTGTAACACATGCGGCAGCGCTCGCCGATCGTGGTAATCAGCGCCAGCGACTCCGCTGGTTTCTGGGGCTCGGTGGGCGTCATTTGGCTGCTATTGTGCACGCCGCGCCGCGTTTTTCAAGCTTGGACAAAAGGTGGCGGGAGCCTTGGGGAACCATGCTCAACCGGGCGGGAACGTCAGCGTGACCGTCGTGCCGTGGTGGTCTGGAGCTGCGGCGGCCTCGCTTGATTGAACCTCGATCGTGCCGCCATAGGATTGCATGAATCGCTTGACCAGCGGCATGCCGAACCCGGTGCCTTTTTCCCCGGCGGTTCCCATACGGCTGGTGCTCTTCTTCATATCGAACAGCGCGGCGCACAGCGCGGGCGGCATGCCGATCCCATGGTCGCGGATGACTACGGTGACCGTGGCGGCGTGTGCTGCGGCGCGGACGTCGATGACGCCGCCGCGGTGGGAAAATTTGATGGCATTGGTGTACAGGTTGTTGAGCACCGAATTGACCAGCGAGGTGGGTTCGGCCGTGACCAGCAATTCGCGAGGCGCATCCATCTCGATGCGGATGGCTTTGTCCTCCAGTTTCAATTGCAGCATGGCGCGCGACTCGTCCAGCGCGGCCGCAAGGTCCACGGGACCCAAGGACAATTTGCCGGATTCGAGTGCCTGCATGGAGCGCACCATGTCGATGACGGCAAGCCCGTTCTGCACGTCCCGCACGAGGTGCGGCTTGTATTCGAGAAAGTCATCCCAGGACTCGATAATCTCCAGCAGGCCGGCCAACCCGCCCAGGGGGTTGGCCAGGTCGTGGCACAAGACGTGCACCATCTCGCGGCGTTGGGCGCTGACAAGCTCGATGGTCTTTCGCGATCGTGACAGTTCCAAGTGCGTGTGAACCCGCGCGCGAACCACGGCCGGCCGGAACGGCTTGGTGATGTAGTCCACGGCACCCAACTCGAAACCCCGGGTCTCGTCAGTTTCCTGGCTCATGGCCGTGACAAATATGACCGGGATATCGCGCGTGGCCGGATTGGCTTTCAGCCGTCGGCATACCTCGTGGCCATCCATGCCCGGCATCATGACATCGAGCAGGATCAGGTCCGGGATGGCGGTCGCGGCAATTTCGAGCGCTTTGGGCCCGTTGGTGGCAAAGAGGACCTCGTGGTCATCCTCGAACAGGCCGGCAAGAATCTCGATGTTGACGGGTTCGTCGTCCACGGTCAGAAGCCGCGGTTGAGCGGGTGTGGGTGTTGTCATGACCTATCTCCGTGCAAAGTCGAGTTGTTGGTGTCCGATGGCCTGGAAGTAGCGCAGGCGTCCGCGCTTGCTGGATTAACTGTGGCAGGCGTGGACGCCTGCGTTACGCCGGCCGCCAGCCGGTCCACGGCGGCCAGGGCCGTAGAAAAATCAAGGTTTTCCAAGGCCGTGGCCAGGACGGCCAAATCACGGTTCCCGCCGCCGGCAGCCAGATGTTCGCGTACCGTGGCGAACTGTTTGCGGGCCTTCATGCTGTTGGCGGCTACCAGGGGGCGCAGTTCCGCAAGGACGGCGGCTGCGGTGGCACAGTCAAAGTCCGGCGCCGCCGCGGAATCCATTCCCGGCCCGGGTGGTCCGGGCGGGCCGGGATCCAGGCTCGCCGCGGCAGCCATGGCCGGCGCCAGCGCTGTTTCCAGAGCCGCAATCAGGTCGCTGGCATGGTCCACCCGCTGTTCGCGCAGTGTGCGTTCGACCGCGGCGGCGCAGGTGCAGACGCGTTCCACGGCCAGCGACCCAGCCACGCCTTTGAGCGAATGCGCCAGCCGCTCAGCGTCGGCGATCCGGCCCGCGGCGATCAGCGAGCGCAACTCCTGCGGCGCGCCGGCGTAGGTATCGCGGAAGCGTCGAATGAGCCGGAGCAGCAACTGCGGCTTGCCGTTGGATCGCGCCAAGGCCGCCGGCAGATCAAAAGGCGGCAGAGATTCCGGCAGCCTGGCCGCCAGCTCCACACCCGGCCCTGCCGACCGTGGTTCCGCTGCAGATGGCATGCCGGCCGCGCGCGGCTGGGCGGGCATCCAGCGGCACAGGGTTTCCTTGAGATTTTCGGGATCAATCGGCTTGGTGAGGTGGTCGTTCATGCCGGCGGCGCGGCTTTGCTCGCGGTCGCCGCTCATCGCGTGGGCGGTCATGGCGATGATCGGCAGGTCGCGCAGCCGTTCGTGCTGGCGGATCATCCGCGCGGCGGTGAGTCCGTCCATCTCCGGCATCTGGATATCCATGAGCACGAGGTCGAAGGGTTCGTTGACCGCCCGTGCGACACCGTCGCGGCCGTTGCCGGCGGTCACGCACACCAACCCCAGGTCCTGCAGCAGCTCAACCGCCAGCTCGGTATTGATGGCATTGTCTTCCACCAGCAGGACGCGGCGACCTTGCAACCGCTGCGGGGCTTCCATGGCCGCCGCGGCCGCCGCCCGATGGGTTGCGCCGGCCGGCCGGACAAAGACATCCATGACCGCATCCATGAGCAGCGATTCGTTGACCGGCTTGATAAGAAAGCCGTCCAGCCCGGCCTCCTTGCAGCGGTGCATCACTTCTTCGCGCCCGAAGGCCGTGACCATGAGGATGGCCGGCGGGTGTGCCAAGGTGGTGTCGGACTTGATGCGGCGCGATGCGGCGATCCCGTCCATGCCTGGCATGCGCCAGTCCATCAGCACCAGGTCGATGGGCGCTCCGCGCGCGGACGCGTCCCGGACCCGTTCCACGGCCGATTCTCCGGAGGATACGGCTTGGACAACGAACCCCTTGTCCTGCAGCATGGCGGCCATGGCCATGCGGGCGTTGTCGCTGTCATCCACGACCAGCATCCGCTTGCCTTTCAGCTCGTGCAAACTGGCGCGGGCGGTCCGTGGTGCGCCGGCGGCGTCGATCCCCAGGACCACGGTGAAATGGAAGGTGCTGCCGCGGCCCGGCTCGCTCGCGACCCAAATCCGGCCGCCCATCTGTTCTACCAGCTGCTTGCTGATCGTCAGGCCGAGTCCCGTGCCCCCGTACTTGCGGGTGGTGGATGCGTCCGCCTGGGTGAACGACTGGAACAGGCGGGCCATTTGCTCCGGCGTCATGCCGATGCCGCTGTCACGCACCGAGCATTTCAGGCGCACCTCGCGTTCGTCTTGCTGTTCGGGCGCGATCGTCACGACGATCTCGCCGTGTTCCGTGAACTTGATCGCGTTGTTGACCAGGTTGATCAGGATCTGCCCCAGGCGCAGCGCGTCGCCCACCAGCCGTAGCGGCGTGTCGTGGGCCACGGAGAAGACCAGTTCGATCCCTTTTTCCTCGGCTTTCAGTCCCACGATGTCGGCCAGGTTTTCCAGCATGTCGTTTAGCAGGAACGGCGCGTGCTCCAAGGTCATTCGACCGGCTTCGATTTTCGAGAAATCCAGCAGGTCGTTGATGATCGCCAGCAGGGCATGGGCCGCGCGGCTGATTTTCACGAGATAATCGCGCTGCTTGGGAGTGAGCTCCGTGCGCTGGGCCAGGTGCGCCATGCCCATGATCGCGTTCATTGGAGTGCGGATCTCGTGGCTCATGTTGGCCAGGAACTCGCTCTTGGCGCGGGTGGCGTCTTCCGCGCGGGCCGTGGCCTCGGCCAGCCGGCGGTTGGTCTCGATCAGCTCAGCTTCCTTGCGGGCCGACTCCTTGATTGCCCGGTCGAGCTGCGCCACCATGTCGTTGAACGAGCGTGAAAACTCGCCCATGAAATCGACCCGCTGGGAGAAGTCGCCGGCCGCCACCTGCTGTGTTTGCCAAGTCATGTGGCGCAGGTTGGCCTGCAGGGTTTTGACCGCCCCGCCGGCGAACCCCTTGAACGTGACGGGGACCGACAGATCGCCGCTGGAGACCGCGAGCAGGACGCCGCGCAGCGCCATGAGGTAGGCGTAAAGGTCCGTGGCCGGTCCCGGGCCGGCCAGGTGATCCGGAAGCGCAGGCGCCTTGCCGCGGGTCAGCACCTCCAGAAAGAAACTGGCCCATTCATCAGCCAGCGCACGGTCGTCCGGTTTGTTGCCCATACGTTGGTTTGTGCCGGCCGCCGTCGGTCGGTTGGGTTACTCCTTGACGATCTCGGCCGTGAACCGGCACGTGCGGTCGCCCGTGCACCAGCAGTCCACTTCCTTGACCTTGAAGCGCGCCCCGGTAAAACTCTCCAGCAGGGCCGCGATGAACCCTTCATCGTAAATGCAAATTTCCTGGTCCATTTCCGGCAGGCCGGAACAGTCCAGGTCCTCGGACACGGTCAAGACAAAGGAGCCCTTCTCGAGATCGGCTTTCTCGATGCGCAGCACGCCGATGTTCAGGTCGCGCAGCGCATCCTGCAGTTTCTTGATAAAATCATCGAAGCCTTTGACATCCTTGAAAAGGTTCTTGTAGAACTCTGTCCCGGCCAGGTATCCGGCCTCGTAAAAAATCTTGTCGGTGGTTTCCGTGCCCACGTGGCGTTCGATGACGTCGCGGAAGGTGAACTGCATGAGGCGGTACACTTCCAGGCGCGTCGTGGGCCCGAGATTCGGCCGGCCGGCCTTGATATCCCCCAGCAAATCCCACGAAAATGCGTATTTTCTTTCAGCCATGGCATCCAACCTCCGGTACATGACTCATGTTGCTGCTCAACACCCGTGATACACGGCCCACGGTTTGTTCACGGCATGCCACGTTCGTATAGGCTGAGCGGGCGCTGAATGCAATGCAATTCGAGCCTGTTGGCGTTGGCCGCCGCGGTCCAGTCCGGCGCATCCATTCGGGCCGAAAGACCTGCCCCGAAAAAATGTTGACGCAGCGGTTAAGAAAGCCCGGTTTTGGGGGTGGGCAGTGGTAGCGCGCTGATA
>CAZAYP010000138.1:0-8260 GCA_964489425.1 uncultured Verrucomicrobiota bacterium | reverse complement strand
ATTGCGCTCATACACATACGCCGCGCCGGCAGCGGACACGCCGCCGGGATCCGCCAGATAGGCCCCGACCAGCGCCACATCCCCCGCCACGCTCACCGAATAGCCAAAGTAGTCGCCCGCCGCCTTATCCGACGCCGTCAACTTGGCCACTTGGCCCCACGCGTTCGTGCCCCCGGCATTCCGCTCGTACACGTACGCCGCACCGGCCTGTATTATGCCGCCGGGGTCCGCAGAATAGGCCCCGACCAGCGCCACATCCCCCGCCACGCTCACCGATATGCCAAATTGGTCGTTCGCCGCCTTGTCCGCCGCGGTCAACTTCGCCTCCATGCTCGTCAGGATCGGGTCAATGGTGATGGGGAACAGCGCGTCGCGCGTATCGCAGAGGAGGACAATTTGAGATTTCAGATTTGAGATTTCAGATTTGGGAGCCATCCGGCAGGACAGTTCACGCCCGGCCGCATCCCAGGCCTTCAAGCCCGCATAGCGATAGCGAGCGGATCCCTGGGTGATAATTGCCTCCTGCCCATCCGCCGCCACCTCGACTGACAGGCCATCGCCAAAGGCGAGCGTCAGCCGCACTTCATCCTTCAGCCTTCCGCCTTCATCCGTCACCGTGAACCCCTGTTCCACGCCGTCCTTGCGGTTCTCGAACCACTCGGTCATTGCGCCGCGCGGATATTCCACCCGGTTGTCCCGGATGACCGGCGCGGCTTCCGGCAGCGGCTCGCCGTTGAGCGCCGTGGCCCGCAAGCGCAGGGCATCGTTCACCGCCAACCCGGCGGATTCGGCAGCCACCTGGAAATTCTGTTCTTGATTGGCGGCCCGGCCCTCGGCATCGAACGCATACGCCTGCCGCTCGACCTGCGGCCCGATCTTCGCCCACACCTCCGGCGGCACATCCTTCGGTCCCGTGGTCGCCGCCTGCGCAACAGCGCCCGACCCCGCGAAGAGGCCGGCAACCAGTAAAAATAGAATTTTCCAATCATTGGAACTTTGGGCGGGAAAACTTCCAATCATTGGAACTTTTTGCCTGGATTTTTCCAAGGATTGGAAACGTGCACGCGCAGTTTTCCAAACCCTGGAAACCCGGGCCGAATCGCCTGGCAGACAGACCCTATACGGTGTCATGTAAACCTCCTCAATTGAAAGGCTGTATTTTTTCAAAATAGCCCGCCATAGCAAATTTAAAATATGGGTATAATATGGGTATGCCAGGCCATTTATGAAAAGCCCAAGAGCCTGCCGGTCAACAGGCAGAATTCAATGTTGAATTAACTACGAAACACGCGAATCACGCGAAATTCAGGTATGCCTTCGCGTGTTTCGTAGTTCAGATGCTTTTTCCAGGCTGAACACTGGAATTTTTTCTTTGAGTTCCTGAGTTCCAGATTCATCACATCTGCTATTGATCAATAAAGAGTTTTTCCGCCTGCCAGAACGCGCGTTGGCCGGGGGATGAAATGACTTGGCAGCCGCGCCCAGCAGGCGAGCGCTTTCCGAGCGCCCTGCTCTGAGCGCAGCAGCATACCAGGGCCTGCCGCGCGGAGAGCGGCGGCCTACCGGGCTTCGATGCGGTAGAAGGCGGCGCCGGCGGATGCGGCCGGGTCGGTCCACGCGTTCACCGGCGGGGTGGCGGGCAAGCCGGTGGCGGCGGGCGCGTACGCGCCACGCGCGTCGACAGCCTTCAGCACGTCGTACAGTTCCCCTGCCCGGCTCTGCCATTGGATGACCACGCCGGCGGGCGTGGCCGTGAAACTGCTCAGGCGCGGCAGCCAGGCGGACCGCTCGAACGGGCCATATTCGCAGACTTTCCCGGTGGTTTCGTACTCAACCAGCTTGTAGCGGTACGTGCCATCCACCTTGGCGCCGGCGTCCGCCACGCAGTAACTGGCGCCCACGCCGCCATTGGGCCACCCCTCGGCCGGGATCATGGCGGTGTTCACCTTGACCCACGCGCCATTCTCTTCGCGGAACACATCGAAGCCCACGGCGTCCTCTTCCGACGCCGTCTGCCAGCAGACGGATACGCCGCCGTTGACCTGCTGCAGGTAGAAGTCGTACAACACCACCTGGGCGGGTGCTCCCGTTGGGGCAAGTGTTCCCAAGACACGGATGTTGTCAAATCCAAACTCTTCTCCTGCTTGATCCGTATTACCCATGATTCTTATTTGAAGATTCGAACCGGCAGAAGGAATGCTGTAAGTAAACTCCGCACATGCGGGACTCAAGGCAGGTCCATCGGCGATTCCGTCCGCATTGGCATCCTCAGACATGTATACATCATCGACGTTGGCCGCAATAAACTGAGATCGAGTTGTAAATGTTCCTCCATCGAATGCGTATTGTATCCTGAGATATTCCTCCCTCTCATAAGCAGAACCGACATCGTTCTTCCCTGCGACCATTATTTTAACCTGGAGATTGGTATACGAAGAAACATTTGTTGCGCTCAGGGTGCAATAAGCCGGATCATCATTCGCACGCCCGTTGTCTGTATCCTCCGCATAAAAAAAATAGCTTCCTTGATACCCCGAAAAAGGAACTAACGGATTGACCTGTGCAGACGATGCTCTTTCCCACCAGTCATCTGGTGATGTTGTTTGTCCACCTGTAACGACATACACGGATGTCGTTTCAAAATCTACCGTTTGGAGTGTAGTCTGCCCAAAACCCAGCACAGGGACCAAACTCAACCATATGCACAACATGATTTGCTTCATCATTTTCTCCTTCGTTGACCACAAGGACTTTATATCTCTCGGTCTATACAATCCTTAATATCTTTGAAAGTTACCCCCCCCCCCGAAAGCAAGCCCAAAGACAGCACAAATCGGAATTTTTTGGGATCGACGCCATATCCATGCTAAAAGACCTATCCATTTGGCCTTTATAGTTTATTCGTTCCCCTCGACTCCCGTCGCACCCGGATTCGATAAAACGCGCCGTTAGCGGCTTCTGTTTGGTCGGTGAAAACATTGACGGGCGGAGTCGCCGGAAGGCCCGTCGCCAGCGGCGCAAAGCCGTTCTTCATCTCAGGGGATTTCTGCACCTCATACGTGTCCTGTTCCCGGCTCAGCCAGCGCAGCACCACGCCGTCAGGGGTAATGGAGAGATTTTATGACCAGATTGGGCACTTGGCCAAAATCATGCTCATGAAACTTGGTTCCAAACGACGGGTCGAAGCCGATCCAGAAATGTACGCACCTATACTTTACATTTGGACGGCTATATGTAAATCATGTCTTCATGAAAACGCAACACAGACCCTTTTGGATGGAAGAAATTCATCGTCTTTGGAATCAGAAATCCATTATTTGGCTATCCGGAGTCAGACGGGTTGGCAAAACCGTTCTTTGCCGCCAAATTGATAACGGTGTCTATTTCAATTGTGACCTTCCCTCCGTTCAAAGGCAATTGTCCGATCCCGAAGCCTTTTTTCTTCAACATCGTACGGGAAAGCCCCTTTTACTTGATGAAGTCCATCGCATAAGCGATCCGGCCCTGGTTTTGAAAATCGCTGCCGATGAGCACCCCGACCTCCGCATTTTGGCAACCGGTTCTTCCTCCTTGCAGGCCACCGAAAAGTTCAGAGACAGCCTGACCGACCGCAAACGCTCCCTCCATCTGCCACCGGTATTGTGGCGCGAATGTCTCGTCTCATTCGGATGCTGCAACCTGGAACATCGTCTTCTGCATGGAGGTCTGCCAGGAGTTTTGCTCAGCGAGCAACCCGCCCCGGCGTTTTTTGAAGATTGGATGGACAGCTTCTATGCTCGTGACATCCAGGAACTGTTCGGCATCCGCAACCGCACCGGCTTCATGGCGCTGCTCAAACTGATCGCCTTGCGCAACGGCGGCCTACTGGACATCACGGACCTGGCCAAAGACGCCGGCATCAGCCGTCCCACCGTGACCGCGCATCTGGATGCCATGGAAATCGCGCACGCCATTATCCGGCTGCCTCCCTTTTGTGGAGGAGGACACCGTGAGATCGTGCGCCGTTCACGCATCTTCGCATTCGACACCGGGCTGGTGGCCCATATTCGTGGATGGGAAACGCTTCGCGAAAACGACTGCGGATTACTCTGGGAAAATCTGGTATTAGACGAACTGCGCGCCGTCTACCCTCTCCGCTCCCTTCACTATTGGCGCGACAAAAGCCAACGCGAGATTGATTTTGTCGTGGAACATCCCAACGGACGGGTGGACGCCCTGGAAGCCAAGATCAATCCCGATGCACTGGATGGCGCTTCACTCAAAGTCTTTCGTCAATGGTATCCCCAAGGCGATAATTATCTTGTCTGTCCGTATGTCCGCGCCCCCTATGTGATCCCTAAAAACGGCTTGCTCGTTCATGTCGTCAGCACATCGCACTTTTCCCGGCCGATGTAGCCTGGCGCCCCGAATCCGATCACAAACCGCCGCGCCGCGCTTCTGTTCGTAGCCCGCCCACCAAGGCGGTTCTTTATTCCACCCGCACCCGGTAATACGCTGCGCTCGCGCTTTCCACCTGATCGGTATAAACATTCACCGGCGGCGTCGCCGGAAGGCCCGTCGCCAGCGGCGCAAAGCCGTTCTTCATCTCAGGGGATTTCTGCACCTCATACGTGTCCTGCTCCCGGCTCAGCCAGCGCAGCACCACGCCATCGGGGGTGATAGACAGGTTTTCCAAGCGCGGATTGCTCGCCGCCACGTCAAACGGCCCGTATTCCTGCGTGCCGCCGGTGGTTTCGTATTCCACCAGTTTGTAGCGGTAGGTGCCATCCACCTTGGCGCCGGCATCCGCCACGCAGTAACTGGCGCCCACGCCGCCCTGGGGCCAGCCCTGGGCCGGGATCATGGCGCTGTTCACCTTGACCCAGGCGCCGGCCTCTTCGCGGAACACGTCAAAGCCCAACGTGTCGGTCTCGGACGCGGTCTGCCAGCAGGCCAACACCTGCCCGCTTTCCTCGCGGAGGAAGAAATCGTTCAGCACGACGAGCGTCGGTGTGCCGTTGCTATTGATCAGCCCCTCGAAGATATACGCCGCGCCGGCAAGGTACACGCCGCCGGGCTTCGCCAGATAGGCGCCGACCAGCGCCACCCCTCCCGCCACGCTCACCGATTGGCCAAAGTTGTCGTACTCCGCCTTGTCCGAGGCGGTCAGCTTGGCCACCTGGCCCCACGCGTTTGTTCCCCCGGCATTCCGCTCATACACATACGCCGCGCCGGCGTCCGATGTGCCGCCGGGATCCGCACCATTGGCCCCGACCAGCGCCACATCCCCCGCCACGCTCACCGATTGGCCAAAGTTGTCGTACTCCGCCTTGTCAGACGCCGTCAGCTTGGTCACCTGGCCCCACGCGTTCGTGCCCCCCACATTCCGCTCAAACACATACGCCGCGCCGGCGAAGTCCGTGCCGCCGGGATCCGCAGAAAAGGCCCCGACCAGCGCCACATCCCCCGCTACGCTCACCGAATTACCAAAGGTGTCGCCCGCCGCTTTGTCCGCCGCGGTCAGCTTGGCCACCTGGCCCCAGTCGTTCGTCCCCCCGGCATTCCGCTCAAACACATACGCCGCGCCGGCACTGGACACGCCGCCGGGATCCGACATATAGGCACCAACCAGCGCCACATCCCCCGCCACGCTCACCGAAATGCCGAAGTAGTCTTGCACCGCCTTGTCCGACGCGGTCAGCTTGGCCACCTGGCCCCACGCGTTCGTCCCCCCGGCATTCCGCTCATACACATACGCCGCGCCGGCAGCGGACACGCCGCCGGGATCCGCAAAATGGGCCCCGACCAGCGCCACATCCCCCGCCACGCTCACCGAATTGCCAAAGTAATCCTCCGCCGCCTTGTCCGACGCCGTTAGCTTGGCCACCTGGCCCCACGCATTCGTGCCCCCGGCATTCCGCTCATACACATACGCCGCGCCGGCACTGGACACGCCGTCGGGGGTCGCATATCTGGCTCCGACCAGCGCCACATCACCCGCCACGCTCACCGAAGAGCCAAATTCGTCGTCCGACGCCTTGTCCGCCGCGGTCAGCTTGGCCACCTGGCCCCACGCGTTGGTACCCCCGGCATTGCGCTCGTACACATACGCCGCGCCGGCAGCGCTCAAGCTGTCGGGATCCGCATAAATGGCCCCGACTAGCGCCACATCCCCAGCCACGCTCACCGAATAGCCAAAGCTGTCGTCCTCCGCCTTGTCGGCCGCGGTCAGCTTGGATTTCTCGCTCCAGACCGCGCGGTTGAACGGGACGATGTACGCCGCGCCGGCTTGATTCGTGCCGCCGGGAGATGCCTGATAGGCCCCGACCAGCAACACCCCCCCCCACACGCTCACCGAATAGCCAAAGCTGTCCTCCGCCGCGCCGTCCGACGCGGTCAGCTTGGCCACCTGCCCCCACGCGTTCGTGCCCCCGGCATTGCGCTCGTACACATACGCCGCGCCGGCATTATTCGTGCCGCCTGGATCCGCCTGATAGGCCCCAACCAGCGCCACAGCCCCCTCCACGCTCACCGAATAGCCAAAGGAGTCGTTTGCCGCTTTGTCGGATGCGGTCAACTTGGCCACCTGGCCCCACGCATTCGTGCCCCCGGCATTCCGCTCGTACACATACGCCGCGCCGGCATACGCCGTGCCGCCGGGAGACGCCTGATAGGCCCCGACCAGCGCCACATCCCCCGCCACGCTCACCGACCAGCCAAAGTTGTCCCCCGCCGCCTTGTCCGACGCCGTCAGCTTGGCCACCTCTCCCCACGCGTTCGTGCCCCCGGCATTTCGCTCGTACACGTACGCCGCGCCGGCATTATTCGTGCCGCCGGGATCCTCCCAATAGGCCCCGACCAACGCCACATCCCCCGCCACGCTCACCGAAATGCCGAAGTAGTCTTGCACCGCCTTGTCCGACGCGGTCAGCTTGGCCACCTCGCCCCACGCGTTCGTGCCTCCGGCATTCCGCTCGAATACATACGCCGCGCCAGCGTTCAACGTGCCGCCGGGATCCGCCTGATAGGCCCCAACCAGCGCCACATCCCCCGCCACGCTCACCGAAACGCCAAAGTTGTCGTCCTCCGCCTTGTCCGACGCGGTCAGCTTGGCCACCTGGCCCCACGCATTCGTGCCCCCGGCATTCCGCTCATACACATACGCCGCGCCGGCACTGGACACGCCGCCGGGAGACGCATAAGCAGCTCCGACCAGCGCCACATCCCCCGCCACGCTCACCGAAATGCCAAACCAGTCCCACTCCGCCTTGTCGGACGCGGTCAGCTTGGCCACCTGGCCCCACGCGTTGGTGCCCCCGGCATTCCGTTCATACACATACGCCGCGCCAGCATGATTCGTGCCGTCGGGATCCGCCTGATAGGCCCCGACCAGCGCCACATCCCCCGCCACGCTCACCGAATAGCCAAAGAAGTCGTCCGCCGCCTTGTCGGACGCGGTCAGCTTCGCCTCCATGCTGGTCAGAACCGGATCAATCGTGATGGGAAACTGCGCGCCGCGCGCATCGCAGAGAAGAACCATCTGAGATTTTAGATTTGAGATTTCAGATTTGGGAGCCATCCGGCAGGACAGTTCGCGTCCGGTCGCATCCCAGGCCTTCAAGCCCGCATAGCGATAGCGAGCAGCCCCCTGGGTGATAATCGCCTCCTGTCCATCCTCCGCCACCTCGACCGACATGTTATCGCCAAAGGCGAGCGTCAGCCGCACTTCATCCTTTAGCCTTCCGCCTTCATCCTTCACCGTGAACCCCTGTTCCACGCCGTCCTTGCGGTTCTCGAACCACTCGGTCACCGCGCCGCGCGGATATTCCACCCGATTGTCCCGGATGACCGGCGCGGCTTCGGGCAGCGGCTCGCCGTTGAGCGCCGTGGCCCGCAAGCGCAGGGCATCGTTCACCGCCAACCCGGCGGATTCGGCAGCCACCTGGAAATTCTGTTCTTGATTGGCGGCCCGGCCCTCGGCATCGAACGCATACGCCTGCCGCTCGACCTGCGGCCCGATCTTCGCCCACACCTCCGGCGGCACATCCTTCGGTCCCGTGGTCGCCGCCTGCGCAACAGCGCCCGACCCCGCGAAGAGGCCGGCAACCAGTAAAAATAGAATTTTCCAATCATTGGAACTTTGGGCGGGAAAACTTCCAATCATTGGAACTTTCTGCCTGGATTTTTCCAAGGATTGGAAACGTGCAGGCGCAGTTTTCCAAACCCTGGAAACCCGGGCCGAATCGCCTGGCAGCCAAAGCATCTTCAGTGTCATGTAAAC
>CAZAYP010000137.1:0-8394 GCA_964489425.1 uncultured Verrucomicrobiota bacterium | reverse complement strand
TGCCATCCACCTTGGCGCCGGCGTCCGCCACGCAGTAACTGGCGCCCACGCCGCCCGCCGGCCAACCTTCGGCCGGAATCATGGCGGCGTTCACCTTGACCCAGATGCCGTTTTCTTCGCGGAACACGTCGAAGCCCAACGTGTCGGTCTCCGATGCGGTCTGCCAGCAGACGATGACCCGGCCGTTTTCCTCGTGAACCGAGAAATCAAACAGGACCACCATGGTTGACCCATACTCATAGGGGCCAAGGTCGACGATCGCATTGTAGATGCGCGGGTTGCCGGTCAGATCCTTGCCAGTGATCATCCAGTCCTCGTTGGTACCGACATCCACGCAGGACGATCCGAAGGTCAGATGGAAATCGCCGGCCGCCGCATCCGCAAAGAGCGGGTCGTTGGTAAAGTTGCCGGCGCCGCCTTCCGGCAGTGGCTCCGTGCAGGTGTAATTCATATTGGTCTTGGCGGGGGCGTACCAGTTGGCGTTGACCGCGGCCGAGTTGCCCCAGATGATGCAGTTGGTGAGCGACAGGGTTGTGCCGGCCAGGTACACGCCGCCACCATTGCTCACGGCCGCATTGTTCGCAAAGGTGCTGTTACGAAGGCTCCAGGCCGTGCCGGACTGGTTATAGTAGCCGCCGCCCTGCGCGGCGGTGTTGTTGGCCAGCAGGCTGTTGACGCAATGATTGTTATACTGGCCGCCGCCGTTGGTGACCGCCGAGTTGCTGACGATGGTGCAGGAATCCATGATGTAACCGTGCGCGCCGCCGCCGTTGCCATTCGTGGCGGCATTGGCCACGACCAGGCAGTTGGAGGCGTAAAAGGTGTAGGTGGCAGCCGCATGCATGCCGCCGCCTTCGCTCGCCTTGTTGTTGCGGACGGTGCACCTGCTCAGGCTCGCCCGGTAGGCGCCGCCGCCCTGGTAGTTGCAAAGATTGCCTTCCAGCACGCTATTGGCAAGATAGCCGTAACACGCGCCGCCGCCGGCGCGGGCCGCCGAGTTGTTGCTGATGGTGCAACTGTACACGTACGAGGTGTAGCAACCGCCGCCATTGGTCACCGCGACGTTGCCGGCCACGAGGCAGTTGTAGAGCGTCCCGGCGTACGCGCCGCCGCCGTGCCACGCCGTGTTGCCGAGGAGCGTGCAGTTGGTCAGGGTAAGGCCGTGCACGCCGCCGCCATGGGACCACAGCAACCGGCCGGCCCGGTTCATGACGAACAAGCTGCCATCGCCCGCGCCGCCGTAACCGCCGCCGCCGGATTGGTGCGCATAGTTGTTGGAAATGGTGCAGGCCATCAGGCGGCTGTAGTAGGTGCCGCCACCGTAACAGTTGGTGCCCGCGGTGTTCGACGCGATGTTGCCCGCCACCAGGCAGTCATACAGCGTCCCGCCCAGCACACCGCCACCGGAAGCCGCGATATTGCCGGCCACAACGCAGTTGGAAATGATGCAATCCGCGGCCTCGCAAAAAACACCGCCGCCAGAGTTGAATCCGGGGATCGTGCTCAACAAATTAGAGGACACAGCCCCGTTGGTGATGGAGAACCCGATCAACGCGGCCCCATCCGCCAGGTACACCGCGCGAATGGCGGCCGGTCCCAGCGGACCGCCGCTGCCGGCAATCACGGTAGCGCCCGGACCGTTCACGCTGTAAATCGTCACGGCCCTGGAGACGACCACGCGGTTGGACGTTTCCTGCTCCCCGGCCACCCGGGCGCCGGTGTCGTAGAGCCCGTTCGACACCCAGATAAAGGCGCCAGCCGGCGCCGCGTCCACCGCGCCCTGGATGGTCTGCTTGGCGGTCACCCAGTTGGTCCCCGGGTCGGCGTCCAGGCCGCTGGGCGCGACGTAAAGATTCGTGATGCCCACCACCTGGACCCGGACCGTGGCCGTGGCGCTGCCGTCAAGGTTCCAGGCGCTCAGGGTGGTGTCGTAGGCGCCGGGCGTGTCCCAGGCGTGGTCCGCGTTGCACAGGTTGGCCAGGGTCGCGCCGTCGCCGAAATCCCAGGCCAAGCCCTGCGCCAGGCCGTCCACCATGCCCACGAATTCGGCGGCAAACCCGGCCACGATCTGGGTGTGCGCCGCCACTATCAGGGCGGTCAACGGCCCGGTCAAGGTGTCGGTGCCGGCAAATTCGTAGGCCCCAATGTCCACGGTGGTGAACAGGATCCGGTTGGTCCCGGCCAGGTCAAGAGCGCTGACCATGAATCCCTGGTTCGCGCCGGCGTTGTAACAAGGCGAATCCGCCAACAGGCGCGGATTGCTGAGGCTGGCAATCCAAGGGGCATTGGAGATGGTGTTGACGAGGGGCGAAGGGAGCGGTTCGGTGCAGCAGTTATACAGCGAGCCGGCGCCATTATAGTTATCTTCGGTCAGGGCCGTATTATAATAAACGATGCTATTGTACAAGGTCCCGGAAGCCTGGAACACGCCACCGCCCCGTTTGACGGCCCGATTGCCGACGATCGTGCAGTTGTACGAATCTCCAGCCTGGTACAGGCCGCCGGCTTCAACGGCCCAGTTGTTGATAAAAGCGCACGTGTAGTAACTGCCTTGCGCCGCGCCACCACCCACCGCGCCCGCCCGGTTGCTGACGATGTTGCACTGGTAATACGTCCCGTTATAACACCCGCCGCCATTGATTCTGGCGACGTTGCCGAAGACGGTCCAGTTGGTGCAGGGATAGCCGGCCGCCGAGTTATAGATACCGCCACCCGACCCGTCGGTCATGTTGTAGCGCAGGCTGTTGTCGGACCCGGCGCATAAATAGGCGCCGCCGCCACTGCCACCGGCATAATTATACGCCACATCGCACCCGTTCAGCGTGCTGTAAGCGACGCCGCCGCCCGCATAAAAGGCACTGCCCGCGGATGTCACCTGGTTGCTGATGACGGAACAGCCGGTCAATTGGGAAAACCATGCGCCGCCGCCCTGGTTTGCCGCTGTGTTGCCGACAAACGAACAGGAAACCAACTCGCTCGTGGCCGCGCCGCCACCCAAAGTGGCCGAGTTGGAGATGAACGTACAGCCGCTACATTGGCCCCAATGCACCCCGCCACCATGGGACCCTGACTGGTTGCCGGCGATGTCGCAGTCCGACATTTGACCGTAATAAATGCCGCCGCCCGCGCTGGCTGCGTCCGGCGCCAGGTTCTGCAGCACGTCGCAGTTGTAATACGTGCCGCCATAGCCGCCGCCGCCCTTGTAGGCGCTGTTGCCGGGACCCAGGATGCAGTTGGTCACCACGGCGCCGAACGAGGGGGCATAGACCCCGCCACCGTAGCCCCCGCCACAGCCCTTGGCATCATCTTCGGCCTGGGAAGACGGTCCCAGGGCGCACCCGTTGGTCAGCCGGAATCCGTCCAAGGTGGCGCCCTCGGCCAGGTACACGCAGCGCACGGCATTGAAGGCGTCATACGTCCCGC
Source organism: uncultured Verrucomicrobiota bacterium (assembly GCA_964489425.1). GTDB lineage: Bacteria > Verrucomicrobiota > Kiritimatiellia > RZYC01 > CAZAYP01 > CAZAYP01. The sequence continues at coordinate 4,971 of CAZAYP010000137.1, read as the reverse complement.
CGCCCGCAATGGTCGTCACGGTCGGCCCGTTCATGCTGCGCACGGTCAGCGGCTTGTAGATGGCCACCCGGTTGGTCAGCCATTGCCCGCCATCGGTCTGGCCGCCCGCGGCATAGGTCCCGTTGGACACCCAGACGTTGCCGCCCACGGGTGCCGCGTTGACCGCGGCCTGGATGGTCAGCTTGGCGGTCACCCAGTTGGTGCCGGCGGCCGCGTCGCTGCCGTTGGGCTTGACGTAATAGTTCGTGGTGGTGACCACCGCCACCCGCATGGTGGCCGTGACGCTGCTGGTGAGGTTGGTGACCCGCAAGGTTACCAGGTACGCGCCCTTGTTGGTCCAGGCGTGCGTTACCTGCTGCTCGTTGGTTGCCCCTGTGCCGTCGCCAAAACTCCAAACCAGTTGCTGCACCCGACCGGTCGCCTGGCCATAGAAATCCGCGGCCACGCCTTCGAGGATCTGCGTGCTCAGCGTGCTGATGGCCACGCCCACCCGGCCGGTCAACTCGCTGGCGCCCGCGAATTCGTAGGCCCCGATGTCCACCGTCCCGAACAGGATCCGGGCGTTGCCCTCGATATCGGTATTGGTCATCCAGGCATAATTGTAGCCGGCGTTGTAGCAGGGCGACCCTGGCAGCAGCCGGGGTTCGACCAGGCTGGCGATCAGCGGAGCGTTGGTGATGTTAGCGGCACCAACGAGCGGCATCGGCCATGTGCAACAGTTGAGGTAATACGGCGCCACGTTGTAGTTGGCATACGCGTCTTCCTGGGCATGGTTGTAATAGATCAAGCAATTGGCGGCGTTGACGGCCGTGGCGCCCCCGCCGCGGGTCGCGGCCGTGTTGTTCACGATCGTGCAATCGTCAAGATAGCCGCCATAGACCCCGCCGCCCTCTTCCGCCCAGTTGCCCATGATCACGCAGTTCTGGTTCGTGCTCCGGTACGTGCCGCCGCCCACGGTCACCGCCACGTTGCTCACCACCCGGCAGTTATACAAGGTGATGGCCACGGCACCGCCCCCGGCCGTGAGCGACGCATTGTCAGAAATAGTGCAATTCTTCGCAAACATGGTGGAACCAAACTGCATGACTGCCCCACCGCCAAGATCACACGCTACATTGTTCATAATGGTGCAGTTGAACAGCGTGGCGTTGCAAGCGCCGCCGCCGTCATAGGCCGTGCAGTTGCGGATAATGCAGTTGCTGACGATGACGCCGGCCGCCCCATAAACGCCGCCGCCGGCGCCATTCGCCAGGGTGGCCGAAGCCACCGTGTTGCCGTTGGTCAGCGTAAACCCGATCAGCGAGCCCGCGGTCATGCAGACGCAGCGCGTGGGATTGTTGGCATAGACGCCACCGCCCGCGATCGTGGTCACCGCCGGGCCGTTCATGCTGCGAATCGTAATGTTCTTGTTGACGTACATGCGGTTGGTGAGCGTCGAGCCACCAGCGATCTTGCCCCCGGAATTGTACAGGCCGTTGGACACCCAGATCGTTGACCCCACGAGCGAGGCATCCACGCACATCTGGAGCTGGGTGGCGGCCATCGCCCAGTTGGTGTAGGGATAAATACTGCCGCCCCGGGTCGAAACATAAAAATTACTTTGCGCCTGCGCCGCCGGCTGGAGCAGCAGCAACGGCAGGGCCAGGCTAATAAGAACAACGGACTTCAAGGACACCAAACGTAATATTTGCATGCGCACCTCCAACAATCGGACTGGTTTCGCTCAAGACTGTTATCCGAGTTAATGCGGGTCAGCTTGCCCACGCGCGCGATCCAATGTCAAGGATGGCAGTTGGGTATAAAGTGGGTACGGGAATCGACAGACGACAGACGAAAGAAGAGAGATGACAGATGACAGATGAAAACGGTTGCGGTCAGGGCACGCGCCACACCCGGAAGCAGCAACTCTCATTATGACGCCCGCGCCTTACGGCGCTCACTACAAACGGCCCGCGATGGGCCGAAAACCCGTTCGTAGTTAACGCCGTCAGGCGTGTTTCACGGCAAGGATAGGTCATAATGAGAATTGCTGACCCGGAAGAACGCGTTGGCGAATGGCGGATTGGTGACCGCCAGCACATGCGGCCATCCGTCGCCCGCCAAGTCCGTGCCCGGCACATCTTCCCATGCGGCGATAATGCCTGACGCAGCTTGGACCGCGTAGGTCTTGCCCGTCAGCGTAGTGGTGGTGAACTCGAGGTGCCCATCGTTGCGCGCCAAGGCGCCAAGTTCCGGCGCGGGCACAGTATCACCGCGCACCGCCAGGTTCTGCAGGCGCTCATTGAACGGCGCCTCGGTGTCCGCGGCGCCGACCTCCGCGAAGTTGGTCAGGTACATGGCAAAGGCATATTGCTCGTGGCCGACCACGTCAAACGTGTTGGTCGCGCCACTGAACAGGTTGGAGGCGCCCACGCCCAGGGTCAGGGGGTAATAGTTATCTCCGCCCGCGGCAAGAAAGTCGAGCGTGACCATGCGGATCGGGCGGTTGGAGTCTCCGCGCAACTGCCCGTGCTCCACCAGCAGGTCCTGGTATCCGTCCGCGCGCCGCGCCACCAACGACCGCAGGCGCTGGCCCGGGTTATCGATGCCGATGATCTGGTTGCTGCTGTTGCGCAGGTACGTCATGGCTGGGTTGGTGGGATTAAACGCGAACTCGATTCCGCTCACCTGCGGGAACTGGCCGGGCAGGCCGGTGCCGGCCACGCCCCACTCCACGGCATCGCGCACCTGGGCAGCGGTGAGCGTGATCAGGATCACCCCGTTGTTGAAGCGGATCGCATTTTCAATGTCCAGTTGCGAGATCTGGCCGGACTGCTTGCCCACCCGCGGGTTGGGCAGCGGCGGCACGCGCTGATACGTGCTGCCGTCCCAGACCGTGGCGCCAATCGAGTCGCGGATGCTGCCGGAGTTCTTCAATGCAAAGACCACGTTGCTGTCGTGCTGCCGGCCGTAATGCAGCAGCGCGTCCAGGGCCAGGTCGCCCAGGTTGGTTTCGCGCGTGCGTACGCTCTCGCGCAGGCCGTTGAGATAAAAGCGTGTGCGGCCAAACCAGTTGGAGTCCTTGCTGTCGATGATGGCCGCGAACTGACTCACCACGCTGGTTACCGCGGCCGCAGGTGGATAGTTGCCAGTATCAAGCACGCCCTGGTCATCCGTGGCGTAGGCGCCGCTGCGGGCGTCCAGGTTGGTGACGATGCCCTGGGCATCGAACTGCACGAGCAGGCGCCCCACGTAGTGGTAGTTGGCCGCCGTGTTCACGATGTAGACGGTGCGGCCGTCCGGGCCGGTTACCGTGAGCGGGTAATCGCCCAGGCGCGTGTCGCCAGCCCGCAGCCGGTCGGTTGGCTTGGCCAGCAACGCGTGGGATCCGCCGGCCACGATCACGTCCACGTTGGTCAACTGGGTAGCCAGCAGCCATTCGTTGGTCAATTGCTGGAGATGGCTCAGGATGACGATTTTGTCGATGCCCTGCGCGACCAGGTCGTCCACCAGCGGCTGGACAGTGCCGGCCAGGTTGCTGGACACCGTGATGCCGCCGGGCTGGGTCAGGTAGGTCAGTTCCGGGGTGGTCACGCCCACCACCCCCACCCGGTCGCCGGCCACGGGGATCACCGCGCTGCGCGCGATGCGGTTGGTGACCGCGGTCCATTCCTGCGCGTCGATCGTCACAAGGTTGGATAGGGATCCATCGGTGTTGCAGTTGAGATTGGCGCTCAAGTACGGAAAATGCGCGCCGGGATACCCGCAGGCGCTGTCGGCGCGGATCAGCGAACGGACCTGGGCCGTGCCATCATCAAACTCGTGATTGCCGAAGCAGGCGGCCTGGATCCCAATGGCGTCCAGGATCACAAGATCGCCGCGGCCCTTGACGCCGTTGAACGGAACCGCGGGATCGGCGCTGGCGGAATAGAACGGGCCGGCCGTGTAGTTGTCGCCCGAAGACAGCACGAGGGTGTTGGTCGGGTACTGCGCCCGCAGGCCATTCACCACGGCGGAGAACCGCGGCGCATCATCCAGGGCCGCGATGGCGGCCTCGAAGTCGCTGGCGTGCAGCACCTGCAGGGTCAGGGCGGTGGCCTCGGCCTGCGGCACAGCCCAAGTGCAGGTCGCAACCACCAACAGCGCCAGCCGTAACAGCACCCGCCACCCGGCTTGGGGCGTGCTCACCCACGGTCGCAACACAGCGTGGCCAGCAGACGATCCAATAGACATTGTGCCATACTCTATACCCGAAGGAACCCGTGGCATCAACTCGCAATGCACGGCATGGCCTCGCCGCCGTCGAATACAACAGGCCTACCGTGCCTCGATGTGGTAGAACGCGGCGGCGGCGGATTCGGCCGCGTCGGTCCAGGCGTTCACCGGCGGGGTGGCGGGCAGGCCGGTGGCCGCGGGCGCGTAGGCGCCACGCGGATCACGGGCCTTCAACACGTCGTACCGTTCCCCTGCCCGGCTCTGCCACTGGATCACGATGCCCGCGGGGGTGGCCGCAAAACTGCTCAGGCGCGGGGTCCAGGCGGAGCGCTCGAACGGGCCGTATTCGAGGACTCTGCCCGTGGTTTCGTACTCCACCAGCTTGTAGCGGTAGGTGCCGTCGGGCCGCGCGCCGGCGTCGGCCACGCAATAGCTGGCGCCGATGCCGCCATTGGGCCAACCCTGGGCCGGGATCAGGGCGGTGGTCACCTTGATCCACGCCCCGTCCTCTTCGCGGTACACGTCAAAGCCCAAGGTGTCGAGTTCCGACGCGGTCTGCCAGCAAACCCGGACCTGGCCGTTTTCCGCGTGCAGGGAGAAATCGAACAGGACGACCGAAGCCGGCGCTTCATAAATGAAGGCATTAACCCTGGTCGTTGCGCCAAAGCTGGCCGAGCAAACCCGCACATCGCCCGTCAGGCTCCCGCCGGCCGCGCCGACGTTCACCACGATTTGCGTTGAACCCGCCACGCCGGTGACGGTCGCGGCGACACCGCA
>CAZAYP010000136.1:0-8586 GCA_964489425.1 uncultured Verrucomicrobiota bacterium | reverse complement strand
CGGGTAGAGGCCGGTCACGTCGCGCACGCCGACGTTCAAGGTGCTGCCCGTGCTGCTGGTCACGGTCAGGGCCCGGGTCCAGCCCGCGGCGTCGGTGATGCGGTTGGTGCCGTTCCAGGCGGTCAGCACGCGGGCGGCGCGGTAATACGTGCCGGGCGCGCTGACCGTGACGGTGAAGGACTGGGTGATGAGCGCCCAGTTGCCGATGCTGGCGGCCGCATTGGTCACGCAGTAGGCGGCCGCCAGGTTGGTGGCCGGGCTGAACCAGACCAGCGACCGCACGGTCCGGCTGCCGGGATACGGGTTGCGCAGGATGGTGGCCACGCGCACGGTGGTGCCCGCAGGCACGCTGCTGCCGGTCACGTCCTGCGCGCCGTTGTACACCCGCACGTCGTTCACGTGGGGCAGGAAGCGGTGGCAGGTGGTGCTGGCGGCGCCGTTGGTCGGCACAAGCGGGTCGCCATCGCACCACAGCTCGTTGACGCCGTGGGTGGTGTCCGTGGCATAGACTTCGAGGTAGTAGCGGCCGCCGGAAATGCCGGTCCAGGTGGAGGTGCCGCCGGCGCCGGTCAGCCGCTGGTCAAGGTAGCTGCGGCCGCTGGTGTGGCGCCAGACCTGCACGCCGGCCGGGTAGAGGCCGGTGACGTCGCGCACGGCCACGTTGAGCGTGCTGTTGGTGTTGCCCGCCGGCACGGGGCGGACGGACAGGCTCACGGTGATAGTTTTGGGCGCGCCGGCCGCCCCGGCCGCCGCCACGGTGATCGCTGCCGCGTATATCCCGGTGGCCAGGCCGGTGGTCGTGTAGTTGACCTGGATGGCGTCGTGTTCCCCCGAGCTGCTTCCCGAAACCGGGGTAACGGCCAGCCACGCGGTGTTGTCGGTGTTGGAGTAGCTCATGACCCCGCTTCCGGAGTTCCAGATTTCATAGGACTGGCTGGCGGCGTTCAGACCCTGGGTGCTGACGGGCGCCAGGGCGGTTGTGCTGACGTTCAGCGTGGCGCCCGGCGCGGAATAGACCAGGTAGGCCGCCTCGCAGGAAACCACGGCCGACGTGTAATTAATGCGCATATAGCCGCCTTCGCCCCAGCTTGGGCCCCAGCTGTTGCGGAGAATCCAGTACCCGTTGCCGCCATTGTCGTTCCACCCCACCAGGGCGATCGCGTGGTTGGTGGGCCGGTAATAGCAGGGGCTGGCGGCGCAGTGATTGTCCGTGTCCTTGTAGATGCCGCTGCTGTAGGCTTCGAACGCGCTGGTTACGTACACCGCGGCATCCACCACGCCGTACGTCATGATGGCGGTCTTGATGGCGGTGATGTCGTTGCACGAAATCCGGTGCCAGGAGGTGAACTTGACCTTGGGGTCGCCCCAGTGGGTGCAGTTGCCGGGATCTGTCTCCTGGTAGGGGAAGCTGGCTTCGTAGCACACGCCGGTCTGGGTCAGGGCCAGCAACTCGTAGTAATCGTAATCCGAGCCGTCACAACCGAAGAAGTGGTCGCTGTAGGGCGCCACCCGGCCGAGGCACCAGGCGATGAACGACTCCGAGAAGTTCACGCAGTTGGCATCGTAATACCCCATGGCTACATTATAGGTGCCCTCGGCCGCGGCGCAGGCGCCGAACGAATAGCAGGAGCCGCAGTCGCCCTGGTCGCGAACCGGGCCGATATACGTATGGCCGTTGTAGTTGGTCCAGGAAAAGGCGCTGGGCAAGGCCAGGGTTCCGAGGATGGCTGCCAGCGGCCCGGGATCCGTAACCGCCATGTCGGCGTGCAGGGTGCGGGATGGGCGGCGGCTCAGGAGCCGGTCCTTCTCCGCCCGCGGCAGATTATAGAACCAGTTGGGTGCTACCGTGAACTCGTAGTTGTTCATGGCAATCTTGTATTCGAGGTCCGCAAGAGTGTCATCGGGCATGAACGGCAGCGGGGCCATCTGTGCTTGGGCGGTCCATGACCAGGCCAGCATACCCAAAAACATTGTGCTCCGCAGCGAGCGTTTCGCGATCCGGACGTGTTTCATAAGGCTCCTGTGGCGGTTGCCCGGCCGTGGGTCATGTCGGGTGCGTTGATGGCAATGACGCATGCGCTCAAATCTTTTACTGCAATATACAGGGAAGCGCCGGATTTGTTCAGCCAAAAGGCTGGCCATGGTGTCCGCCGGGGTGTATGCTGGTTGCCAGTTTGAGGGCCATATGCGCGCGTGAAACGCAAATCCAGCAAGGAGAACTCATGAGACCAGACCTGCGACCAATGTGGCTTTGCGGCTGGGTGTTGTTACTGCCTGGCTTTCTCGCCGCCCAAACCCCGTCCACCTTCAACCTCAATTTGAAGGCCGCCGGCACCATTTATGCCGTGGCGGGTTACACCACGGGCAGTTCCAGCAACCGGATCATGGTGGGCGGTGACTTCACCTCCATCAACGGCGTGAACCGTAAATACCTGGCCGTGGTGGGGCTGGACGGCACGGTGGATCCGCTGGTGCTGCCGCGGCCGAACGGGCCGGTGTATGCGCTGGCGGCCAACTCCAACGTGGTTTACGTCGGCGGGGAGTTTGACTTCCTGGACGGCAACTATCGCCGCGGCCTGGCCAAGCTGGCCATGTACGCCGGCGGGGCCAACGTGGACGCGACGTTCAACCCCATGGTGGACACCGAAACCTACCAGGACAGCGTGGTGCACGCGCTGCTGCTGGACGGCACCAATCTTTACGTGGGCGGCGATTTCCAGTTTGACCCGCGCGGATCCATGATCTTTGACGGCCAGAACATCACCCGGCTGGACGCCATCAAAGGCCCGCGCAACCAGCTCTGGGGCATCAGCGTGAACGGCGGCCCGGTGTACACCATGTCGCGCGACGGCACGGCGCTGTACCTGGGCGGCGACTTCACCTCGTTTCACAGCACCAACGAGTCGGGCTGGGCGCACAACCAGGACCGGCTGCTGAAGATCGATGTGACGGATGGCCGGCGCGATGCCGCCTGGCAGGTGGAGGCCGGCGACACGGTGCACGCGCTGGACGTGTATGCCAACTTTGCTTACGTGGGCGGCCTGTTTACCAACATCACCCAGGGATTGATTAATAAATATACGCGCGAGCACCTGGCCAAGCTGTCCAAGACCAACGGCATGCCCAGCGCGGATTTCCAGCCCAATCCGGACGGCCCGGTGTACACCCTCTACAACAACGGCAGCGTCTATTATGTGGGCGGCGACTTCACCCACATCGCCGGCTACGCCCGCAAGCGCCTGGCCAAGATCACCACCGGTGGCGACGTGCACGCCTGGTTGCCCAACGCCGACGGGCCGGTGCGCGCCCTGCACTACGCAGCCATTTCCAATGCGATCGTGGCCGGCGGCTACTACGGCAGCCTCGGCGGCGCCACGCGCTACTCGCTGGCGCTGCTGCACGTGACCAGCGGGGTGGTCGCTGCGCATTTTGATGTTCCGATCTACGCCCCGGCCGAGGTCCGGTGCCTGGCGCAGCAAGCCGATGGCAGCGTCGTGGTGGGCGGGTTCTTCGACCAGGCCAACGGCCAGTTATATCGCAACCTACTGCGCCTCACGCCGGCCGGCGCGCTGGACAGTTCCTGGAAACCACAGGCCAATGGAATGGTGGAATCTGTGGCCTGCGTGGGCGACGAAGTGGTCGCCGGCGGCTGGTTCACCCAAGCTGGCGGCGCGGAGCGTAGCTATCTGGCCAAGATCTGGACCAATGGCGTGGCCAACGCGTTCTGGCGCCCGAATCCCGACCGCGCGGTGTACGTCGTGTATGCGGATGGCCAGGACATTTACGTGGGTGGCCAATTCATGTCCATCAGCTACACGTCGCGCAATTTTGCGGCCAAACTCGACCATGCGCTCGCGATCGCGGATCCGCACTGGAATCCTGCGCCCAGCCACTTTGTGCGCTCGTTCCTCGCCAAGGATGACAAGATTTACATGGGGGGCCATTTTTTTCGCGTGGCCGGCAGCACCAACTACCCGTACCTGGTGCGGTTGACCAAGACGTATGCGGACCTGGACTCCGTCTGGAACCCGCGGCCGAAGGGCGGCGCGGTCTACGCGCTGGCCGCGTATAGCAATGACGTCGTGGCCGGCGGCATCTTCACCAATATCGGCGGGACCACCCGCCGCTACCTGGCGCGGCTCAACAACGTGAACGGCGGGGCCCAGCCCTGGGCGCCCAACCCGAACTCCGGTGTTTATGGCCTCGCGGTGCAGCATGCCGGCCTGTTTGTGGGTGGCTACTTTACCAACATCAGCTCCGTGGCCCGCGGCCGCATCGCCAAGGTGGACCTCAACTCGGCTGTGGCCGACTCGGCCTGGCGCCCGCACGCGGACAGTTCGGTGAATGCCGTGCTGGCCGGCAACGGGTGGGTGATGGCGGGCGGGTCGTTCACCAACATCGGCGGCGCCGGCCGCGCCGGCCTGGCGGCCTTTGGCACCTTCGGCGGCGGATCCGTCGCCTTGCCGTGGCTGCTGCTGTTGCAGTAGACGCAGGGCCCACAAGCGTCACGCGCGGCGGGGCGGAGAAGCGCGCAGGGAATTCCGAGTAACATCTATGCGATATTGCCGGCATGCGGCAGGTGTCGGGCAATCCGGCAAACGCCGGGGCGATCGGTGACTGGAGCGCAAACCTGGGGTTGGCCAAGGAGCGGGATCATGCCCGCCGGCCGGAAGGCGCGGGTTCGCGTGGCGCTGTGGCGCATGCCAGCCCGCGCTTGACGGCCCGGCGCCTTGCGGTTACGGTAACATGAAAATGAAAAACGTAACACGCAAGCCGGCGGCGGCCCTGACGCGGTTCAGCGTTTCGCTGGAGCAGGCGCTGCTGCGGCAGTTCGATGCGCGGATCGCCCGCGAGGGCTGCCCCACCCGGTCCAAGGCCGTCGCCGACCTGGTCCGCGCCAGCCTGGTGCGCGATGCGTGGCAGGCCGGCCGGGTGGTCGCCGCGGCGATTGTTCTGGTCTACGACCATCACCGTCGCGGCCTGGCCCAGCGCCTCACGCACGTGCAGCACGACTACCCCCGGATGATCATCGCCAGCCAGCACGTGCACTTGGATCATGACAACTGCCTGGAGGTGATCGTGGCCCGCGGCCGGCCGGATCATATCAAGCAACTGGCCGACCGGCTCAAGGGCGCCAAGGGCGTCAAGTATTGTGCGCTGGCCGCGGCGTCCACCGGCCAGGGGCTGTAGGCGGCATGCGGAGGCCTGGTCATGCACATGGCTGATGCGTTGGTGTCGCCCGCGGTCGGCGGGTCGCTGTGGGCCGTGAGCGCGGGCCTGCTGGGGTGGTGCGCGCGCGCCGTGGAGCGGGAGCAGGCCCCGGCTCGCATCCCGTTGATGGGCGTGCTCGGCGCTTTTGTGTTTGCCGCGCAGATGATCAACATCACCATCCCCGGAACCGGCGCCAGCGGGCACCTGGGCGGCGGGATCCTCCTGGCGGCGCTGCTCGGACCGGCCGCCGGGTTCATCACCTTGGCCTCGGTTCTCGCGGTCCAGGCCCTGTTTTTTGCCGATGGCGGGCTGCTGGCTTACGGGTGCAACCTTTTTAATCTCGGCTTTTTCCCATGTTTCGTGGCGTACCCGCTGGTGTTCAAGCCGCTGGCCGGCAACGGCTCAAACCGCGGGCGCATGATCCTCGCCGCGCTGGTCGCTTCCGTGGCCGGGCTGCAATCCGGCGCGCTCGGGGTCGTGCTGGAGACGTGCGGCTCCGGCATCTCGGCGCTGCCGTTCAACATGTTCGTCCTGCTGATGTTGCCGATCCACCTGGCCATCGGGGTGTTCGAGGGCCTGGCCACGGCCGCGCTCCTCCTGTTTGTGCGGGCCGCCCGGCCGGAGTTGTTGGCCGGCGCCGCGCCCGGGTCCGGCGCCAGCCTGCGGCCGGTCTGGGCGTCGCTGGCGCTGGCCGCCGTCGCGCTGGCCGGCGTGGTTAGCTGGTTTGCGTCGACCCGGCCCGACGGCTTGGAGTGGGCGCTGGGGGCGTTGGCCGCCCCGCCGCCGCCCACGCCCTGGCCGGCGGTAGACCCGGGCACTAGCCTCGCCGGCCTGGTCGGCGCCGGAGCGACCCTGGCGGTGATGCTGCTCATTGGCTATGCCCTGGCCTGGCGGCGCGCGGCCGCCGGCCCCGTCGGGATGGACTCGGCGTGACCCTGCGGTCCGCTCCAGGCCAAGCCTTGATGCAGCTCGAGGAGTGGGCCCGCCGGCGGTCGCCCATCCAGCGCCTGGACCCGCGGATTAAGGTGCTCACCACCCTGCTGTTCATCGGCGTGGTCATGTCCTACGGCCGTTACGAGATCGCCGCGCTGGTGCCCTGGTTCCTGTTCCCGGTGGTGTTGCTTGGCGCGGCGCGCCTGCCCGCGGCCGTGGTGCTCCGGCGGCTGGCCTGGGGCCTGCCGTTCGTGCTGGCCATGGCCTTGTTCAATCCGCTCTTTGATTCCGCGACCCGGCTGGTCGTGGGCGGAGTGCCGATTTCCGGCGGCTGGCTGTCGCTCTTGTCCATCCTGCTCCGCTACGCGCTGACCGCGGGCGCGGTTGTCATCCTGGTGGCCACCACGGGCATCCAGGCGGTCTGCCTGGCGCTTGAGCGGTTGGGGGTGCCGGCGGCGCTGGCGGCGCAACTGCTGTTCCTGTACCGCTACCTGTTTCTGCTGGCGGACGAGGCCGGGCGCGCGCTGCGGGCGCGCGCCTTGCGTTGCTTTGGCCGCCGCGGGATCCCGGTCCGGGAGTTCGGCCACCTGGCCGGCAACCTGCTGTTACGCGCGTACGACCGGTCGCATCGGGTCCATCTGGCCCTGTGCTGCCGCGGCTTTGATGGCCGCATCCGCCCGCTCACGCCGCTGGCGTTAACCGCGCGCGACGCGGCGTTTGCTGGCGGTTGGACGGCCGTGTTTGTGCTGTTCCGCTGGCTGAACCTGCCGCGGGAGATGGGCTGGCTGCTGCTGGGGGGGCAGGGATGAACGGTCACCTGGTCGCGGCCCGCGCGCTGGATTTCCATTACCCGGACGGCACCGTGGCCTTGAGCGGGGTCAGCTTCCAAATCCGCCCCGGCGAGGCCGTGGCGATCGTCGGCGCCAACGGCGCGGGTAAATCAACGCTCCTGCTGCATCTCGCCGGGTGCCTGCTGCCCACGGGCGGGGAACTGCAGGTGGGCGACTGCCGCTTGGCCGCGGCGACCATGGACCAGGTCCGGCGCCTGGTGGGCCTGGTGTTCCAGGACCCCAACGACCAGCTCTTCATGCCCACCGTGGAGGAGGACGTCGCGTTTGGCCCCCTCAACCTGGGCCTGCCGGCGGACGAGGTGCGGCGGCGGGTGGATGCGGCCTTGGCCGCGGTGGGCATGGCGGCGTTGCGCCAGCGGCCGCCGTACAAGCTCTCCGCCGGCGAAAAACGCGCGGCAGCGATCGCCACCATCCTGGCCATGGCGCCGGGCATCCTGGTCATGGACGAGCCCTCCGCCGGGCTGGACCCGCGCGCTCGGCGCCACCTGATCGCGAGGTTGCAATCGTTCAACCACACGCGCATCATCGCGTCTCACGACTTGGATTTGGTCATGGACCTCTGCGAGCGGACGATCATATTGCGCCAGGGCCGCGTGGCGGCGGATGGCGCCACCCGCGAGTTGCTGCGGAACCAGGCACTGCTGGAGCAGTGCGGCCTGGAACTTCCGCTGCGCCTCCAGGGGGCGCCGCCCGCAGGCGCCCGGCCCCCGGAGGCGCAGCATGCCGGATAGCGTGCTCATGGCCCACGGCGGCGGCGGGCGGTTGGCGGCCGAGTTCATCCGCCAGGAAATCCTCCCGCGCTTTGGCGCCGGCCCCCTCGCCGGATTGCCGGACGCCGCCACCCTGCCGGCAATCTCCGGGCCGCTGGTTTTTTCCTGCGACAGCTTCGTGGTGCACCCGCTGATCTTCCCCGGCGGCACGATCGGCGACCTGGCCGTCCACGGCACGGTCAACGATCTCGCCGTGGCCGGCGGCCGGCCGCGCTGGCTGTCCCTGGGCCTGATCCTCGAGGAAGGCCTGCCCCTGGCCACGCTGCGCACGGTGCTGGACGCGATCCGCGCGGCGGCCGATGACTGCGGCGTGCAGGTGGCCACGGGCGACACCAAGGTCGTGGGTCGCGGCCAGTGCGACGGCATGTATATCAATACCGCCGGCCTCGGCGAAAAAATTGCCGGCCTGGACCCCGCGCCGGGCCGCATCGCAGACGGCGATGTCGTGCTGGTCAACGGCACGCTCGGGGACCACGGCATGGCCGTGATGGCGGCCCGCGCCGGGCTGGCCATCACCCAGGGGCCGCGCAGCGACACCGCGCCGGTGGCCGGCCTGGTCGCCGTGCTGGCGCCGCTTGGGCCGGACGTGCACGCCATGCGCGACCCCACCCGCGGCGGCCTGGCGGCCATCCTCAACGAGATGGTCGCCGGCACGGCCCACGATGTCCGCCTTCAGGAATCCGCCCTGCCCCAGGCTGCCGGCACCCGGGCCGTGGCCGACATGCTGGGGTTCGACCTGCTCAACGTGGCCTGCGAAGGCCGCCTGGCGCTGGTCTGCGCGCCGGCCGCGGCCGCGGCCGGGCTGGCCGCCTGGCGCGCGC
>CAZAYP010000135.1:0-8648 GCA_964489425.1 uncultured Verrucomicrobiota bacterium | reverse complement strand
TCGGCTGCCTGCTGCGCGGCACCAAGAAAGAGGATGTCGAGCGCGGCCAGGTGCTGGCCAAGCCGGGCTCGATCACCCCGCACACCAAGTTCAAGTCCGAAGTTTACGTGCTGTCCAAGGAGGAAGGCGGGCGCCACACGCCGTTCTTCCCCGGGTACCGGCCGCAGTTCTATTTCCGCACCACGGACGTCACCGGGGATGTCACCCTGCCGGCCGGCGTGGACATGGTCATGCCGGGCGACAACGTCGCGATGGAAGTCAAGCTGATCACGCCGATCGCCATGGAGAAATTCATGCTCTTCGCCATCCGCGAGGGCGGGCGCACGGTGGGCTCGGGCCGCGTAACGGAGATTCTCGAATAAGGAAGCCACGGGCGGGCCCGCGCTCGCCCGGGCGTAACCAGGAAACAGGACGCCATGCCGCGCGAAATTATTACCCTTGCCTGCCAAGAGTGCAAGCGCCGGACCTATACGACGACCAAGGACAAACGGAGTAAGCCCGAGCGCCTGGAAATTAAGAAGTATTGCCGGTTTGATCGCCGGCATACGGCCCACAAAGAGATCAAGTGATCGAGGCAATGGGCATGCTTAGGCCAGTAGCTCAATTTGGCAGAGCACCGGTCTCCAAAACCGGGGGTTGGGGGTTCGAGACCCTCCTGGCCTGCCATCGGGTCCGGGGCCTGACGTGACGGGAGTGCCATGGCAAAACTAGGCGACATGATGACCGGTTTGCGCACCTTCGTGGACGAGGTGAAGGTGGAGCTCAAGAAATGCTCGTGGCCGACCCGGCCGGAACTCGTGGAGTCCACCGTGGTGGTCATTATCTCGGTGCTGATCCTGGCCGCGTACGTGGCCGTGGGCGACAGCGTCATCGGAGCCATACTGAACTTTATTATATAGGCGAAGGCCGGGCGGCGCGGTGCGCCGCGGGCCCGGCCCAGCCAAGCCAGCAGCAACACGCCAGGACGCCAGGATCAACCAGCCAACCGATGGTTGCCGGGCCGGCGGAGAAGAATGCCGTGATGGAAAAGAAATGGTACGTTTTACATTGCCTCTCGGGGCAGGAATACAAGGTCAAGGATAATATTGAGCGCCGGCTCAAGATCGAGGAGATGCAGGAGTACATCGACGAGATCCTTATCCCGACCGAAAAGGTTTCCGACCCCAAGCAGGGCAAGCGGGCGACCATCACCACGCGCAAGTTCTACCCGGGCTACGTGCTGGGCCACATGGCGCTGTACGATGACGAGCGCAACCTGCTGGACAAGACCTGGTACTTTATCCAGGAGACGCCGGGGATCATCGGGTTCGTGGGCGGCGACCGCCCCGTGCCGCTGCAGCCGCGCGAGGTGGATGTCATCCTCCACCAGATCGAGGACAACAAGGAAAAGGTCAAGCCCAAGGTGTCGTACGAGCCCGGCGAGACGGTCAAGATTACCAACGGGCCGTTCATGAATTTCAATGGCGCGGTACGGGCGGTGGACCCGGAGCGCGGCAAACTCCAAATCGTGGTGTCCATTTTCGGCCGGGAGGCGCCGGTGGAACTGGAATACTGGCAAGTAGAGCGGGCGTGACCCGCGGGTAGGATGGTATGGCAAAAAAAGTAACAGGCATGATAAAACTGCAGATCCCCGCCGGGCAGGCCAATCCTGCGCCGCCGGTGGGTCCGGCGCTGGGCCAGCAGGGCGTCAACATCATGGCGTTCTGCAAGGAGTTCAACGCCGCCACCCAGGCGCAGGCCGGCTTGATCATCCCGGTGGTGATCACCGTCTATCACGACAAGTCCTTCACGTTCATCACCAAGAGCCCGCCGGCGGCGACGCTGCTCAAGCGCGCGGCCGGGGTGGCCAAGGGCTCGGCGCAGCCCAACCGCGACAAGGTGGGCAAGGTGACCCGCGCGCAGGTTGAGGAGATCGCCAAGCAGAAGGAAAAGGACCTGAACGCCAAGAGCCTGGGGCAGGCAGTCAAGCTCGTCGAAGGCACGGCCCGCAGCATGGGCATCGAGGTGATATAACCATGGGCAAGCACGGAAAAAAATTTCGCAAGGTTCAAGAAGGCCTGGATCCCAAGGCGGTCCTGGAGCTGGACGAGGCGGTCAAGCTGCTGAAGTCCAGCGCCCACGTCAAGTTTGATGAAACCGCGGAGCTCGCGTTCCGCCTCGGCGTGGATCCCAAGAAATCGGAGCAGATGGTGCGCGGCACGGTGGCCCTGCCGCACGGCACGGGCAAAAAGGTGCGCGTGATCGTGTTCGCCAACGGGCCGGCCGCCGAGGCCGCCGTCAAGGCCGGGGCCGACCTGGTCGGCTTCGAGGACCTCATCGCCAAGGTGCAGGGCGGGTGGACGGACTTTGACGTCGCCATCGCCACCCCCGACGCGATGAAGGAAGTGCGCAAGCTGGGCAAGGTGCTCGGCCCGCGCGGCCTGATGCCCAACCCCAAGACCGGGACGGTCATGGAAGACACGGCGCTGGCCGTGGCCCAGTGCCGGGCCGGGCGCGTGGAGTTCAAGATGGATCGCAACGGCAACGTGATGGCGCCGTTCGGCAAGCTGTCGTTCGCGCCCGAGCAGCTGGTGGAGAATGCCATGGCCATCATCACCGCGGTGCAGGCGGCCAAGCCGTCCAGCGCCAAGGGGATCTACATCAAACGTTGCACGGTCACCTCCACCATGGGGCCTGGCCTGCATATCCGGCTCCGCGATCAAGCGGCTACCTGAGGTGCGCCATGAGACTTGAAAAAAAGGCCTATGTTGACCTGGTCCGCAACGAAGTCCAGCAATCCAATTTTCTGATCCTCGCCGATTTCCGCGGGCTGACCGTGGCCAAGGCCGAGGATCTGCGCCGGCGGCTGCAGCGGATCAACGCGCGCTTCCGGGTGGTCAAGAACAGCATGCTGCGCCAGGTCGTGCGCGAGCTGCCGTGCCAGGCGGTCGAGCAGAGCCTGGAAGGCCCCAGTGCCATGGTCACCGGCGCGGGCGACGTGGTGGATGCGGCCAAGGTGCTCAAGGATTTTATCAAGGAAAACACGCGCCCGAAGGTCAAGGCCGGCGCGCTGGACGGCGCGGTGCTGAGCTCCGCGGACGTGCTGCAGATGGCCGAGCTGCCGCCCAAGAAAGTGATGCAGGCCATCCTGGTCGGCACGATCGCCGCGCCCATGGCGCGCCTGGTCGGCGTGTGCCAGCAGAAGGTGGCCAGCCTGCTGTACGTGTTGAACGCCGTGGTGGAGAAAAAAGGAAAACCCGAACCGCAAGCCTGAGAGTCAACCCCAACTTCTTAAGGAGGATACGAACATGGCAGAAGAGGCAAAAGTAGCAGAAGAGGCAGGCAACGTGAAACTGGAAGGCAAGATGGCGGAGTTCGTCGATTGGATCGAGACCATCTCCGTGCTCGAGCTGTCCAAGCTGGTGAAGGCGCTGGAGCAGCGCCTGGGCGTGTCCGCGGCGGCCCCGGTGGCGGCAGCGGCGGCCCCGGCGGCGGGCGGCGCGGCGGCCCCGGCGGAAGAGAAGACCGAGTTCACGGTCATGCTCGTCAGCGCGGGCGCGCAGAAAATCCAGGTGATCAAAGAGCTGCGGGCGCTCACCAGCCTGGGCTTGAAGGAAGCCAAGGACCTGGTGGAAGCCGCGCCCAAGGCGGTCAAGGAAAACGCGTCCAAGGACGAAGCCAAGACCATGAAGGAAAAGCTGGAAGCCGCGGGCGCCAAAGTGGAGATCAAGTAGGACCCTTGTTGCTGGCACGGGCCGCGTAAGACGGCGAACCCACGAACAATAGGCTCAGCACCAGGTGATTCATGCAAGATCGTAGGAACTTTGGGAAAATCCAAGATGTGATCCCGCTGCCGGATCTGATCGAGATCCAGACCGCATCTTACCGTGACTTCCTCCAGATGGACGTGCTGCCCAAGAACCGCAAGAAGGTCGGGCTGCAGGCCATTTTCAGGGAGATGTTTCCCATTGAAAGCTACAATGGGCAGACGGTGCTCGACTTCGTCAAGTATGAGATCGGCGAGCCGAAAATGCCGCCGATCGAGTGCCTGCGCGAAGGCGGAACCTTCGCCGCGCCCATGCACGTGACGTTCCGGCTGAAAGACGGCAAAGAGGTGCGCGAGGAGGACGTGTTCATGGGCGAAGTGCCCCTGATCACCGAGCAGGGCACCTTTGTCATCAACGGCGCCGAACGCGTGATCGTCAGCCAGCTGCACCGGTCGCCGGGGATCTGCTACGAGCAGACCATGCACCCCAACGGGTCCGTGCTCTACTCGTTCCGGATCATCCCGGACCGGGGATCCTGGCTGGAGGTGCAGTTCGATACCGCGGACCTGCTGTACATCTACCTCGATCGCAAGCGCCGCCGCAAAAAGTTCCTGGCGTCCACCTTCCTGCGGGCCCTGGCTTCCTTCGTGGAGCCGGCCAACCCGGAGGACGGCAAGGCGGTCTCGCCCTCGGGGTTTGAGGCCGGGTCGAACGACGACCTGCTGAGCCTGTACTACACCTTCGAGACCATCGCCCTGGGCGGCGCGGTGGCCGAAGAGAAGATCACCCACCGCGTGGCGCGCGGGGACATCATCGACGCCGACTCCCAGGCCATCCTGGCGCGGCAGTACGATCCCGTCACCCGCGAGCTGCTGCAGCAGATGAAGGCCGCGGGCTACAAGTCCGTGGAGGTGGTCAACGTGACGTGGGACGAGGGCTTGTTCCTCAAGAGCGTGCAGAAGGATCCCACCCACACGATCGAAGAGGCGCTCAAGGACATCTACCACAAGCTGCGCCCGGGCGACCCGCCCACGCCCTCCAACGCCAAGCAGCTCCTGCGGCGGATCTTTTTCGACGAGCGGCGCTACGACCTTGGCCGCGTCGGCCGCTACAAGATCCAGCAGAAGCTCGGCCAGACCCGCGACAACACCGCGCCCGTGACCATCCTGGAAAAGGAAGATCTCATCGCGGCCATCCGCTACCTGATCAACCTGCGCCGCGGCGAAGGGTCCACGGACGACATCGATCACCTGGGCAGCCGCCGGGTGCGCACGGTCGGCGAACTGCTCGAGGCCCAGTGCCTGGTCGGGCTGGCGCGCACCGAGCGCGTGGTCCGCGAGCGGATGACGATGTATGACAACACCCAGGAAACCCTGACCCCGCAGAAGCTGGTCAACCCCAAGGCCCTGGCGGCGGTCATCAAGGATTTCTTCAGCCGCAGCCAGCTGAGCCAGTTCATGGATCAGACCAACCCGCTGGCCGAGCTGACCCACAAGCGCCGCCTCAGCGCCCTCGGGCCGGGCGGCCTGAGCCGCGAGCGCGCGGGTTTCGAGGTGCGCGACGTGCACTCCAGCCACTACGGCCGGATTTGCCCGGTGGAAACCCCGGAAGGCCCGAACATCGGCCTGATCTCGTCGCTGAGCACCTTCGCCCACGTCAACGAGTTTGGCTTCATCGAAAGCCCGTACCGCAAGGTGGAGAAGGGCCGCGTGCTGGAACACGTGGACTACCTGACCGCCGACCAGGAAGAGAAGTACATCATCGCCCAGGCCAACGCGCCGCTCGACGCGAGCGGCCGGCTGGTGAACGACAAGGTGTCCGTGCGCTGCCGCGGCGATTTCCTGGAAGTGCCGCGCGACCGCGTGGACTACATGGACGTGTCGCCCAAGCAACTGGTCAGCGTGGCGGCGAGCTTGATCCCCTTTCTGGAGCACGACGACGCCAACCGCGCGCTGATGGGCTCTAACATGCAGCGCCAGGCCGTGCCGCTGCTGACCACCGAGCGGCCCTACGTGGCCACGGGCATGGAAGGCCCGGTCGCCCGCGACTCGCGCGTGATGACCCTGGCCCTGGCCGCGGGCACCGTGGCGTACGTCTCGGGCGCGCGGATCATGGTCTCCGAGGACGGTGCGATCCCGACCAAGAAAACGCCCAAGGAAACCTACCAGGTCTACGAGCTGCGCAAGTTCATGCGCTCCAACGCGGGCACCTGCATGAACCAGAAGCCGCTGGTCGCCAAGGGGCAGAAGGTCAAAAAAGGCCAGGTGCTGGCCGATGGGCCGTCGACGGCGCAGGGCGAGCTGGCCCTCGGGCGCAACGTGCTGGTCGCGTTCCTGCCCTGGTGCGGCTACAATTTCGAGGACGCGATCATCATCAGCGAGAAGCTGGTGAAAGAGGACGTCTTTACCTCCATCCATATCGAGGAGTTTGAGTGCGGGGCCCGCGACACCAAGCTCGGCCCGGAGGAGATCACCCGCGACATTCCCAACGTCGGCGAGGAGGCCCTCAAGAACCTCGATCACGGCGGCGTGGTCCGGGTGGGCGCCGAGGTGAAGCCCGTCGACATCCTGGTGGGCAAGATCACCCCCAAGAGCGAGACCGAGCTGGCCCCGGAAGAGCGGTTGCTGCGGGCGATCTTCGGCGAGAAAGCCGCGGACGTGCGCGACACCTCGCTCACCGTCCCCAGCGGCACCGCGGGGATCGTCATGGACGTCAAGATGCTGGCGCGCAACCCGGTGCAGCGGACCAAGCTCACGTCCACCGAGCGCCGCAAGCAGACCAAGGATATCCAGGAAAGCCACAAGAACAAGATCCAGCAGCTGACCGAGGATTTGACCGAGTCGCTCAGCAACATCCTCCTCGGCGAAAAGATTCCGCTGGACGCCGTGAACGTGGAGACCGGCGAGATCATCATTCCGGCCAACCGCAAGATCACCAAGACGCTGCTGCGCAAGCTGGCGGCGGCGCTCGACCACATCGAGATTGATCCCAGCCCGATCCAGATCAAGATCCAGGGCATCATCAACGAGTACACCAACAAGTTCGCCGAGCTCGAGATGGAGCAGGAGCGCGAGATGGACCGCCTGGACAGCGGCGACGACGTCGACACCGGCGTCATCAAGCAGGTCAAGGTGTTCATCGCCAGCAAGAAGAAATTGTCCGTGGGCGACAAGATGGCCGGCCGGCATGGCAACAAGGGCGTGATCGCCAAGATCGTGCCCGAGGAAGACATGCCGTTCCTGCCGGACGGGACGCCCGTGGAAATTGTGCTCAACCCGCTGGGCGTGCCGTCCCGCATGAACGTGGGGCAGGTCCTCGAGACGCACCTGGGCTGGGCGTGCGAGAAGCTCGGCATCCTCGCCACCACGCCGGTCTTCGACGGCATCAGCGAGCCGGCGGTGTTTGGCATGCTCAAGGACGCCGGCCTGCCGGAGACCGGCAAGACGGCCTTGTACGATGGCCGCACCGGCGATGCCTTTGACCAGAAGGTGGTGGTGGGCCGCATGTACATGCTCAAGCTCCACCACCTGGTCAGCGACAAGATCCACGCCCGCGCCGTCGGCCCGTACTCCCTGGTGACCCAGCAGCCGCTGGGCGGCAAGGCCCAGTACGGCGGGCAGCGCTTCGGCGAGATGGAAGTCTGGGCCATGGAAGCCTACGGCTGCGCGTACGCGCTGCAGGAGCTGCTCACGGTCAAGAGCGATGACCTGCAGGGCCGGACCAAGATTTACGAGTCCATCGTCAAGGGCGAAAACACCCTCGAATGCGGAATGCCGGAATCCTTCAACGTGTTGATCAAGGAAATGCAGAGCCTGGGGCTCGATATCCGGGTCAACAAGGACAAGCTGGACTAGTACGGAGCGCGCGCGCTTCGGGAGACCATATCGTGAGCAACATTGTAGACAGCAGCGTGGCCGCCGATGTGCTGGGATACCAGCCCAAGGCCGCCTTCAGCTCCGTGAGCATTGCCCTGGCGTCCCCGGACACGGTGCGCCAGTGGAGCAAGGGCGAGGTCAAGAACCCGGAAACGATCAATTACCGCACCTTCAAGCCCGAGAAGGGCGGCCTGTTCTGCGAGCGCATCTTCGGCCCGACCAAGGACTGGGAATGCAGTTGCGGAAAATACAAGCGCATCAAGCACAAGAACGTGGTGTGCGACCGCTGCGGCGTGGAAGTGACCCAGGCGCGCGTGCGCCGCGAGCGCATGGGGCACATCGAGCTGGCCGTGCCGGTGTCGCATATCTGGTTCTTCAAGTGCACGCCCAGCCGCATGGGGTTGGTCCTCGACATCATGACCCGCTCCCTGGAGCGGGTGCTGTATTACGAGGATTACATCGTCGTGGAGCCGGGGCAGACCCCCTTGCAGGAAAAGCAGCTGCTCAGCGAGCTGGAGTACCGCGAGGCCCAGGAGAAGTACGGCGAGGACGCGTTCGTGGCCAAGATGGGCGCCGAAGGCATCCGCGACCTGATGAAGAAGCTCGTCCTCGACGACGTGCTCAAAGAGCTCGAAGTGCAGATGGACAGCACGCGCAGCAAGCAGACCCGCAAGAAAATTTCCAAGCGCATGAAGATCTTCGAGGGCCTGCGCACGAGCAAGGCCCGCCCGGAATGGATGATCCTCGAGGTCCTGCCGGTGATCCCGCCCGACCTGCGCCCGCTGGTGCCCCTCGAGGGCGGCCGCTTCGCCACGTCCGACCTCAACGACCTGTACCGGCGCGTGATCAACCGCAACAACCGCCTCAAGAACCTGCTGCAACTGAAAACCCCGGACGTGATCATCCGCAACGAGAAGCGCATGCTGCAGGAAGCCGTGGACGCCCTCTTTGACAACGGCCGGCACGGCCGCCCGGTCACCGGCGCCGGCAACCGCCCCCTCAAATCCCTGAGCGACATGCTCAAGGG
>CAZAYP010000134.1:0-8951 GCA_964489425.1 uncultured Verrucomicrobiota bacterium | reverse complement strand
TCCTTGCCACGGCGCCCGTCCTCTGCAGGTGATCGTCGAGATCAGGATGTCTGAAATTGGGTACACAGGGACCGATTTTCAGTACGGACAAGGCCGGTTTTCGTCATGAATAGCGCACAGGTCAGCGCGGTTCACGGCCTCGCCGTGCGGCTCGTGCGACCGGTTTTCGGGATTGAATCGCCAGTCACCGTACCGGTCTTTGCGAATCCAGTACCACTGCTCGATAGGTTCCAGCCGGGATACCAGGTTGCCGTAGCCGGTATAGACCTTCTCCACGTGGGCGAACCCCCGGAACAGGGCGCCGGCCAGGAAATACGTGGCCTGCTTGAAGTTGACGATCCGGTCATAGGCGTAGCGCAGCAACTCGGCCTGGTCCTGGGCCAGGGCCGGGTCAGCGCCCTCGGCCACGCCCAGCGGACTGTTGCCTTCCAATTTCATCAGCCGCACCGCGCTGGCCAACGTCCTCCATGACAATATACGCACGGTCGCGGAAAACCCCGTAACCGCATCCATTCGGCGCAAGCAAACCGCCGCAACCCATCTCAAAAACTCAGGCCCAATTCTCCTGTTGCGTTTAATTTCAGGTCGGGCTACGCTTCAATTACTGGCGGCCTCATTGCGAGGGCGGACTGAGTGGTTGCCCGATGGGTTGAAACGGCAGATGGCGCATGAGTTTATATGATTGCTCCTTAAAGTTGGCTATCTTATGGATGGCCAATATGTTCGGGATCCTGTTCTGGGTTCAGGCTATGCCGCCTATTCTGCCTTTGGAACGTTCTCAATTAAAAGGAGACGCGGTTTTGCGGAGCAGCAACCGACGCACAAGCGGCACGATGGCCCTTCAAGCACTTCCCTGCAGGAACCGCGGTGCCTTCACGGCCCATGCCTCACACCAACCCGTTAGCCGGATCGCCGTTAAGCACATTGATGCCGGCCCCGGGCCCGCACGGACCAGCAGGGAAACGATGGTGTATGAACGAAGGATGACAGCATCGGAGGAGACGGCCAATACAAACCAATTGGCGGATCAAGCGGGGCCCCCGCAACAAGCCTCCATGACGTATGTTTCCTGCTCGGTCAGCCAGTCGGCGCGCGCTGTGCCCAATTTCGGTTTGCATGAGCTGTTGTCCTTGCAGGTCACAACCCAGGGCCAGACGAATCCCATCGCCGTGACGGAAATCTCTTTGACCCTGGCCGGAACGACAGACCCCGGCGAAATCAAGGCGATCAAAGTTTTTGCCACCGGTACGGCGGACGAATTCTCTACGCAGCATCTTTTTGCCAACCATACCGGCCCGATGACTGGAATCATTTCCATGACCGGCTACCAATCCCTGGTTGAGGGTGTGAACCATTTTAGGGTCGCCGTCGAGCCGCAGCGTTGGGCGCCTTGGGGCCATCAGATCGATGCCGAGGTGCTCGGCGTGACCGTCACCGGGAACTGTGGCGGGCGGAAAAGCCCGCGTGTTGCCGCACCGGACGAGGCGCTCACCCTCGGCAACGCCTGTTTCGTGGCCGCCCTCCGTAAACGCGGCGACGACGGGGTCGATACCTACCGAATTCCCGGTCTGGCTACTACGGTTAACGGCACGATCATCGCTGTATTTGATATTCGTTGGGACAGTGTGAATGATTTGCCCGCCAATATTGACATCGGCTGCATGCGCAGCACCGACTATGGCAACACCTGGGGCACCATGCTAACGGTCATGGATTTGGACCAGCACAGCGATCCGTATGGCAACGGAGTGGGCGATCCCTGTGTGCTCGTGGACCGGGAAACCGGCACGATCTGGGTGGCGGCCCTTTGGGCCCACGGGCCTTACGGCGGCGTTTGGGAATCCGGACCCGGCCTGTCACCCGACCAAACCGGCCAGTATCTGCTCACACGCAGCGACGACGATGGGCTGACCTGGTCGCCGCCCATCAACATCACGGCCCAGGTCAAGGTGAACCGCAACTGGGGCGCGGTTTTGCAGGGTCCGGGCAATGGCATCCAGTTGCGGGATGGGACGCTGGTCTTCCCCTCACAGTATGACAGCGCGCCGCAGTGCGGCGGGGACGATAACTACCATCCGCATTCCTGCTTCATCTACAGCCTCGATCACGGTGCGACGTGGCGCATCAGTCCGCCGGCCAACACCTACCCGCCGCCATGCAATGAGGCGCAAATCGTAGAGTTGAACAGCGGCCAACTCATGCTGTCGATCCGCAATTGGGCCTTCGTCGGCCAGCGCGCCTGGTCTACCTACACGCGGGGCACATCGCTAGGCGACGGCAACTGGTCCAGCCTAGGTTATGCCTTGCCCGACCCAATCTGCCAGGCCAGCTTCATTCGTTTTACGTCGACGATGGACGGCCATGCCCGTGACCGCCTGCTGTTCGCCAACCCCGCCTCGGCGGAATGGCGCGAGAAGATGACCGTGCGCATGAGCGAGGACGAGGGGCAGACCTGGCCCGTCGCGCGCCAGATTGATGCGCTCCCGGCCAGCTACTCCTGCATGACCATCTTGCGCGATGGTACCATCGGATTACTTTTCGAAACGGGCGCTTACTTCTACGAAAGCCTGAGGTTCGTGCGCTTTGGTGTGAACTGGCTCGCCCAGGCCGACATGGATATGGACTTGGATGGCGTGTACGATTATTACGAAACGATCAATGGCCTGAATAATGGGATCCAGGACGCTGCGGCGGATAAGGACGGCGACCGGATGAGCAACCTGGCGGAACTCGAGGCCAACACCATGGCCAACGATCCTCTTTCCGTGACCAACTTGCCGATGGATTCGGTTGCACAGCGCGAAATCGCCGCCGCAAGGAACACCGCAGTCTCGACGGGGGCGCTGGCGCCGCGGATGCAAGCCATCCCGCGCAAGGTGTACAAGAATGGCCTGGAGGAACCGTCGAACGTCACCAACAAGGCCTCGCCGGGTGTCCTCATGCTGCTGCTTGATCTCGCGCCGCCGGAGGAAGAACTGGTTTTGATCCCCGCCGGGACCTCGGTGATCGGCAACGCCACCAACGTGTTCCCGGCGAGTGAAGGTTATGCCGACGAGTTGCCCCAGCATTCGGTGTGGGTGAGCGCTTTTTTCATGGGCTCATCCGAGGTTACCTGGTCCCTGTGGAACGAGGTGTCCGCCTGGGCGATAACCAATGATTACAGCTTTGACCACGCTGGTGCCGGCAAGGGGCCGCAACACCCGGTGCAAACGGTGGGTTGGTATGATATCGTGAAGTGGTGCAATGCGCGAAGCGAGAAAGAAGGATTAACCCCGTGCTACACTGTGGGCGGGAGCTTGTATCGGACCGGCCAAGGCGTGCCGGATTGCAACTGGGCGGCAACCGGCTATCGCCTGCCAACCGAGGCGGAGTGGGAGAAGGCGGCCCGGGGCGGGGTGGCGGACCATCGTTTTCCGTGGAGCGCGGCCGACACCATCCAGCAAGCGCGGGCTAATTACTATGCCGCCGCGGATACCTTTCCCTATGATACGGGTCCGCGCCATGGTTATCACCCGGCATACCAAGATGGGATTTTTCCCTACACCAGTCCGGTCGGCTGTTTTGCAGCTAACGATTATGGGTTGCGGGACATGGCGGGCAATGTCTGGGAATGGTGCTGGGATTGGTATGATAACACTTATTACCGCACCTCTCCGGCGACGAATCCGCATGGCCCAGTTTCCGGATCCGCCCGAGCATTGCGCGGTGGTAGCTGGTACGGCCACGCCGGAACCTGTCGGGTGGCGCTGCGACTCAGTTCCCGTCCGGGCAACGCCCACAACTTCATTGGATTCCGCCTGGCCCGCACGGCTGGACCATGAGCACCAGCATCAGTCGGAAACACCGAGCACAGGCAGGCAAATGAGCGCGGACCGCGTCCCGCTGGCGGCTGTTCAGCGGGTTGCCAGTAGCATCCGGCACACCGGCCTATTCCACCCCCACTTTGTAAATATACGGCCCGCGGCTTACGGCCGTGGTGTCGGTATAACTGGTGGCGCCCAACTGGCCGGCCAGATTGGTGGCCAGATTGATGAAAACTGGTTGGGCAATCAGGTTGGTGCTCCGGTCCACCGCGTAGGTCCGACTGGTGGCGCTGGCCCAGCGAATGACCATCCCTGCCGCGCTAACCGGTGTTGGCACTGCGTCGAATCGCAAGTACGACGCCAGACTCGTCGGCACAGTGTCGCAGCGCCACTCCTGCCAGTTGTTGAAGCCGTCGCCGTCACTGTCGATAAAATCCACTGAGCCATCCGTCGGCAGGTTGTATTGCGCCAGCCAATCGGTGGGAATGCTGGAACCGCCCAACGGATACTCATAGGCGCCCATGTCCACGATGCCGCCCAGAATGCGGGCGCGACCATCCAGGTCTTTCGCGCCCGCCATCCAGGGCTGATTGGTGCCCGCGTTGATGCAGGGGGAATTCGATTGCAACCGGTAGTTACCCGCCGCTGCGTTCACCCAGCGCGGATCGTTGGTGATATTGCCCGGCCCGCCCGGATCCGGGGTGGTGCAGGTGAAGCTGACGGAGCCGCCGGAATAATTGGCGTAATCCGACGCGCTGTTATTGTACGAAATACAATTTTGCAGGGTGCACCAGTACGCCCCGCCGCCTTCCCAAAACGTCGCATTGCCGCTCAGGGTGCAGCACTCCATGGTACTTTGATAGGCGCCGCCGCCACCAAACGCCGAATTGCCGGTTAGCAAGCAATTCCGTAGCGTTCCGCCCGCCGCGCCACCGCCATAGGTGGCGGCCCCGTTCCGGGCCAGGGTGCAGTTATCCAGCGTCCCCCCATAGGCGCCGCCGCCCGCCGCGGTGGCCGAATTCCGGGACAGGGTGCAACGGACTAGCGTACAATCCCGCGCCCCGCCGCCGGCCGACGCCGAATTGGCCGTCAGCGTGCAATCGTATAACGTGCAATCACGTGCCCCCCCATTCGCGTTGCCGCTGAGCGTGCAGCTGGTTAGAGTACACTCTCTTGCTCCGCCGCCAAAACTGCCGTCGTGAGAGCCCGCGCCGCCGGTATTGTCGGCGAGCGTGCAGTTGTAGAGGGTGCTGCCATAAGCGCCGCCGCCATAAATCGCCGTATTGGCGGAAATCAGGCAATTCCACAGCAGGCTTGCTTCCGCCCCGCCGCCCGTGTCATAGGCCGTGTTGCCGACAAGCCGGCAGTTATACAGCGTGCCCTGACACGCCCCGCCGCCATCGTTGGCCGTGTTGCCGGATATGACGCAGTTGGATATCGTTGCGTTGGTGCTTTCGCAATACAGGCCACCGCCACCGCCATAGCTCGCCACGCCGTTGGTCAGAGTAAACCCACTGAGTTCAGCCCCGTCGGCCGCGTAAACACAGCGGGAGCCATTGCCATCTATGATTGTGGTGGCCGGTCCACTCACGCTGATTACGGATACCGGCTTATAAATGGCGACCTGGCAAGAATACGGAGAAGCCGCCGAACCGCCCGTCGCATACGTGCCGTTCGAGACCATGATCACGGATCCGGCCGCGGCGGCATCCACGGCGGCCTGGATCGTGGTCGCGGCATTGGCCCAAGTTGAAAAGGGGATCTTGTGCGCACCCGCAAGGCTGACAAAATGAATCGGCTGGCTGGCCACTTGCACGGTCACGGTCGCAGCCGCGGTCATAGTCAGGTTGGACGCGCGCAGGATCACCGCATAGGTTCCCGGCGCGGCAAACGCGTGCGTGGTTTGCGGCACATTCGCCAAGATTTGGCCATCGCCCCATTCCCAGATGAATCCCAGGCATTCGCCCTGGACATCTGCGGTGAATTGCACCACAAACCCGGGCGGCACATACTGCCAGTTGGCCATAGCCGCTACCCACAATGCCCCAGTCTGAACTCCGTCATAATACTCACAAGCGCCAATGTCCACGATGCTTTGGTTGATGCGCGGGCGACCCAGCCAGTCTGTGGCGTCGGCCATC
The DNA here is from genome assembly GCA_964489425.1 of uncultured Verrucomicrobiota bacterium. Taxonomy (GTDB): domain Bacteria; phylum Verrucomicrobiota; class Kiritimatiellia; order RZYC01; family CAZAYP01; genus CAZAYP01. The sequence continues at coordinate 3,007 of CAZAYP010000134.1, read as the reverse complement.
CACGAATCATTGGTTCCGGTGTTTATGCAAGGCGATCCAGGAAGCAGACGGGGATTGCTGATGCTGGCGGTCAGCGGCGCATTGGTGATGTTGCCTCCCCCGGCTGGCAACGGGATCGTGCAGCAGTTAATTAACGATCCCCCAGTATAGTTATTGCCTGATAGGGACTGGTTGAAATACACGACGCAATTCCGCAATATGCTCTCATACACCCCGCCGCCGGAATTTGTGGCCGCATTGTCCATAAGGCTGCAATTTTCTAATGCACCAAGGTATGTTCCGCCACCCGAATTATTCGCCTTATTTCCCGTGATCCAGCAGTTTCGCAGCATGCTGCCATAGGCCCCGCCCCCGTAAGACCAAGCCGCGTTGCCGGCGAGTGTGCAGTTGAAAATAGTGCCGCCATACGCACCGCCGCCACGGGAGGCCAAGTTGCCGGAGATAAGACAGTTAGAAATGGATGCGTTGAGATTATCGCAGTATAGCCCGCCGCCTAAATCCGCCGCGCCATTGGTCAGAGTAAACCCAACCAGCGCAGCCCCGGCGCCCGCATAAACACAGCGGGAACTAGTGCCGTTGATTATCGTTTCGGCCTGTCCATTAACGCTGACCACTGTCACTGGTTTGTACATTGCCACGCGATTGTTCAGCGAAGATCCCGCCGGATAGCCGGATACTCCGCCTGTGGCATACACGCCATTGGAGACAATGATAACTGCGCCCGGCACCGCGACATCCACGGCGGCCTGGATGGTGGTCGCGGCATTTACCCAACTGGCAAAGGGCGCAACGTGCGCGCCGGAAAGACTGACATAATGAGCGGGCTGGGCTGCTACCTGAACGCTCACGGTCGCGGCCACGGTCATGGTCAGATTCGAGGCGCACAAGACCACTTCATAGATCCCTGGCGTCGCAAACGCGTGCGTGGTTTGCGGGACATCCGCCAAGGTCTGGCCATCGCCCCACTGCCAGTCAAATCCCAGGCACTCGCCTTGAATATCCGCCGTAAATTGAACGGCAAACCCCGGCGTCACATACCACCAGTTGGCCATAGCCGCTACCCACAACGTGCCGGTCTGCACCCCGTCGTAGTACTCGCAAGCGCCAATGTCCACGATGCTTTGGTTGATGCGCGGGCGCCCCAGCCAGTCTGTGGCGTCGGCCATCCACGAATCATTGGTTCCGGTGTTTATGCAAGGCGATCCAGGAAGCAGACGGGGATTGCTGATGCTGGCGGTCAGCGGCGCATTGGTGATGTTGCCTCCCCCGGCTGGCAACGGGATCGTGCAGCAGTTAATTAACGATCCCCCAGTATAGTTATTGCCTGATAGGGACTGGTTGAAATACACGACGCAATTCCGCAATATGCTCTCATACACCCCGCCGCCGGAATTTGTGGCCGCGTTGTCCATCAGGCTGCAATTTTCCAATGCGCTCTGGTATGTTCCGCCACCATAATAATTCGCCTTGTTTCCCGTGATCCAGCAGTTGTAGAGCGTGCCGCCATGTGCGCCGCCGCCGTAGGAGGCCGAATTGCCGGTGAGCGTGCAGTTGTAGAGCGTGCCGTCATGTGCGCCGCCGCCGCCATAATGGGCCGAATTGCCGATGATTGTGCAGTTGTTCAGCCTGCTCTCACATGCGCCGCCGCCATACTGGGCCGAATTGCCGGTGAGCGTGCAGTTGTAGAGCGTCCCGCCTTCCGAGCCGCCACCGTAGCGAGCCGAATTGTCGGTGAGCATGCAGTTGCTCAAAGTCCCAGATATCTCGCACCAAGCCGCGCCGCCGCCCATTTGGTTATCACCGCCACTCGTCCGGGTTGCGCCATTGGTTAATGTGAAGCCCACTAATAGAGCATTCGTCCCAACATAGACGCAACGCAGAGCCGCGTCACCGTTAGTCGTGCCCGGATCACGCGCGCCTTTAATAAGCGTCACCGCAGGGCCGTTGATACTGCGCACCGTGATTGGCCTGTCAATAGCCACGCGGTTGGTCATGGTCCCGTAAACCAAGCGGCCGCCGGTCGCATAAACGCCATTGCTTACCAGCACTAGGGCGCCGACTTGCGTGGCCGCATCCACGGCCTCCTGGATATTTTTTGCTGCAGTGGCCCATGTCGTGTACGGGTAGACGGGCGTTGCGTTACTGATCTGCACATAGTGTAGCAGTTGCGCTACCGCTTGCACCGTTATCGTGGCCGCCACCCCCAAGGGATAATCTTCGTTGTAGGCCATGAGAACCACTGTATGCACCCCGGGCGATGGGAATGCGTGGATAGTGTATGGCTGATTGCTGGTGCTTGCGCCATCGTCCCATTGCCAGGAGCTGCCCGTGGTCCTCCCGGTAATGTCCGCCCGAAACTGAACCGGGAAGCCCACTGCGACGTTTGTATAAGCGGCCCACGCGTTGACGCTCAGCGCGCCGGTGATTGAACCGAGATGTATTTCGTCGCAGCCCATCGAAGGCGGATTGCTCCAAGTCTCTCCGTCTATGTCGGTTCCCGACGCAAAAGCTCTGCTACCCGCGCCGATACAGGGCGAGTCCAAGGCCACATGCGAGGCGCTCGCCATTCGCGGCTCGTCGGTTATATTACCCGGGCCGCCTGGCGCAGGGGTTGTGCAACTATAGTTGAAGGTGGATCCAGAGAAATTCGGCCTGTCCATCGCCGTGTTGTAATACACTATGCAGTTGTAGAGCGTGTCGCCATACGAGCCGCCACCGTAGCGAGCCGAATTGCCGGTGAGCGTGCAGTTGTAGAGCAGCGTGCCGCCATGTGCGCCGCCGCCGTAGGAGGCCGAATTGCCGGTGAGCGTGCAGTTGTAGAGCGTCCCGCCTTCCGAGCCGCCGCCGCCGATTGCCGAATTGCCGGTGAGCGTGCAGTTGTAGAGCGTGCCGCCATGTGCGCCGCCGCCGTAGGAGGCCGAATTGCCGGTGAGCGTGCAGTTGTAGAGCGTCCCGCCTTCCGAGCCGCCGCCGCCGTAAGCCGAATTGCCGGTGAGCGTGCAGTTGT
>CAZAYP010000133.1:0-9090 GCA_964489425.1 uncultured Verrucomicrobiota bacterium | reverse complement strand
TGCAGAATGATTGTCCATTATCGGCGCCGACAGAGCGGCGCCCTCCATCGGCGCGATCACTTTTCATCAGGTGGCGGGCCTCCGGGTCGTCCGGAACCGGGATCCCCGCTTTCAAACTGGCGACCACATCCAGGATCCGCTGGTTACGCGAGCCGCGGAACGGCAGGCGCAGGTCGCGCTCCGCCTCGATATAGGGCCCGTCCACCAGCGTGTCGATCAAGCCCAGGAATCGCTGTTGGGCTGGATCCCGCACCACGATCAGCTCTTCGAGCGTAAACCCGGTATAGCTCAGGATATGCAACCCGAACGACCTGGCCTGTTCCGCTATATCCGCGCCAGCCGCCGCCTGCAGGAATGGCTCGCCGCCGCTGAACGTGACGCCGTCCAGGTGGCGCGCGGCCCGGATGTCCGCGACCAGGTCAGCGCACTCGATCCATTCGCCGCCCGCCGGATCATGCGCCACGGGATTGTGGCACCCGGGGCAATGCCGGTCGCATCCCTGGGTGAAGATGACGTAGCGGATGCCCGGCCCGTCCAGCAGGCTTTCCCGGTTCAGCCCGGCAATTTTCAGGCGCATAGGGAATGCTTGACGCGCTGTGAAAGTTCCGCCTGCTTGGCCTTGCTGAACCGATCCACGGTCGACAAGTACCCCGTGATGCGGCGGATGCGGCGCACCTGGTCGTGGCCGCACTGGGGGCAGGCGCCTTTGATCTCCCCGCCAAAACCGCAGGCGGGGCATTCATCGAGCGGAAAATTGATCCCGGCGTACCCGATATCCGCCGCGCCCATGTGGCGGAGTATTTTTTCCAAGGCCGCCGTATTGTGGACCGGCGGCGCCTCAAGCTCCACGTACGTGATGTGGCCCGCCGAACACAGACGGTGAAAGGGCGCCTCGCGATCAATCTTGTCAAAAGCGCTGATCGCATGGGCCACGGGAACGTGGAACGAGTTGGTGTAATACTCCTTGTCCGTGACGCCTTCCACCAGGCCGTAATCCTGCCGATCCAGGGCCGGAAACCGTCCGCTGACGCCCTCGGCCGGCGTGGCATAGGCCGTGAAATTGAGCCGATGGCGTTCCGCAAACCGATCCGTGGCCTCGCGCAGGCGGGACACGATCTCGAACCCCAGCTTCCAGGCCGCATCATCGGCGCCGTGGTGGCGGCCGGTCAAGGCCACCAGGGTTTCGGCCAGGCCGATGAACCCGATGGCGAGGGTGCCGTGCTGAATGGCGGGGCCGATGTCATCGTCCGGCTGCAGCGTTTCCGACCCCAGATACAGCTGCTGCATCATCAAGAACGGCAGGTCACGCACCTTGATCCGGCTCAGGACATGGTAACGGTGCAGCAACTGCTTCTCGCACAGCGCGAGCACGCGATCCAGTTCGCTGAAGAACTCAGGTGCGCGCCGGGTTTTCAGCGCGATGCGCGGGAGGTTGATGGTCACCGGGGCAATGTTGCCGCGCCCCGCGGACACCTCCGCGCCGTTGCGGTTACCGATCACCCGCGAGCGGCATCCCATGTAGGCCACTTCGTCGCCGTAGGACCGGTTGAAACTGGCGTCCATGAAGCTGAAGGTCGGATTCATGCGGCGGGCCGCCGTGCGCAGCGCCAGTTGGAACAAGTCGTAATTGGGATCCGTGGGATCGAAATTGACGCCTTTCTTGAGGCGGAACACGATATTGGGGAACAACGCGGTCTCCCCGCGGCCCAGGCCGCGGCCAAACGTTTCCAGCACCGCGCGGGTGACCAGGCGCCCCTCGGGCGAGATGTCGGTGCCGATATTGATGCAGCTGAATGGCACATTGCCGCCCGCCCGGCTGTGCAGCGTGTTCAAGGTGAAGACAAAGGATTCCATGGCTTGGAAGGTCTCGGCCTCGGTCGCCAGCGGTTTCTGGCGCTGCATAACCGCGGCCATGCTCCGATCGAAATGCGGGAAACTCTGGCCACCGTACATATCGTTCTGGTTGCTCTGGATGATGGATGCGGCCAGCGATGCCGCCGAGCTCACCCGCTGGGCAGGCCGGATAAATCCGTAGCCGGGATTGAATCCGTCGCGGAGCAGCTTGGACAAATCGATCTGCAGGCAATTGAGGGTCTTGCCGTAATAGTCAAGATCGTGAATGTGAATCTCGCCCCACTGATGGGCCAACACGAACTCCCGGGGGATCAGGTTGTTGACATAATACAGCCGGCTGGCGGTGGCGGCAATCTGCAGCATTTTGGCGGCCGGCGAATTGCCGACGTTGGCATTTTCGCGCTTGGTCTCCACGAGGATTTCCCGGACAATGGCCATGAGCTCGTCTTTTTCTTCGCGGATCTGCTCCTTCTTGAACCGGTGCAGCACGTAGGCCCGGGCGGCCTTGCACAGCTTGTGCCGGAACAGGATGTACTCGACGGTTTCTTCCACGGTTTCGATGGATAGCGTGTCGGCGGCCTGCTGCTGCTCGAGGTCGGTCATGACCGCATCTGTCAACTCCGCCACGCGCTCGAAGCCCTCGCCGCCGGCCGCGTTGACCGCCAGCAGGATGGCCTCGGCCACCTTGGCCGGCTGAAAGGCCACGTGCCGGCCGTCGCGCTTGATGATCTGTTTAACCATGGAGAATCTCCAGACGTTTATGACCTGAACCCAACCAAGGGTTGCCCGGCCGGTGAAAGCCGACGCTCACGGCTCCAGCGAAACCTTGACGCGGTAATACACGCCGGGCCCCAAGTCGGGATCGCCATCCAAAATCAACACGCCATCCGTGGCATTGGTCACGCACCGCAGCACGGTCCAGTCAGGCGCAAACAGGTTGGTGGTGTACAGCAAGGTATACACCCGGCCGCCGACCGCGTTGATCGTGATGTTGTTTGCCGCGGAATCCGGCGTAACCAGCGCATCGACGCAGAACAGCGAATCGGGGTTGGTCGGCTGGGTGCCGGCCACATATTCGGCATGGTTGTCAACACCGTCCCCGTCGTGGTCCCCGCTGGTGCCATCAACGCCCAGGTTGCTGTCCGGATCGAGGCCGGTGTCGGCTTCCCAGGTGTCGGGCATGCCATCGTCATCCGAGTCGCGCGCGCCGGCCAGCTTGACGTCATCGATGTAGTAGGAATCGGTGGTGTTGTCGCCGGCGGCGTTTTCATCCAGGCGGAGGCGCGCCGCCACCTGGCTGATGCCGGCCGGGATGAGCAGGGTCCATGGATTTTCCGATACCGTGGCCGGCCGCTGCAGGCTGGTGCCGCCGAACGCCACGTTGGCGTTGCCGAATCCGTCCACCAGCTTGACCACGCTGGTCCAACTGGCGCCGTTGTCGTAGGACACGTCGAGGTACAGGTCATCGTCCGTATCCGGGCCTGCGGCGCTGAACGCCACGCTCAGCCGCACATCGCACCAGCCGGCCAGGCTCACATTGTCGAACGTGATGCAGGGATCGGCATTGTTGCTGTTGGATCCGGTGATTTGGATGGATGCCTGGTCCGACATCGCCCGTTCCTGGGTGGCCGTGATGTTGCCGCTGCCGGCGGCACAGCCATAGCCCCAGGTATCCGCCGCCGCGCCCTCGAAGCCCTGGTATTGAATGATGCCAACCGCCACGCCGCTGGCCTGGCGGGTGATGGTGACGGCGGCCGAATACGCCGCGCCCGCGGCGTTGGTGCCGCGGACGATGATGATATTGGGCCCGACCTCGAGGCCGATGGCGCCGACCGACCACGGCGCCGCGGCGAGGCACGTGCCGGCGGCATGGGTCAGGGTATTGGTCCAAACCAGCTCGCCCACCACGTTGGAATCGCAGGTGCCCACCAGGGTGTACACCGTCCGCTCGTTCTCCACGGTCAGCAGGGCGGCGGACGGGTCCGTAATTGCCAGCGCGGAGGAACTGCCGCCGCTGAACGTATGGGACCCCAGGTAGCTGATGGTGTTGGAAGGATAGGCTTCCCATTCCGTGGCCAGCGACGGGAACCCGCCGGCCGGGTTGGCCGTGATCCCGCCGGCGACCAACGCATCCCGCACCAGGGTCTGGTTCACCGTGGCCATGGCATCCGCGGTCCATCCGCCGGCGCCGGGATCTTCCCCGATGCGGCCAATGATGTCGCAATAGGCATGGGTGGACATGTTGCTCAGCACGATGGCATCGTTGCCGTTGAACGTCATGATTTTCGCGGTGGTGGACAGGTCGGCGGCCACGCCCAGCGCTTCCAGGCTGTTCTCGATGACATAGGCCGTGTGGTCGGCCAGCGTGCCGCTCAGCGCCCGCGAATAGGTCATGGTGGGGGATCCGTTGACAAAGGTGAGGATCGTATAGTTGGCCAGGTCCACCTCCGCGCCCGTGCCATTGTAGATTTCAAGGTACTTGTTGTCGCTGGTGCCTTCGATGTATTCCGAGAAAAAGAGCTCCGCGGCCAGCCCGCCGCCCAGGGGACCGCGGCTGCCGCCGCTGTACCCGGTCCAGGTGATGTCATCGATGACGATCTGCCCGCCGCCGGACTTGTTGGAGAACACGAGCGCGAAATCACCGGACACGCTGACCGCCGCGTTCTGGTACGTCTGGGTGGTCCCGTCCCCGCCGGTGATGGTAGTGACCAGGGTGTTGTTGACGTACACGTCGCAGTTGAGCGTGGTGACATTGGGCTTGCGGTACTTGAACGAGAGCGACCCGCACCCGCCGGTGATCGCGCCGGAGCGCACATAGGCCTGGGGCGTGCGGTCCTTGCCCAGCTTGGCCGAACGGCCGTTGATCGGCTGGTCGCCGGAACACTGGACGTAGGCCCACGTGGACCCGTCCTGGCCCAGGAACGTGTTGTTGTTGTAGGTCGTGCTGGTTTCCGGGTAATTGGCGAACGTCTCGGTGCCGCCGCCGCCCCCGCCGCCGCTGGCGGCCGCGCGGACAATGGTCACGCTGGCCGTGTCCGCGGCGCCGGCCGTGTTGGTGCCGCGCACGGTGACCACGTTGGTGCCCACGTTAAGCGCCAGGCCGCCGAGGCTCCAGGTGAGGCCCGCGGCCAGCGTGCCCTTGGCGCCGGTCAGGCTGTTGGTCCAGGCCAGCAGGCCCACGGTATTGGAGTTGCACGTGCCGGCCAGGGTGTAGGTCGCCGTGGCATTATCCACCGCGATCGAGGCGAGCGCGGGGTTCGTGATCGTCACCGCGGGGGCGCCGGGTACGCTGGCGCCATAACTCGTCCACGTGACGTCATCGATGGTGACCTGGCCGCCCTTGGCGCGATTGGTGAAGACGATCACGAAATCGCCCGCGATATTCACCGCCGCGTTGTTGTACGTCTGCGTCGTGCCGTCCCCGCCCGTCAGCGTGGTCACCAGGGTGTTGGCCACGTAGACATCACAGGTGATGCTCGAGGTAAAGGACCGCCGGTACTTGAACGACAGCGCGCCACAGCCGCCGCCAATCACGCCGGAGCGGACATAGGCCATGGGGGTCAGATCCTTGCCAAGCGTGGGCGCGGATCCGTTGATCTGCATATCCCCGCGGCACCGGGCATAGGTCCAGGTCGAGCCGTCCTGCCCCGTGAACGTGCCATCGGCATAGGAGGACGTGCCCGAATAATTGGCAAAGGTTTCCGTGCCGCCGCCCACGGGGCCGGCCTCCGCGCGCGCGATCGTGACGCTGGCGGACGCCACGGCGCCAACGCTGTTGGAAACCGACAGGGTAATCGCGTTATCACCCACGTCCAGCCTGGCGATGGGCAGCGTCCAAGCGGTGGCCGCGGCCACGCGGCCGCCGAGCTTGGTCAGCGTATTGGTCCAGGCCAGGTGCCCGATCGCGTTGGTGTTGCAGGTGCCGGCCAGGGTGTAGTTGCTGACCGTGTTGTCCACGGCCAGGAAGGCGGTTGGTGGGTTGGTGACGGTCACGGACGCGGACGCGGGGACGCCGGCGGCGCGGGCAATGGATACGCCGGCCGAGGCGGCCACGCCGGCCGTGTTGGTGCCGCGCACGGTGATCGCGTTGGTGCCCACGTTGAGCGCCACGCCGCTGATGCTCCAGGCGACGCCCGCGGCGACGGTGCCCTTGGCGCCGGTCAGGCTGTTGGTCCAGGCCAGCAAGCCCACGGTGCTGGCATTGCAGGTACCGGCCAGGGTGTAGGTTGCCGTGGCATTATCCACGGCCAGCGATGCGGTGGCCGGGTTGGTGATCGCCACCGCGGGCGCGGGCACGGCGCCGCCGCCACTGCCGGCGTCATAATACAGCTCCATGAACTCCAGGTTGTAGTTACCCGCGTCCGCGTACTCGTTGATGACCAGGCCGGCGGAGCCGTTGCCCGTGGCGCCGGATCCCGGCGTGGCCGTGGTGGTGGCGCCGGTGGTCCAACTGCCGGCCAAGGTGGCATCGTTCCCGGCCTGGACACGGCGCACGGACTGGTTGAGCGGGTTGACCGCCGCCGGGGTCAGGCCGTCAATCAGCACCCCGGTGTTGTCCAGCAACTCGTACTGCTCGGCGCCGTTGATTTGCGGCATCTTGTTGCTCGAGTTGATAAAGGCCACGCCGGCGTCCAGCACCACGCCCCAGTAGGACTCGAACGCCGATTTGCTGGCGTTGCGCGCGATCACCACGTAGCCGGCGCCGTCCACGGAGACGCCGGCCGGGATCGTGTACGAGTAGGCTGAATTATACTGCTTGACCTGGTACGAGTTGAGCGCGAGCGATCCGGACATGGCGCTGACCGTGATGGTCACCGAGGTGCGGTTGGTGCCGTCCTTGTCGCCGGCCAGGAACGCGACCGTGTAGGTTCCCGTGGCGGTCGGGGTCCAGGAAAAAGTGTTGGTTACAGGCGACGACCCGGTCTTGGGGTTCGGCGAAAACACGGCGCCGGACGGCACGTTGGTGGCCCGCAGCGAAATGGTATCGCTATCCGGTTCCGCGGCCGTGACCACGAAGGTCAGCGCGTTGCTGATGGTGACGCTTTTGGTTGCGCCGGCCGGGCTGATGCTCACGGTCGGGGCGGTGGCTGCGGCGACCGTCGCGCCGGGAATAAAAGCCGGGTCCCCGAGGAGGTTCAGGCCAAACTGGATCCAGCGGTCCGTGTTGTACGTGGTGCAAGACGAGGCCTTGTCGGCCTTGTGCATGGCGAACGCCTTGCCCACGGTCACGTCGTTGCTCTGGTACAGCCGCTTGTAAAACAGGTAGCCATACTGGGTGGAGGGCCCGCCGTCCGAGGTGTTGCTGGCCGGCGTGGCGTCCGGTTCGCCCCAGCCGAACCGGCTGCAGCCCAGGTGAATCAGGGCCCCGCCGCGCGCGTTGCGCAGCAAGGCCTCGCCCAGGCACGGCTCCGTGGTGTAGGCGGATCCATCGTAGGACCAGCTATCATGATCAAAGTAACCGGTCAGGCAGGCGTCAGTATAGACGACCAGCATCAGGTTGGTCATGGCCGCCGCCTCGGTGGTGGAGAAGCTGCCCGATTCCAACCCCCAGCCATCCGGCGACCCGTGGCCGGAGAAGAACATGTGGGTCCAGCCCAGGTTGAACTTGTTCTTCACGTTGGTGGCCGTCTGGGCATAGTCGCCGCCGGCCGACGTGTCCCACGAAGTGAGCGTGTCGCAGAACACTTTCAGGGTGGTGGGCGTCCAGTACGGCCGGATGCCGTCGCGGTACAGGCGGCGGTCCCACATCTCCGAGTCGCTGACCGTGGTATGGGTCGCGTCGCGGAACCCCAGGTGGCTGTCATAGGTGGCCACGTCATCCGACGGGCGGGCCGTGCCGGTATAGGTGTCCCAGGCCACCATGCCGCCGAGGAGCATTTTGTTCTGCAAGTTGGCCGGCCGCGTATTTTCATACGCGATCAGTTTGCCGATGTAGTTGGTGGCATGCGCCGTGGTGCGCACCGGGATGCGGCCCACGATCACGTCCCAGGCCATGTCCACGTTGTCGCTGGTCTCGCCGTAGATCGCATCGCCATCGGCATTCCAGTTGCCGTTCAGGCCGGAGTAATAGAGATCCGTGGGCATGCCGTTTTCGATTTCGCCGTCCGCGTTGGCATAGCAGTCGCGCACCGGCACGATAGTGTCGTCGCCGCCCAGCACCACGTAGAGCGTGCCATAGCTGGCCACCTGGTTGCTGATGCAACTGCGGATCCGCGCCTGGGCATCCGCGCCGGAATAGGCGTTAGTGATGCTTTCCACGGTCAGGATCGAGGTGGTAAACCGGCTGGCCCGGTGGGCGGCCAGGGTCTTGAACGCGTTGGTCAACGAGGCCCGCGTGATGATGACATAATCGGCCGCGCCCAGCGTCGCCTGCCGCGCCGGGACCAGGCGCGGCGCGAACCCGGCGGTGCGCGCGGCGCCGGGATTGACCACCAGGCTGTCGACCAGGCCCGCGAACTCCGTGCTGTTGCGCGCGGCCATGGCCCGCGGCGCCGGCGCCTCCGCATAGGTGACGGTCACTTCAATGGCGTGGGCCAGGAACAGCTGTTTGAACGCCGGGGTGTACCGCAGCGGGTTGAGCCGCACGGACACGTAATCGAACCCGCGCATGGTGTGCGCGCCGGTCCCCTCCGCAAAGGCCGTGGGGATCCGCGTCTTCAGCGCATAGGCCGCCACCTGGGGCGGCACAAACGCCGGCCGCGGCCGGCTGGGCGGCGCCGCCGGCTGGGCCGGGTACACGCTGATCCCTTGTTGCAGGATGCTTTCCCGCGCGCGAGCGGTCACGGACAAGACCTTGGCGCCGGACGGGATCAACACGTTCACGTAGCGGGCCGGCAACCAGGGGGTGCCCGCGGGGTCGGCCGGCAACACGCCATCCGCCAGATGCAGCTTCTGCATGCCTTGGACCGTTTGCATGGAAACCTGGTCCGGAGTGAACGTGAACCCCACGGTAACTTGGCCGGCCTGCGCCGCCACAACAGACAGGATGACCATCAACGTCGCCGGCATGTATCGAATCTTGAAGTTCTTCACGCTGCGCTCCCAGGGTCGGACCGATTGGCTCTGTAACATATGCATCAGTACACAATAAACTCAGGCTATCAATATACACCAAAACACTAAATTATGGTACCGAGTTTTCGGAAACGCGGAAACGCCTCATACCATTTCCGCATGAGAACAAGCATACGAGCTCCGGACACCCCAGAATATTCTCCCGCAGAGCCGCTGAGGCGC
>CAZAYP010000132.1:0-9245 GCA_964489425.1 uncultured Verrucomicrobiota bacterium | reverse complement strand
TGGATCCCACCGGGAGAGTTCATGATGGGCAGTCCTGAGAGCGAAGAGGACCGCTCGGATGATGAAGGCCCGCAGCACCGGGTGACGATCTCAAGTGGATATTGGATAGGCAAATACGAGGTAACCCAGAGGCAGTATGAGCGGATAATTGGGGTAAATCCCTCTTATTTCAAAGGCGCGGACTTCCCTGTTGAGCACGTGAGTTGGGATGACGCGCAGGCGTTTTGCCGCAAGCTGCAAGGCCGTTTGCCGCGGGAACTGGCCGGCAAGACAGCGAGGTTGCCGACCGAGGCGGAATGGGAATATGCCTGCCGGGCCGGGACGATCACACCATTTTATTATGGCGACAGTCTGGACTCAAGCATGGCGAATTTTGATGGGAACAACCCCTATGGCGGAGGGCGGGAAGGAGAGTATCGCGAGCGGACCACACCCGTCGGTAGTTTCCAGCCCAATGCCTGGGGCTTGTACGATATGCACGGGAACGTGTGGGAATGGTGCCAGGACTGGTATGGAGAGTATCCGTCCGGCGCGGCGACGGATCCAACCGGGCCGGGTTCAGGAGAAGAGCGTGTTCTGCGCGGCGGCAGTTGGAACGACCGCGCGGGGTACTGCCGTTCCGCGGACCGGTTCCTCTACGACCCCGTCACTCGGTACGTCAGCCTCGGGTTCCGGCTTGTCGTGCGTTGAGGGCTTTTTTTACCATTCTTCCTTTTTACAATCTGGAATTCTGGAAGTTACCGCGCACAGCGCGGTCAATTTTGCGTAGCCGCGGGCGTGAGCCCGTGGCTGGCACCTTCACGGCCGCGGCGCAACATTGCGCAAGCGGATCGCCGCAAGGGTTTCCTGCTGGCGCCGGGCGGAGGAGCGCCGGGGATCGGACAGCCCGACACCCCACCGTCATCCGCGGAATCCGGCCAGATTCCCAAGCCAGGCTTACACGTTGGCAACCCGCCTGCCAACGCGATCTGCGCCGGCATTGAGTAGCGGCTTACTTGAGGGGCTGGATTGACCCCGCCGGGTCGGGCCGCGATGGGAAACCGCGCGATGAGACTGTTCTATATGGCGGGAACTCCATGAAGATAAGACGAATCAGGAAATCGGGAAATCAGGAACAGAAACTGTAAGTTCCGCGAATTTTCAGCGGAAATCGACTATTTTCCTGGATTCCCGAGTTCCTGATTGAATCCAATCCGCTTATACCACGGTCTGTTACTCACAATCATGAAATGCCCCTGGGCATCAAGGCCATTCCGTGGAATCACCCTTGCGCTGCCCACCTCCAGACTATATGATGCTGAATAGACTTATATGAATAACAGGAGGTTCGTATGACGACAGCAACTATAGGCTCTCGCTACCAGGTGGTGATTCCCCGGCGCGAACGGGAGCAGCTGGGCTTGAAGTCGCATGCGCGCGTGCTGGTCGAGGCGCGTGGCGATCACCTGGTAATCCGCCCGCTGACCGCCGGCGCCGCCCGCGGCATCGGCCGCGAACTGCGCGATGGCACTGACGCCACCGCCTACATCCGACAGCTTCGCGCCGCCTGGGGCCAGCGCCCATGAAAGCCTGGGCCGCGCTCAAGGGCCGCCAGGGCGTGGTGCTGGACACCATGGTCTGGATTTACCTCTTCGAAGACCATCCACGCTACGCTCCCATCTGTGAACGCTTGGCCCGGGAGGCTGCCGCTGGCACGTTCACGGGTGTCATTTCGCCCGTCACCCTGGCCGAAGTGCTGGTCAAACCCCTGCAAACGGGGCGACTGGATATTGCCGAGCGTTACCGAACCACCCTCGCCACCATGCCGGGCATGTCCACCCGCGCGGTGGACGCCGAGATCGGCCTTATGGCCGGCGCCCTGCGCGCCCATTACAATCGCCCCCTGCCCGACATGATCCAGGCCGCTCTGGCCCTGCGCGAGCCAGCCGCCACTCTGGTTACCAACGACAAGGCCCTCCGCTGTGTCCATGAGTTGCGGGTGATTCTATTGACCGAACTGTAGGTCATGCCAGTGCTGGAACAATATCCTGACTCTTCCTTCGTGAACTTCGTGGTTAAAACATCTGCTCTGTTGTTCCCGGGGATTTCACCACGAAGCTCACGAAGAACAAGAAGAAGACTCATCCACACCCGCTCTTCCTTGATAGTGAAAATCTGCTCTGTGCCCCCGTGCCCTCTGTGGTAAATAATCTTCCACCATGAACGAACACACCATCAACGCCGCGCCGACCATGGGCCCAGGCCCCGCGCCCCAGCCCGGCTACGCCTTCAATCCCGGCGACACTGTTGGCCAGTACCGCGTGGTTCGTCTACTCGGCCGTGGCGGTATGGGCGAGGTGTACGAGGTCGAACACGAAGTTCTCCGCCGGCGCTATGCACTGAAGTTCCTGTCCCGCGAACTCATGAACAAGGCCGGCGCCCTCGAACGCTTCAAGTGCGAGGCCGAGGTCATGGCCAACCTCGACCACCCGAACATCGTCAAGGTGGACGAGTTTGGCGAACACCAAGGCCGGCACTGGCTGCGCATGGGCCTTGCTCGTGGGGTGGTCGTTAATCCGTCCGCAGGCAAATCCATGATTACGCTGGGCGACCTGGCCGAAAGCTACGGCGGCAAGATCCCCCAGGAAGTGCTCCTGACCATCCTGCAGCAGGTCGCGTCTGGGCTGGCGTATGCCCACGGCCGGGGCGTGGTGCACCGCGACATCAAGCCCGGCAACATCCTGCTGGACGGCGGCATCGGGCCCGATCTGAACGCCAAGGTCTCCGATTTCGGGCTGGTCAAGGTGGCCGGCGAGGCGTGGTTGCGCAGCCGGGCGGAATTGTCCGCCCGCCAGAGCCTGAGCATCGGCAACCAGCGCACCGACCTGCCCGAGCGTACCAGCGAGCAGGCCCTGTTGGGCACCTACGAGTACATGAGCCCTGAACAGCGCCGCCGCCAGGATGCGGACGCGCGCAGCGACGTCTATGCCCTGGGCCTGCTGGCCTTCAAGCTGTTGACCGGCCGCGATCCGGGCACCAAGCCGCCCTCGAAGATTGATCCGGCCCTGTGGCCGGCCTGGGACGACCTCCTGATCGCCGCACTGGAGTTTGAGCCCGGCGCCCGCCCGGCCGACGGCACCGCGTTTCTGGCCCGGTTGCAGGCGGTCGGCCCGGCGGCCCACCAGCCCACACCAGCGACTGCTGTAGCACCACCACCGCCCCCCTCGCCACAACCACCACCGCCGCCACAGCCATCACGGCCGTCGCCAGCACGGGAGGAATCCGGCCATCAACCAGGCGACACGCTGAGCGTGGACCTGGGCAGCGGGGTTGGCATGGACCTGGTCTGGATCCCGCCGGGTAAGTTCATGATGGGCAGTCCCGAGACCGAAGCGGAGCGCAGTGACGATGAAACGCAGCACAGGGTGACGATCTCCAGCGGGTTCTGGATGGGGAAATACGAGGTGACGCAGGAGCAGTATGAGCGGATCAGCGGCAAGAACCCCTCACATTTCAAGGGCCCGGACTTGCCTGTTGAGGAGGTGAGCTGGGATGACGCTCAGAAGTTCTGCCGCAAGTTGCAAGGCAGTTTGCCGCGGGAACCGGCCGGCAAGACGGTGCGGTTGCCGACCGAGGCAGAATGGGAATATGCGTGTCGGGCAGGGACGACCACGCCGTTTCATTATGGCGACAGCCTGGACTCAAGCATGGCGAACTTCGATTGTAATTTTCCTTATGGCGGAGGGCTGAAAGGAGAAGATCGCGATCGGACCACAATCGTCGGCAGTTTCCAGCCCAATGCCTGGGGCTTGTACGATATGCACGGGAACGTGTGGGAATGGTGCGCGGACTGGATGGGAGAATATCCGTCAGGGTCGGTGACGGATCCGACCGGGCCAGGTTCGGGAGAATTCCGTGTTCTGCGCGGCGGCGTTTGGTACGGCTACGCGGGGCTCTGCCGGTCCGCGAACCGGTTCCGCTTCCGCGTTACCGGCTATCGGCGCAACTACGTCGGCTTTCGAGTTGTTGTGCGCTGAGGGCTTTTTTACCATTCTTCCTTTTTACAATCTGGGAATCCGAATAGTTCCCGCGCGAAGTGCGGACCACCGGCTTACGTTGGCGGCTGCGGGAGCGGCGGCGGCCATGGCGCGATCACGCTCATGGGCAGGTCTCCAATAAACACGCATATCGGATATTGACTATTCGATATGGCAGGATAATATTATGGCATGATAAAGCGAGCAGACTGGCTCAGGCGGATCGAGCGCGGGTTCCGCGAGCATCCGGTGGTGGCGCTGCTGGGGCCGCGCCAGTGCGGCAAGTCAACCCTGGCCAGGCAATATTGCGGCCCTAAGCCGGCCGCCTTTTTTGACCTGGAGAATCCGGTGGACGCCCGGCGGCTGGAAGCGCCCATGCAGACCCTGCAGCCGCTGCGCGGCCTGGTGGTGATCGACGAAATCCAGCGTAAACCGGACTTGTTCGAAGTGCTGCGAGTCCTGGCGGATCGGCCGGGGCGGCCGGCGCGGTTCCTGGTCCTCGGGAGCGCCGCGCCACATCTGGTCAAGGGTGTTTCGGAGTCGCTGGCCGGCCGGGTGGGGTTCGTGGACCTGACGGGCTTCTCCCTGGGCGAAGTCGGCGGCATGGCCCGGTTGCGGCGGTTGTGGGTGCGTGGCGGGTTTCCACGGTCGTACCTGGCCCAAAGCGAGGCCGGCAGCCTGGATTGGCGCCTGGATTTTCTGCGGACCTTCCTGGAACGGGATATCCCGCAACTCGGCATCACGATTCCCGCGGATACCCTGCGGCGGTTCCTGACCATGCTGGCGCACTATCACGGCCAGGTCTGGAACGCGGCCGAGTTCGCCCGCGCGCTGGGGGCTAGCGAGCCGACTGCCCGCCGGTACCTCGACATCATGTCCGGCGCCTACCTGGCCAGGGTCCTGCCGCCCTGGTTTGAAAACATGGGCAAACGCCAGGTGAAATCGCCGCGGGTTTACCTGCGCGACAGCGGCTTGCTGCACGCCCTGCTGGAACTGCGCGACCTGCGCGATCTGCAAGGCCATCCGCGCCTGGGCGCGTCCTGGGAAGGATTCGCCATGGACCAGGTGCTTGGGGCGGTGCGGGCGCCCAATGCCTATTTCTGGTCAACCCATGGCGGCGCGGAACTGGATTTGCTGCTGCTGGCCGGCGGGCGCCGCTACGGGTTTGAGTTCAAGTACGCGGATGCGCCCGGCCGGGCACGGTCCATGCACAGCGCGCTTTCCGATTTGCGCCTCGAGCATCTCTGGGTGGTTTATCCGGGCGCAACCGATTACCCGCTGGACAAGCGCCTCACCGTGGTATCCCTGGCCGCCGCGCTGGACCACGCCCGGGATATCACGCGATGAGCACGGCTGTCCTGCTGCGCTTCGGGCCACCGCCTCAATCCCCGGAGATTTCACCACGAAGAACGCGAAGGACGCGAAGGGGACCCACTCTTTCCAATTCTTCCTTCGTGATCTTCGTGCCCTTTAAGGCCCAAATCACCTCGGCGGATTTGCCAGGTTCCGATGCGAATCCGTTGACGTTGTCCTTTATCTGGGATCGCGATAGCGACCCTCCGGAGCATCAGGTTTTCTGGAGCCACCGGGATTACAATGCGGTGAAACAGTATTTTTGCAAGCTGGACGGCGAAAAGGAGTATCGTTCCCTGGGGCCTTCCGAACAGCTCAATCCAGTGACCCGGTTGCCCTTCCCCGTCTGTGAGTTGAAAAACATCGAGATATCGGAAACGCGGCCGCGCACCCTTTACATCAAGTATGTCGATGTGCAGGACAAGCAACATGGTCCTTACCAATTCAACATCACACTCGCGGACTTCATGCAAGGCGACGTCATTGGTGGCGTGCCTGACGGGGAACGGAAGATGCGTCTGGTCGAGGCGAAAGACGAAATCCGGCGGGGTCTCAAGCCGGGATCAGAGGAAATCCACTCGGCATTGGAGCTGGGTGACCTGGAACAACTGGAACTGTACCTGGCCAGCGGCGCCAACCCCAACGAGAAAATGAACAGAAGCGTCCCTCTAACCTATGCATTGGTTGGCGGATCTGGCCATCTTACCATGGCCGACCGCGAGAAGATGGTGGAGTTGCTGCTTAAATACGGAGCCCAGCCAACGCTGGAAACGATCACTATTGCCCGGGAAAACGGCACCCCCCGGATTCGACAGCTTCTGGAGGCGGCGAGGGCGAAGGCGGAATCCCCCTGACCGCCGATTACTCCATAGACCTGTCGGCCAGCGCCGGCGATTACCGTCAGGCCGTGACGAATTACATGGGCCGCAGACCACCGATTTGTTCGGGCCCGGTGCAGCCATCTTAGCCTGTTGATAATCCACGCCGATGCGGTATAGTTTTGTCCAAGTTGGAGAACAAACCGGGACATTGACATGGCGCAGGATACAGAAAACACCATTAACAACCTTTGGCAGACCAGCCGTCCACTGCAGCAACGCTCTGACGACCGCGGTGACGCAACGGTCCTGGGCCGGATCGACCGCTATGAACTGGTGCGCGAACTGGGCGGCGGCGGGTTTGGCCGCGTGTTCCTGGCGCGGGATACCGTGGCGGGGATCGACGTGGCGGTGAAGGGCCTGCCAGGGGAGATCGCGCATAACCCGGACGAACTCGAGCGGGTGCGCGAGAACTTTGCGCTGGTGGTTAAATTGCATCACCCGCACATCGCGGCTCTACTGCACCTGCACCAGGCACGCCAGGTTGACTATACCACCGATGCGGTCAAACGCGCCCTGCGGGTATTGGAAGAGGATTACCTGCTGGTCATGGAATACGCACCGGGGGCCACGCTCAACAACTGGCGCAAGCAGTTCAAGGACAGGATAGTGCCAGTGGACCAGGCGCTGGCGGTGTGCGGCCAGGTAGCCGGGGCGCTGGACTATGCCCATGAGCGCAAGATCGTGCACCGGGACGTCAAGCCGGCCAACGTAATGGCTGAGACCACCAACGAGGCGGGCCGGGTTTTATGTCGGGTGCTGGATTTTGGCCTGGCGGCTGAGATCCGCGCCAGTATGGGCCGGGTGTCAAGGGAACGGATGGACCTGTCCGGCACCCGGCCATACATGGCGCCGGAACAGTGGCAGGGAGAACGCGCGGATGGTCGGACAGATCAGTACGCCTTGGCGGTGATGCTCTACGACCTGCTTACTGGCGACGTTCCCTTCGCCGGCGCGTTTGAGACCTCCGATCCGATTATCATGGCGAACGCGGTTATTAGTCAGCCACCTGCAACACTGGACACATTGTCTTCCGCACGGAACGCCGCCCTTCTCCGCGCCCTGAGTAAAAAGCGCACGGACCGGTTTGGCACATGCACGGAGTTCATACAGGCCATGCGCGGGGAGACAATCTCGGTGGAGGTCAGGACGCCCCCGCCCACCCTGCCGCTCGTTCCGCCGCCTGCCCCGCCGGCCGCGGGCCTGAAAGTTCCCGCCCCGGCGCCACGCCAGACACCGGCGGTAGTGGCCAGCAGCGCGCGTGTCCAGACACCGCCACGCCCGCCGAACTCAGCGGCTGTACGACCGCAGGCCAAGCGCCTCAGCAGCGCAATGATCATAGATTACCTCTCTGAAGCGACCGGGTTCGAGGTCGAGGAGCTGCGCAAGGTGGTGGATGGGTTCTGGAGCTTTGCCCTGGAACCGGCGCATTACAACCGCAAGGGCTACCTGGTCATACCGCACGTCGGCACGTTCCGCTTTTCCAGCTTGCGACGCCAGACTATTGAGCGGGCGCGCACGCGCCAGGGAAACTGGAGCCGGGAAATGTTCACCGTGGCCAAACGCTTCAGCTTCACCTCCCGTTCCGGGCGCGAGCTGCGCGCGCTGGTTCCGGGCGGCGGCGACCCGGATCCAGCGGCCCAATGGTACGCCCGGGCAACGGTCCTGCGCGCCAGTCGCGGCTTGTCGATCAAACGCCGGATGTGTATTTTCATTGCCCAACGTCAGGGCCTTGACGTGGCCGTGGTCGACAAGCTGCTGGCGGCGTTCTTCGCGTATTTGATCGTTATTTTTTGCGAAGGCTGGCAGGAAATCGCCTGGTTCAGGAAAGGGCTGATGCGACCGCACGACTTCGGGGAGCGTGACCACCATTACACCTTGGAACCGTGTTCGGCACTGCTCACTGATCTGGCGCGAATGAACCGGCTCCGCGTGCGGTGAAGCGCGCGCTGTCGCCACTGGTTGGCGACCTTGCGTGGGCCCGGGATGAAGAGGAGGCGATTGATAAAATTGTCTGATTGCTTGGGCATGGAAGAACCGGCTCTTGACGGGCTGGTGGCCGTCGCGGAACGACAATACCATGTATATCCCATCCGCAAGGCCAGCGGCCGCAAGCGCTGGATCGAGGCCCCGGCCCCGATCTTGAAAATGGCGCAACGCCGCCTGCTGGTGAACTTGCTCTACCAACTCGCGCCGACCGGCGCCGCGCATGGGTTCGTTCCGGGCCGATCCATCCTGACGCACGCCGAAGCCCACTGCCATAAGGCGTGGGTGGTCACGGCTGACATCGAAAATTTCTTCCCCTCGGTTTCAGACGCAATGTTGGCGGGGGTAGTCAAAGAGCTGCCGCTGAGCCCCGCGGATCAGGAACGCTGTGTGCGGCTGGTAACCCGCGCCAACCATCTGCCCCAGGGGGCGCCCACCAGCCCGCACCTCGGCAACCTGGTGCTGCGAAACATGGATGAGCAGTTGATCCAGCTGGCAGCAGACGCAGGCTGGGCGTACAGCCGATACGCTGACGACCTGGCGTTATCGGGTCCCGCTCAGCCGCGGGAAATGCTTGCGGCAGTGAAAAACGCTGTCGGCAAACACGGTTTCCGCGTTGTCGACCGGAAATGTCGGGTCATGGGGCGGCATCAGCGGCAATATGTCACCGGCCTGACCGTCAACGAAGGATTGCGCCTGCCACGTGAA
Source organism: uncultured Verrucomicrobiota bacterium (assembly GCA_964489425.1). Taxonomy (GTDB): domain Bacteria; phylum Verrucomicrobiota; class Kiritimatiellia; order RZYC01; family CAZAYP01; genus CAZAYP01. Next base: position 304 of record CAZAYP010000132.1, on the reverse strand, counting down.
ATTCGGCGGCGGCTGCGCGCCATCGGGCACACCATTTCCACTTGGGGCTGGGGAGGCGTGCATCCCCAGGACGAATGGTCGGTTGCCGGCTGGCAGGGGTATGCCGATTATGTTGCGCGGTTCGTAAAAAAGGACGAAAAAACGGTTGTCAGGACGGGTCAGGTGGCGATACATTGTAATGTGACAGGCACGTAGACCTAGTCGTGTTGACACTGGTCCTCAGTGTCAGGCTGTGGCGATTCGCCACGGCAGATGGATTGGGATTCCTTCGCCTTGTAGGATGGCTTCGTTGCTACCGCGCCGG
>CAZAYP010000131.1:0-9252 GCA_964489425.1 uncultured Verrucomicrobiota bacterium | reverse complement strand
GCTATTTGTTCAAGCAGTTGCTGACAGGTTTGGTTTTGCATGGGCGTTAGTATATACGTTTGTATATATTTGCCAACAAAAAAGAGCGCCTTTCTTCAATCAGAAGAAAACGGTCCTACACCCATAACCGAATTTCCCCCCAGCGCCGTCTTGACAATTAAAATAACTTGGAATATATTGGAATAAATAAAGAATATGGGGTTGCGCTACAGCATGACCGAAGAAAAGAAATTCTATTCATTGGAAGAAGTGGCCGAAACGTTGTCCGTTGATTATCAGCTGGTCTATAAGCTCGTGCGCGGCGGCGAGCTGCCAGCGGCCCGTCTGGGCCGGGTGTACCGGGTAGCCAAGGCGGATTTGGAAGCGTACTTGGAACAAAGCAAGGCGCGCGTGGCAGGCGGGCGGCAAGTTTGCGCGGGGTGCGGCAAGTCGTATGCCGCGGCGGAGAGCGTGAGAGAGGCCTGCACCGCCTGCGGCGCGGCCCTGTGCGCGGATTGCTGGACGCGGGCCGGCCGGCGGCTATGCGCCACGTGCCAGGCGGAACAAGGTAAATAGTTGTCAGGAATAACAAGGCAAAACCAGGCTATACGGAGGATGTCATGGGTTGGTTTTCGAACCGCTGCGAAGCGTACATTGATCCCAAAACTGGCAAGGCGCTGACCGGCCAAGAGCTGGCCGTCCAAGAGCTGGCCGGCAAAAATCTGGAAAAAGAGCTGGCCGGCAAAGAGCTGGAAAAAGCGCGGCAGACCAGGGGCTGGCCACGCTGTGGATACCGGGTATCCAAGAAGGCGGTTTTTTGCAGCAAGTGCGGCGCCGGCGCGCCAGGCGGCTGGTTCCGTTGCGCGGCCTGCGGCAAGTGGATCGGCAACGACTCGAACTGCTGCCCGTATTGCGGAACCCCGCTGCATCCGGACACGCGCGCGGATTTCGGGGGCGGAATCTGGGCCAAGAAGGCGGACCTGTTTGCCCAGCGGTTCGAGGTGGGTGACGTTGCCCGCCTGCTCAAGGTTGAGCAGTTGCAGGTGCAGGAAGGCACCCTGGCGCTGCTGCTCGATGCCGGCAAATACGCCGGGACCCTGAAAGCCGGCCGGCACAACCCGGACAGCCTGGCGCGCACGGTCAACTGGTTCGGCAACCCGCCGCCGCGCAGCCTGATCATGGTGGACGCGGGCGACGTGCGCCTGCCGCTCGAGATCACCGGCCTGCGCACGGCCGAGAAAATCCCGGTGGACTTCACCGGCGACATCGTGCTCCGTTTCGATCCCGGGCATGCCGATGAGTTCATCGCCAACGCCTTCAAAACCCACAGCGAGTTTTCCTACGATGCGCTGATCGAACTCCTGGCCGGGGGGATTCGCAGCGCGGTGGCGGACTACTGCATCAAAACCAACATGTCCGACCTGGCGTTTGACCCGGCGCGTCGCCAACGCCTGGTTGATGAGTTGCAGGAGGCGCTCAAGGTCCAGTGCCCCAGCCTGGGCCTGGAAATACGTTACGTGGCCACCGCCGATTTCCAGGGCGCTGAGTACGAGCAACTGGTTGAGCAGGAAGGTGCCCTGGCGCTCAAGCGACGCGAGATCGAGTTCACTCAGGCCAGCCGTGAACTGCTGGGCCGCGACCGCATGCACGAGTTCAAGACCGAGACCGACCTGAAAAGCCATCTCGCCGCCCTGGCTCACGAATACAAGATCAGCGACCTGCACCGCCAGCGCGAGGAAAAGCTGCTGCTGCGCGGTTGGGCGCACCAGGACGAGATCGGCGAGCTGCAGCACAAGTTCGACGTGGAGAAAAGGGAACTCGAGCACGGCCTGGCCATCGAGCGCGAGCGGCGCAACAGCGAGATCGATGAGGCGGTCCATCAATCCAAGATCCGGGCGATCGAGGTCGAGTCGGCCGCCCAGGTCAAGGTCACCACGGCCGAAGCCGATGCCAGGGTCAAGGTCACCACGACCGAAGCCGATGCCAGGGTCAAGGTCACCACGACCGAAGCCGAAGCCAAGGCCGCGAAGCTCAGGGCCGACGCCGAGGCGTACGCGACGCGGGAAGCCCTTAAGCTGAAGGAGGAGAAATACCGCATCAAGGGTGACAAGAAAGATCGGGATGTCAAACGCTTCCAAGGGCTGTCGATCCAGGAACAGGTGGCGCATATCGAGGATGCCGAGATCCGGTCCGACCTCCTGGAGGTGCTCAGGTTAAGCGCGGCCCAGCAAATGACCCCCGAGCAGATGCTGGCGTTGGCCGCGGCGAAAAGTCCTGCTGCCGCCGAGGCCCTGGCAGCCATGGCCGTCAGCAAGCAGGCCCAGGATCGCGAACTGATGGCCAAACGCGAGGCCGACTTGGAGAAGATGCGCGAACACGACGAGAAAATGGCCCGGATCTTCGTCGAGCCGGCCAGCAAGGCCGCCGACCGCAAGGGCGAAGGCTCCACCAACATCGTCAAGTAATCAGCCGCAGCAAGGACCAACGCGTGAACCAGCGTTTGGAGGGTGTTTTCAGCAAAAACAGCGCGCGGCTGGAACGGCTGACCGGCAGCGGGCGCGAGACGCCGCCGACCGGCCGGCGCGAGCAGCACCGGCAGTGGCGCTTCTCGGAAACCGTCGCCCCCGGCGCGGCGCAGGTGGCTGACGATTACTTTGTGCCCGACGCGGCGACCCTGAACCAGATCACCGCCTTCATCTTCAATGCCCCGCACGTGCGGAAAAATCCCCAGTATTGCGAGGTTGCCGGCAAGACGGTCTTCAGCCTCAAGGCCGATGACGCCGAAGTCAATGCCTGCGCGTACCAGTCCGGCGCCGCGCAGAGCCCGCAGATCCAGGTTTATGGCGGGTGCGTTGTGTTCTCGCGCCTGTGCGGCCTGGCCCAGGCCGCCGGCCGCCAGCCAGGCCTGGGTCGCTTTTGCCGCGGGCTGGGCAGCATGCTGCGCGAACAGGGCGGCCAGATGAACCCCGAGTCCGCCCGGCAGCAGGCGCGTCAGTTGGGCCTGGACCGGGCCCTGGCCGAACCGGCTGCCGAGCGGCAGGCCTCCTCGGTGGCGGCCGGGGTGGTCGCCGGCATTATCGCGCACGAGTTGGGCCACGTGGTCTACGGCCATGTGTACAGCCCGCGACCCACCCTCGAGATCAGCCGCAACATGGAGCGTGACGCTGATTCGTTCGCCGCCTCGGTGATCAACTCCTCGCCCTGGGGCGATTACTCCGTGGCGGGCATGATTGTCTGGGACGTGGCCCTGGCATGGAACTCGTACTTGCACGGGTCACCGGCAGCCACGACCCATCCCCACGCTGCCGAGCGCGCCCTGGACCTGGTGCGCGCCAACGAATCCCAAGCCCACCAGGCCGGCCTGGATGAGCGTGTCGTGCGCGACGCCCTTCCGTCCCCGGGAGATGCCTAATGACCAAATGCCCCAAGTGCAACTCTACGGCGCCCAACGCAGATACAGAGCGCTGCCCCAATTGCGGCGCGTCGATCGACGCAACAAACACGCCGGTCTATGTCCCGGAACCGCTGCCCGCCCCCGCGCCTCCCGCCGTCGTCGCGGCGGCAGAGTCTGCTCCAACACCCCCGGCTGCAGACTGCTTTTTTGATAAGCGCCAACCCGCTGGCGTCGCCCGGTCGATCTCAACGGATGAAAAATCCGACCGTCAAGCCGAGGCGACGAAATTGACTTGTGCCCCTCTGGTTTCCGCGCCAGATCCAGAGCTGGAAAAGGCAACGCACCGAAAGTCGTTCCGTCACGTTTTGGGGCGCTTTTTTGATGCCAAGGACAACGAGTGCAGCGATTTCTCCATCCTCTGCAATGTCGGGAGTGTTTTTGTCGAAGGCCTGACCGTTCCCATACATTTCAAGGTAATACCACTGACGGGCGATGTTTTGGATCCGATTTTGTATGTCCGCTCGCAGTCACACAAAATTCCGCCCAAGCACGAGACTATTGAAGAGTATTTGGTCGTCGACAAGGTTTACGACTATTCCATTGATATGTTCATCCCCAAGGACAAGGATTGCGTCGGCAAGCATACAATGCACGTTTACCTGGCCTATCGCAAAGGCCGTGAAACCCATTGCTTCCGCCAGGTCTTGACCCAGGGCGGGCACGTGTTCGGCATGCATGAAAGCGCTTGCGAGGTCCTCAACCTCACGATCAACCAGACCATGCAGGGGAACGACACCGGCAACGCCAACGATACTCAAAAGATCCAGCGCGTCGAAGGTCTGAACCAGATCAGAGAAAGCGCTCGCGGCCGCTCTGCCTACGATGCGTTGAATGGCATCATAATGGAGCCTGTGTGGGAAGAATTAATTTTAAATAGGTGCCGCCTGCCTGCCGAATTGGAGGCGCTCCTGCATCATTGCCCCCGGTTCGAGCCCCCTCCGCCCAAACGGGAGGAAGCCAACCACCCCCGGGTGACCCTGTTTGTCGGCGACCAGCCCCTGCACCTGCAGGCGCAGGCCGCATCCTGTGAAATCAACCTTGGTCGCAACCGGACGTGCCAGATATGCGCCCGCGTGTTCAATGGCAAGGGGCATGAAGATAAGCAGGCCGGGAAATCCATCAGTGGTATTCACGCCACCTTCTCCTGCACGCCTGGGCAAGTGCGCCTGCTTTATGGCAAGCCCAGCGACCCCATGACGTACCGCATGGCGTTCAACGATCTCCAGGTCCGGAAAAATGACCCCGTGGTATTGCCATGGAACGAGCCTTGCCGCCTGTTGATCGCGGGCGAGACCGAGGACAACGCGCTCCTGGCGTACGAAGTGACTGCATGGACCGTGGGCAAGGTGCGGCAGGAATGTCCGCTCCTGCCGTTGCCCCACAATGTGCCCGACCAGGCGCTGGCGGCCTTGTTCATCCGCAAGTTGAGCTGGGGCGAGTCCTTCCTTTATGTCTGGCACGGGTGCACGCTCGCGCCGCTGGGGTTGCCGGCGCGGGCCGGCGGCGTGGTGTGCGACGATACCCACAAGAGCTTCGCGTTGCGGCATGAAGACGAGTGGGCCTGGCTGCACCCCGGGGCTAAGTTGCCGGGAATCAAGGGCTGGCGCGTGGCAGAGCTGACCCTGCTGCGTCCGCCGAACGCGAAAAGCCAAGTAGAATCATAAGGAGCATATCAATGGGCCATTTCTTCAAATCCAAGAAGCAGCGCGAGCGTGAACTCAACCGCGAACGGAGGCGCGCCCAGTACCAGGCCGAGGATGCCGCCAAGGAAGTCGAGCAGCGCATCCAGCAGATGGACAAGGCCGCCCAGAAAGACTGGGACGCCGCGGTCAAGGCCAAGCAGACCGGCGACAAGCGCGCCGTCGCGCGGGCCCTCAACAGCTTCCGCGGCCGGCGCGTCCTGATCACAAAGCTGGACCAGAAACGCTGGGTCTTCGAGCAGTACCTCCAGAAAATCCTCGCCATGCAGGTGGACGACGATTTTACCTCAGCTTTGGAAGGCCTGACCGCGGTGGTGGCCATCAACCCGGAAAAGGTCGGGGACGTGTTCCTTGCTGCCCGCGACCTCCTCAGCCAGGACAAGGAAACCGCCCGCACCTGGGAACGCGAATACTGGCGCGAGATGGGCGAGGTGGAGAACGCCTCCGAGGACGCCGTGCCCTCCATGGAAAACCTCGAAAAACAGCTCGAGGCCGAAGCGGCTGGCGCGGTTATGGCCAGCGCTGGGAGAAGTTCGGACGCCGAGGCGCAGATCAGCGCCGGCCTGGATCGCGTCAAGAAAATCCTCTCCGAGTGAGCCGGACCATGGACAACTCGTTGGAGCTTAAAAAAAGGCACGAGGACGCCTGCGAACGCGCCATCCGCGCCGGGCAGTGGCCGGACGCCATGCGCGCCGCTGCCCAGGCCGCTGAAGCCTGTTTCACGCTGGCCAACCGCACCGAAGGCGCGGTCCAGCGTGCTTATATCGAGACCGGCAACGGCTGGCTGGATGTCGCCGAAAAACTTAAAAGCCAGCCGCCCCCGGTCAAGTCCGCGCCGGTCTCGCCGGGCAAGTCCAAGACCGGCGGCGGGGATGAGGACGAGGGCGGGGATAAACCGGAATGGGAACTCCAGGACCGGCCGGAAACGCGGTTTGATGACATCATCGGCATGGAGGCGCTAAAAAAGCGCATCCGGCGCTACCTGCTCAAGGTCAAGAACCCGGAGGAGGTCAAGCGCTGGCGCATGGCCAAGCGCGGCGACGGGTTGCTGCTGTTCGGCCCGCCAGGCACCGGCAAGACGTTTTTCGCCCAAGCGGTCGCCGGCGAGCTGGATGCCGCGTTTTTCGACGTCAAGGGCTCCAACCTGCTGAGCAAGTGGGTTGGCGAGTCGCAGAAAAACGTGGCCCGGCTATTCACTAATTTGCGCGCCCACGAGCGCGCCGTGCTCTACATGGACGAGATCGACGGCGTCCTGAGCGCGCGCGGATCGACCGGTTCGTCGGTACGCGAGGGCGTCATCTCGGAGTTCCTCCAGGCAATGGACGGCGTGCGCTCGAACATGAAATCGCTCCTGTTCATTGGCGCCACCAACCTGCCGGCCGTGATTGACGCGGCGATTATCTCCCGTATCGGCAGCCTCATCTACGTGCCCCTGCCGGATGCCGCTATGCGCCAGGCCTACCTGGAACGTATCCTCGCCCAGTTGCCGGACGGCTACGACGCAGGGATAGACGTAGCGGCGCTCGCCGCACGCTTCGAGCGCTGCTCCATGCGCGACATCCGCCGCTTCGGCGAGTCCCTGGCCGATCTCGGCATCAGCCGCAAGCTGGAAGGCGGGCCGAGCAAGATTACCAGCCAGGACATACAGGAGGCCTGGGGCGAGTCCGGGTGCAAGCCCATCCCCGAAGCCCTGCTGCAGAAATACGAGCGCATTGCCCAGGAGTCGGCTGGTGAGTGAGGCCAGCCCAGGCCAGGCCGGCGCCAGCCAGGCCTGCTGCGTCTGCGGACACCCGCTGCCCAACCGCTACGCCGTGGCCGGTGCCTGCGCCGAGCCCGGCTGCGAAGCGTCCTTCTGCCTCATGCATTGGCGCCACGGCAACCGCCGCTGCCCCCAGCACGGCTGGCAGCCGGAAACCGCCGTCGCGCCCGCCCCGCGACCGCCCCCGGCCGGCCCACAGCCCGGGTCGCCGCCGCCACCGCCGCCGCCTGAATCACCCGGCCGGGCCAGCTTGTGGCAGCGCCTGCTCCGTTTATGGCTGGCCCGGAAAAAGATGGCCCAACCCGAACAAGCCCCCGTGGAGGAGACAACCAACATGACCGAAAAATCAAAGTCCGGCGGCGTATCCAGCGCCCTGAAGTGGATCAAGTCGAAAATCTGGAAAGATCCCGCCATCATGCGGCAGGAACTCGAGGCCAAGGCCGCCTCCAACCGCGCCGAGATCGAGAAAAACGACGCCGAGGAACGCCGCCTGTTCGAGGCTGTCCGCCGCACCAAGGCCGAATACGAAAAGGCCCCCCCAGCCCGCCGCGAAAAGCTCGGGCTCGACCTGAAAGCGCTCATTTCCCGCCATAAAAGCGCCCTGGCCTCCCATGCCGTGCTGCTGGAAAATGAAACTGTCCTGAACAAGGCTCTCTCCGCCATGCAGCAGGCCGCCGCCTACAACAACCGCGGCCTCACCACTCGCGACATGGACCGCATCATCGACACCCTTGAGGCCGCCGCCGGCGAGGCGGACGACATCGCCCTGGTGGTCGCCGACCTCGACAGCGCCGGTAAGCGCACCGTCAAGGCCGCTGACGGCATTGACCTGGACAGCGAACTGGCTGGCTATGGCACCGAGCCCGCCGCCGCCGAGCCCCTGGAACATGACCTGGCCGCCTACGAGTCCGCCCCCGAACGTCCGGGAAAAAAGCAGACCGCCGAACGCCCCCAGAAAGAATCCCGCGACTAGGCCTGTAGCATGACCACACCGCACGACTCCGACAACACAATCCACGGGGGCATCACCGGCAGCCAGCTAGCTGAGGATATCAAGCTGACGTCGCGTTACCGGCTGGTCCGCAAGCTGGGCAGCGGTGGCATGGGCGAGGTTTGGCTGGCGCAGGACGAGGTCTTGGACCGCCCTGTGGCGATCAAGACCCTGCCTCTGGTGCTGGCGGCCAACAAGCGTGCCCTCAAGCAGCTCAAGCAGGAGGCCCAGTTGGCGATTCAGCTTTCCCACCCCAATATTGTGACATTGCGCACCTTTGAGGAAGCTGAAGATGGCACGTTCCTGGTCATGGACGCGGTGGACGGCCGCTCGCTGGACGACCTGCTGGCCGAGCGCGATGTCCTGCCTGAAGATGAGGTCCGGCGCATCTTTACTGCCGTAGCCGCGGCCCTGGATTATGCCCACTCGAAAAAAATCGTCCACCGCGACTTGAAACCATCAAACATAATGGTCGCGGCCGACGGTACTCCCCTGGTCACGGATTTCGGCGTGGCACGTCAGATCAAGGACACCATGACCCGCGTCACCGGCAAGTCTGCCTCCGGTACCTTGCCCTACATGTCGCCGGAACAGCTCAACGGCGATCCGCCCACCCCCGCCCAGGACATTTACGGCCTGGCCGCCACCATGTACGAGTGCCTGGCCGGCCACTCGCCTTTCCAAACCGGCCAGATCGAGCACCAGATCCTCAATGTCATGCCTGCCCCGCCCGGCACGTCCCCCCTCGCCAAGTCCGTCATGCAGGGCCTCGCTAAAAATCCTGATGAACGGCCAACAACAGCAGCGGCGCTGGTTGGTGATTACCAACAAAAGAAAATGCGTGTTGACTCATTGAACAAACCTCTGCTGGAGCAGTCCCCCGAACTGCCCGTCCCGCCGCCGTTTCCAAGAAAGGGAAAGAATTTAGAAGTCGATTCTATTCGAGCGACTTCAAATATGCGGCCGTTATCTACGCGAATGCACCATAACACAACGCCCGCTTCACTTCCGGAAGAGGTCGATTCTGCTCCGGCGGTCATAATAGCGCCAGAGCTGCCAACACAAAAGAGCCAAAAACAAACTTTGCGTCCTTCAGCACTTGGGGCTGTAGCTTGTCCTGCCAATACAACGTCACCACCAGCACGCAGCAGCATAAAAATGATAATCGATTACTTCTGCTACGTTGTGATAGGCGTAATGTTTTTCCTCCTTGTTGGGGGGATCATATGGATTGTTGATAAACTTGGATTATTACCTTAACCAAACCCACCCAGGAGGACCAGCGATGCATACAAAAAAAGCACAGACGACAACTAGGCCGGAGTTTGGGTCGATTTTAGCGGGCCAAATTGGCGGAAGACCCCCGTAA
>CAZAYP010000130.1:0-9365 GCA_964489425.1 uncultured Verrucomicrobiota bacterium | reverse complement strand
TTGCCAACAAAAAAGAGCTCCTTTCTTCAATCAGAAGAAAACGGTCCTACACCCCTCCGCACTCCGCACTTGGACCCGCCCGTTGCGTCGAGACCGAGGCGTTCCTTGACTTTTCGCCCATAATCCGCTAGAAACCCCCTGACATCCGAGCAACGGTACAGGCGGCTTCGTGGAGCCACGACTCCATGGGGCCGCCTTTTTATTGGGCGCGATATGCGGCTGGTACGCAAACAGAACTGGCGGGATTACTACAACCCGATCCGGGGCCTGACCATGGCCCGGCTGGTGGCCATGGAGGACCAGGCTGAGCGCGGCCAACACGCGGACCTGCAATGGTTTTACTACTTCATGGAGCGATCCGACGTGACCATCATGTCCGCCATCGCCCGCCGGTTGGCGTTTCTGGACTCGCTGGACTGGGACATCCACGTGGCTGAGGGCGCTGACCCGGCCCTGGCACAGGACCAGGCCGAGATGCTGCGCTACGCCTACGACCGGATCGCCAACTTCAAGCAAGCCACCTACTTCCTGGCCGGCGCCCTGTTCCGCGGGTTCGCCCATGTGGAGAAGGTCTATACCGGCTATGGCAACCTGATGTCCCGGCTGGAACCTATCGAGCAGTGGTTCTGGATTCGCAAGGACCGGTACTGCGATTGGCGGTTCAACCCCGAAAGCCGCTCGCACGAACCCACCGGCGAGGCGGTGAACCGAGCCGACCTGTGCGTAATGGAGGCTGTGCCGCTCAACCGGCCTATCGGCCGCCACTTTTTCAGCAAGGCCCTGGCTGCGGCCGACTGGGATACGGCCCTCGAAACCAGCGCCAACCCGTCGATCTTCTTTGTCGGCCCGCCCGGCACCAGCCCGGAGAAAGAGCTGGAGTACAAGAACGTGGCCGAGCAACTGGCGTCCAACGGCCGGGGCTACCTGCCCAACGGCACGGAGGTGAAGACCGTGGATACAGCCCAGCGCACCCGCATGCCGTTCCAGGAGCGGATCGACTACTGCGACAAACAGATCGTGATGGCCGCCACGGGCGGGCTCCTTACCATGCTGGCCGAGTCGGGCACAGGCACCCTGGCCGGCAATGCGCACGAGGACACGCTGGTTGCCCTGGCGCGGAGCGACGCGGCCCGGCTGACCGAGGTGTATCAGCGCGACCTGGACGCAGGATGGCTGGACCGGTTTTTCCCGCGCCAGCCGCACGTGGCCTATTTCAGTTTCGCGGTGCCGCAGAAAGAGGATGTGCCGAGTCTGTTGGAATCCGTGGCCAACCTGAACTGGGCGGGGTACCGCGTGGACAAGGCCCAGCTTGAGGAAAAGACCGGGCTGAAACTATTGGAGGCCCCGCCTCCGGGAGGATGAACATGAACGTGATGATGAACAAAGCGAGTTTCGAGCGGGCCTTGGCCAACGGCGGGTTGAGCAAGATCAACGACCGGCAGCGCCGGGCCATATTCGCCAAGGGCGGCCGGCCTGGCGCGGAAAACGCGGACAGCGGCCGGGCCTATGGCGGTGGCGGAGGAGGCGGCGGGCCGTCGGTTACTGGAGAGCAGCAACGCCGCACCATGACCCTGCCAGCGTCCTCGCCGGATCTGCCGCGGGTCATGGTAACCACGACTGCGCCAATCGACAGGGACGTGACGCCCGGCGCCAATTATGCGTATCGCAAGCCGTACCCCGACCAGGCCCCGCCGTACCGGCCGCCAGAGATGCCAGCCAAGCCAGCGCCCAAGCCTCCCAAACCCGGTGCCCCGCAGCATGAGACCGGGCTATTGGATCCTACGCAGCACATCAAGGACATATTCAAAATTTACACCGACGCGGCCAAGAACCCTTCGTCCAGCGGCATGCTGCTGGCACCCCGGCCGCCAACTAAGAAGAAGTGACCCATGAGCCTGCTCCTGACCAACAGCTTTGAGATGCCGGCGGACAACTGGTACCAGATTTCCGCCCTGGGCGAGTTCCAGCACAACCCGACCGGCCTGATCCAAATCATCGACGAGGACTGCTGCCGGGCCATGGTCGAGCGGTTCAATACCGATGCCGCCGCCCCCAACCATCCCGGCATCCTGATCGATTTCGACCATTTCAGCCTCGACCAGGGCAAGCCCAGCGAGGCTGCCGGCTGGATCGTGAAGCTGGAACAACGGCCGACCGGGTTGTGGGCGCAGATTCGATGGACTGACAAGGGCGAGGAAGCGGTCCGGGGTGGTCGGTACCGGTTCATCTCGCCCGTGTTCCGGCAGGACGAATGCCTGGCCCTTGGCAACAACCGGGTGAAGCCACAGCGGCTGGTCAACGCCGCCGTGACCAACGATCCCAATATCTCCGGCATGGTGCCGCTGTCGAACAGCAACCAGCCCGCGGCCCCGGCGGAGCCTGTGCGCCTCGCGCCGGGCGGTCCGCAAGTTCGTAGTGACCGCCGTAAGGCGGGCTTGATCGTTGAACAACCACCTACATTCACGCCCCCTCACGTGGGCGACTACGAACGGGTGCCCGTGCGCGTGACCGGCAACTGGGCGCTGTTCAACCGGGCCGTCCAACTCATCACCAACGGCGGCCCCAGGGCTGCGCAAATGACCGAAGAACAGCGCAAGGCCATGTTCGCCCATATCCACGGCGGAGTTGGTGGAGGTGGCGGTGGCGGCGGTAGTGGGGGCGGCGGTGGTGGTGGCTCTGGCGGGGGCGGTGGTGGCGGCGGGGGGATGGGCAGGGCAGCCAGCGCCGCGCCGCCGGCCGGGCCGTCCACACCAGACCCCAACCAGTACCAGTATTCGCCCACCGGCGCCGAGCCTGACCCGTACCGGCCCGACTATTCCACGTCCCGCGACTTTGACGCCCGCATCGCGCTCCTGGAGGACCAGCGCGCCGCGGTCGCGGCCATGGAACCCCAGCCGCCGGAACCCAAGACCTTCGAGCAAATCAATCTCCGCGACCTGGAGCAACAGCTCATGCGCTCCGGTGTCAGCTTCACGGACATCCGTACCCAGCTCCAGGCCGCCCAGGAGCACAACCACGCCGTTCAGCGCGAGCTGCGCGACATCAAGGACGGCATCAAGGCCAAGTTCAAGGACCAGGCCAAGCAGAAAGCCGCGCTTCAAGCCTATTTCGACAAGGTGGACGTGCAGAACGCCAAGGCCATGGCCGACTACGAGAAAGAGCGGGCCAAGTGGGAAACCCGGCTGCAGACCATCGACTACAAGATCGAACTGGAGGGCATCCGGCAAGAAGAAGCCCAGGCCTCCACGGACAAGCGGTACGCCAACATCGACCTGCGCCAGGACGCCCAGGAACAGGCGCGGCTGGAACAGGAGGCCATGCGCCAGCAGGTCGCCGCGGACAAGGCCCGGATGCAGGAAGAACAGCGGCAACAGGCTGAGCAGGCCAAGGTCACGTCGCCGGAATACCAGGCTCGGCAGGAGCAGCAGAAAATCTCCACGCTGAAATCACTCTGGCGCAACGCGGGCAACGGCGACGAGATTGGGACCATCCGCGACCTGCAAAAGCTGGGCGTGGACCCGGCCACTGTGGACATGGAAACCTTGATGGATGAGGCCGGCCACGTGGGCATGGTTGGCCGCAATGCGTCCTGGTACGATCGCCGCAACGCCCGTCAGGACAAGGCCAACGCCTACAACCGGCCCATCCCCACCAAGGATGGCGAACAAATCCAGCTCGTGCCCCGCAACACGCTGTATCTCGACCGGCCGCGTGACAGCACCGTCACCCAGGTGAGCGTGGACGGCGACCCCGCGCCATCCGGCCAGGAACTGGAATCGTTCCAGCGATACCAGAAAGAATACGACGAGATTGCCGCCCGCAACAAGCGCGGCGCCATGCCTGACTGGCAGGCCAAGCAGGAGCGTCAGGCCGCCTGGCAAAGGCACATGGACCGGACCGGCGGAGAGAACTGATGCCGCACGGCCGCGAGATGACTGACGAGCAGCGCAAGGCCATGTTTGCCCACATGCGCGGCGGGTCTGGCGGCGGCGGTGGTGGTGTGGGCGGCATGGGCCGGGCAGGCAGCGCCGCGCCACCGTCAGGACCATCCACGCCCGACCCGTTCCCGCCGATGGACCCCAACGACATGAGCTGGATGGAAGCTGAGGGCCGGGGCATATCCACATCCCTGACGCCCTTTGACGCCGTGCTGGACAGCATGATCGACATGAGCGATCCCAACACCGGCCTTGCCCTGGCTGCCGCGAGCGCGGTCATTACCCCGTCTGGCTCCAAGCGTGTGCTGCCGCTGACCAAGCAGCTTCTCCAGAAAGGCCTGCTGGCCATCAAGCGGCTTATGGTGCCGGCTGGCGCCACGGCCACCGCCTATGGCATTAGCGAGTTCCGCGACCACAACCCGACCATTGACCCGCGCACCGACCATTACCTGGCCCTGGCGCAGGACACAGCCGCGGCGATTGCAGCGCTCTCCGGCATAACGGCTGCCAAGCGGGCCATTGGCAGCATACCCGGCATGTCCCGCGTGGGCGACTGGTTTGGCGCCCAGGGCGACAAGGTGGCCGCCATGCAGGCCACCGTGGCTGCCCGGACGCCCGGCGCCATCAAGACGCCGCTCAACGCAGCCTGGAAAGCCTACAACGCCGTGGCCGGGTTCACTGGCACGGAGATCCGCGAGTTCTCCCAGATTCCTAAGATCGGCACGACGTTCAGGGACGCCAAGGCGTTGGATGAGGTGGCCCGCCGCTACGCCGACAGCGCGGCCCGGACCATGCCCGGCGACCCGACCCGCAGCCGCTGGCTGGCTGACCAGGCCGACCATTTCAACGCCATGGCCGCAGCCAAGCGCCAAGAGGCCCTGGGTGCCGCTGCCCGCGCCGCCTACGTGGCCGGCGGCATCGCTGCGGTCCACACGACTGAGCAGGCTGTGAAGGATCAGTACCGCAAGGAAATGGACGCGGCCTTTGCCCAGGGCAAGCCCTACATCCTCAGCCCTGACTCTGACATCGCCGCCACGCCCACCATGCAGGCCGCCATGTTCGCCATTGGCACCCTGGGCAACCCGGTGGAGAAGCAGACCCGCGACTATATCGGCGGCCACTGGTCAAAAACCCTGGCTGAACGAGCATACCAGGAATACCAGTACGACCAGATCGAAGCCGCCCGCCGGTCTTTTGAGATCACCGACCCGGAAGCCGACCGACTGCAGGTCGAGCGGGCCAAGGACCGGCCGCGCAACATGGCCGGTAAATCGGTCTACAGTTTCACGCCCGCATTGGCCGGTTTTGCCAAGTTCGCCGTGGGCCAGGCTGCCAAGGCCGTGAAATACGGCGACCCGGCCGAGGTCCAGAAACTTTACAGCCCCCAGCACGCCGCCGGCGTGGGCCTCATGGCCTACGGCAACACGTTGGGATCCCGCCTGCCGGCAGCCGTGCCGGTGGCTTGGAACGCTTTTCTCGCCGCCCAGGGCGTCAACCAGGCCGCCACGTTCGGCCCCAAGAACCAACGCGGCAAGGTGTTCCGGCCGATGCAGATTGAGGGCAAAGCAACCGGGTGGTGGCGATAACGTTCAGGTCTGTATCGCCGAATGCCAGCGGCAGACAATATGATCTGTATGCAGGCCCGTTCCTGCTATCAAAACCGCCCTTGAAGATCCCCCCTTGAAGATCGTGTTGACAGCGGCGAAGTTTAGACGGAACATGCTACTTTTAGTGGGGATAAGCAGTTAGGCTTTATAACCACGATGAACTTGGAGTATGGAAGAAGACTGTTATCGTAGTTCGGTTGAATTCGCATTGAATTACTGGGATATTAAAACATGAATTATGAAAGCGTAGTCGCCTTGGTCATCGCCACCATCTTTCCAGGTCTGTTCACGCTTTTACTTTGGCAGAAACGCCTAACACAATCTAGTTATGTAATCCTTTTTTCGTTCGTTGGTATCGTGTGTCTTGTATTGCATGGGTTCCCACGATTACGTATCCTAGACCTTAAGAACCTCACATTGACCATGGACAGAATAGAAAGTATTCGTGCTGACGTATACGCATCTCGGGACCAAGTTGAACATCTCTCCTTTCTGCTGACAGAGTTAATACTTTTTGAGAATGTAGTTCGTACAATCCCCGAGAATGCTGAGATGATCAAGCAAGAGCAACTATGGATTCGAAATAAGTGTCGGGAGATTCTTGATTCAATGAGTAACGACCGACAGCCACGTAATGCCTATCGATTTCAAGATGCTTTTGACCAATTTATTCAGACCAACAATGTAGATATATCGTTTGAGCAGAATCCCACGAATATACTTGAACTAATACGCAAGGAAAACCAAGAAGCGGCAGAAAAGACACCGTCCGGCTCCATGGTGCGGGCGCCTTGAGGCTGCGAGAAATGTTATGGCTAAGCACAACGAATAGAAACGGAGAGCTATGCAGCAAGAACAGACATTCATCTTTCGTAGGGACAGCACTAAGGCCACAAAGCTGTCGAAAGCTGAAATTATCGCCGATCTCAGGGCATACGCAGAACATCGCCATAAACGGTCTTTCACAACTCGAGAATATGACAAATGGAAGAAACGGCGTATTACATCTGGATCAATCACGAAAATATTTGGAACATGGACAAAGGCCATGCAAGAAGCCGGCCTTAGGCCCACGCGTGCTTGGAAGCGTGATGTTCGGGATTTGGTCAATGCCTTCAAGGCCTGTTGGATTGAACAAAAAAGCGAACCTACGCGGCAACGGCTCTGTGCCTATCTCCAACGCGTCAATTCTCCGTTCACAGTAAAATCCTTTGAGCATTATTTCGGAAGTCTTGGAAGGCTTGCACAACGAATAGAGATGCATCAAAATGAGCAGATATCAGAAGAGCAATTACTAGAACGTCACAACTCCTCCACTTCGCGCAAGCCACTACCCCCTGGATTGAGATACGAGATTCTAAAACGAGACAACCACCAATGCGTTCTGTGCGGAGCATCACCAAGAATAGACAAGTCTGTCGTACTCGAGGTTGATCACAAGTTGCCATCCTTCAAGGGAGGTTCAGACTTGCCGGAGAACCTTCGCACACTATGTCAGGCCTGCAATCAAGGAAAGAAAGACAAGATAGAATAACCCAAATGCACATGTGGCTTGGACGGCTTGCAATAACAAATCCCAAGCCAATTGAAGATCTACTCTGCATCAACAAACAAAGAACTAACACATCAGGATGTGTAATCGCCTGGAATGTGTTACACGCCTGCCTATCGCCCACATCCCCCCCGTCGCCCCATACTCCCACCGTCCGTGGTTGGCCAGTGCCAGGGCGACCACGCAGTCGTCGTGGAACCCGGCCGGGGCGCTATACGTGATGGTGCCGGAGGGCGATATGGCGTATTCGAACCGCTTCATTTCGTTGGTCAGCAGGTCCCAAGCGGCCGGCCAAGACACCCGCGCCTGTTCCACGGCAACGATGAGGCGCTGAATCAGCTCGGTCTTGGTCCGGGGCGTGAACTTGTAGGGCTCGATGTCCGCATACTGCCGGGCCAGGTCGTCGTAAATGGGGTCGCCGACGCCGGTGGCGTCCAGTACCAGCCGGCCGCGGTGCTGGCGGCAGAACGACAGGATGCGCTCCTTCTGCACCGGCCAGTCCAAGTGGTTGAACCGGTCCATGGCAAAGCATTCCCCGGTGCGGCGGTCCATGGCCACCAGGACAGTGAAGTCGGTGTGCTTGGCCACGTCGCAGCCGATGACCACGGAAGACGGCAGCACGCTGCAGGCCGTGGAAATCAGGCAGCGGTCGAGGTTGTGGAACACTCCGGCTGAGTCTTCCAAGAACTCGGCCTCGTATTCTTGCCGGAACACGTCCGCCGGTACGGTGCGCCGGGCGTCCTCCCATTCTGCCTGGGGGAAATAGGGCGAGGCGATGGACGGGAACGTGAAGCTCTGGTAATCCCGCTCAGTCGGGTCGGTTCCGCGGGTGAACATGTCGAAGAACCAGTTGCGGCCTTTGGGCGTCGAAATCAGCACGGCCCAGCCCATGGTCTGGCCGATGGTGGGCCTGAGCACGTAATGCCATACGTCCGGCGGGATGCTGGCGGCTTCGTCCACCACGATGCCCTGGAAGCCGTACCCGCGGATGTTGTCGGGGTTGTCGGCGGACAGGAACCAGACCCGGACCGGCCCCCTGGCGCCGGTGAACTCCACCCGCGTGGGCGCCCGGCCGATGACGGTGACGAAACCTTCGGCGATCTGCCTGAACGCCTCTATTCCGCGCTCGGCGACGTTGTAGGTGGGAGCAATCCAGCCGTAGTCGCCGGCCTGGTCTCCGCCGCCGCGGTCGAGCAGCTCGCCGGCAAGGCACAGGGTTTTGCCGAACCTGCGTCCGCAGCAGACAGTGCGGAACCGGTGTTGTCGGCCGGCATGGATGGCAAGCTGGGCGGGATGGGGGCGATAGTTAAAAGTGACTGCCATTGGATGATCCCTTCGGCGTCGAGGCGGAGCTTGGTTTCGTGGGGCAAGAGCGGCATGATGATCTGGCGGAAGAAGCGGATGGGGCTCTTGTGGAAGTAGGCCACCAGGGCGGCCCGCAGTTCCGTCTGGATGCCATCATCGGCAAGCATGTTGTCCAGCGTCTGCAGGGCTCGAATCCTGCCGCCGAAACTGCCTTTGACCCGTCCGGGGCCACCCGGATTGCCATTCTGAAACTCCATGTTGCTACCCGATTGGGTAACGGCGTCTATCGCCGCTTCCCGCAGATGAACTATAGTTCAGTATCCTGCTCTCTGTCAATGAAAAGCAGAGGCAGAACACCGAATCGGAGTTCGGTGCCACAAGCGGAGTGGCGCTGATTTCCAAATCGGCGCCGGGGCAAATTGCGGGGGCCGGCGGGCCGTGTGCGCATGCAGACGGCGTGACGGCTGACGGGGAACGGGGTCAGCGCCAGCGCAGGGGAGAACGGGCGCGCAGCGGGGGTTCTCCCCTTGTACGGCCGCCGGGAAAAGCAGGGGTCCGACAACTTGCTTGGCGTGACCGCTGCGGCCGGCGGCCATGTCGGGGCGGGCGCTTATGGTGCCGGCGATGATGAAGGGCCGGGAGCGCAGCGGAACCGTCCGCGGCAACGTCATGGCGGGCGCGGAAGCCAGCGACAGCGTTTCTGAAGCGCAAGCCGGCCGGCCTCCTGGTGATCGGCGTGATGGGCGCCCTGGCCCATGACGGCGAGCAAGGACGGCGCAAGCCATGATGAGGTTGACGCGGTCGGTGCAGCGGAGCGGACGGCCCGAATCAGCGACCGAGGCGCCTTGGCCGTGCACGATAAGCGCGGGTGGCAAACATCGGCAACGCCGATGACCACGAAGGCCGATGGCGATGCTGCGCCGGGCTGGGGGAGCGCGCAGCGCGGCAGACCCAGCAGCAGCG
>CAZAYP010000129.1:0-9546 GCA_964489425.1 uncultured Verrucomicrobiota bacterium | reverse complement strand
TGGGACACAAGTTGCTTCTCCTTCTGTGGGAGGTGTCCACCTATCCCGATCCAAAGGATGTCTCGGCTCGAAGTCGGCGTGAATTGGCTGTCCGGGTAGTGGACAGCCTCTGCGGATCGTCATTCGGTTGCGAGAACGACCTGCAGGAGATTGTCGATCAGTTCATGTCGGAGTTCGCTCATTCCCCGTATCGCGACCGAGCCAAACGTTTCGGGTCTGATCTGATGGAATTGATGACGGCGGATCACGATTCTGCCACGTTTCTGACGCGAGGCCGTCTCGCACAGCGTCAGCATCCGAAGCGTACTGTGTCTCGAAAACAGATGGAACAAGTTAAACGCAAGTGCGAACGTGGCAAGATCAAGTGTCTGCGCGACCTTGCCAAGATTCAAAAAAAGACGGGGAAGACATCGTCGAACCAGAGGCCGAACCGTACCGTTGTCCCGCGCAGACGCGGACCAACGTCCGGTTAGCCTCGTTGGCCCGTGAAGACGAGATGAAGCACGATAGCGCAGGAGAACACTTGCTGACCGGGGTCTTATTCCTGCTGGTCGGCGCAGCAGTCTCTGCCCTGCAATACGGCGGCATCTTCATCGTCGCACTTGCCGTCTGCGGGTTGCACGGCATCACGCACACGCGGTGGGCTCACGTCGCAGGCTGTGCGTGGTTCATGTCCGCATCCATCGCCGCAGTGCGCACTCCGGCCGAGTACTGGACCTCGTGGCGCTGGAACGTAAAGGGACCAAGTAACATCCCAGACGTCGACGGATGGAATCTGATTCCCTACGGATCGGACACACTGCGCTCGGTGGTCAAGATCGTCTC
The DNA here is from genome assembly GCA_964489425.1 of uncultured Verrucomicrobiota bacterium. GTDB lineage: Bacteria > Verrucomicrobiota > Kiritimatiellia > RZYC01 > CAZAYP01 > CAZAYP01. Next base: position 8,721 of record CAZAYP010000129.1, on the reverse strand, counting down.
TGCGCTTCTCGTCACCGGGCCGCAGTTCATCGTCTCTGGGATTCAGGAGTTCAGGACAATCTGGAAAGGAAACAAGGGGGACAACCCGGCGTCGCACGGTACGGCGCTACCGCGCCGCCCGTGAACGCCACCAACCACGACACGGAATGAACTTGTGCCACGGGGCGAGTATCACTATAGTGTCACATCATGAGAACTGAACTTGTCACCACGTTGAAGCGGCAGGCAACGCGCATACTGGCGGACCTGCATGAGTCCAAGGACCCCGTCCTGATCACGGAGCACGGCGTGCCATCGGCCTATCTGGTAGATGTCGCGGCATTCGACATGATGCAGGACCGGATGGCGATTCTCGAAGGGATTGCTCGAGGGGAACGGGCGATGCTGGAGGGACGGACACTGACCCACGCCGAGGCCAAGGGGAGAATGAAGAAGTGGCTCGCCTGATCTGGACGGAGCCGGCCCTCGCCGATCTGGAAGCGATGGCCGACTACATCGCCCTGGACAACCCGACGGCGGCTCGTCGCCTTGTGGGCACGGTGTTCGAGAGCGTCGAGCGACTGGAACAATTCCCGAATTCCAGCAAGCGTCCCCCCGAACTGCCACGTTCACCCTATCGAGAGATCGTCGTCAACCCCTGCCGCGTATTCTACCGGGTTGAGGATGACGCGGTCTTCCTCCTCTGCGGGATGCGCGCGGAACGGCTGCTCAGACGATTCCTTCTGGAGGAACGCAACAGAACCCGATAGGACGGCCAACCAGCAAATGCCTGGTATGAAGACAATGCTGTCATTCGCCGCGGTGCTCCTCGGCTTCGGTATGTCCGGCGGACGAGTCAGCCTGATGGGTTCCCACTGAATCCGGAAAAGGCCCAACAATCGGCCCCTCGCATATCGGGAACCCGCGGCACGCCTCCTGCGGACGCAGGAGCCACGCCACGGGTCCCGAACGGAGAGCCGTGACGCTCAGGAAGAATCGCGGAACCATGCTGTTGCCATACGGCACACGTTGCACTAATATACCGGCATGATCACATACCAATGGGATGACCGGAAGAACGCGATCCTGAAACGGACGCGCGGGATCTCGTTCGAGCAGGTGGTCGTGCATATCGAGCGCGGTGATGTGCTCGATGTCATGGCGCATCCGAATGAGGCCAAGTATCCCGGTCAGCAGGTGCTGGTGGTCAACATGAACGACTATGCATATGCCGTACCGTTTGTCGAGCAGGGGCAGGAACGATTCTTGAAGACGGTTGTTCCCAGCCGGAAACTGACGCGGAAATACCTGAGGTGACACCATGAAGAAGCTCTATCTTGATGACGAAGAGCGCGACCTGATCGAGTCCGTGGAGCGGGGCGAGTGGAAGTCGGTCAAGAAGCTGAAGGAGGAGATCGAGAAGCACCGGCAGTACGCACGGAATACCCTCCGGAAGGACAGTCGCGTGAATATCCGGATTTCCTCTCGCGATCTCGAGGCTCTCCAGGCCAAAGCCGCAGAGGACGGGATGCCGTACCAGACGCTTATGGCGAGCGTACTTCACCGGTACGTAAGTGGACGCCTGCGAGAAGCATGAAGAGCGAACAAGAGGCGCTCACTGCGTTCAGCGGCATTGCTCCTCGGGCGCGCAGCGCTCAGCCGGCCGGCCAGCGCGCGGCCGCGGCTTCCACGGCCTCGATAATCTTGGTATAGCCGGTACAGCGGCACAGGTTCCCGGCGTGCGCCTCGAGAATGTCCTGGCGGCTGGGCCGCGGGTTCCGGCTGAGCAACGCATACGATGAAATGATCATGCCCGGGATGCAGAACCCGCACTGGGCCGCGCCTTTTTCCTTGTAGCAGTCCTGCAGCACGCGGCCGCCGGGCAGGTTTTCCAGGCCTTCCACGGTCAGGATCTCGGCGCCGTCCGCCACCTGGCCGGCCGGCACCAGGCACGCGGTGACCGGCGCGCCATTGAGCAGCACGGTGCAGGCGCCGCATTCGCCTTCGCCACAGCCTTCCTTGGTCCCGGTCAGGCCGAGGTCTTCGCGGAGCACATCCAGGAGGCGGCGCAGGGGCGCGCACACCACCTGCCGGCGGGCGCCGTTGACGGTCCAGGTTCGGGTCACGTTATTCATAAGCAGCACCTTTTCCAAGGGTTGGAAAATCGATCGCCAAAGTTTCCAATGATTGGAAAATCCAAGCCCGGTTTTTCCAAGGTTTGGAAAAACCAGCCGGCCATTTTCCAAGGTTTGGAAAACCAGTCACCGGCCGCCCGGCCCTTGCCGCAGGCGGGCCAACAGCATTTCCGGCGTGATGGGGATCTCGTTGAACCGCCAGCCGGTGGCCTGGTACACCGCGTTGCCGATGGCCGGCGCCAGGCCGTCCAAGGGAATCTCGCCCACGCCCTTGGCGCCGGGGGCGGCGTAGTCGTACGGGTATTCCACGAAGTGGATGTCGAAGTCCGGCGCGTCGAGGATCGTGGGGATGATGTAAGTCTGCAGGCGGCTGGCGTCGTAGCGACCGTCCTTGATGCCGATCTTTTCCATGACCGCGTAACCCACGGCCTGCAGCAGGCCGCCCTGCAGCTGGCCCACGGCCATGAGCGGGTTGACGACCCGGCCGATGTCGAACACGCCCGTCACGCGGGTGACGCGCAACTGCATGGTGAGCGTGTCAATCTCCACCTCGGCCACGTTGCAGCCCCAGGAATAGGCGGGGTACGAGTCGCCCTCGAAGGTCTGCTGGTTCCACTTCAGGTTCGGCGGCAGGTCAAACGCGTGCTCCACGCGCAGCGGCCCGCGGCGGTCCAGCCAGGCCGCGGCCACCTCGGCAAAGGCGCGCGGGGGCTCGCCCGCGGCGCGGAACTCGCCGCGCTCCAGGCGCGCGGCGCGGCCGCCAAATATATGGGTGCCGGCAAATTCCTCCAGCTTGCCTTTCATGTCGGCGCCGCAGAGGTGCACGACGTGGCCCACGACCATGGTGGTGCGCGAGGCCACCGTCGGCCCGCTGTTGGGCACGAGGCTGGTGTCCGGGAACGGGCAGGTCACGGCCGCGATGGGCGCGGACAAGGCGTCCGCCGCGATCTGCTCCATGACCGTGTGGGCGCCCTGCCCCATCTCCGTGGAGCTGACCCGCACCACCACCTGCGGCGCGCCGGCCGGGCCCCGCACCAGTTCCAGCGCGCCGCGGCCGCGGAACAGGCCCTCGCCGTTGCCGGTGAACCCCGACCCATGCGGGAAGAAGGCCAGGCCGATGCCGTACCAGGTGCGCGCCGCCGGATCGCCGTGCGAGCAGCGCCGGAACTTTTCGGCGTACGCCGAGTGCGCCAGCGCCTGCTCGAGCACCGCAGGCGAACCCACGCTGTCCTTGAGCAGCTGGCCGGTGGGCGTGGTGTCGCCGAGGCGGATGCACTGCTGCAGGCGGTACTGCTCCGGCGTTTGGCCGCACCACTCGGCGGCCAGGTCGATCATCGACTCCAGGCCCCAGATGGCCTGGGGCGCGCCAAACCCGCGGAACGCGCCGCTGGGCACGGTGTGGGTGCGGAACGCGAAGCCCTCGACCAGCACGTTGGCGCAGCGGTACCCGTTGGCGCAGTGCAGCACACCGCGGTTGAGCACGATCGGGCTCAAGGTCGCGTAGCCGCCGCCGTCGAGCAGGTACTCCACCTGGATGGCGGTGATGGTGCCGTCTTTTTTCAAGCCCACGCGGAAACGCGTCCAGGACGGGTGGCGCTTGGGCGTGTAGAGGATGTCCTCGTGACGATCATAAACAATTTTTACCGGATGCCGGGACTTGAGCGCCAGCAGTGCCACGTAGCCGGCCAAAAACGTGGGGTAGTCTTCCTTGCCGCCAAACGCCCCGCCCACGGCCGATTGGCGCACGCGAATTTTTTCCACCGGCAGCTTCAACGTGCTGACCAGTTCGGGCGCCACGAAGTACGGGCACTGCAGGCTGCCCTCGATCAGCAGTCCGCCATCCGCCTGCGGGTGCGCCACCAGGCCCTGCGGCTCCAAGTACAGTTGCTCCTGGTACCCGGTCCAGAACTCGCGCTCGATGACGTGGTCGGCCGCGGCCAGCCCGGCGGCGAGATCGCCCTTGCGGATCGACTGGCCGGCCAGCTTGTGCAGCGGCTGGGCGGGATCCGCGGCCTTGTACCGCGCCACCATCTCGGCTGTGGTCAGCAGGGCCGGCAACGGATCGATGTCCGGGTGGATGCATGCGGCGGCCGCCTGCGCCAGTTGCAACGTCGGCGCGGCCACCAGGGCCACGGGCTCGCCGATGTATTGCACCTCGTCATGGGCGATGTAGGGCATGTCCTTGACAAACATGTCCACCAGGTTTTCGCCGGGAATGTCCGCCGCGGTCACCACCGTGACCCGGCTCCAGTCGAACGCCGGATCCTGGCGCAGCCCGCGCAGCTTGCCGTGCGCCACGGGCGACCGCACCACGAAGCCGTGCCACAGGCCGGGGATTTTCAGATCGTCTACGTACTGCGCGCGGCCGCGCAGCTTCGCATCTGCATCCGAGCGAAGGATGCTGCGGCCCACGTACCCGCCCGCCTGCTGTGCTGTTGTCTCCATAAAGCACCTTGTTTTGGGGGCAGCTTACCGGCTGCCGGCGCTGGGATAAAGCAAAAATACCGGCCATAACCTGGTTGATCGGGGCAGATGGGCCGGAGGCAGGTTGACCGGCGACCGGGACGTTGCCGCCCGGGCTGGCGAGCCTGAGCTGCAGCGGAACCAGGCATGCCCATCAACTTCTTGCAGGGCGGCCTTTTTACCCCTTGATCTTCTGGCCGCAAATCGTTTAAGTTGCCCGCATCTGGATTGGCGCGGTAGCCAAGTGGTTAAGGCGGAGGTCTGCAAAACCTCTATGCATCGGTTCGACTCCGATCCGCGCCTCCAATCTAACTCCCCTGCAAATCAACGAAATACCCAAGAAATATGGCTTATTTATAGGATGTAGCGAAAATGCACATTCGGGCACAAAAGGACACCAAGAAGCAGAATAGAGTGCAACCAAAATGCAACCAAACTTGGAGGGTGTCGTTGCCCCCATTGTCATCCCCATGGCCAACCATGCGGCACATGGGCCATTCCATGAGTTTTCCCGGCCGAATGTGACGGCGTACGGCCCCAGCCTTCATCGCCAGCGACCATCTCGTCCGGCATCCAAGTAAAGGGCAGAATCCAGACCCCACATCCGCCGTCCGCAATAATGAGCCTCAAGGGCCACTGTAAGCTCGCCGCCCATCAGCCATACCAACACCCTGGTCCCCCACGCCGGACGATCTACAGCCCGCACCAGAGGCCTTCCTGATCGTCCTGGCAGATCGCGGGCGACGCCTGGCATCTCTTTCAGGCACCAGGGCAGATGGGATGCGTGGATATCCTGAAGGCCGGGCACTGTCCTGAGCCTGCCGATACTGCGCCAGGCCGGTTCCATCCCCGCGCCGCCCATATACCGCCTTGAAAAATACCGGCAATTTCTGGTACATTATTTTTTAAGAACGAACACGAAATCAGCGCGCCCTATGATGGCGTGCAGGCCGGCCAGGCAACGTCCCAGCTGCGTCCACGAACCCGAATCCCGCACACGAATTCTTTTGTAACACGTAACTGGATGTAACCGGTCTGCCAGGGAAACACATGAAGAACCGAGGCTGAAAAAATGGAGGAGATGAACATGGAAGCCGCACCGAATACACGGAATCTAAAATCGTTGAAGTTCGAATTCGCCCAGCTTCTGCGCCTGATGCGCATGAAAAAGGGCCTCACCGTATCGCAACTGGCCAAGAAAATCGGCTGCTCTGCCGCATTCGTGTCGATGCTCCAGACGGGCCGACGGTGCTTTAGCGGCGCCACGTATATGCGCCTGATCGGTGCGCTGCAGATTGACGGTGACGAGGCGTTCACCGCGTTCAAATCCGCGGCGTCCGATATTCTGGTTTTTCGTGCACGGTTCGGCCGGAACCAGGAGCCCATGATACCCAGGGTGCCGTCGGTGGCTGAAGTCATGGTGCTGAAGTGGCGTGAGCGCAATATGATCCAGGGTACCGACGTGTACAAAGAGCAACTTGACAAAGAAATATTGGCTTGGAAACCCAATATCCCGGCCTGTCCACCAGCGGCGATCAACGATTCGGACCGTGGCCAGCCACCCGTGTTCAGCAGCGAGCCGGCACCTAAACCAAACTGGTTGGCCTACTGATCGCCTGTTGTGATGCCCGGCGTGTCATAGCTAAAAATGGGGCGGTAACAGTCACCCCATTTAGCCCGCGCTGCGGCACTTCGTCAGGCGGCCCACCCCTTCGCCCTCGCATGACGGCAGGCTTCGTGCTCACGGCCAGCAGTGATCGCCCAGGTCCACGCTGGTGCCCGCGTGGCATCCGACAGGGCATCGTCGCCCCAGCGCGATTTAATCTGCTGGCCAATCTCACGCTTGATCTGCGTAACTCGTGGCGCACTCACACCCATCCGCACCGCCAACCGGTTGAGCTGGTCGCCGTTGAGGGTGGCCTCCAGCACGGCCATGTCTCGGTCTCCCATGGTGGCCATGATTCCGGCCCAGTCGAGCTTGCGGCCGGCCTGCTGCGCTGGATCTTCTGCGGGGCCAGCCAGCATGTCGTGCAGCGTATCCCCGTCCTCGCCCTGGCCCGGTACAGCTTCGTCCAGCGAGGCCACGGTGGAATTCCCGTCGATTTGAGCGGCCGGGCACAGTGCATCCATTCGCGTAGCGCCATACGATCGGCGGCCGGTCTTGGCGAGGCTGATCGCATAGTAGGCGATTGAATTGGGAATGACCGGTCTTGCCCTGACCTCGCAGCTCTCAAGCATCTGCGCCGCCATCGTCAACGTGTCCTGGATGATTTCACCGTGGTCCTCGGCGCCGACCGGTTTGACCGTATGGGGAACCGTCGCCTCGATGATCGGCCAGATTTTATCGACCAGCAGCGTACCGGCAGTTGGACTCATTCAACACCTCTGTTTTTCTTTGTTGGAGGTGGCAACTGGCGCAACGGGATTGCCGCGCCGGCGGCCACCAAGATGTGGTGACCGCATCGGGCGCGGTCGGAAAATCATCAGCTATAGAGGTGCGAGGCCTTGCCAGCGTGGGTGCCGCATGGCGGGACCGGCCGTGCAGGGCTGCAGGGCCGGGCCTGTGCCGAGACCTAACTGCACGACGATGAGGAACGGCACGCTCATCTATTTATAACGCGATTGGCGGCGGAATTAAGCCGCGGCACCAAGGCGCAAATCGGCCACGAACATTTGCCCAGGGGACCGGATCTGGCTGGTGCTGGATGGATCGGCAAATCTGATCGACGGGTTGGCGCTGGTTTTGCGGGCCATATCCCAGCCGCACGCAGCCAAGGGCTTGCTCCTGCTGGATTAGCAACGATCTGCAGTTCCTTCGCGATAGAACCGATACAACGGGGGCCGCGATGTAAAGAGATCGCGGGTTGACAACGTCCATGCACAATCGGCGGCGGGTCCTGCGCGATGATATCTGCGACCTGACCGTCCGCGTCCCCGCCGTCATTCCGATGGCCGACGCCGCTACAAAGCCTGCTGCGTACTCGGCATCGACTGCCCCACCACCACGCTGTCCGACGCCAACCCCGAAGACGTGGTCACCTCCCTCAGGATCCTCCGCCGCCATCCTCACCTGGCATGCTGGCATTCAGCCGGCATCCCTACATCAACAAGATGATCCACGGCAGGGCCTTGATCCGTAGCCACCCCATGGCTGCGGCGCTGATGTCGCCGGCCAAGGACCCGGAATACGAAGCTTTCACCCAATAGTTGTAACGCGGTCCGGGTACACCGGCGGCATCACACCAAGTGGTGTCGTTCGGGCCTAGGACAGCGATCGGTTCGGCGGGCGGCGTGGATTGTTCGGACCGGAAAACCTGGTATCCCAAAGCGCCATATACCGACGACCATTGCAACGGTACGCAACCGTCAACGCCCTGACCGGCATTCAGGGTGGTTGGCGCCAGCAAATACTCACACGCCCCCAAGTCCACCCGCGGCCCGATTCGTCTCGGCTGACCGGCATAATCCACAGCCGCCAGCATCCAGTCCTGGTTGGTTCCCGCGTTGATGCAAGGCGATAACGGTCCCAGCCGCCAGTCGCCGCCGGCGACGTTCGCAAAGCGGGGCTCGGCATCCAGATTGCCTGGGCCGGCGGGCAGCGGCTGGGCGCAGCAATAGCTGTGGGTGCCGGCGTAATAGTTCGCGGCCACAGTGGCATAGTTGTAATACAAGATGCTGTTGCATGCCGTGCTCGCATTGGCGCCACCGCCTTGGTTCGCGTTGTTCATGATCACCGTGCAATTCTGTAAATCACAGCCGTAGACGCCGCCGCCGGCGTCCGCGGTGTTTTGCAGCACGAAAGAATCATAAAGCTGGCAGTCGGCCGCGCCGCCCCCCCGTGTGGCCAGGTTATTGGCGATCCAGCAGGCTACCAGTGTAACGTGCTGGGCGCCGCCGCCCTGTCCGGCCCAGTTGGCGGAAATGACACAGTTGCGCACCTCGCCGAACCAAGGCGCCACATCATAGCCGCAGCCATACCCATACCCATAGCCATATCCATAACACCCAATCACCCCTCCGCCCCCAGCGGTCTGATTGCCGCCCGCAACCGTGAATCCGGCCAGTGTGGACTCGTCGGTCAGGTACACGCCGCCCACGTTGTTCTCCCAGGATTCGATACGGGTGCTGGCATAGCCATTGACGC
>CAZAYP010000128.1:0-9681 GCA_964489425.1 uncultured Verrucomicrobiota bacterium | reverse complement strand
TCTCCATCCATTCCAGATTGTTTTCTCCCGCAAAGACGCTAAGCCGCCAAGAAGTCAGATCCGGCTTTGCCTCTGCGGGAAAATATTCCGACACCGGAACCCTCTTAAAACAGCTTGAGTTCCGGCTGCTCAAGCTCTCGCAGCAAACTGCTCAACTCGTAGCGCCGGTACAACTCGCGGAGGCGGTCAGGATCCGGTTCCCGCCGCGCAAGATCTTCCGCAACGATGGGCAGCGGCAAATCATCGCGCAGGCGCACCAGCTCGAGATTCTTGAGGATGACGGCGCGCGACTGTTCCATGACGGCCTGTAATCGCGGCGGTTTCAGCTGGGCCAGGTTGGCCCAGATGCCGTCCAGGCTGCCGTGTTGCTCCAGCCACTTGGCCGCAGTCTTGGCACCCACGCCCGGCACACCGGGGATGTTGTCCGAACTGTCGCCCACGAGCGCCAGCCAGGGTACAATGCGATCCGGGAGCACTCCGGTCTTGGCCTGCACTTCGGCCGGGCCCATGACCTCGCCGGTTTTGGCCAGCGGGACGATCCGGGTACGCCCGTCCACGAGTTGAAACATGTCCTTATCGCTGGTGGCAATCAGCACGGCGGCGTCCGGCGGCGCCACGCGGCGAGCGGCGGTGGCGATGATATCGTCCGCTTCCTGGCCCTTGAGCAGCAGCATGGGGATGCGCGCGCAGGCCAGGTACTCGTTGATCGCCGGCAATTGACAACGCAACGGGTCCGGCATTTCCGGGCGCTGGGCCTTGTAGGTTTCCAGCAACTGCAAGCGCGCTTCCGGCCGGCCGCCATCGAACGCCACAAGCCAGTGCGATGGTTGCCACTGCTCCCCAAGCTGGCGCAGGGCACGAATAAAGCCGAACAGGGCATTGGTCGGCTCCCCGGCCGCGGTGCTCAGTTCCCGGATTGCGTAAAACGCGCGGTAAACCAGAGCCGTGCCGTCTACCAGCATGTAAGGTTTGGAATTCATATCTTGGGGTTTGGCTTTGACAAATATAGTGGCCGTATTCCGCCACTACACGCACGGGAAACTTTCCCACGACGTCATGAACGCGCACTCTATTGCGCCCCACCTGCATTTCTGCGCGGGCGCACAGCTTCGATCAACCGACCCGGCCGCTTATTACGGCGTGGTCACAGCCTCGGCATCCGGCGCACTTGCCGGTGAGACGGTATTCATGCTCAGCGTTTCCGCCGTGTGAATCGGCTTGCCCGCCGGATCCACGAGGCGCGCAGTAACAAAGATCAACAGGTTCTTCTTCTGGCTGTACTCGCCATTGCTCTGGAACAGGTAGCCCAGCAGCGGCACATCACCCAGGATCGGCACCTTATCCTTCATGGTGACCAACTCTTCCTTGATCAACCCGCCCATGACCACGGTCTGGCCGTCCCAGATCACGATACTGGTGGTCACGTTCCGACTGCTGAACACGGGCTGCGGAATATTGTAGATAAACGTCTGGCCACCAGCAGTGCTCTCCGAACCGTACTGGATCCAGTCAACCAACTCGCACACTTCCGGCACCATGACCAAGTCAATCGTGTAGCCATCCGGCCCCACGGTGGGCGTCACGTTCAGGATCACGCCGGTCTGGCGGGTTTCGAAGCCCTGCGGCGTGACCGTGGGCGGAGTCACCAAGCCGCCGGCCGTTCCCTGCCCGGACACGGTGGACGCAGCGATGGTTGGTTCCGTGACGTCGAACTCGGTCGGGTAAATGATTTCGCGCACGACTTTGATGGTGGCGTTGACACCGCTGCGCGAGGTTACGCGCGGCGCGGACAGCAGGTCGCTGCCACCGTGCTGGGAAATGGCATGCAGCACGACGGTCAACTCGGGGTTGGTCAGCACGCCGGAGATGGAAAGAATGTTGCCCAGCGGGCTGGCCGACGTAGCGCGCGTGACCGTGGAGGCCGGTTGGATGGACCCGGTGGTCTTGTCCGCGCCAAAGAAGCGCAGGGCTTGCGAGAACCCTTTGTCGTTCTCGTTAATCTGCACGCGCTCGCGGCCACCGAACGGCGCCGACGACTGTTTCTGGGCGATTTCCCAGTTGTCGTTCAGGATCCATTCCAAGCCTAGTTCTTCCAGATCGTTTTCGCCGATCTCGATGAACCGCGCTTCGATCTCAACCTGGTTGGGGATCACATTGAGCTGCGACAGGATGCGCTCAAAAATCTCCAGATTTTCCGCGGTATTGGCCACGATCAACTGGCTGATGGAGGCGTTGTAGGTGATGGACGACCCCTGGGGGAACGGCACGCCGGCCTTGACAAAGAACTCCTTAACGTCGCCGCGCTTGACCACGGGCTTGCTGGCGCCGAGTTCGATAAAGTCGCTGCGCTGTTCCTGGGGCGCATCTCGCTCAATGATCACATCGAGGATCGACGGTTGCACCGGGTACAGGCGGGTGATGACCGGACCAGCCGCCCAACCCGACGGGGTAATCACGACAATGTTGTTATCGATGCGATAGCGCAGGCCCGCCACCTCGGTGATGATCTTGAGCGCTTCATGCAGCGAGATGCGGCGCAGGTTCAGGGTGATGGCCGGCACGACGCCCGCGGCGCTGGCGCTGTCCATGGAGGAGTCGAGGCCCATGTCCAGGCTGTCGCCCAATCCGCCGCCCATGTCCAACCCATCCATCGGGGCGGCCGCAGGCGAGGTACCAGGCGAAGCGTTTTCCGCGCGGAGATCAAGATTCAGAACGATGTTTACACCCACGCCATCCTTGATATCGCCAGCGCGGGCGGCTTCCGAGAGGTAGTCAACCACGGCCTGGATGTTGGCCTGCTTGAAGTCGATGGACGGAATGATGATATCATCCATTTTCTTGCGCAGCTTGTCGGCGTCGCTCTGCGCGCTGACCGTGGTGCGGCCCGGCATGGCCGTGGGCAAAGTAACTTCTTCCATGATCGGCGGGTTCCATTTCTTGCGGACCTCGGCCATGGCTTCGGCGCGGGTGGCCAGCAGTTCACGCGAGGCGACCTTGTACTGGCGCTCGCCGATTTTCTTGAGGAACTTCATGGCATCCACGTTGTACTCGTCGCGCAGCAGCACCTGTTCGAAAATGGCTTCCGCCGCGTTGAAATCGCCAATTTCGTAGAACTGGCGGCCTTCCTTGATCAGATCGGTGATGGACTTCTTTTTCTGAACCACGTCCACGCGGAGCTTGACCGGCACGGGGATCTTGGCCTTTTCCAACTCGCGATCGTAACGCTCGGTGAGCTTCTGGGACAGGGCCACGTAGTTCTTGTTGTCCGGTGCCAGGCGGGCGGCGGTTTCCGCATGCTTGAGCGCATCCTCGGTCTTGGCGTCCGGCTTGTCCAGGATGGCCTTGGCAAGGCCGAACTCGGCGGCGGCCTGGCCCCAGACGGCACGGTTGCGCTCGGACATCATGGCTGGGCGGGCCGGGATATTCTTGAGGGCATCTTCAAAGGATTTGATGGCGTCTTCGTATTTCAGTAGCTCCAGTTGCTGCAAGCCCGCTTCGAGGCTCTTCAACCCCTGGATTTCAAGGGCCTGGCGGCGGACTTCTTCCTGGGCCGCCATCTGCGTGGCGCGCGTCTGCGTCAGCGCCTCCACGGGGTCAGCCCCGCCTTTGCGCGGCTTGGCCTTGGGCGCTTCGGGTTTCGCCGCCGGCTTAGACGGGGCCGGGGTTTCCTCGACCACCAGTTCCGCCACCTCGGCCACGGCGCCGGAATCCGGCGTGACCTCCACGGTTTCTTCGACCGCGATAATTTCTTCAACCTGCGCTGGTTCGACGAGTTCGGCCGGCGGAGGTTCGGCAGCGGGTTCCTCGGCAAAAATTTCTTCCATGGACGGTTCCACTGCGGGTTCGGCGGGTGTTTCCGCGGCGCCCAGGATGTCATCCAAGGCCGCGTCATCCGTAGCCGGAGCAGGCTCCATCACCGGTTCGGCCGCCACGTCCATCTCCACGGGTGCCGGCTCAGCCGCCATGTCTGCGGGCATGGGTTCTTCCACCGGGATATCCATGGGCGGCGCTTCGGTCATGGATGGATCTTCCACCGGAGCGGCGGGCTCGGCAGGCGTGGAGGCCGATTCATCCATCAGGATCTCGTCCAAGGAAGCGTCCGTGGGCGGCGGGGTCGGCTCGACCGGGGCGGGAGCTTCCATGGGCGCGGCATCCATGGGCAGCGACGGATCTTCCATGGATGGCGGCGGGGGCACGCCCTCGTCGCCCGGCGCGGCCGCGCCGGGCGTTGCGGCCGGCGGCGGCTGGGTATTGGATATATCGTTGAGCAGTTCTTCCAGGCTGACGTCATCCTGGGCCATGACACCGGCGCCCATCATCAAGACCATCAGACCGCCGATCAATGCGCCCATACCGTAACTGCATTTCATGGAGCACGTCCTCCTTAAGCATCGCTTGCGTTTGCGCAAGCCGCTTTCATTGGCCACGTAAACATTATTCATACATTACTTAAAAAAATCGCTCAACGCATCCGCGCCCGCACCTGCCGGCGCCGGTTGCGCCGGAACCGGGCTGGTCGAGGGAACCGGATCCACCGCCGCGGGGGCCCCCTGAAACTCCGCCCATTCTTCCCGGGTAATGATGGGGACCACCGTCTCCTTGCCACTTTTAGCGTCGCGGATTCTGACGTCTTTTTCCTGGATGTCAATGACTTTGTAATCGCTGGCAGGCTTTTCGATATGGAACGTATCGTTAATGCGGACCGTGTACTTGGACCGATCAATCAGGTATAGCAGCAGGGCGATCCGCTCATGCCGGCTTTGAATTTCATTGATGATCAGCGGGATGATTTCCTGGTCTTTTTTCAAGGTCAGGACGGACTTATCCACCGCCCGGCCTTTTTCCATGACGGTCTTTGGCTCGAACTTGATGATCTCGTAAATTTCTTTCTTCTTGCCCGGGACATTCACTTCCACCGGCTTGTTCAGCCGGCCCCACAGGGTATCGCGGCGCAGGTTGAGCTGGAAGAGCAGCGAGTCGTCCGACAGCTTCTGCACCCCCATGAACCGCAGGATGAACGGCTGGGACACAATTTTCCCAACGCGCAGGCGCGCGGCGGGCGATGGGAAATCCTCGGCATGGTTGATCCGGGTTTGCTCGCGATACTCCTCGATATTGGTGAAGCCATCCTGATCCAAATCCAGGCCGGCGTCGCGGGCATCCTCGGGGTTGAGACCCACCTCGCGCTCTTTCTTGTCGGGCATCCCGTCGCCATCGGTATCTTTTGCGGCCGGGTCGGCGATCGCCGGTTGGGCGGTGCCGCAGAAAGCGCAAGCCATGGCCAGGTACGGGATGGGGCGGCCGCACTGGATGCAGGCCACGCGCATTTCGCTCACGAGCAGGTCGTTGGTGTAGCTTCCGCCCTGGAACACCGCCGCGGCCTCGGCCCGCCGCTGGTTCCATGCCGCCAAGTCAACCTTGAGCACCGGCGCCTGGTTATACGTGGTGCCCACCGCGTTCTGCAGGGCGTCCTGGCGCTGCTGCAGTTGCAGGCCCAGCCAGGCGGAACAGGCAAGGATCAGGAAGAACAACGCCAGCAGGATGAGCTTCTCGTAATTCCGCGTGAGCCACTCGCGACCTTTGGCTTGAGGGTTTCTCACTGGACCGCCTCCCCAGGCTGCGGCACGCTTTCCTCCGGGAACCGGTACACATCACAGCGCATCGTCACCGTGACCAACTCCCGGCCGGCCATGACCCGCTCGTCGCGGTTCAGCGCCGGGGCCGGCGTGGGGGTGGCGGTGGCGGCCAGCCCGGGATCGGCCGCCGCGCCGTCCGCCGCGCTGCGCGGCGCCACGGCCACGGGCAGCGGGCTGGCCAGGTCCAGTACGGAAACCACGATAAACAGGTTGTGCTGCGCCAGCTGGCGCAAGACTTCACGCACCGCCGCTTCCCGGGCCCGGAACTTGAGGATAAAGGACTCGGCATCGTACAGGCCCGGCCGGGCCGGCGGCTGGGCCAGGCTGGTCAGCAGGGCGTTGCCGGCTGAGGCGTCCGGCGCGCGCTGGCCGCGCCGCCCGGTGCGCGCCGCATCGTCCGTCATTTCCACGGCGCCGGACTGGTCATCAAACGCGGCCCGGCGGATATCCACCAGTTCCGACACGCGGGCGGCGAACAGGACTTCGGCAATATCCTTGATTTCGTACAGCTGGACGTACAGCCGGGGGATATCATTCTTGAGCGGCAGGTCCCCGACATTCAGATAGCGGTCAAACCCAAACGCGAACTGGACCGGCAAGGCCACGTTGGAGGACTGGGCCTTGACCCGCAAACCGCCCGCGACATTTTCCAGCAGGCGCGCAAACGCCGCCGATTCCAGCGGCTGGGGCGCCACCTGGTTGGCGCGCAAGGCCACCACCCAGTTGGTGACGAATACCTGCATGCGCACCAGGTTGTCCTGCGCCATCTGGAGGTTCTCCGCCGAGGGGTAGGGCCGGCCGTTTTTCAAGGCCGTGATCCGCTGCATCTGGCCGGTCAGCTCGGAGTCCACTTTCAGGTGGGATTGCCGGGCCTGCCAGAGCAGCACCAGGGCGGCGATGAGCAGCACCAGGGCCACCCCGCCCGCGATCGCCGCTTTCAAATATTTACGTAGTAGCTCCATGGCGTCACAACATGATCGGTTGGCTCAGCAGCAGGCGCAGTTGAAACTCGCGGGTGTACGCGTCCGGCGCCGGGCTGGGCTGGGAGACAATATCCGACTCGTCGGCAAATAACTCGGCGGCGCGCAGCTTGTCCCGGAAATCCGAGATGGGCTGGGCATTTTTAACCACGTCCACGTAACCCATGCCGGCCACATCCACCTGGGCGATGGTCAGCGGCCCGGGCACGGGCTCACCGGTTTCGGCGTTCACTTCGCCGGTGGTGTTGGTCGCCCGCGTGATCAGCGGCGTGACGGCCGTGATCCACATGCCGGGCGGGACCGCGGCGTGCAGGGTGTCGAGAATCCGCAGCCATTCGGCGCGCTTGCGGTTGATGGCCGCCAACTCGTCCGCCTGGGCCACCACCTTTTGTTCCTCGCCGCCAATGCCCTGCAACTGGGCCGCAAACGCATCCAAGGCCATCACTTCCGACTTGGCCCGCGCCAGCTGCGAATCCGCCAGCCCCGTGGTCTTCAGGAAAAACAGGCCCCACAGCAGGACAATGGCCACCACGGCAAAGGCCGCCCAGATAAAATAAGGAATCTTGCGCTGCATGGCCCGCGCCTTGGTGACCTTGGGCGGCAGCAGGTTGATTTCGATCGGGCAGGCCAGGATGTGCCGGAGCGCCAAGCCAACGGTCTCGCCCAGCAGGTGCGCCCGGCCCCCGATTTCCTCGGCCGGGATCGCGCTGCTGACCGCGACATTCTGGAACGGGTTCAGGTAATCCACATCTATTTTCAGCTTGCTCTTGAGGAAGGTGTCGATGTGCGGGATGACCGAGGTGCCGCCGGTTAACAGCACCAGCGACGGCCGCGCACCGCCCTGCTGGCTGCGATAAAAATTGATGGAGCGATCGATCTCCGCGTGCACCCGGGTCATGATCATGCGCACGCTCTTGGAAACCTTGTCCGCCACTTCGCTGGTCGGGGCCTCGTACGCGCCGCCGAAGGAAACAAAGGCATGGGCTTTTTTAAGCTCTTCGGCCGCAGCATAATCCATGTCGAATTCGCGCATGATTTGCTGGGTGATGGCGTTGCCCGCCACCGGGATGCTGCGGTTGAAGAACCGGCCGGCCTCGATAAAAATCAGGTCCGTGGACCGCGCGCCCATGTCCACCAGCAAGGTGCAGCCACCCAACTGATCGTAATTGTAGCGCACGGTATTGAAGAGGGTCATGGGCGCCACGTCCACCAGCATGGGTTCCAGGCCGGTGGATTGCACGCAGTCGGTCAAATCCTCGACAATTTCGGACTTGATCGCCGCCAGCATGACATCGATGGCGCCGTCCTGGCCGGCAATCAACTGGTAGTCCCAAACCACTTCCTCCATGGGGAAGGGCACGTTCTGCTGGGCTTCGTACAGAATGATCTGGTAAACCTTGGCCGTGTCCACGGGCGGCAGCTTGACAAACCGGGAAAAAACCGACTGGCCGGCCACCGACACCAGCACGGATCCCGGCTGGATGTTGTGCTGCTGCATCACTTCGCGGATGGTGTTGACCACGTACGCCGGCCGGTCCGCCTCCTGGGCCGGGTCCAGGCCCAGCGGGGCGATGCCGAAATTGATGAGTTCCAGCCCACCGGACCGCAAGGCCGAAAACTCGGCCATTTTAATGCTGCCGGCGCCGATATCGAGGGCTAATATGCTGTTACGCTTCATGCCGGGGCAGGAACTCAGCGGCCTTCGGACGCCGTCTTGATGGCCTCATACATATCGTAGTTCACCATGGCAAAGGGCGTCTCAAGATGGTTGAGCACGGATCCGCGCACGGGCTGCAACTGTTCCCACCAGCGCTGGCTGGTCTTGGGCAGGCTTTCGATCGCCACGAGGCGGCCGTCGGCGCGCACTTCTACGGCCACGGCTTCCGGCGTGCCGAAGCGGGCCAGGGTGCTGGGGTGCAGGAACACGGCGCTCAGGTGGTCGCCCCGTTCGATGTTCACGTAGCTGACATCGCCCACGAACAACACCGGCGCCTGCGACTCGCCGCGTTTGGGTTTGACCAGCACGTAGTAGCGGAAATCCAACTGGTTGACCCAGTCGGGCTCCGTGCGGTACTCGGTGTTGATGATGTACCACTGCCGCGGGCGGATCGCGCCGACGTTGGACGCCAGCTTGTATTCCGGGGTCTGGGCGGTGCCGCCCTTGATCTTGCGGATTTCGATCGGGACGCCACCGGCGGCGGCAGAACCGGACGAAGCCGGCACGGGCATGCCCACCTGGGCCATGGATTCGGAGACCAGCAGGGCGCCCACCAGCCATGTCAACACATATTTGTTCATGCTTCCATCCTTCCCTGACCACCGGCCCAAGTTTTTGATCACCAACCGACAATCCTGCGCAACTTATCGCATTCCCCGCACCACGTCAACCCTCCAACCGAGAAAAAAAAATGCGGGCGGTCGATTGACCAAGCAAGTTAGCCGCCTGGGGCGCCGGGGCTTGCCAGATGGGTTGCCCCGCCGGGCGGGTTGTGTTACACCATGGGTATGAGCGGCGCCAGGGAACGCATGCCTTGGAGAGACTTTTTCCAATCATTGGAAAAAAGAACCCCGATTTTTCCAATCATTGGAAAACCCGGCTCCGGCCTGGGGGATGGGCCGCGAACCCGGCGGCGCTGAATATTATGGATAACATGGCCGAACCCTCCCTGACCGCGACCGAGCCGGCACCGGCGGGAAGCCTGCCGGCGCCGCCCGGCACGCAGCGCGTCGAACTGCACTGCCACTCCGCACTCAGCGATGGCGCCCTGGCGCCGGCTGAACTGGCCGAACACCTGGCCGCCGCCGGGGTGGCGGCGGCCGCCCTGACGGACCACGACACGATCGCCGGCCTGGCCGAGTTCCATGACACGCTGCGGCGCAAGGGGGTCGGTTGTATCGCCGGCCTGGAAATCACGGCGCTGTGGCAAGGGCAGGAAGTGCACCTGCTGGCCTACGGCTTTGACCCCGCGCATCGCGAGCTCAACGAGACGCTGGCCGCGGTGCGCGCCCGGCGCGCCGCCGCCGCGCGCGCGCCGATCGGGCCGCAGCGCCCGGGCCTGCCCGCT
>CAZAYP010000127.1:0-10006 GCA_964489425.1 uncultured Verrucomicrobiota bacterium | reverse complement strand
CGGGATATGCGCGGGTAATTTTTCGAGCGCCGCCGCCAGGGCCGGCAGTTGGGTGATGTGCTTGGAGCAGTCCACCACCACGACCACGCTGGAAGGCGCCACGCCCGGTTGCGCCGCCAGGACCTGCTGCACCAGGAAGCCGCCGTCGCCCTCGGCGTCGGGCGCCCAGGCCAGGGTCAGGGCCGGGTCCCGGGCCATGGAAAAGGCGGCGGCGGGCTGGGCCGGGTCCACGCGGCCGCGCAGGGCCCAGGTTTGATCGTTGGGGTGTTCCGCCTTCCACGCCGATCCCCCTTGCAATGGCCGCGGGGATTCCAGCCAGGCGGCATAGGTCCCGCCGTCCGCGGGCAGGCCGAAGTTGCGGTCGATGAACCGCGGCAGGGCCAGGCGGGCCTGGTCGGCGGCCTCCACGGCCAGGGGGCAGGTGATGCCGAGGCGGGTCTTCATTTCGCCGCCGTTGGGCGGCACGGGGAAGCACTGGAGCAGGATTCGGTCCGGGCCGGCGGTGGTCACCAGCACCGGGTCGCGGCGCCGCACCACCACCTTCTCGTACGCCGCGCGCACCTGGGACCGGCCGCCGAACGCGGCCTCGCGCTCTTCGCCATTGATCCACAGGGTCAGGCGCGACACCACCGCGCCGGGCGGCAGGGCGATCTCGGCCCGCGCTTCGCGCTGCTGGCTGCGGCTCTCGTTGCGAAAGACCAGCGTCCATTCCAGGTAGGCCAGCGCGGCGTCCGGGGCAATGGCCCCGTCCAGGCGGGAATCGGTCAAGGTGAGGCCCTTGAGCACCGCGCCCACGGTGGTGCCGCCCTGGATCGGATCGAACTGTTCCGTGGCCGCGCGAGCGCGCCCGAACGGGTCGCCGAAGTCCGGGCGGGGCACGGTGTCGTAGGCGTCGCCGGTCACCAGGAAGTACACGGCGCGGACGTTGCGCAGCGTATCCTCGCCGGCGCGCGTGGTGCGCAGCCACGGCACCACTTCCAACGGGCTTGTCGGCAGGCTGTAGCACATGCGCAGCATCAGGTCGCGATCGCCCAGCGTCCGCAGCAGGCGCAGCCCCGCGGCCCGGCTTTCCGGCTCCGGCGCCGCGGCCATGCGCACGCCGGCGCGGGTGGCGATGTCCGGCGCCCAGGCCAGGAGCAGGGCCACGCAGCCGGCCAGCGCGCCCCAGGCCCAGGCGCGGTGCGGAGCGGCCGGCGCCACGCGGCGCGCCCGCCAGCGGAGGATCAGCGCGCAGACCAGCGCGGCCAGCGGCGACAGCGGCAGCAGCGCCAGCAGGCCGATTCCGAAATAGATGATCGCCGCCAGGCCCATGATGGCGAAGGGCATGATCGGCAGGAACACGAGCGTGTAGAAGCCCGTGATGGCTATGGCGGCGCCGGCCAGGGCGTCCAGCCACTCAGGTTTCAGGCCCCAGGCGGGTTTGCCGGCCGTGACGCGCAGCAGCAGGAAGTTCACCACCGGCACCAGGGCGATCAGGACCCCGTGCAGCCAGGTGGCCACCGGGTTGAACAGGATGGACGAGCACATGCCGGTCCCCAGCTCCACGCCCAGGGCGGCCAGCGGCAACGCCACGCCGAAGAAGTACAGCAGGCTACGCCCGAACCAGTGCCACCCGCGGCGAGGCGGCCGGGCCGGAACTGGCGCCAGGGCGGGTGCAGGGGCGGGCGGCACAGCGGTCGAAGAGTTGTCTGTCATGATCGGTTCTCCTCAAAATCATGGCGGCATTGAACCACGAAAACCGAGCAATGACCACGAATAATCGAAATACCGAAGTTCAACTGAATGACGAAATGCCTAAGAAGCGCAGTCCAGGTCCGGACTCATTTATCCTAAATTCAGCATTTGAATTAACTACGAAACACGCGAATAACGCGAAACTCGTTGCCGCAGAAAGAGGAACGGGCGAACAAGCTGAGAATAACATCGTTCACCTGTTGGGTGCAGGAAGAATTCGGGCCATTACCGTACATATTTAGCAGAGAGTCAACGGGATGCATTCGCGTAATTCGCGTGTTTCGTAGTTCATCTGCTCTTTCTCGGTTTATACTGATTTGCAGTAAAATTGTCCGGAAGCATGGATGGCTGGACACCTGCAGCGGCTTGGTGAGACACCTCGCCCTTCATAGTATCTACCGGCATATCTGCGGCCAGGTAGGGCGAACGGTCCCCGTGAGCCGTCCGATCTTTCCGGACAAATATTTTGAAAAACCTTATATATCGTCATTCGTCATTGCCAACGGGCTACCAGCCCCGCCACCACTGCAGGGTCCACTGCTGGAGCCGGAGCTCCTCCTGTTTCTCGTAGCCCACCCAGAAGTTGCCGTTGGGCGATCCGACCCGCAGGCCGTTCACCTCGTAGTTGCGGACCACCGGGGCCTCGCGCAGCATGAGGCTGAGCGTGGGTATGTAGCGCAACCAGGCCGGTTCGGCGTACAGGGCCATGGCGTCGGTGACGTAGGACGAGTCCAGCTCCAATCCCTTGGCGCCAGGCGGGCTGATGGGCGTTTCGCGATAGGTCATGCCGGACTTGTTCATCAGGTATTTCACGGCCAGGTCCGCCCCTTTGTGGGCCAGTTCCAGGTCGGGTGGGGCGGCGGACGTGTCGGGTGTGGCGAGGACGGGCGCGGCCGGGGCGGCGGCGGGAGGCGATTCCCGCGCGACCCGGGATGCGGCCAGGGCGGCAATGAACGCGGTGTTGGTGGCCACGCCCGCGCGGGCCGCGAGGCCACCGGCCAGCAGGACGGCGCATCCGAGCAACCACGGGCCCAGGCGCCAGCTCCGGGGCGGCAGCGTGCGCTTCACGGCGGCGGAACGAGCACCTTCCGCGTGCCCGGCGCAAACAGGGGTGGCTTGAAGTACATGGGCTGGCCCGTGGCTTCGTACACGCAGACCCAGAGCTCGCCTTCGGGGTTGATTTTCTTTTTCTTTTCCACGGCCAGGGGAATGGGGATATGGACAAACTCGGAATTCCAGTACCCGATCAGCGCGTCGGTTTTCCCGGCCATGCCGGCATCCACGGCGCGGCGCGCGAGCTGGTCGCACAGCAGGCTGTCGCTGCAGTTGGCCGGCACGCTGCGGATGATGTAGCTGGGGTCGATGTACTTCACG
Organism: uncultured Verrucomicrobiota bacterium; assembly: GCA_964489425.1. GTDB lineage: Bacteria > Verrucomicrobiota > Kiritimatiellia > RZYC01 > CAZAYP01 > CAZAYP01. The sequence goes on along the minus strand of CAZAYP010000127.1, from coordinate 6,898 downwards.
TTCACCGACACCTTCTGCTCCGCGAAATAGGTGATGATCTTGTCGCGCAGGAAGGTGCCGATATCCTTGTGCAGCAGGTTGCCGGAGGCGTCGCGCGTGGCGGTGGCGGCAGGCATCAGGTCCTGGCCCGCGCCCTCGGCCACCACCACCACCGCGTGGCGCTTGCGCTGGATGCGCTTGTGCAGGACGGTCAGGAACCCGTGCGGCCCCTCCAGGTCAAACGGCACCTCGGGAATCAGCGTGAAGTTGACTTCCTGGCTGGCCAGCGTGGCCATGGCGGCGATGAAGCCGGAGTCGCGGCCCATGACCTTGACCAGGCCGATCCCGTTGGGCGCGCCCTTGGCTTCGACGTGGGCGCAGTCGAGGACCGTCTTGGCCACCTCGATGGCGGTCTCGAACCCAAACGAGCGCGAGATGTACATGAGGTCGTTGTCGATGGTCTTGGGCACGCCCACGACGACGATCTCCGCGTTGCGGCGCTGGATCTCTTCGTAGATGCCGTGGGCGCCGCGCTGGGTGCCGTCGCCGCCGATGCAGAAAAACAGGTTGATGCCTTCGTACTGCAGGAAATCCACCAGCGTGGCCGGGTCCTGGGGCCCGCGCGAGGAGCCCAGCACCGTGCCGCCCACCTTGTGGATGTCCTCCACGGAGTCCGAGGTCAGGAGGATCGGCGCCAGGCCTTCCTTGAAGTTCATGCCCTGGAACCCGTACTGGATGCCGAGCACCTGCTCCACGCCGTAGATGTGCAGCTGGCGGTAGAGCGAGCGGATGACGTTGTTGATCCCCGGGCACAGCCCGCCGCAGGTCACGATGGCCGCCTTGCTTTCCGCGGGATTGAAGTAGAGATGCTCGCGCGGGCCGGCCTTCTCGAAGAGGATGGGCGGGGCCGCGTCACTGTTCTTGTGCACCTCCACCGCGTAGCGGACGCGGTCTTCATCGGGGATGAAGTTGCCGACCCCGTCGTCCATGGCCACGGTCAGGGGCAGCGGGGACCTGATCTTGCGCGGGCCCAGGTTCGCGATCTTGACGCTGTCCGGTGTAATCATATCCGTCTCCTCTTGGGTTGGGTACCTACCCGTTTTCCGGGCTGTTGGCAACGCCATTTTTCCTGCCGTGGCCCCGGCGGCGGGGTCAAACGCCGGGCGTAAAATCCTCGCTCCGCGCGGTCAGCTCCACGATCCGGCCCGGGAGCATGCGGATGACGCGTTTCATCTCCAGGCCGACCAGGAGCGCGCTGAGGTTCTGGATCTTGATGGCCGCGCGGCGGGCGAGCGAGTCCACGTCCAGCGGGCCCTCGCCCAGGGCGCGGACCACGCCCGCTTCGTCGGCGGACAGCATCACTTCCGGCCGGGTCATGGCGGCGCGCGCCTGCTCTTTTTTCTCCAGCGGGAACAGGAAGTCGAACTCCTTGAGCACGTCTTCCACGCCTTCCACCAGCACCGCGCCGGTGCGCAGCAACTGGTGGCAGCCGCGCGACCCGGGCGCGTCGATCCGGCCCGGGACCGCGAACACGCTGCGGCCCTGCTCCGCGGCCACGGCCGCGGTGATCAGCGCGCCGCTCTGGGCCGGCGCCTCGACCACGATCACCCCCTGGCACAGGCCGCTGACGATGCGGTTGCGGTACGGGAACGTGGTGCGGTCTGGCTCGCGGCCCAGGGGAAACTCGGAAATCACCGCGCCGCTGCCCGCGATCTTTTGCGCCAGGTCGGCGCACTCGGGCGGGTACAGGCGGTCCAGGGCGCTGCCCAGCACCGCCAGGGTGCGGCCGCCGGCCTTGAGCGCCCCCTGGTGGGCCGCCACGTCGATGCCGCGCGCCAGGCCGCTGACCACGGTGTAGCCCACCTTGACCAATTGGAAGGCCAGGCGGTCGGCCACGGTCTGGCCGTAGTGCGTGCAACGGCGCGATCCCACCAGGGCCAGCGCGTGCCGGTCCGCCGGCGCCAGCGTGCCCATGACATACAGCGCCAGGGGCGGGTCGTGGATGGTTTTCAGGGGCTCCGGATAGGCAGGATCCAGCGCGGTCACGATCTGCCAGCCCTGGGCCGCGGTGCGTTGGATTTCCGCGGCCGGGTCCACCGCGTCGCGCTGCGCCAGGATGGCGCCGGCCAGCTCCGGGCCGATGCCCTTGACCCCGCGCAGGTCCTGGTCCGTGGCGCTGAACACGGCCGCGGGCGACCCGAGCGCGGCAACCAAAGCGCGCACGCGCACCGGCCCCAGGCCGGAGATCATGTTCAGGCCAATGTAGGCTTCGCGTTCGTTCATGGGGTGGGGGCCGGCGCCGCGTCCGCGTCCGGGGATATGGGCAGGCGCAGGCGCCGGCGCGTGGGGAATAGCTCCATCTGGGCGTCCTTGAGCAAGTTGTAGTTCTTCAGGATCCGCAGCAGTTGCAGCACGTCGGACTTGTCGTAGTTTTTCGAGGCTTCGACGCGGGCGATCAGCTCCAGCAGGATGGTCCTGAACAGCAAAACGCCGTCGACCCCGCCGGCGCGCAGCTCCTCGAGGAACCGGGCCTGCAGCGTCCGGCTGGCGGCCAGGTCCGGGATGCACAGGATCTTCGCCACCGGCCCGGCGGGCAGCATGCGCGCGGCCTTGCGCACCACGTCTTCGCGCGCGAAGCGCACGATCTCCGGCGCCTGGGCCAGCACCTTGGGGCTGAAGCGCTCCGTGTGCCACCCGCGCACGCTGACGATCGCCTGGCCCACGCGGGCCAGGTCGGCGCCGGACCAGACCATGCCCGTGGGCCAGCCACCCGCGGCCACGGCCGGGTTGGCAACGATCAGCTCCACGCCCACCTCGGTGCGCTTGTTGCGCGCGGCCACCTCGTGCTTGCAGGGCTGGCGCACGAGGAACCCAAGGGCTTCAAAGTACTCGCGGACGATCCATTCGCTCATGGCTGACATGGTGTTACTCCTTGCCTGGGCCGGGCGCCGCCGGCGCCCGGAACAGATCTTCTTCATACGTGCGCCGCAGCACATCCTCCGGCACGGCGATCCCGTGGCGCGCCTGACCCAGCCGGTCCGCCAGCACCCAGCGCACCACGCCGCCGGCGGCTTTCTTGTCATGCTGCATGGCGGCGGCCAGGTCCGGCCACGCCTCCGCGCGCGGGCGGGTGGGCAGCCCCAGGGCCTGCAGCAGGGCCGCCAGGCGGACGCCGTCCGCGGCGGGGAACCCGAGCTGGCGCCGCGCCAGGTGCGCGGCAAACATCATGCCGATCGCCACGGCCTCGCCGTGCAGGTACTGCGCGTAGTTGCCGGCCTGCTCGAGCGCGTGGCCCAGGGTGTGGCCAAAGTTGAGCACCGCGCGCTCGCCGGCCTCCAACTCGTCCCGGCCGACGATCTCCGCCTTGATCTCGCAGCAGCGGGCGATGACCGCCGTCAGCGCCCCGGCCTCGCGGGCGCGCACCGGGCCGATGTTCTGCTCCAGGAACGCGAACAGCGTGGGGTCGCGGATCACGCCGTACTTCACCACCTCCGCCAGGCCGGCCGCGTACTCGCGTTCCGGCAGGGTGCGCAGGACGTCGGGATCCGCCAGCACGATGCGCGGCTGGTGGAAGGCGCCGACCAGGTTCTTGCCGCGCGGCAGGTTGATGCCGGTCTTGCCGCCCACGGAGCTGTCCACCATGGCCAGCAGGGTGGTGGGCACTTGGATCCACGGGCATCCGCGGAGGTAGGCGGCGGCGGCAAACCCGGCCAGGTCGCCCACCACGCCGCCGCCGAGGGCGATCCAAGGCGCGTGCCGGTCCAGGCCCGCATCGAGCGCGGCCTCGAACAGCTCAAACAACCGCGCCGGGCACTTGGCGGCTTCGCCGGCCGGCACCGTGGCCTGGCGCACGTCCGCGCCCGCAGCGGCCAGCGCGCCGGCCAGCGCGCCGGCGTACAGCGGCGCCACGTGGGCGTCGCTGACCACCAGGCACCGGCGGCCCGCGACCCAGTCGCGGCCCAGGTCGCCGGCCTGGGCCAGCAGCCCGGGCGCGATGCGGATACGGTATGACCGCGGCCCCAGATCCACTGTGATTTCGCGCTGCATAATCCCGGGGTCGATCCGGACCCCGGCTGCCATCCAGTGTACCGCAGGGCCGGCGCGCGCGCATCTCTAATCTGTTGCTGAATGATCGTGAAATGCCGGCCTGGCCCGGCTAAAGTGGGCGTTGGGCCATGAAGAGAATCCTGCTTATCGGCTGGTGTTGCGCAACCGCCCTGCTGGCGGCTGCGGCGCCGCCGGCCCGGGCGGACCTGACCCCTTTCGCCATGCCCGCGCTGATGGAAGTGCCCCCGGACGCCGACGACCTGGTGGCCTCCATCAGCCTGCGCTACACCGACGGGTACCTGTGGATGGGGCGGGAGTACGCGGAGCAGCGGGATTTCACCAAGGCGTACCGCACCTACCAGAAGGCGCTCGAGCAAGCGCCCGACGATCCCCTGCTGAAGAAGTTCCTCGCGCCCGCGGCCGCGCTGGCCGGGCGGCCGGACGAGGCGGTCTACTATTTCCAACAGGTGCTGGCCGAAGATCCCGGGAACGTCAACTACCTGGTGGCCTTTGCGCAGCTGCTCCTGCGTCAGCGCCGGTTTGAGGAGGCCGCCGGGGTGGCCGAGCAGGCCGTGGCCCTCGCGCCCGGCGACCTCGGCGCGCAGTTTGCGCTGGCCTGCCTGGAGGCCCGCGACCGGCCGCCCCACAACACGGCGTACTGGGGCGGGCTGCTCATCGCCGACCTGATCCGGCTCCTGGGCTGGCTGAACGCCGACCGGTCCGACCTGGTCGGCGCCCTGATGCCCGAGGGGTACCGCCGCCTGTACGAGGCCACGCTGGGCTTGTCGCGGGAGGAGGATATCAACCGCCTGGGCACCCACCTGGACCGCGCGCTGATGGAGTCCGCCTCCGGGCGCTGGCTGGCCGTGGCCACCAACCTGATGGCCGTGTATGAAAGCGGGCTGCGCAACAAGGACGTGGTCATGCTGCTGGCCCGCGCGCTTTATGAAACCGGGGACCGCGAAAACGCGCTGGCGCTGATGGAGGCCCTGGCCGAGCATCATCCCGGCGACGGGCTGGTGTGGTACAACTACGGCCTGGTCGCCCTGCAAAACCGCCAGCCCCAGCCGGCCATCCGGGCCTTTGGCCGCGCCACGGGATTGCGGCCGACCGACCCGCAAGCCCTGTTCGGCATGGCGTGCGCGATGACGGCCGCCGGCGACCTGGACGGCGCCTGGCCCCTTCTGCAGCGGGTCGCCGCGTATAACCCGGACGAGTTTGCCGTCCTGATCGCGGGCGACGAGCCCTACCTGCAAATCATCCGCGCCGACCCGCGCTACAACCAGCTCCTTCCAGCCCGGCGTCCATGATTCGCGCGCATTCTGCTGGACTAGGCGGGGCGGTTTGGCTTAAAGAAGCGGCGTGGTAACTGCCCATGACGTGCCGCAAAACAAGTGTCCGGAACAGCCACCCAGGAGGATCCCGATGAACACGCCCAGCTCCCGTCGCCGCATGCAGATTTTTCCCGCCAGCCTGGCCTGGGCGCTGGCATGCGCCGCCTGGCTGTCCGGGCCGGTCCGGGCCGAGGAAGACGTGGTCGCCAACCCGCCGGCGGACCCCAACTTCGAGTACCATGCGTACCTGCGCTCGGGCGTGCTGGAAAGCGGCAAGGGCGGCAAGGGCGTGCCGTTCATTGCGCCGGGCGCGCCGGCCAAGTACCGCCTGGGCAACGAGGCCGAGACCTACGGCGAGGCGATCCTGGTCAAGGATTTCAACCGCAACAGCGCCGGGCCGCGCGGCAAGGTGGAAACGCTGCTGGCCTACAAGACGCTCAACAATAACCAGTGGTCCGCCGATACGGACCAGTTCTCGATCCGCGAGGCGTACGGCGAAATCACCGGCCTGGGGTTTGCCCCGGAGGCCAGCGTATGGGCGGGCAGCCGGTTCTACCAGCGCCGCGACATCCACATCAACGATTTCTACTGGCTGGACACCAGCGGCTACGGCGGCGGCCTGCAGTACCTCAAGCTGCACGACACGATCAACCTGTCGCTGGCTTACCTGCGCGGGTCGCCGGACAACGGCGTGGACCTGATCGACGTGGGCGTGATCTCCAAGCAGACCCTGGACATCCGCCTGGCCGGCATCCCGGTGGGGTTCGGCACGCTGCAACTGGTGGCCCTGCCGGCCTACGTCAAGGGCGGCACGTACGAGTCGAAGCTGAAAAACGGGGACGAGGAGAAAACCATCACCACCCAGGTGGACAGCGAGCAGGGCCTGGGCCTGTGCCTGGTCCACGATTATAATTACAGCCTGGGCTTCAACACCCTCGCCCTGCAGTGGGGCAACAGCGTGGCCAAGGATTTTGGATCGGCGCTGTGGGCCACGCCCACGCCGGTGACCGACAAGTCCCGCAACCTCCGGCTGCAGGATTTCGGCGTGGTGCAGCCCGGGGACAGCTTCGCCATGATGTACGTGGGCATTATCCAGAGCACGGACAACGGCCAGGACGACTACAACATGTCGCAGTGGTGCTCGGCCGGCGTGCGCCCCACCTACTACTTCAACAAAAATTATTCCCTCGCGCTGGAGCTGGGCTATGACTACACCAGCCAGGAGCAGGCCCCGGACCAGGGCGGCGACCTCAAGGGCGGCGTGGGCAAGGTGACGCTGTGCCCGCAGATCGCGCTCGACAACACGTTCTTCGCGCGGCCGGTGCTGCGCGCCTTTGTGACCCTGGCGCGCTGGGACAACGACTTCAAGGGCCAGGTGGGCGGCACGCCGTACGCGGACAACACCCACGGGCTCAACTTCGGCGTGCAGATGGAAGCCTGGTTCTAGCGCGGATCTGAAATTTGAGATCTGAAATTTCAGATCTCATACCAATCACGCATAATAATCGGTAAATAATGCTTGACGCTGAGCGCGACGT
>CAZAYP010000126.1:0-10028 GCA_964489425.1 uncultured Verrucomicrobiota bacterium | reverse complement strand
CAATGATTCCGACGTTTCCAGGACAGGGCGAGATTGCCCAACCAACTGGCCATGCGCAGGAACTCTGCGTCTCAGCGTCCCTGCGGAAAATATTTCTGTGTGTTGTGGGGTGGTTTAGCGCATGTTCCCTGACGGCGGGTCCGGCGGCCCCGCCCCACCTTGCTGCCCCGCTCGTTCCGAAGGTAGGCGCGGGCGCCGCACGCGCCGTCTGATGGCCATGAAATTGTTGAACGCGTTACACCGGCCGGAATATTTTCCCGCAAAACCGCAAAGGAATCTGGCTGCCAGCACCGTTGGCTTTCCGAGCCCAAAAAGAACCGAATTAACGAAACGTTTTACCGCTTGTTAAATATATTTTGGAATATTTTCGTGCACAGCCTTCCGGTGAATGATGCCCGGAGGTTGTTTTGTAGATGAATTCAATGCGCGTTTTGCTTTTCGTAACGCATTGTAAATAAAGGCGTACTATGCGCAGCGGCAGGGCGTTCCCATGACCGCCTGATGTTGGCCGGCGGCTTATGTGACGTGGTCGCAGAAAGCGGTGCTCTTTTTTTTCGACAATCCTGCGTGCGCAGGGGTATATTATAAACAATGATTGCAGCGTTAACCCGGTTGGAAAGGAATCGTCATGCATAATCGCAAGATCTCCCTGATTGTCATTGCCGCGGCCGCGGTGTTTTGCACCATCCCGCTGGTGGTCGCGGATGTCATGCTGCAGTGGTTTGAAACCGAGTGGGACGAGATGTATCGCAAAATCCCCCTGGTAGCGGAAATCGGCTATGATTACATCTGGGCGCCGCCGCCCACCAAGGCGCCCACCGGCCTGGGCACCAAGTGGGGCAACGTGGGCTACAACCTTTACGATCGCTTTGACGTTGGCGATATTCCCCAGCGCGGTTCCTACGCCACGCGGTATGGGTCGCGCGGGTCGCTGGTCAACATGGTCAAAAACATGCACCAGTGCGACGTCAAGGTTATCCCCGACATCATCATGAACCACAACGGCAACGGGCCGGACATTCGCTACTATCCTGGTATGCGGGTCGAAGACTTTCACGTCCAGTGGGAGTCGGGCCACTGCAACACGCTCAACTACAAGCGCGGCCCGCGGATGACGCAGTGGTACCATGGCGAAGGCTACGGCGGCACCATGTGGGAAGACCTTTGCAGCCTGATCGATATCCGCACCGAAGACCATCCGCTCAACAGCGTGCCCAAGCGGTTCACCGGCGGCAGCAACACGCCCGGCTGGAACTTTGTCGACGGCGTCTCCTACCTGCGGCACCGCGGTCGCTACGACAAGTATCCCTATTACCCCTCCGGCTACGTCAACGAAAACGCGGCCGAACTGCTCTACCGCTGGATCGCCTGGCTGGGCAACACGATCGATTACGACGGTCTGCGCCTGGACGCGGGCAAGCATACGCCCTACGAGTTTTTCGGCTGGAAAAATGCGGGTTTCCTGCACGAAGCCCAGTACAACTTTGCGCTGCGGCGCGGGTTCCCAGACACGGCCCAGGGCTGGCCCAACGACTGTTTCAACAACTACATCCTGCGCACGAACGCCGTCATTTTCGCGGAAATCCTGAGCCCGTGGAGCGAGATCAACTATTGGTTCAAGGACGGTACGGCCAACCCCATGCGGTTCCTCGACTACCAGATCAAGCAGACCGCGAACAGCGCGTTGGAAGGCAGCATCGGAAACTTCTATGGCTATGGCACGGATTTCGGCCCCAACAACGGCATTATGTATGTTTGGGGCCACGACGAAGGGCCCAAGAGCAAGGTGAACCTCGGCTATGCCTACACCCTGACCCATATCGGGTTCCCCATGGTGTACTACACGGGCAACAACATCCTGTGGTCCGACAAGGGCACCAAGACCTGGATGATCCCGGGCTACGACGAGCAGGCTTTGGGCGAGGATTACAACGACGTGGCCAACGCCGTCTACGTGCACCAGTGCTTTGCCCGCGGTTCGGAGAATAACCTGTGGCACGACGGCGACGTGCTGGCCTTGGAGCGCTACGACAGCGCGGCCTCGGGCAACCAGGGGTTGCTGATCGCGGCCCTGAACGATTCCGGCGGGGACCAGACCAAGACATTCTCCGGCCTGCATTTCAGCAATGGCACCGTGCTGCACGATTACACCGGCCACAACGCCAGCGACGTAACCGTGAGCGGCGGCTCGGTCACCATGACGATCCCCGGCAACAGCGGCCAGGGCTGGGTGTTCTACGCGCCGCGCAACGCGGACGGCAACGGCACCAAGTCGCTCATGTTCAAGCAGAATGGCAGCGAGTGCGGAACCATCACGTGGGTCGTGCCCGGCGGCGTGAACCAGGCCTCACAGACCAAGTACATCCCGCGCATCACGGGCACCAATGTCAGCGTGGACGTGTTCTTCAACCCGCTGGGCGGCGCCGTGGATTACGTGGCGCTCAAGTGGGGCCAGGGGCTGACCCGCTTGAACACCAACTACTGGCACAAGGCCGACAAGGACGCCTTCATCGGCAACCACCAGTCCTGTGTGTCGCGCAACTCCACGAACTGGTTCTTTGATTTCCAGATCAACAGCACCAACGTGCCGGAAGGCCTGAACTTGGTTAAGGCGCGCGTATTCAATCAGCGGCCGGCCGGGGATTCCGCGATCTTCAACACGTTCACCAAGGTGGTTTATGTTGACCGCCGCGGCCCGGAGTTGAACATCACCTATCCGGCGGCCGGCTCCACGGTGAACGGCGACTGCGTAATGATCATCGAAAACCCTGACTTTACCGCCTACAACATCACGTACAACATCGACGGCGGCGCGGAAACCCAGGTGCGTGAAGTGTACAAGGGCCTGTGGAAGGCCGTGGTTCCCGCCCAGTCCGCGGGCGCGCACACGATCAACATTACCGCCACGGAAGCTGACTGGGCCGCGAGCCGCGCGATCATCAACACCAGCGCCTACAGCCGGGCCTACACCGCGGCGGCCAACCCGCAGAGCATCACCATCAGCCGCAGCGCGGACGAAACCATTTACCAGACCTTCTTCAACACCGCGGTGACCGCGCCGGGCGCCACGGATGTGAAGCTCTACTGGAACGGGTTCGAGGTGCCGTTCAACGGCGGCTTGTACACCAACACGTTCAACGGCGAAGTGGTGTACCGCGACGCCACGGGCTCGGAAACCGACCGCCTGTGGGGCGCGTTTGTCAATGGCGCCAACTTCTTCGAGGCGACCCGCGTGGATGCCGGCGTGACGAGCCGCGTGGCGCGCCACGTGACGTTCAATCTCTACGGCATCAACGCCATCGACTCGGACGGCGACTCGCTGCCGGACAATGTCGAGATGCCGTACATTGACACGGACGGCGCCCCGGGCGCGGATGCTCCATGGCCGGGCGACAACAACAAGGACTTTATCCCCAACTACGGCGAGACGTGGACCAAGCTCAACCCCTACAACCACGCGACGTACTACAGCTCGCAGTGGGACGACTCCCAGGACTTCGACGGTGACGGCTACAGCAACGGCGAGGAAGTGCGCCTGGGCTATGAGTGGGCCGCCAACATCTACCGGTTCAATATCTATGACCGCAACTCCTATCCCACGGGCAGTTCGCCGGTCGTGGGTTCGGCCGCCGATTGGGCCCCCGAATACGCGGTGCGCGGCCAGGATCTGACCATCAACTACATGCAGCGCGATGGCGTCCTGAGCGCCGCCAACCCGGTCGTGTTGCACGTGGGCCACTCCAAGAAGACCGCCCTGTCCTGGCAGGAGGTGACCAGTGTGACCATGACGGCCGTGAGCAGCACCAACTGGCACGGCACCTATCACGTGCCCACCAATGCCACCTCCGTGGACTTCTGCTTCCGCGATTCCGGAAGTGTCATCTGGGACGGCAACAACGGCCGGGACTGGCAGGCCAACATCCAGGGCGTGACCAGCTCCACGTTCAATATCGATGGCGAGTTCGACAGCGCCAACTACGTGGTTTATGGCAGCGACATGGTCATCCACGCCGCGGTCAATAACGGAACCTTGTATGTCGCCACGTGGGGCACGGCGGCGGCCGGCGATGGCAACGACCATTTCCTGTATGTGACCGACGAACTGGGCGATGCCGTCGACCCGGCGCCGGGCTGGCACAAGAGCGGCTATGCCTTCTTCAACACCTCGGCCAAGCCGTTCATCACCGCCGAAGGCAACAATGATTTTGCCTGCTGGAACAACGGCAGCGGCCCGATCAAGGACGGCGGCAACGGCAAAGCCCTCGAAGGCACCGTGAACCTGCTGGACACGTTCGGCTACATCCCGGACGCCGTGTACGTCGCCTCCATCGCCTATGGCGGCGCCGATTACACCGGCATCCTGAGCCAGGGCCCGGCGGTCTGGAACGCGGACAACAACATCGATCCCATGGAGTTCCTCCGCGTGCCCATCAACAGCGTCAAGGACGAGGACATGGACGGCTACTTTGACGGCGGCAAGCCCCAGATGTGGACCGTGGTCAACGGCGCCACCAACGATGCCAACTACGGCCTGCTGCGGTTCTTCGTCAACGAGCTGAACAACAACAACCCGCAAAACATCACCGTCATTGTGAAGCCCAACGCCAACCCGGGCGACACGGTCAGCGACGTGGAGTTGTTCTCCAACCTCAACCGCCGCGATTTCGCCACGTTGCCTGGCGACGAAGACCCGGACACCGTGACTACGGATTCCGCAAGCTCCTACTACCGTGCCTATCCCATGACCAGCATCGGCGGCGGGATGTACAGCGTCACCGTGCCGGTCACGCATTGCGGCGCGTACCGCTTGAACGCGCGGTTCAAGGTGAACGGCGGCGCGTACTATTACTACACGGACAACGGGCTGCGCCGCGATTGCGCCGTGGTGGTTTCGCCCACCAAAGCCTTGGACGCCGTGATGTACGAGCTCAACCCCATGATGGCGGAAGCCAAGGACGACACGTTCTTTGGCCGCAGCACGTTCAAGAACATGTACCAGGTGGATACCGACCGGTTCGACGCCATCAGCACCAACCGCATGCCGCAGTTGGGCGTGAACATGCTGTGGCTGCAGCCGATCCATCCGATCGGCACGGAAAACAAGCAGATCGATCCGTCCACCGTGCAGCCGTACGATCCCGGCAGTCCGTACGCGGTGCGCAACTACTGGCAGGTCAACTCCGTGCTCGGCGATCCGAGCTCGCCCACCAATGCCATGCGCGAGTTCTCCGACTTCGTGCAGGCCATGGACGGCGTCAACGTGGGCGTGATGCTCGACGGGACCTTCAACCACAGCGCCTGGGACTGCGAGGTGGGCGACGTGGGCACCAACTTCTTCAACTGGGCCACCAACGCCAACACCCTGATCCGCGACATCCGGCCGCAGTGGTATTCCAAGAAGGATTATTATGACCAGCCCGCGACCTACTACGGCAGCGAGCAGCTCAAGGATATCGCCACGGCTCCGGACCGCATCGACTTCGGCAAGTGGACCGACGCCGCGGACTTCTTCTTCGGCAGCTACGACGCGTTGGTCAAACGCGCGCCGGCCGACACCAACTGGGCGTGGTCCAGCCAGTGGTATAGCCGCTACCTGTTCGAGGAGGACGCGTTCGGCGGGTTTGCCACCAATGCCACCCGCGAGCTGTGGGAATACTTCGCCTATTATCCCCAGTACTGGCTGGAAAAAACCGGCCACCCGGTGGGTACGCCCAAGGCGGAGTCCTACCACGGCATCGACGGCCTGCGCTGCGACTTTGCCCAGGGCCTGCCGTCCACGTTCTGGGAGTACACCATCAACAAGACCCGCGGCATCAAGTGGGACTTCCTGTTCATGGCCGAATCCCTCGACGGCTACCGCACCGTGGCCGGCACCAAGCACCACGGCGTGGGCTACCGCTCGGCGCGGCACTTCGACATCCTGAACGAGAACCTGGTGTTCTTCTGGCGCGATACGTTCTTCAACAAGTACAACGGCGGCAGCACCAACAGCGGCACGGCGTCGCGCACCACCCCGCTGATCAAGGAGCAGTTCGACAACCGCAAGGACGCCTTTGCCCAGGTGCCGATCCTGCTCAACCTGACCTGCCACGACGAGGTCAACCCCACGCCCAACCAGGCCAGCATGATGTACGCGCAGGCGACCCTCGGCGCCATGGCGGGCGCGCCCATGCTGTTCTACGGCCAGGAAGCCGGCGCGCAGAACGATTACGCCACCTACAACAAGGGCGGCGACATCGACCGCAAGAACAACTTCGTGCGCTACGAGGTGAACTTCGGCAAGTCCATCCCGAACTTCAAGCGCTACAACTGCATGACCCAGATCTGGGCCCAGGGCAGCGCCTGGATGGGTGGGTTGCGCGACACGTACGGTCGCTTGAACTGGGCCCGCCAGCGTTCGCCCGCGCTGCGCAGCCAGAACGATTACTTCCTCAGCAAGACCACGGGCGGCTATGATGACGACATGTTCGCCGTGGCCAAGTACGAGGCGGCCGGCATGAGCGCGGCGTCCCAGGACGTGGTGTTCGCGTTTGTGAACAACAACATGGAAGCCAACACCAATCGCGCCAGCCTGTTCTCGGTGAATGCCGATTACCAGGGCCGCAACTGGTTCGGCATCGAAAGCGGGCACAGCTACAACATTGTGGACCTGGCCAGCCCCACGCCCACCAACTATCTCTGGACCCCCAACAAATCAGGCGCGTCGTTGATCGCCGACGGCTTGTATGTTGGCCTCAACCAGCCGCCGTGGCAGGGAGGCCAGGTGCAGTATCTCAAACTGATCGATGTGGCGGCTACGTATCCACACACCGGGTCCGGCCAGTACAATGGGTCGGATTACAGCGATTGGGACTGGGATAGCGACGGTATGAACAACCGCTGGGAAATCGAGCATGGCCTCGATCCCCGCAGCGCCCTCGGTACCAACGGCCCGGCGTTCGATAACGACGGCGATGGCATGCCCAACGGCAACGAGTTGATGGCCGGCACCGATCCCAACAACCGCAACTCCATGCTGGCTGTGAATATTGACCGCTCCGCGGGCCAGATGTCCTTGGCTTGGGCAGGCGTCACCAACATCAACTACGCGATCCAGCGGCGCGACAGCCTGACCCGCGGCGACTGGACCGAGGTCTATCGCGGCACGGCGCTCACCCCGGCCCAGAACTTTACGGATTGGACCACGGGTAACGCGACCAGCCGCTACTACCGCGGCCGAGTGGTGCCGTAATAGCCAGGTCCATCCAGCCTTTGCAGGCCGGGGGCGGCGCCAGCCGCCGTCCCCGGCCTTTTTCTCGCCTGCCAGCCGCCCCGGTGATCAGCCTGGTCAGCCTGGGGTGCGCCAAGAACCAGGTAGATTCGGAGCGGTTGCTGGGCGCCCTGCTGGCCCATGGCTTCCTCCTGGCCGAGGATCCGGCGCGGGCGGATATCTGCTTCGTCAATACCTGCGGGTTTATCCATGATGCGCGGGCTGAGAGCGCGGCGGCGCTCCGCGACCTGGCGCAACTCAAGCGCGCGCGCGGCCGGCCGCTGGTGGCCGCGCTCGGATGCCTCGTGGAGAAGGCGCGCCAGTGCGCGGAGTTCAAGCCGTTATTGGCCATGGTGGATTTCCAGGTCGGGTTCACGGATTACCCCCGCCTGCCGCATCTGTGCCGCGCCTGGCTGGGTCTGGGCGCGCAGCCAGCGGGGCAGGGGGGCGGCTGCTTCCATGCCGGCCCGCGGTTGCCGCTGGGGTCGCCGCACTCGGTCTATCTCAAGATCAGCGAGGGCTGCTCCAACCGCTGCGGCTACTGCAGCATCCCGCAAATTCGCGGGCCGCAGGTCAGCCGGCCCATGGCGGAACTGGTGCGCGAAGCCCGCGGCCTGGCCGCCCTGGGCGCGCGCGAGATCAACATCATCGCCCAGGATATCACGCGGTATGGTGCGGATCGGCATGGCCGGGCCTGCCTGCCGCGCCTGCTGGAAAAACTGCTGGCGGTCAGGGGGCCGGCCTGGTGGCGGTTGCTGTACGCCCACCCGGCGCACCTCTCGGATGCCCTGCTGCGCTGCATGGCTGCCGAACCGCGCATTTGCCGGTACCTGGATGTGCCGCTGCAGCATGCCGCTGCGCCGATCCTGCGCGCCATGGGCCGACCGGATGATCCACACCGGATCCGGGCGCTGCTGGAACGGATCACGGGCCGGGTCCCGGGCGTAGCCCTGCGCACCACGTTTATTGTCGGGTTCCCCGGCGAAACCCGCGCCTATTTTCGGGAAACCCTGGCGCTGGTGCGGGAAGGCTGGTTTACGCACGTGGGGGTTTTCGCGTATTCCCCTGAACCTGGAACCCCGGCCGCGGCCTTGCCGGACCGGGTCCCGGCGCGGGAAAAAGAGCTGCGGCGCGATGAACTGTTGCGCGCCCAGCAAAAGATCAGCGCCGCGCGCTTGCGCGCCCTCAAAGGGCAGGCGCTGGAAGTCATGATCGATCGCGGTCCGGAGCGTGGCGCGCGGCCGGTAGCCCAGGGGCGCACCAACTGGCAGGCGCCGGACGTGGATGGCATCGTGCAGGTTACATGCTTGCCGGCGGCCCCTGCGCCGGTGCCGGGAGACCTGGTCAAGGTCAGGATCACCGCCACCAGCGCCTATGATCTGGCCGGTGTGGCGCAGGCGTAATGGAAGTCGGCGGAATGTGGGGATTGCCTGGAACCCAACTGCCTTGGTTTGGGACCGGGACACAGATGCGCGCTCTGGCATGAGGTTGAGAACATTTGACGCACCGCATCCCCATCCCCAGTTTTGCGCTTGTTTTATGTGCTATTGTAACACTCTAATAAATAGGATATTACCATCGCGTCATTGAAATGATGGATGGCTGGCACGGTATGTGCTATTTCTAATTCGCTTTGATAATAGATCTTTTTTAGCAATACACAAAGAATCGAGGACACCATGGCTAAGGTACTGGGCATTGACTTGGGGACAACCAACTCGTGCATGGCGATCATGGAAGGTGGCGAGCCGGTTGTGATTCCCAACGCCGAGGGGGGGCGCACCACGCCGTCGGTGGTGGCGTTCGCCAAGAGCGGGGAGCGGTTGGTGGGCCAGGCCGCCAAGCGGCAAGCCATCACCAACCCGAAACACACCGTTTTCTCGATCAAGCGGTTCATGGGGCGCAAGTTTGAAGAGGTGCAGCAGGAGATCAAGCTGGTCCCTTATGAAGTCGTGCGCGCCAAGAACGGCGATGCCACCGTCAAGATCGGCGACAAAACCTATTCGCCGCCCGAAATCTCCTCCATGATTCTCCAGAAGATGAAGACCGACGCCGAGGCGTACCTGGGCGAAAAGATTACCCAGGCGGTCGTCACGGTGCCGGCTTACTTTAACGACAGCCAGCGCCAGGCCACCAAGGACGCCGGGCGGATTGCCGGCCTGGAAGTGTTGCGCATCATCAACGAGCCGACCGCGGCGTCGCTGGCCTATGGCCTGGACAAGAAGAAAGACGAGAAGATCGCGGTCTATGACCTGGGCGGCGGAACGTTCGATATTTCCGTGCTGGAGATCGGCGATGGCGTGTTCGAGGTCAAGGCCACCAACGGCGACACCCACCTGGGCGGCGACGACTTTGACCAGCGCGTCATCGACTGGCTGGTCGGGGAGTTCAAGAAGGATCAGGGCGTGGACCTGGCCAAGGATGCCATGGCGCTGCAGCGCCTCAAGGAGGCCGCGGAAAAGGCCAAGTGCGAGCTGTCCAGTTCCCAGGAAACCGACATCAACCTGCCGTTCATCACGGCGGATGCCAGCGGGCCGAAGCACCTCAACGTGAAGCTGACGCGCTCAAAATTAAACCAGCTGACCGATGACCTGATCGAGCGGACCCAGCGCCCGGTAGAGCAGTGCCTGCACGATTCCGGCCTGGGCGCCCCGCAGATGGACGAGGTGATCCTCGTCGGGGGTTCCACGCGCATGCCGATGGGCATCGAACTGGTGCGCAAGCTGGAGGGCAAAGACCCGCATCAGGGCGTGAACCCGGATGAAGTCGTCGCCGTGGG
>CAZAYP010000125.1:0-10141 GCA_964489425.1 uncultured Verrucomicrobiota bacterium | reverse complement strand
ACAACCCGATGAATCACCGAAGGTTGCACAGAATCGGTCCTAAAACTCCGGATTAGGCGAATGGCACGTAGTTAGGCCATTTTCCGTGGCAGCCAACCTACAGCCCTTACGGGCTTAACTACAAACGCATCAAGACATTCCGGGCGTTGTTCGTAGTTAACGCCGTAAGGCGTGTTCCGCTTAACTACGTGCCATTCGCCATTAGGCGGTGGCCAACGGTGCGGCGCCGACCGAGCCAGGTTGGTCCACGATAAACACCGGGTCATATACATCAGCAATGGCGGCGCCGACGCGCCGCTCTCCACCAGAAAATCTGCGGTCGTGCCAATGGAGGGCGGCGTGTCACGCCGCCGCATTACGTTTTTGTAACCCAGCCGTCCGATTCCCGTAATCTCCCTTGGTTATGATAAGGGGTAGAAAAATCCAATAGCATTTGAGTGCAAATGCAAAGGAGCAACGCGATGAACAAGCTGGCGATGGCGGTGGTGGCGGCGGGGATGAGCCTGGTGGTGGTGCTGGCGGCGGCCGGGCAGGAGGAGATGAACATGGAGCAGACGCTGTCGGACCAGGCGCAGGCCATGACCATCGCGTTTGACGGGATCGCCTTCTTGACCGGGTCGATCGGGGCCGACTCGTTCCTGCCGCCGGGCAAGGTGGCAGACTTTTCCGGGTTCCAGTACCTGCGCGACAATGACCCCACTCACCTGGGGCACAACACCGACTTTGTCACCATCATCGCCCGCAACATCCTCAACATCCTCAACGGCGCCCAGATCACCCAGATGGTCGAGCGCGCCGAGACCCAGATCGATTTGATCAACGAGTACGGGTATATGCGCTTCCCGCTGATCAAGGCGTTCCGGCGCCAGCTGACCGGGGACATCCCGGCCGGCAGCAGCGGGCTGGACTGGGCGGCGGTGAAGAAGTACTCGGCGGACCTGTATAACCTTGACGGCCGGATCAGCCTTAACCGTGCGCAACTGTTCGGCGACATCCTGCGCAACATGAGCACGAACCAGAAGAGCGCCATGGACTACCTGGGCACGCTGGGCGGGGTGAGCAACTGGAACCAGAGCCTGCCCGACCCGCTGGACAGCCTGCACCTGGACCCGGACATCAGCGTGGGGGTGATGACCTATGGCAGCGAGATGTACAGCTGGTACGCCGGGTCCGTGGCAGCCGACATCTACTTCTGCCCCGAGCGGCAGGGCACCTATTTCGGCTCGTTCTATTTCAAGGACGCCCCGGCCATGGGCAACCCCAACTACACCATTGCCCCCAACCTGACCGCCGACGAGGGGGACAAGTTCCTGGCCAAGCTCACGGGCGGCCAGCGCCAGCTGGTGACCAACCTGGTCACGGTCCAGAAGTATTACCTTTACGATCTCGTCGAAGCCCGCAGCAACGTCTCGGTGTGCTTGCGGCAGCTGCTGGTGACCAACGCCATTGACACCAACGCGGTGCTGGCGCTGTGCCGGCACTACGGCGAACTCGACGGGATGATTGTCTACGCCTATGCCACCCACTTCGCCCAGGTTGGCCAGAGCCTGAGCACGAACCAGCAGGCATCGCTCATGGCGCAGCGCCTGGACCTGCTGGGCACCAATCTGCTGTACCCGGCCGGGGCGTACCTGTACTCCGCGCCCATCGCCATGCCGGTGATCCCGAACACCGATTTCCTGTTCTCCCAGGCTGTGACCAACCGCCTGCCGCTGGAAGACAGCGGGCAGACCAGCAGCTACACCGCGGTCTTCGGCGAGGATGGCGATTATGTGATCGACCCGCCGGCGTTCACGACCGCCGGGAGCATGGTCACCGACCTGGTCACCGGCCGGATGTGGCAGCAGGCCGACGGCGGTGAGATGACCTGGGAAGCGGCGCAGGCCTATGCCGAAGCCCTGACGTTTGGCGGTTACAGCGATTGGCGCCTGCCCACGGCCCATGAGCTGTACGGCATCCTCAACCACGGCCGCGTCAACCCGGCCCTTGACACCACGGTGTTCACGGCCAGCGCGGCGGAGTACTGGTGGAGCCAGGACCGGCAAGCCGGCAGCACCAACAACGTGTGGGTGGCCAACGCCGGCGGCGGGGTCGGGCCGCACCCGAAGAACGAGACCATCAGCGCGGGCGGCAGCAAGCGCTTCCACGTGCGCTGCGTGCGCGGGGCGCCGCCGCCGGCGGAAGCCGGCCTGCGGCATAACTTCATCAACAACGCCGACGGCACGATCACGGACCTGGACACGGGGCTGACCTGGCAGCAGGGGGAAACGTCGACCGTGGTATGGACCTCGGCCCTCCAGTATGCCGAGTCCCTGGCCCTGGCCGGGCACAGCGACTGGCGGTTGCCCAACATCAAGGAACTGCAATCGATCAACGACGAGACCCGGACGGCGCCGTCTCTGGACCCGTGGTTTTTCCCCTGCGCCCAGGCCACAGAGTACTGGTCGGCCACCACCCTGTTCAACGACCCCGGCAAGGCCTGGTCAGTGGACTTCCACTACGGGATTGCCAGTTACTCCGCCAAGACCACGGCCCTGTCCGTGCGCTGCGTGCGCGGCGGCGGCACCAACACGGTCGTGGCGGCCGGCGCGGCGCCGGTGCAGGCGGCCACCGGGTTCGGGTTCACCGAGGGGCCGGCGGCGGACGCGGCCGGCAACGTGTATTTCTCCGATGTCACGGCCAGCATCATTTACCGCTGGTCGCTGGCCGGGGAGTTGAGCGTGGTGCGCACGAACAGCGGCGGCGCCAACGGGCTGGCGTTCGCCGGGTCCGGCACCCTGCTGGCCTGCGAGGGCGGCAACGGCCGGGTCACGGCCATGGACGCGGCATCGAACCTGACGGTGAAAGCCGGCTCGTACAACGGGCTGCGGTTCAACGAACCCAACGACCTGTGGGTGGACCCGGCCGGCGGCGTGTACTTCACCGACCCGGTGTATTTTGGCCACAGCGTGGTGCAGGGCGGCGAGTATGTCTACTACCTGGCGCCGGGCACCACCAACGCCGTGCGCGTGGCCACGGACCTGGTCAGGCCCAACGGCCTGGTCGGCACGAGCGACGGCCAAACCTTGTACATCGCCGACTGGGGCGCGTCGAACGTGTACCGCTACGGAGTCGCCGCCGACGGCAGCCTGACCGGAAAGACTGCCTTCGCGGCGGTGCGGTGCGACGGCATGACCCTGGACACGGCCGGGCGGGTGTACCTGTGCGAGAACGCGGTGCGGGTGTTTGACGCCGGCGGGCAGGAGGTTGAGCGGATCAGCATCCCGGAGCGGCCGACGAACGTCGAATTCGGCGGCAGCCAGCGGCAGTTATTATTCATCACTTCGGACGGCGGCTCCCTGTACTCCGTGCGCATGAGCGCCCAGGGAGCCGCCGGTGGATCGGCCACGAACTCGGGGCCGGTGATCGCGGCGGTGGCCCATGCGCCGATGGCGCCGCTGACCTCGGACGTGGTCTGGGTCACGGCGCGGATCACCGACGAGGCCGGGATGGCGGCGGCGGCGCTGACGTACGGGGCCGGCGGATTGGCAATCCAAACGAACACGGTGTTCCTGGAAACGATGGGGACCAACGAAACCAAGCCCTGGAACGGCGTTGGCTGCGACCAGGCCTGGACCGTGACGACGGTGGGCGCCAGCCCGTTCGAGCAACGGATCGGCGCCAACTACGGGGCCGGCAACCCCTGCGGTCTGGAGTTCAAGCTGGGCACCACCAACCTGGCGGATTCCATGGTCACCTGCGCCACGGGCGTGGCCGCCAGCGGGCGGGCGGGCAGCCTCGAGTTCTGGCTGTGGGCCGACGGCCTGACCAACAACATGGGCTGGGCGTTCCAGGTCAACGCCGGCGCCGGCTACGTGACGCGCTTGAGCGAACTGGCCGGCAGCAACCACGGCTGGCAGCAGTACCGCTGCGAGTTGACGCGCGATGAACTGGTGAACGGCCTGCTGTTCCGGTTCCAGTTCCGCGGCGGCACGGGCGACCCGCGCATCGACCTGGACCAGGTCGCGGTGAAGGTGACCGCTGCGGCCGGCAGCCTGGCCGGGACCGTGCCGATGCTGGATGACGGCGCCCACGGCGACGGCGCGGCCGGCGACGGGGTCTACGGCGCCCAAATCCCGGCCGCCGGCGCACCCACCACCATGTATTACTATATCGTCGCCGGCGACACCGATGGCGCCGAGACGTATTCCCCGACCGGCGCCCCGGCCTGGGCATACTCCTATGCCGTCGGCGCCGCGCCGGATGCGCCGTCCTTGATCGCCGCGCGGATTGTCAGCGACAACGCGATTCGCATCAACTGGTCGGCGGCGGCGGGCGCCACCGGCTACCAGGTATGGCGGGCCACCAGCAATGACGCCGGCGCGGCCATCCAAGTCGGAACCACAACCGGGGAGTATTACCTCGACTCGGTCCCAGCCCATCAGGTCCAGTATTACTACTGGGTGCTCGCCTGCAACGGCGCTGGCGCCAGCGCGTTGCAGGGCGCTGGGATTCAGGCCGCCAACCCGATAATGACCGCGGCGCTGCTCTTGTTGCTGGAAAACTAACCATAGGAGACGTGTTGTGAAAAAGGCAATGATCATAGCAGCAGGATTGGGGCTGGCTACAGCTATGCAGGTGTACGCCCAGGATATGAGGCAACCCGGCATGGACGGCAGGCGCCCACCGCCCGACCAGGAGTTGCCGGGAAAATATCAGACGCTCACGGACGCGCAGGCAGCGCAGGTGAAGCAGATTCTCTCCCGATACAACGCCAACAGTCTCACCGCGGCCGATGCCCAGGCCATCCACGAAGAGTTCCGCCAGGCCGGCCTGCGCGCCGGCCCGGCCATGGCCGACGTCATCCGCGCGGCCGGCTTCGATCCCGACCGGCTGCGCGACCTGGCGCCGCCGCCGGGACATGCCGGCGGGACGGACCGGCAGCCGCCCGCCGGCCGCGGCGACCAGGTCCGCAACCGCGACGACCGCCCGGACCAGAGTGAAACCGTAGCGCAAGGTCGGCCGGCCCAGGGCCGGGGCCGCGAATCGCGCGGGCAGGGCCAATACTCCATCGAGCAGGCGATCTCGGACCGGGCCCAGCTGCACACGATCGCTTTTGACGGGCTGGCCTTCCTGACCGGCGACCTGGGCTGCAACACCTTCCTGCCGCCGGGCAAGGTCGCGGACTTCTGCGGGTTCCAGTACATGCGCGACGTGGACAGCAACCAACTGGGCCACAACACGTCGTTTGTGCCGCGGGCCGCCAACAATGTCCTGTACATCCTGACCGCAGCGCAGCGGGCGCAGCTTGTGGCCCTGGCCCAGGAGCAGGAATCGTTGCTGACCGACTTCGCCTACAAGCGTTTCCCGCTGGTCAAGGCCTTCTGCCGGCAGCTTGCCGGCGAAATCCCGTCCGGAACCACCGGGCTCAGCCGGGCCGCGGTGATGGATTATACCGCCGACCTATTTGAATTAGACGGCCTGCTCAGCTACCGGCGGGCCGAGGTGCTGGGCGGCATCATCCGTTCGTTGACGGACGCGCAGAAGGCGTACCTGGCCAAGATGACCTTCAACAATTCCGCCACCTGGCCGGAACTGGATGACCAGCTCGACAAGAAAAGCCTTTCCCACACGGCGCACGTTGCGGTCATGACCTATGCCAGCGAGATGTTCAGCTGGTACGCCGGCACCGTCGAGGCGGACGTGTACTTCTGCCCCGAGCGGCACGCCACCTACTTCGGCTCGTTCTACATGAAGGATATCCCTGCCATGGGGAATGCCAACTATTCTATCAGCACGTCGCTGACCGGCGACAGCGGCGAAGCCTTCTTGGCCGCGTTGACGGCAGCTCAACGCAAGATCGTCACCAGCCTGGTTGAACAGCAGCGGGCCGACCTCGCGGAGATCGTCAAGATCCGCTCTGCCATTGCGACCGAGTTGCGGCGCTTCCAAAAAGAATCGGTGGTCGACAAGGACCGCGTCCTGGCCCTGTCGCGACGGTACGGGGAGCTGGACGGAGAGATTTCCTATTGCTATGCCACGGCCTTTTCCCAGGTGGCGCAGACGCTGACCGTGGCCCAGAAACAGGCGCTGTTGAAGCTGCGCAACCTGGATGCGAAGTTCACCTGCCAGGGCGCCTACCTGTACTCCCGGGCCATCGCCATGCCCGAGATACCGGACACCGATTTCTTGTTTGGCTCGTCGGTGGACGGCACGTCGTCCGCCACCGCGATCGCCACGCCCCTGGCCGCCGCCCAGGCAGGCTTCCGGCTGGCGAGCCCGGCCGTGGCGGACGGCGGCCAACTTCCGCCTGAATACACGGGCGACGGCGGCGGCGCGACGCTGCCGCTTGAGTGGAGCGGGGCGCCGGCGGACACCAAAAGCTACGCGGTTGTCATGCACCATGTTGATCGCGAGGGAAACACCAAGTGGTACTGGATTCTCTATAACATTCCCGCCAACGTCCAGTGCCTGCCCAAAAACGTGACCGGCCTCGGCACGCTCGGCAACAACAGCGTCAATGGCCGGGTGGAATATGCTCCACCCCATTCGAAGGGCCCGGGGTCGAAAACCTATATCTATACGGTTTATGCCCTGTCAGCGCCGGTCGATGCGGGTATTGATCCTTCCGCTGTCAGCCGGGATGTGCTCCTGGCCGCCATGAAGGGCCGCATCCTGGCCACGGCGGAACAGCGCGTGGTGTATTCGCGGCCATACGGGATGAGCGCAAGCCTGTGATCAACAAACTCGTCCGGACCGGATCACCGAACGGCCTGGTTAGTCGCCGCGGGAGTATCCAAAAGCAAGTCAATGGCGCCAATGGACAGCGGGTCGGGCCTCATGTTGACTGCGAACACGTCGCCGGTTGTCCACCGTTGGTGTAGTTCGTCCCAGAGGCGCGCGCTGCCCGTAATCGTGCGGGCGTTGTCGTTGACCGTCATCATCACGAACCCGACCTGCATATTGGTGGCGGACACGGGCTGGGTGGGATATTCCGCGACCATGTTGGTGTCGACCCCGTCCGGGTGGTACGGCGAAAAGTTGGCGCCGCCATTTCCGACCACCACCTGTTCGATGCCGCGGCAGTTGCCCCGGCAATACAGGTGGATATGGCCGCAGAAATAGATGGCGTACTGATACCGGACCAGGCTGTTCCAAAACGCATCGCGCTCCACCGGGTGATCATAAAGATTGTAGGCCTCGTTGGTGTCGCTCTCTACCCGCCAGGCCGGGGTATGGCTGTTGACGACAGTGAACAGGCACTGGTTGGTCAGTTGCGTGTCCAACCAGGGCTGGTTCACATAGCCGGCGACGCCGTTGGTGTCCAGCAGGGTATATTCGTCCAAGGCAATGATGGCCACGCGGTTCGTGACCAGGCTGTAGCTCAAGCCCATTTCATTGGTGGGGCCATTCGACGGCACGTAATTGCGGAACTCTTCAAGGTAGGCTTCCCGCGCCGCGTTGGGGTGCTCTTGGAACTCGTGGTTGCCCCGCACCGGGTAGATGGGAATGCCGGTATCGGTGTCGTAGTTGTAAATGTTCTTCACCGCGCTTTTCCAGTTCCGGAACATCTGGTGATAATTCGTGTAGATCGGGGACGAGGGGACGACAAAGAAGCCATTGATCAGGTCGCCGCTGTGCAGCACGAAGCTGGGGTGCTCGGCCGCGATCCCGTCCGCGATCACCGGCAGGAGATCACTGATGCCGTTCGTGGTGCTGTCGACCGGGTGCCGCGTGTCGCCGAACACGGCGAACGTCCATTCTCCGGCTTGTGCGCATGAAGCCATCCACAACCCCCAAACCAGCAGTTTCCAAGACATGGGTTTCATGGTTTTTATCCTTATGGCCTGAGCCATGACCGGGAACACCCCCGGATTGGCACGCATCATAGCACCGTCTGCCCCCGTGGCAAGAGCGCTTGTCGTATGGCCTCGGCCCCGGGCGCAAGGCACCTCCGCAGGGGTTTATCTCCCGCTTCCAGCCTTTGGATATTATGTAACAGGAAACCCAGGGCACTACCTTGTTTCCGCGTGATCGGAAAGGACAATGCCCAAGCCGCCACCCTGCTGCCAATCCGGCGCTGAAGCGCCGGAACAACTTCCGCCTGAAGGCGGTGCTCCGACGATCTTCCCGTCAGAGTACCGGCTTTAGCCGGAAGTCCTGGGCGGGCTTTAGCCCGTTGGTTGGACGGTTTGTTCCATTGCTTCCGTAACGATCCCTACCAATCTGCCTTGCGCCCCTCGGCCACGATCGGGCGTGGGCCTGGGTAGCGGGCCGTCGCCGTCCCGGCGGCAGGCTTCTGGCGGTCGGCGTCACAGAGACGGATTTTCCCTCCACCGCGCCAGTCAGGATCCGGATTACGCTTTTGTAATCCAAACTGCATCGCCGGGTAATGTGGGCCGGGTAAGTTAATACCAGAAAGGCCAAGGTACGTGGCAACGTCCAAACAAGCAATCAAAACACCTTGGCAACGCGCTTCCGCGTCCCGCCCAGGCGGTAAATCGAGGTCAGCAGCAGGTCGACACTGACGCTGGAATCTCCACACTCCATCTTGGCCACGCGCGATTGGCTGGTGCGCAGGCGGGACGCCAAAGTGGATTGGGTCAAGTGTCGCTGTTGGCGAAGTTTTTTCAGATAGGCGCCCAAGGCCAGCTTGGTTTCGATGTATTCAACATCAGCATCCGACAACTGCAGGAAATCCTGTGCGTTGCCTTCTACCCATCCGGCTTTCAGTTTCTTCATGGCCTGTTCTCCTCGTACGACCGCAATCGTCGGCGGCAATTTTCAAGGACATCCTGGGCGTTGCCCTGGTTTTCTTTTCAAAGACTTCCAAAATCACGACCGCGTCGGGATCGAGCCGGCAAACCAAACGCCAAATACGATCACGATCAACCACACGCAGTTCATGGCAGCGCGGGCCAATCACGGGCATGGGCTGCGCATGCGGCAAGCTCAACAACTCGCCAGCCTGCAACCGGCGCAGCAGGTAGCCCATTTCGCGCCGCGCTTCCATGCTCATGGGCGGCGTCTTCACTTCACCATGCAGCCAACGCAGGGGCTTGTCTTTCATATTCCACCATTACTATATGTCAGTTCTGACATATTGTCAAGGGGGCGTCATCCGCGCCAGTTCCTTATGCAACCGCCGGATCTCCTCCACCAGGTCGCCCGGTGTCGCGCCCCCCACCCCCCGGGGGGCGCGTTCTCCCAGCCCCTCCATCTCTTGGAGATAGGCTTTCTTCCAACTCCTCAAGGTTACGTCGCTGACCCCCAACTCCCGCGCCAACCCCGCCAGACTCTTCCCGCTGGTCAGCAACATATCCACGGCATTTTGACGATATTCAGCATCATACTTCTTCTGCATCTTCACGGTGATTCTTCCATCCTTTCATACTACTTCGTTCACCGTGTCCGTCAATTCGGGACAACCTCACCGCACCCAGCCTCTGCCTGTGCGGGATGCGGTTGTTGTAATGACCGGCCTGTTTCACGTTTTTAAGGATCTGGTACCTGGTTAAACCGTGCACTATGCGGGCTAATCATTTTCCAGTATTCCGGGTACAATTTATATTACGGTTGATTGCCGTTGTAACAATAGAAAGCCGCGAAAAATGTGTTCTATGCCAGGGCCTTTGGCCCGGCTGGTGAAAGGGATGCTGGCCACCATCACGGTCCTGTGCGCCGCCCTGTGCGGCCGGTCCGCGGCGGCGCAGTTGGCGATTGCCCGTCCCAGCTTCGGGGTGCCGGCCATCTTGGAACCGGGCGGCGTCTTCGCCGTGGAGGTGCGCGCGCCCGCGGGCTTGGCCACCAACGGCTGGAGCGCATGGTTGACCAACGACCTGCGGAGTTGGACCTGCTCCGTGCAGGCCGTGGAATACGGTTTGTTCGTGGACAACCTGGCCACCAACGGATACTGCCTGCGGGTCAGCCCGCCGGCGGACATTGCGCCGGAAGTCTTCGGGCTGGGCATCGCCCACCCGGACGGGGGCGTGGCCACCAACCGGCATTGCGTCAGCATCGTGTCCCGCCTGGAAACCAATTTTTATATCCTGCACTACGCGGATCCGCAAGCGGAGGTGTACACGGCCTCCACGGCCAGCGGGCTGTACGGCTCGCACGGCTGTATCGAGGAACTGTCCTGGCATGTGCCGGTGTTCAGCCT
>CAZAYP010000124.1:0-10456 GCA_964489425.1 uncultured Verrucomicrobiota bacterium | reverse complement strand
AGATCGTCGGGGCTGGCCCGTGAAGGAGCGCCAAGGTGTCGCGTCTTCACATTTCACATTCAACGCCCATCTGTTTTAAATGCACGACCGGCAGGCGCATCCCTGTCCGCGCGCGGGGGAAGTCGGCGAAGTTCCCGATGTCCTTCTTGATCGCTTTCTTGTAGAGGAAGACGACCGCATTCAACGCCTGATTTTGCGTCGAAGACGCCACTTGCATGCGCAGCGCCAGGTGTTTCAGGAATGCCTGCACGTCCGTGGCGCCCAGTTGCGAGGGTTTGCGCCAGCCATGAAACTCCACGTACCGCCGAATCCAGCCCCAATAGGTCTGTTCCGTCCGGTACGAGTAGTGCTCCAGCCGCAGGCATTCGACAATCTTGGCCTCCAGCGCCCGCCAATCCACCTTGCCTGGCCCGACCCGCCCCACGGCGGGGCGTTCGCCATCCACGCGCGGCGGCCGGCTGGCGGCCGGAAGCCTGCCGGGGGCTTGGCCAGGGACAGTGGCAGTTCGGGAAGCGGAATTGGCCGCCGTCGTTTCCGGGGCGGGTTGTGGGATGGCGGCGTCCCGGCAAGGCTTGACTTGCGGACTCGCGGGAGCGTAGGCTCCAAGACTATGCAATGGCTTGGACTTGGCCGGCTGCGCGACGGTTACGGCACCCGGCTCTATCGCGCTGGGGCGAGACGGGCCACGCGCCGGCGCGCCGGGAGGGCCGGCCGTCGGGTTAGCGATGGCATCGGGGCGGGGCGCCAGGGCGATTCCTCGGAAGCGCTCGTAGTAGACCTCCAGAGACTCGCGCGCCTGCTGGACTTGCCAGTTCGTGACGTTCGGACGGGACGCCACCTTCCGCAGGAACGCCTCGATCTCCGTGCGGCCCAGGTCGCGGCGCGGTCGTCCGGGATGCTCCGCGAAGAACCCGCGGACCCATTGGATGCAGAACGGGATGGCCTTTTCCTGCGCTCCCATTTCCCGAAGCGCCTCGATGTAGCCCGAGGGCCACTGCGGCGCGGGGTTGGCCGGTGCCGTCGTCAGACCGTGAGGCATATGAACCCGCCCTCCTTCGCTGATATGCCTCACCGCATCACCGCAAGGACATGGGCGTCAACAGGCTTTTTGAGGCATATGATCCCGACGGGGTTGATATGTTTGAGGCAGAATAACTGTTCGGCAATAACCGGGACAATCAAGGAGTGCACATGCGTAGATTGAGGAGTATTCTGGCGCTAATCATCATGGCGTGTTTTATGGGCTGTGAATCGTCTCCGCCCGCCCCAACACCGGACGTTACGTCACTGTCGGATGCAATCAAGTTCGTCGCCGTTTGTGGAGTGATAACGAGCATCATCTGGGGCGGCGCTATTGTCTGGAGGGAGTACATAAAGAACAAGCGGCCTAAGGATTAATCATTATGTGGGTGAAGATACTTATTACTGCGGCACTTGCCCTTCTCTCATTGGTGCCATTCAGCATCAACAAGGAGAATCCGGCGGATGATGCCCTGATCGCATCAACCTGGACTTTCGTCGGCGTCTGTGTGGTTGTTATCGCAATCATCTGGGGTTCAACGCTCATCTCTGTTGCGCGCTTAAACACGAAAAGGAGGCAATAGTGAATGTCCCGATCAAGATCATCTTGATTGCATTAGGCGTCTTGGCTGGCATGACTGGTATCGGGGTGGGTGTTCTCTACTCCAAGTTCCAAGGCCCCTCCGGTTCAATTCTCAGCCCGTTTCTTTTGATCTCCGTGGCAATCCTAGTCTTCTCGTGTGCGTATGCATATTCCGTGTTCTTGAAAGGAAAGAAATGAGCCGAACCATCGCCTCCACCGTATTGCTCACCCTCAGCGGGTTCGCAATCCGGTGAGGCGCGACGTTGGGTCCGGAATGATATGAACAGAAGATTGATCATTATATCGCTCGCCTGTCTCGCCTGTATCGCGCAGGCGGACACTTCGTCCATCCAAGGCTATTTGCCCTTCAAGCTCGGTGCCGGTGGACAGGACTACGGAAAGGCCATTGCGGTCGATTCCGATGACTACGTCCTCGTGGCGGCTCTGTATAACCAGACCATCGACGTTGATCCAAGCATCACGGGGACGAATCTCCTGACGAGCGCCGGAGGCACGGACATCGTCATCGCCAAATACTCGTCCTTTGGGTCGCTCATCTGGGCCAGAAGTATGGGCGGCGGCGGCACGCCGCCGAGCATTGATGCTCCCCATGCCATTGTCGCCGACAGATCAAACAACGTATACGTGGCGGGGTACTTTGGCTCCGCGACCGCCAACGGGAGGGTTTCGGACTTCGACCCTGGCCCTGCCGTGAGCAATTTAACGACTTTCAGCGGTTATGATGCCTACCTCGCCAAGTATGACCGCAATGGCTCGTATCTCTGGGCCTTGCGACTGGGGGACACGAATTTGACTTTCGGAGAAGAACGCGCGTGGGACCTTGCAGTCGATGAAGAAGACAGCATCTACATTGCCGGAGCATTCGGCGGCACGGTCAACTTCAACCCCCTGTTTGCCGACGCCCGCTGGGTCACGAATGCGGGCACCGGCAGCGGTCTATTCCTTGCCAAATACTCTCCCAGCGGAAGCAATCTTTGGGCTATCGGTCTCGGCGCGAATATCTCCAGCGTTTTCAATGAAGGCTACACTACCGTGACCGTGGACAGGAATGGTCATTGCTGGCTGGCTGGCAACTTCCGGAGTACATGTGATTTCGACACAGGACTGGGGGTGAGCAATCTGACAAGCCGGGGGAACACGGACATATTTCTCGCCCGTTATGGGACAAACGGCATCTTTGAAACGGTCTATCAAATCGGCGGAACGGGTCAGGACATCGTCTCTCCGGGTGCCATGCGCTCCGATGGTGCCAATGTCTATCTAACCGGAAGGTTTGGTGGCACGGCGGACTTTGATCCGGGGCCAGCGACCAGCAATCTCACGGCCATCGGTGGTAACAATATCTTTCTGGCGTCCTACGGCAGCAACGGAAACCTACGTTGGGCATTCAACATGCCCACATCCGGCGAAACCACGGGACAGGGCGGACACCGGGTCGCACTGGATGCCGCGACGAACTGTCTTGTTGCGGGATGGTCGGGCGGGGCAACCGATTTCAATCCTGACCCGGCGATCACGAGCAATCTGGTGGCCCACAGTGCCAATGCCGCCGATGTATTCCTTGCTAAATATGCGCCGAACGGCGGCCTTCTCTGGGCACATGGATTTGGCTCGGCCAATCCCGGCACCAACGACACTAACATTGCCGCCGGTCTGGCTCTGGATTCACACGGAAACGCCTTCATCACCGGACAGTTCTTCGGTCCTAATGCCGATTTTGATGCCTCCACGAACGTCGCCACACTGACAAGCGACGGAGCCAACGACTGCTTTGTTGCGGAATACTCCACCGATGGCGGGATTTTGCGCGGCGATGAACTCCGCTTGCAGGATCTTCAGTCGCCAACACCCGCCCAGTTATCCTTCCGCTGGTTTGCTCTGCGCGATCTCGATTACAGCGTTTTGACCAGCAGCAACCTACTCTCAACGAACTGGACGGTGCATGCGACGCTCACATCCTTGTCTGATAACTACCTTACACACACCAATGAAACCGGATCGGGCACACTGCGATTCATCCGGGTGCAGGGACAATGAACCAGAGAGAACGAAACAGAGCAGACCCAACCATCGCCTGCACCGTATTCCTCACCCGTGGCGGGTTCGGAATCCGGTGAGGCGTAACGGTTGGCAGCTCGATCTGAATACCGACAGAAGGTAATCTACCGATTATGAAACCGAAAGTGTATATCGAAACAAGCTTGGTAAGCTACCTTGCCGGCAGAGCAAGCCGGGATGTAGTGATTGCTGGACATCAGCAGGCTACGCAATCATTTTGGCGACTATTGGCAAGACAAGAGTTGGCTCCATTCATATCGGCGCTTGTCACGAAGGAAGCATCTCGGGGTGACACGGTTATGGCACAAAGGAGACAGGATATCATTGCCTCGTTTCCGGTGCTCGCGACAACACCCGAAGCCGAAAAGCTTGCGCAATCTATTATTGAAGCCAAGGGGGTGCCCAAGGAATACCCAGAGGATGCGTTACACATAGCCATTGCCGCCATCGGCGGAATGGATTTTATTGCAACATGGAACTTTTCGCACATTAACAACCCGTTCACTAAAGTGATGATCAGGCAAGCCGTTGAGAACGCTGGATATGAATGTCCGGAAATCGTATCGCCAGACTCATTTTTAGGAGACCAAACATGAAAGATCCATTTGTTCAAGAAGTTCGAAAATACCGGATGGAGCATACTCAACAGTTTAATGCCGATCTGCACCTGATTTGCGAGGATCTGCGACGGTATGAGGCTACTCTTGGCAAACGGGTTGTCAAACCATGTCCCCGTCGGATTCCGCCAACAACACATCGGAGGGTATCCGCCGCTACCGCGCCGGAACCCTCAATGTGACCGACACGATCAACAACGAAATCGCCCGCCTGATTTACATGCGCTGGGTACCTGGCGACCACGGCGCTGGAAAGAAACATCCTACTTGGCGGCCAGGCGCACACGCACCGGCAGGCCGGGGTGCAGGTTGCGCGCATGTTCCGGCGCCACGGCGGCTTCGACCATGAACACCAGTTTGTGGGTGTTTTCCTCGCTGAAAATCACCGGCGGGGTGTATTCCGCCTGGGGCGACACGTAATTGATCGTGGCCGGCAGGGCCTGGGCCGCGGCATCGTCGGGATAGAACTGCACCGCCTGGCCGATCTTGAGCTGCTGGGTGACGGGTTCGGGCACGAAGAAGCGCACCTTGATGTTGTCCGGCGGCAGCAGCACCACCACGGCCTGGCCGGGGCTCACGTACTCGCCCTCGCGGTACAGCGTGTCGTACACCAGCGCTGCCTTGGGCGCCAGCGGTCCGGTTTGGGCGAGTTGCCAGGTGGCCAGCGCCGTCTGCTGGGCGGCGGCGCGCGCGTTGGCCTGGGCCGCGGCCACGGCGTCTTCGCGGCCGCCCAGCTTCGCGGTCGCCAGGTTGGCGGCGGCGCCTGTCACGCGGTCCTGGTCGGCCGCGTGCGCCAGCCGCACGCGGTCGTAATCGTTTTGGGAAATGTACTTGTTCTTGAACATCTGCGCCTGGCGCTCCAGGTCGAGCTTGGACATCTCGCTCTGGGCTTCGACCTGCTCCCGGGTGGCTTGGTACGAGTCCAATTCCGTGGGCCGCGCGCCCTTGGCCAGGTCCGTGGCTTGCGACTCGGCCTGTTGCTGGCGCGCCTCGGTGGCGGCCAGGTTGGCGCGGTCCGGGGTTTGATCCACCAGGAACAGCGCGGCGCCAGGCTGGACGGTGTCGCCCTTGGCCACCTTCAGTTCCAGGAGCCGGCCGCCGAACTGGGCGGCCACGTAGACGAAATCCGCCTCGAGATACCCCTGGAGACTGCCGTTGCCTTTGGGCGCGCATCCGGCGGCCAGCGGCACCAGCGCCAGGATTGCCAGGCGCCGACCGATCCTCGTGTTACATTTCATGGTGTGTGTTCCTGGGTTGGTTGGTTAGCCCACCGCGGCGGTCTGCTGGGCCACGGGCACGCCGGCGGCCGGGCGCGCGGGGATGACGATTGCCGGCGTCGCGGCGTAGATGCGCTTGTGGCCCGAGACGCCGGCCAGGCGGAACCGGCCGGTGGTATGGCGCGGGGTCTGGTAGTCGCGGCCGTCCGTGGGCAGGTGGTGTTCGAACAGGTCCTGGTACTCGGCATAGGACAGCGCGCGGCGCTGCGCGAGCATCTGGCGGTGGCGCGCGGTTTTCAGCACCGCCGGGTAGCCGGCCTGGGGCACGCCGCTGAAGAAGATGCCCATGCACCCGGACCCGTAGCTGAACAAGCCCAGCCGCTGGCCGGCGAGATCCGGCTGGTGCTCCAGCAATGACGCCAGGCCCACGTAAAGCGACGCGGTGTACATGTTGCCCGCCTGCCGGTTGTAGCGCATGCCGTCGACGATTTGTTCCGCCAGCTCCTCGGCCGGCAGGTCGGCATGGCCCGCGAATTTGGCCAGGTGCGCGTGCGCCTTCTCGGCCATGCGCGTAAACGGCATGTGGTAGCAGAACCGGACATGGTCCAGGAACCCGCGGCTGGAATCCTTGACATAGCCGTTCCACGCCTCGGCCAGCGCCTTGAGGTACACCTTGATGGAATACTTGCCGTCCACGAGCGCCTCGTCCATGTAGTTGGGCCGCCAGAAATCCATCACGTCGTCCGTGTAGGCGCCGGATTCCGGGTCAATGGCCACCAGCTTGGGGTCCGCGGAGATCACCAGCGCCGCCGCGCCCGCGCCCTGGGTGGGCTCGCCGGCCGTGCCCAGGCCGTAGCGGGCCACGTCCGCGGCAATGAGCAGGATCTTCTTGCGCGGCTGCTGGCGCGCCATGGCCAGCGCCATGAGCAGCCCGGCCGTGCCGCTGCAGCAGGCCTGCTTGATCTCGAACGCCTTGCACGCGGCCGGCAACTCCAGCAGGCGGTGCGCGTAGATGGCGGCCGCCTTGGACTGGTCCACGCCCGACTCGGTGGCGAATATGACGGTGTCGATGGTGTGCGGGTTGATCCCGCGCAGCGCCTCGCTGGCCGCGCTGGCGCCCATGGTCACCACGTCTTCGTCCGGCGGGATGATGCCCATCTTTTCCTGGCCCAGCCCCTTGTAATATTTTTCGGGATCACTGCCGTGGTGTTGCGCCAGGGTCTTCAAATCCAGGTAATAGTTGGGAACATAAAAACTCAACGCCTCAATGCCGACTTTCATGGTTTCCCTCCCGCGTGAGTCAACCGGTTGATGGTTCATGGATGGCTCAGGCCGTGATTTCCGTGATGGTGCCGGCGGCCGCGTCCGGCCGGGTGCTGCCGGCCCAGGACAGGATCGATGCCGGGGCGCTGCCGTGGGCCGGGGCGACCGATTCCACGGCGGTTTTCAAGACCTCTTCCAGCGCCTGGAGATAATGGATGAAGCTTTCGCGGCCCAGTTCGGTCACCTGGACCGTGGTGTTGGGCCGGACGCCGACAAACTGCTTGGCCACGCGGATGGCGCCGGCTTCTTCCAATGTTTTCAGGTGCCGGCTCAGGTTGCCGTCGGTCAGCTCGCACTTGCGCTTGAGATCGTTAAAGCTCTGCCCCTGGCTGCCGCCGCAGAGCATGGACATGATGGCCAGGCGGTGCGGCTCGTGGAACACGCGCGCCAGGGCATCGTACAGGGTCTTGGTCATGGGGCCTCCTTGCCGGATTCCCGATCCGCCTGGTCCGGGTTCTGGTAGCGGACAAACGACAGGTACCGGCGTTCATCGAAATAGAGGAGCAGGCCGCCCGCCCATTCGCCGGCAAAGAAAACCAGGCCCATGGGCCACGGCTTGACGAACGAGGCGTGTGGCGTGAGCAGCCAGGCGATGCCGCACAGGACATAGAACACGCCCACCACGCCGATCAGGCGCGGCAGCACGTGGCGGGTGGCCAGGTTGGTCAGCCCGAACATGCACATCCAGACCCCGAACAGGTACTGGGAGAACCCGTAGAGGATCATGCAGGCGGTCAGGGCGCCGCCCACGACCAGCGACGGCAGGCTGTCGAGGATGGGTTTCAGGCGCCAGACGTTGCGCTTGACGTGCGGGTCATGCAGAAACCAGTAGAGCAGGGCGCCGGCATTCAGCAGGCTGGCCACGATGAACACCGCGCCCCAGCCCAGGATGTGCGCCTTGGTGGTGGCCGGGTAAAAAGGGCGGGACATGACCGCTGCGGCCAGCAGGGCGATCGTGCCGGAGATGGCGCGGGCCGGGCCGGAATACCCGCCAAACCGCTGCCGTTCAAGCACTGCTTCGCGCAGTTGCTTGACTTGCGCCAAGGCTTCTCTGACCTGCTCGGTTACCATGACTTGTTATCCATTGCCCGCAGACCCTACCGCGGCGCAAAGAACTTTGCAATGCAAAGTTAATGTTTTTTTTTTCGGCGATTGGCGTTCCTGGGAACGCCGAGCGTCCGCTCGGCAACGGCCACATTCCTGGCGCGCCCTGGTGGGCGGCACCGCGCCGAACAATATTCGCTATTGCCTAACCACGGCCGGTAGATAAAATAGGGCCCAAGGTGACTGCAACCAACATGAACAACGCGGGCGGCAAACCATCCCATGCGGACACGGCGGGCCTGCCGGTGGACGGCGCGTTCCGCATCCCGGTCACGCCGCGCAATCCCGTCCCGCGGGCATTGACCGCGGCGGGCGCCGGTGCGCTGGAATATCTGCTGGGGTTGCGGCGGATCGAGCAGCTCTACATCAAGACCGTGACTGATCCGAAGCCGGGCGATTTCATGGACCAGCTGCTGGCCGTGCTCGATGTTTCCTACGAGGTGAGCGAGTCGGATCCCAGCCGCATCCCGCGCACGGGCGCCGTGGTGGTGGTGGCCAACCAGGGGTTTGGCAGCCTGGAAGGCATTCTCCTGATGTCCCTGCTGCGCTCGGTGCGGCCGGACGTGAAGGTCATGGCCAACTACTGGCTCGCGCGCATTCCCCAGATCAAGGACGACTGCATTTTTGTCAACCCGTTTGACCAGGGGACCACCTCGCGCATGAACTTCATGGCCATGAAGGAGGCCCTCAAATGGCTCAAGGCCGGGGGGATGCTGCTGGTGTTCCCGTCCGGCGAAGTGGCGCACTACGAGCTGCGGGCGCGCGCGGTGGTGGAGTCGAGGTGGAGCTCGGCCATTGCCGGGCTGATCCGGCACACGGCGGCGCCGGTGCTGCCGGCGTTCCTCGAGGGCACCAACAGCTGGCTGTTCCACGCCGCGGGCCTGGTGCATCCGCGGCTGCGCACCGTGCTGTTGCCGCGCGAGCTGCTCAACAAGCAGCACCGCAAGTTCCGCATCCACATTGGCAACGCGATCGATTTCCGCAAGCTCGAGAAGAAGGCGGACATGATGGCGTACCTGCGGATGCGGACCTACAACCTGGGCCAGCGCCAGGCCAAGGCCCCGCAGGTGCTCCGGTTCCCGTTCCCGTTCCGCAAGCCGCCCTCCCAGTTCGAGCCGATCATCCCGCCGGTCCCGGTGGCGGACATGGAAGCCGAGATGATCAGCCTGGGCCCCCAGCAGCGGCTGGTCCAGAGCGGCGACCTCGAGGTGTGGGTGGGCCGGGCCCACCAGATCCCCCGGATCCTGCGCGAAATCGGGCGCCTGCGCGAGTTGACCTTCCGCGCCGTGGGCGAGGGCACCGGGCACGCCATGGACCTCGACAAGTACGACCAGTACTACCTGCACCTGTTTGTCTGGAACCGGCCGGAAGCCGAGATCGTGGCCGCCTACCGCCTCGGGCCCACGGACGAGATCCTGCCCGTGTCCGGCCAGAAGGGGCTGTATACCAGCACCCTGTTCAAGTACCGCGACCCGCTGCTGGCCCAGATCACGCCGGCGCTCGAGATGGGCCGCACCTTCGTGCGCGAGGCGTACCAGCGCAACTTCAACTCGCTGTACATGCTCTGGAAGGGCATCGCCTGCTTCGTCATGCGCGAGCCGCGCTACAAGGTGCTGTTCGGGCCGGTCAGCATCAATGCCAACTACCAGTCCACCTCGCGCGACCTGATGGTCTCTTTCCTGACCGAAAACAATTTCGACACCGACCTGGCGCGCATGGTCAAGGCGCGCGTCCCGCTCAAGGCGCCCGGCCTGCGGCGCTGGAAAAGCATGGATTACCTCGTCGACGACCTGCACGACGTGGAATCCCTGATCGCGGATGTCGAGACCGAACTGCAGGGCATCCCGATCCTGCTCAAGCAGTACCTGCGCCTCGGCGGCAAGCTGCTGGGGTTCAACGTGGACCCGGATTTCAGCTACGTGCTGGACGGGCTCATCCTGGTGGATTTGACCGAGACCGACTGCAAGGTGCTCCAGCACTACATGGGCGCCGACGGCATCCGCCAGTTCCTGGCGTTTCACGGGTTTGTGCCCGGCCAGCCCAAGCCGGTGCGCGCGGCCGCGGCCCCAACCGCTGGTTCCGCATGACCCGCCGGGCCCCACCCCGGGCCGCGCGCGGGCCGGGCCACGGGCTTGCGCCGGCCGCGGCGAAGGCGCCGGCCAACACCCTGGCGCCCGCGCCCCGGCTGGACGTTCTGGCCTACGAGGGCCCGCTGGCCCAGGAAACCATCGTGGCCCTGAGCCGCCGCCTGCGGCCGCGGCTGGCCCGCGTGGCGGTGCGCCGCCGGGTGTTCGCGGTGTTCGTCGAGATGGCGCAGAACGTGATGCATCACTCCGCCGACCAGGCGCCGGGGCCTGGTCCTGCCGGCCGGGGCCGGATCCGCGTCGCGCGCGCCGGGCCGGCCTGGATCATCACGGCCGCGAACCTTGTGGGCCGGGACGCCGGCGCGGCCCTGGCCCGGCGCTGCGCCACGGTCAGCGCCCTGGCGCCCGCGGCGCTCCGCGCGGCCGTCC
>CAZAYP010000123.1:0-10552 GCA_964489425.1 uncultured Verrucomicrobiota bacterium | reverse complement strand
TGGGCGACCCATCCAAGGTGATAAACCCGCCAATCTGGCTCATCCATATCTGGTTGGAGGCCACCACTGCCACCGGGCGCGAGTTGGTGACGCTGAACCTGTTGGTTACGTCATCCGCTGGCCACCAGTTCATGTTCCCTGCCTGCGACGCGATCACGCTGACCAATCCCGTGCTCGTGAACGTCATTACAGTTCCGCCGCTGATAACAGCCGGTCCGTACTCTATTGCAAAGCTCACCGGCAATCCGCTTGATGCCGTTGCCGACAAATACACCCGGTTGGTGAAGCACTGATTGGATACGGGCGGGAACGCGATGGTCTGTCCCGCCTTGGCCACCACCAAGGTGCCGGTCGCCCAACCAGCATAATTCGCCTCAACGACCCTTCCCGTTACCGTATAGCTGCCGGCATTGGTCGGCGCCCAGGTATGGCCGTCGTAGGTGATGTTCACGTTCAGCCCTGCTGGATCCGTGGTCGCGGTCACGATCCGCGCAGACCCGTTATAGGTCTGTGACAGACCGGCAAGATACACGCTGGCTGGTGCTTTACTGACCACCAGCGTTCCCGTGGTTTCCCCAAAGAACTCCGTATCATGTACCGTGCCCGTGACTGTATAGCTGCCGGACATTACAGGCGCCGAAAGGCCACCATTGTAGCTGACTACCGTGGTTAACCCGGTTGGGTCCGTGGTCGCCGTAACAATGCGCGGCGTACCGTCGTAAACCTGCGACAACCCGTTCAACATTATATCGGCCCTCGCCTTTTCCACGACATTGAACGTGTTGGTCACCTCCTGTGCCGGGTTCCAGTTCAGATTTCCGGTCTGCGCGGCCACGATGCTGACCCAGCCTGTGCCGCTGAACGTCAGGTTGGTCCCGCCCATGATGATGCCAGGCCCCGCACCAACCGCAAAACTCAGCGGCAATCCGCTCGATGCCGTGGCCGCCAGCCCCAGCTTGTTGGTGGCATACTGCCGGGGTATTGGGGCAAACGTAATCGCCTGCTCCGCCCTGGCGACGACCAGGGTTCCGATCCCTGTCCCGGCATAATTCATCTCGACCACCGTACCGGTCACGGCATAGCTGCCGCCATTGGTTGGCGCCCACTCATGCCCGTTGTAGGTGATGGTCAGGTTCAGGCCCGCGGGCATCGTCGTCGCCGTCACAAACCGGGCCTCGCCGTTGTACGTCTGCGCCAAGCCTGCCAGGAACACGCCCGCGGCGGCCTTACCTACCACGAGAGTTCCTGTGGTCGATCCCTGGTAATCCGGGTCATTGATTACCCCGCGCACCACGTAGTTGCCAACATTGGTCGGCGCCCAAGCATGGCCGTCATAGGTGATGTCCACGGTCAACCCGGCCGGGTCCGTGGTTGCCGTCACAATCCTGGGCGTGCCATCGTACGTCTGGGTCAATCCCACCAAGGTCACGTCCGCGTAGATTTTATCAATCACGGCGAAACTGTTGGTGATACTCGGGGCCGGGTTCCAATTCCCATTCCCCCCTTGCGCCGCAATGATGCTGACCAATCCGGCGGCACTGAACGACAGGTTGGTCCCGCCGCTGATGACGCCCGGCCCAGACCCAACCGAAAATCCCACCGGCAAACCACTTGAAGCCGTAGCCGCCAAGCCCATGCGATTGGTCAAATCTTGGGTCGCTATTGGCGGGAACGTGATCGTCTGACCGGCCTTGGCAATCACTAGAGTTCCGTTTGTTGTTCCGGTGTAGTTCACATCCTCTACGGTCCCAGTGACCGCATAACTCCCGGCGTTGGTCGGCGCTTGCGCCGCCCCATTATATGTGATCGTCACGTTCAGGCCGGACGGCATTGTGGTCGCTGTTACTGGCTTCGCCAAGCCATCGAATGTCTGGGCCAGGTTTTCCAGGAATACCGCGACCGGCGCCTGGATGATGTCCAATCGGGCCACCAGCTTTACCGGACTGTTATAGGCATCAGGGGCAAAAACCCAGTTCGTGGCCCAATAGGTTCCCACATCAAGTCCAGCGATGTTCACCGATCCGGTTATTCCACACCCGCTGCTTCCGGCGACAATTCCCGTGGCTGGCAGAATCAGAAGCCAATCCGATGCGCCGCTCCCATAGGTTGTCAGGTTGCTGAACGCATATATGCTCATGCTTTTATTCGTCACCAGCAGCGCCTGCGGGAGAGGATTTTCACCGCCATAAACCACTGGCCCAAACGCCAGCCCCGTCGAACTCAATTCAATGCCGCCAATCCCCGTTCCCTTGAAATTTACGATATACGGGGAGTTGCTGGAATAATTTACGATTGCCATTTGCGCCGTGCAGACTCCAGCGGTCAGGGGCGAGAAGCGGACTGTAAAGTTACTGGCTGTTCCAACGGCAACTTGTTCCGGCATTGATAGCACCGCAAAAGAGCCCGCCCCAGTTCCATTGGTTGTGATAATGGCAATGGTCAGCGGAACGCTGCCCGAATTAGTGATGGAGAATACATGATTTGTCGACAAGCCTATATTCAGCACCCCATACTCTGTTCCTCTGGCTATCGACGCCCCGGCTCCGTCCATAACCGGTGCGCCATTTGTACCAAGCACCAGGATTCCACTCGCGTCAGCGTCCTGGAACTCATACGCCCCCTTGTCTACGATGAGTTGGGCAATGCGCGGGTTTCCGTCCAAATCATAGGGGGTTACATTGGTGGGAGCAAAAGGATTGAATCCAGTGTTTATGCAGGGAGACTTAGATTGCAGGCGTAAGTTGCCAACGGCGGCATTAACAAATAACGGATCATTTGTGTAACAAAAATAGGTGGTCACGCCACTCATCTCGTAACCGGTATTACCAAAACTTATGGTATTGCAAGCCGTCCCGCCACTCATGCCTCCGTTTGTATTTCCATATACCGTGCAGTTGTTTAGACCACAGCCTTCGGTGCCGCCAGCGGCTATGGCAGCCTTATTCCCGTTGATCTGGCAATTGTTAAGTGTGCATCCCGCGGCACCGCCACCCTTGTGGGACGCAATGTTGCCGAAAATTGAACAGTTGTTAAGAGTTGAGCCACGGGCTCCTCCGCCCTCCGCATAAGAACTCACGGACAACAGACTATTTCCTGATATTTCACAGTTATATAAAGTGCCGCCGCTTACGCCGCCGCCCCAAGAGCGATACGCGATATTTCCTTTAATAACACAGTTGCTCAGGGTTCCTTCATGTACACCTCCGCCTTGCCCCCCGCTATTGCCAATAATTATGCAATTATTGAGATTTCCCGCATAGGCACCTCCGCCATAGCAGTGATCGCCCGACTCCACAGTATTGTTTGATATAACACAGCCCTCAAGATTGCATTTGCTAGTTGCGCCGCCATAAAGACCACCATAATTGTGGGAAAGTTGACAGCTAATAAGAGTTGATGCATGGGCGCCCCCGCCACCAAGCCATGATGAATTACTACTAAGATTGCAGTTGTAAAGTGTTGAGTATTTTGCCCCTCCGCCACCGCCATCACCCATACCACCACTGCCGGTGGTGTCTCGATTCCCGATAAGATTGCAGTTATAGAGACTGCAACCCTCTGCGCCTCCTCCACCCCCCCCCCACCCGCTCGCGTTGTTCCCCAGTAGTGCGCAATTCGTCAGTATGCTATTTCTTGCGCCGCCGCCATAACCCCCTGCAGAGTTGTATGAAATGTTGCAATCAAAAATACCACCGCCATAAACACCACCGCCATCGCCAGCGGCGGATGCGCCCTTAATATTACAATTGTAAAGGTTGCCACCAAATGAACCGCCCCCGATGTTGGCCGCGCATGTTGTGATTACGCAATTCGAAATAATCGAAGTATTCGTAGCATAAATCCCACCACCGTCTTCATCTGGACCGCCAATCAGTGTCACGGTATATCCATTGGTAAGTGTAAACCCAGCAATAACTGCGTTGCTGGTCATCCACACGCACCGGACTGCCGTTTCGCCACGTGGTCCCTGGCCTACGATAAAGGCATTGGAAGGGCCATTGACGCTGACCACATGAACTGGCTTGTCTATTATCACACGCGTCTGGCACAGCGTCTGTCCTGGTGGCACGCGGCCACCGGTATTGTATATTCCATTAGTGACCAAGACAGTATCGCCGGCCATAGAGGCATCCACGCCGCCCTGGATTGTGGCCTTAGCGCTGTTCCAACTCAGGCCATCTGAGCTGTCATTGCCGTTTGGTGCCACGTAATAAGTGGTGGCGTATGCAAAAGGCAGGGGAAAAATAACAAGCGCAAAAATTAACCCGGTCAGCCCCAATAATATATTCATCATGTCCTCCGTTCTTACGTCCAACCGACAACAAGTAAAAAAAAACGAGCGCGGACTTCCGTCCACGCTCGATCTAGGGCCGGCAAGCCCTCCTATGAACATGAACTATGAAGCCGCGCCCGAGGGGCGCGACGCCCACAGTTTCGTTCATAGGAAAAAACTTTGCCGGTTTAGATCGAACGAACACCGCGACGACGCAAAACTTATTC
Organism: uncultured Verrucomicrobiota bacterium; assembly: GCA_964489425.1. Classification (GTDB taxonomy): domain Bacteria; phylum Verrucomicrobiota; class Kiritimatiellia; order RZYC01; family CAZAYP01; genus CAZAYP01. The sequence continues at coordinate 6,052 of CAZAYP010000123.1, read as the reverse complement.
AGATGTCAGATTTAATGCGTTCTACATGGCTCCATATTAGATGAAAGAACAATTTTCCGAATTGCTTCTTATGAGACTTTTTTCAATTCATTAGGCAAAAAATGCAGCCGCAGTAGATCCGAAGACGGCAGGGCGGCCATGGCATAAGCCCGCCCTTGCTCGTCGCTGAACTCCACCTCAAAAATGCCGTTGCCATGAACTTCAACGATCGTGCCAACCTGGCCGCGGACCAAGCCCTTGTCCGGCAAGTCCCGGGAGAGCGCCACCACATCCAACAACTCCCAATGTTCATTCATTTGCCACCACCTTAGACAACATAACATGTAATCAGCCGAGGATAATCCTCGCCATTTCGTATCAGCCAGATGCTGCGCACTGTGCGCCGCCCTCTTTTTGCAGCCATTTCAAAATCAACCAGATATCGCGATCCGTACTCATCAACCGGTCCCTGAACTGCCAATTCGGAGCGCGCCGCCATGCGCAAGGCGGCTCCCAGAACTTCGACCTGGGCATCCGTCAGGCCCAGCGCAGCGGCAAACACCCGCGCCTTGTGCTTGCCCCGCGGATGCGCCATGCTCAAGCAGTAATGCCGCAGCTTGTCCACATCAATAAAAGCCCGGTCTCCGTTAGGCAATCTCAAAATCAGAATCCTTATCTTTCATTCGCGCGCAACTCCGCGATATCGTCACTTAGATTTCCCGCGCAGCCCTTGAGAAGTTCGCGCAATTCAAGAAACGGCGGGCTGGAAGTGGCCGGCCGGGCAACGCCAGGGCCTGCCGCGCGGTTAAGCTGGGTTGCCACTTCGTAAACCGTCAGGATCTGGTCCGGGTTCATTGAATCAATCAATTCCGCAACCATCTGCTTCAATTTCATGTTTGTCCTGCTAGTTCCTGGTCGTTTTGTGGGCAGGGCCTGCGCCCTGGCCATTTCCGCTGGCAACGGGGCATCGAAGGCATCGTGCATGCGGTACAATCCGCGTGCGGCGCCTGGCGTGCGACCGCATGGGCGCGCGGGCTCGGACTGCAATCCATCAACATAACCACCCCGGCCTGCGGCCACCCCTCCTTGCAAAGGAGGGGAGCTTTTTTCGCCATGCCTTTGCGTGCCTCTGTGGCTGGTGTCCTGTTCATTCTATCACACTATCTGCCCTGTTTGTCTATGTACCACACCCTACCCCGCTTCCAGGACATCGTCAATGGTCGGCATGGTACAAAAATGACTCGTTTTTGAAGCATGGCCGCGCGGGGGCGGGCTGGATATTTTCATCGTCGCCAAGCCGTTGAGCCGCCAGTTTTCCCATCTTCTTCGCGGCTTCGCGCCTTGCAAATAATTTGAACCACGGATGTACGCGGATTAACACGGATTTTCAGGGGGATCCGATACCTGCACCGATTCACATCCGTGTCCATCCGCGGTTGTTGATCTTCTTCCATTCGCACCCGTTTGTTGATATCCAGACCGGCACTTGGCGGTTGAGCCGAAAATCCGGATGTTGACGCCTGGATGGCTGTCGCCGCGCAATCCGGCACGGACACCAGAATTCAACATGGACAGACAGGATGTACCACGACGTACAGGCCGCGTCCGGCGGCCATGGCGTGGAGTTCCTTTTGCAGCGCATTGGGTTCAAAGTCCGGAAACAGATCGCAGAAACCGAGGCCCCGTTGAATGTTTGGCGGAGTTCCGAACTCCGCGACCAGCTTGTCGATCAACTTTTGCCGCGCAGCGCTCCAATCGGGTCCGCCATAAATGCCACGGGCATCTGGCGCGGGTTTCTTCCGTGTTCCGTGATGTGCGCCAAGCGCCGCGCCCCATTTCTTGGCATCAAACTCCTTGCCCTCCAGCCACCGCAGATAGGCCGCCTCGCTTAAGACAGCATGCTTGGTTTCGCAACGGTCTGCCAAGTGGGCGGGGCCCAGACCCATCTTGCCGGCTTGAAACCCGGGCGACACTTTGCCGACGTCGTGCAGGGCGGCCAGCACACTGGCGGGCGGCTCGTTGGGCGTAAAAAACTTTGCCACTTGGCCCACAATATTGCAGTGCTCAACAACCGTAAGGCCAGGCTGACCGTCCTCCAGCTTGGCCAGGGCGTTGGCGTACTCCAGGCATGGCTTTGCCGGCTCAATATTGCCGCTTTTCTCGCGCCACATCGGAGAGATGATTACAGAAGATCATCATTACGTCCAGCGCCACAGCAGCGCCATGGCATCTTTTCATTTCGGCAACCGCCATGATCGGGAGAACTTGGAATAGATCAAGGACCGCAGGCGCGGCGGGATGCCTTCCGCGCCTGGATCATTCGGATAATTCGCTCGGTGCCCCGGAGCCCGCTATGGTAATGTTTACCCGATGTCGCTCAAGGGAAAAACAGCATTGGTGACCGGCGGGAGCCAGAGGATCGGCCGCGCGATCAGCATCGCGCTGGCGGCCTGTGGCGCCCGGGTGGCCGTACACTTCCATCAGTCCCGGCAAGCGGCGCAAGCTTTGTGCGCCGAACTGGGTCCTTGCGCCGTGCCGCTGGCCGCGGACTTGCGGGACCCTGCCGCGGCCGCCGCCCTGGTGGCGGCCGCCCGGTCACCATGGGACGGGTTGGACATCCTGATCAACAACGCGGCCGTGTTCCGGCCCGATACGCTGTCCCACCTGGACCTGCCGGCCGCGCTGGAACAGATGCAAATCAACTGCTGGGCGCCAGTGGCGCTGATGCAGGCCTTCGCCGCGCCGGGTGGCCCGGGCCAGGTCGTCAACCTGCTGGACCGGCACGTCGCCGGGCTGGACCTTGCCAACGCCTCGTACTGGGCATCCAAGAAGCTGCTGGCGGAATTTACGCGCATGGCGGCCCTGGAGTGGGCGCCGCGCATCCGGGTAAACGGCGTGGCGCCGGGCGCCATCCTGCGGCCGAGCGACCGTCCCGGCGTGCCCGCCGGGCCCGTGCCGCTGCAGCGCCAGTGCACGCCCGAAGAAGTCGCCGCCGCCGTGGTGTTCCTGCTGAATAACGAAGCCGTCACCGGCCAGATCCTGTACGTGGACGGCGGCCAACACTTGCTGGCGTGAACCCACCCACCACCATGGACACCCTTTACATCCGGGACTTGCACGTGACCTGCGTGGTCGGCGTGGACGCCGAAGAACGCTTGCGGACGCGCCCGCTGACGCTGAACCTGGCGCTGGAATGCGACCTGGCCCCGGGCCTGGCCACGGACCGCATCGACGACACCCTGGACTACCGCGCGCTGACCCAGCGCATCGTTTGCCATGTCGCGCAGACCCGGTTTCAGCTGATCGAAGCCCTGGCGGAAAGCGTGGCCCAGGCATGCCTGGCGGCGCCCCGCGTCCATGCCGTGCGCGTGACCGTGGACAAGCCCGGCGCGCTGCCCGAGGCCCGGAGCGTAGCCGTGGAAATCCGCCGGTCCCGTGCGGAACCGCGGCCGGCCAACTGATCCCGGAACTTTACTCGTCCAGCAGCAGGAACATGGGCGCCACGCAAGCGGCACGCGCCGCCGGTCGGAGCGGCAGGGCGAACAGCCCCAGGCCACCGTAAGGCCGCATGTACAGCGGCTTCATCCCAGCCGGCATCATGTTGTTCACATCCAGAAACTGCGCCATGCAGCAGGACTGCGAGCCATAAAACATGACGCCGCGATCCCGGCCCGCAGGGCTGAATATCAGGCCGACTTCGCTGGTCCCGTTGGTGTCCATGTACGTGGCCTGGATGGTTTGGGCCACGTTGGTGTAGCTCCACACCCGGTCGGGATGGACCACCACCACTTGGCTGTGGGTGGGGATCAGCCACAAGTCAATGGCCGGCGGCGGCGGCCGTTGCCACCCGACCGTGTATACCATCTGGTACAGGTTGCTGGCGCCCAGGATGACGCTGGCGCCCAGCGCCCGCCGGATGTACGGGTGGCCGCCCAGCGTGGTGAAGTTGGTCTGGTATGCCGCCTCGGTGCGCCAGCAGTGGCCGGTAATGTAACCCGCCAACGGCAAGTGCCGGGCCATCTCGCCATCTAACGTGTTGGACACTATCTGCCCGCCTTGCGCATCAACCGTGAAAAACCAGGGGTCATAGTCTCCGTACGTCACGAACTGAAACCAGCCGTTGGAATCAATGGCCTGCACGGTGGTGGGGCTGCCCAACATCTCGCCGACCTGCCGTTGCCACCGGATATCTCCACGCTCCGTGTCAAAGCAGTACATGTTGCCGTTGTCGTCGCCGGCAAACACCCATTTCTCGTTGGGCGCAATGTCCGGCGACGTGGCGCTGCTGACGCCGTTGGTCATGCGGCCGTTGAACATGGGCGTCAGGCCCACCCCAGGCACGTTGGTGTACACGTAGTTCATGACCACCAGGCGATTGGAAAATGCCTGCCGCGGATCAAAATCAATCCGGTACATGAGGGCATCAGCCTGGTTGGTGTCCGCGTCAAACTGCGCCGCCTCAGACGACTGGCCGCCGGGAATATACAGGCGCGCCGCGGTCGGGTTGGCAGGGTCGCGGCATAAGGCCGGCGAGTTGGCGACCAGCGACTTGGCGCCGAACGTGCCCGCGGCCAGGTATCCCTGGAGCTGGCACGGATCCATGAAATAATCCTGGTCTGGGTTATCCGTGTTGGACCCCGTGGCCCAGATGCCAAACACGATGGGGTTGTTGGTAAGGTCCATGGGGTTGTTGGTGGCCGCAAACGCATACGGGTCGCACGGCGGCGCGCCGGTGACAGCCCCGATGCCGTTGGTCTCAAGGTACGCGCGCGCGTACAGAGACCCATCAGCCGCATCAAACATGAACGCCTCGCCCCCCACGGTCAGGCCGCCGAAATAGTAGCGGTTGCTGATTTCCGGAGACAGGATGAACGACATGAACGGTTTCCCGCGCGCCGACCAGGCCGCAGGGTCGTTGGTCGGGATCCAGTATCCTGTGCCGGCGTCATACGCTTTCAGGTTCGGCATGGGTGCGCGCCACAGGTACTGCTGGTTGCCGTGTACGTCCGGCATGTATTCGATGCGGTAGCAATACACGTAATGGCAATCGGCGAGGAACATGTTCCCGTACTTGTCGATGGTGGGCGCGATGGTCAACGCGCAGGCTTCCGGGCCCGGGTTCACGGCGTTGGTGGGCGGCGCGGAATGCCAGTAGACCGAGCCATCGCCCATGGAATAAGCCCACAGGTTGGGGAACGTGACCTTGCCGGTTGTAACCACAAAGTACTCGTTGGTTCCGAGGCAGGCGATCGAGCCGCCGCCCACGCACACCACGGGGTCGTTGGTTTCGCGCAAATACCAGGCCACGTTGTTCCAAGGCCCGGCCGGATCAAAGGCGCGGTACTGGCGGGGAATCCAGTCAGAACTGTGCGCGTCGTGGTGCTGCGCCGGCCAGCCTTCGACCGCGTAAGGCGCGGGCCAGAAAGTATTGGTCGGGTCGTGCGCCGCCGCCATGCCGGCTCGCAAGCAAACCGGCGCGATGGTTACCAACCCAACCAGCAGCCAGGACCATTGTTTATTCATTCCCCGCCCCCTCATTTACTTGGCTACGAACACGGCGGCACAGCGCCGTGGCTACAACCCGATCCTGAGCCGCGGCCAAGACCACTGCACCTGCGGCCCCATGTCGCCGCGCAAGCTGTCGCACAGGCATCAGTACGTAAACAGATCCTTTATTGAATACTGCCGACCTGTGCATTGCGTCAAGGCATTCATAATCTTGGATTGCACGTTAGGGGTCAACCGCCGGCCTTTGCAGGCCTTGGACACCATCTTGTGCGTGATTTGCTCCGTGGAGATGGCGACAAGATCGTGTGCCTTGAGCCCCTGCTCCAGCAGGACCCGCGCAATGGGCTGCTCGCCAAGGTTGCGTTCAATATCATTGTTCATGGGCTTTATAGGGTCACCCATTAGAGGTTCCGGTCAAGACACAAAAATCCCTTACCGGCTCTTTTTCTATCCTCCGCGCTGCAAGCGCGAAGATTGCTCCCAAGACCGAAAGCGCAGCGACCAGCAGCATAAGCAACCCCCGCAACATCGCAAAGTCGTGCTCAAGGCCCGAGAAAGGGCCGGT
>CAZAYP010000122.1:0-11427 GCA_964489425.1 uncultured Verrucomicrobiota bacterium | reverse complement strand
TCCGCACACCTCTCTCTACTTCAGCCTCTTACCACCATCGCCGACACAGCCTTGGAGCGACCGCGGATGACCGAGGCCCCCCGTCGGACAGCCGGCGGTGGATTGGCTCAAGACGGAGATTGTCAGCCGAGCAGGGCCAGCAGTTGAGTCTTCACGGAACGGGCGTTTTGGGGAGTCAGCGCGGCCACTAGGGAACGAATCTTGTCCATGTCGGGCTGGGCTGGCGGCAGGGCCTTGGCGGGCTCCACCGGCAGGGCCGAATCCAGAGATTTCATGGCCAGGGCGCCCGCCAGGGCTTTGTCGAACTGCGTGTAGTGTTCAACCATCTCGCTGCTGCTGTGGCCGGTAATCTGGCGAATGACGGCATCGGGGATGCCAGCGGCTCTGGCAATGGTTATGAAGCCGTGGCGGAGTGAGTGGGCGCCGTAGGCCACGACGGCCCGGCCACCATTACCCTCTTTGTGACGGTCCAGCCCGGCGGCGTCGAATATGGCGCCCAGTTTCTTAACCATGGCGCTGCCAACATCGCGATGGTACTCGGCCACGAGGTCCGGGAACACATATTTGCCCGCCCGCTTGCGCTTCAGGAGAACGCTCTCCGCCGCCGGCAACAGGGGGATGAAAACTTCTTTTGCGGTGCGCCGCTCGGTTTTCCGCGGACAAAGCGTTATCACCCGCCGGCGGAAATCCACGGAATCCCACATCAGCATGACAATGTCAACCAGCCGCTGGCCGGTATATGCCAGCAGGGTCAGCATGTCCTTGTAATCGCCCGCCGCCGTGGCCAGAAGCGTCTCGATCTGCTCCAGGGACAGGGCTTTCTTGCGGTGGGCAACCTTGTTGATGGTCAGCCGCTGCATGCCGGTTTTCGATTTTTTGTCCCAGGCCCAAGGGTTCACGGAAATCTTGGCCGAAACTTTGAGAACGCTCCAGATTAGGTCGAGCGTCTTAATATGCTGGTTGTAGGTGGATGGCGTGACTCCGGCGGCTTTGAGATCGGCGGCATACGCGGTCGCTATTTTCGAGTCCACGTGCCGCAGTTCCACAATGGCCGCATGGTTGGCATCCAGCCATCGTTGGAAGCGGGAGAACTGCGACGCGTAACCGGCAAGGGTCCTTGGCCCGGAGTCCGGGCGATTTCCGGCCCGCTCGTAAGCCGGCCATGCTTCCGCGATCTCAAGGGCTGGCGCCAGATCCTTCTGGGCCTGCTGGGCGTCTTCCAGACGATTGACCATGGCGGCCATTACATCAGATTTCGCGCCAGCCAACAGAGGTCGCATGATCTCGCTGCGCTTCTTTTCGGCCTCAGCTTTATTGGTGGTGTCGAGACTTTGGTAAAGCATCCGGCCATCCACCATATACTTCAACCAGTAGACCGAACCCCGCTGATACAAACTTCCGCGTCTTAATTTTCGTGTCATGACCAAGCCTGCCTTTCCGTGCGTTAAGGTGCACTATGCCGGTCATTATTGGGGACAATTTAGGGACAGTCAAGCATTTTAATCAGGACTGTATTGACGGCGAAGCTGACTCTTAATCAGCGGGTCCAGGGTTCGAGTCCCTGAGCATCCACCACCTTTTCCCCCTTGTTCCATGCGGTGAAAACCGCATTTTAACCAATAAAATCAAGGGTATTCTGCGAGTCCGGCTTTCTGGGGCGTGCGCTTGTTTGCGTTTCTCTGCTCTTGCCGTTTCTTCCCGACGGCGTCTTAGAAAGTAACCATAAAGTAACCAAATCATCCAGCTGCAAATATGGGCCTCTGGCCCCGATTAACCAACCACCTCGAAAAATGCACCCCACCCACCGTCGATTTTCTTTTTTTCTTATTGTAAACCACGGTTCAGTTTGGTGGTTTGATCGAGCAATACGACAACATCCATAGCCATCCACCGACTGTTCGTGGTCCGGCAGCGCGCCGCCACCAGCCCCGCCATCACAACCATCCACCCTCCATAAATGCGTTTATGGATCGTTCGCTTGCAAAAAGCGGCCCATTTTCCACATCGCCAACCCCGGCATCCGAAACACGGCCCAACAAATTTAAATCCAGGGCGTTGCAAAAGCGTGGGCGGATACGCAAGTGTTGGGTTACCTCCAAATGACAGTGAAAAAAAGGGGGAGTTCGACCTCCCCCCTTTCGAACGATCGCCAAGCCAAACCATCATTAAGCCCACGCTTTTGCGCGCTCGTGCTGGCACAAAGACTGTTCCCGGCCGGCCTGAATGGTCCCGATCCACATCGGTGAACGAGTTGCGTCCTCGAGGGCGGTTACACCCCATCGTTCCTTGATCTCCTGCCCCAAGGCCCGTTTGAGTTGGGTCACCCTGGGAGCGCTCACGCCAAACTGCCGGGCCAGCATGTCCATTTGGTCGCCATTGACGGTGGCCCTGATGATCGCCAACTGATGATCGCTCAGGCCATTCATCAATCCAGCCCAGTCGACCTCACGGCCTGCCTGCTGGGCGGGATCCTCTACGGGGGCCGCCAGCATGTCATGGAACGTCAGCCCATCGCCCTGTTCGTCTGGTATATCCTCGTCCATGGAGGCCACAGTTGACCGACCATCGAGTTGTGCAGCCGGGCATAGCGCATCGGTTCGTGTAGCGCCGTAGGAACGCCGGCCTGTTTGGGCGAGCTTGATGGCGTAGTAGGCCACCGAATTGGGGATTATGGCCTTTCCTCGTGATTCACAGCTATCGAGGATCTGTGCGGCCATGACCACGGTGTCCTGGACCAACTCGCCAACGTCCTCAGCGCCGACCTGCTTCACGGCGTGCGGCACCGTCGCCTGGATTATTGGCCGGATACGGTCGACTAACAATGCCCCAGTTGCCGGGCTCATATTCACCTCCGTTTGTTGTTGTGGGAGGTGACCGTCTTGGACAGGGCATTCGCCACGCCGGCGGTCACCAGATTGGTAACCGCATTGGTGCGGTCGATATATTTACGCCTATGGAGTTGCTGTCCCTGCCGGCATGGATGCCGCATGGCGGAAGCAACTGTGCCGGGCTGCAAGACCGAGCCTGTGCCAGGACCAACGTGCACGGCGATGATGAACAGCCCGCTCAGATAATTATAACGGATATTGTGGGCGAATTAAGTCGCCGTGGACCAGGCGGAAATCGGCCACGAACATTTTGACTAGGGGGACGGATATAGCTGGGGCTGGCTGACTGGTGCGGAAAAGATCGAATGGCTAACACTGGTTTCGCGGGCCGCATCCCAGACGCCCGAAGTCGGGGGGCAGCTGCAAAAGTGCTGCCGATGTGCTGGCTGAGCGGCACCCAATCCCGCCCGCCCGCTAGCCCGCACCCGATTTTGAGCTACATGTTCTTGACGCCACCCCAGATAGGGGTTAGCATTACCCTAACTAAATTATCGTCAGCCATTGGAGATGTGCTGTTGACAAAAGAAACCCGCCGCCCGTTCGCTAAGGATCCTGGTCTAGGCCTGCTGAACCAACATAGGGCCGGCGCTCCGCAGGCGAAAAACCTGCTATTATCAGCCACAGTTGGCCAGTGCTACATTCGCCCAAAAGGAGGAATGAACGTGTATAAGAAATTTGCGAAAGCATTTATTGCGGCGATTTTTGTCGTAGCAGCAAATGCGCAGGAAATAGAAATAGGTTCAATCAGGGGAAACGGGACGATGTCTTTCTGGGGAGCACAAGTCGGAACTACCGTAGCGGTAGAATGGGCCGCAAGCCTCATTGACGCTGAGCGCACAAACTGGACTGGACTCACCAGAGTGGTTGTCACCACCGACGCGATGACGACCGACATCCCAATGTTTTTCCGTGTCCGCGGCGTACCCGATACGAATCTGTTGAATGGACTTGTTGCATATTGGCCATTCGATGGCAATGCCAACGACGCGACGACAAACGGAAATAATGGTGTCGTCCATGGCGCCACTCTCGCAACCAATCGGTTCGGCGTTGCGGGATGCGCATACAGATTTGACGGGAATGACGACATAACGGTCCAGCATTCTGCCTCACTTGCCTTTTCACGATCCAAGGTGACGTTTGCCGCGTGGATCAATTTCTCCGAAGGAGGCACGGATAATCCCCGCATCTGGTCTAAGGGTTGGGACGCACCAAACTACTTCGAGATTTATACTGAAGGGCTTGCCACAAACCGCGGAATAGGCACACCCAATTGTTGGAGCACAGCAAAAAAATACCTAAGGATGAATGGCATCACATCGCATACACATATGATGGTTCCGAGGGGATCGCATACATTGATGGACAAGAAGAGTTCCGAGCAATTCAAACCAATTCCTTATCCAATACTAAATTGGCAAAGCTGGGTGAGAACTCCGAACTTTCTGACTCTGACCACTACGTCGGATTGATCGATGAGGTGAGACTGTATGAACGCGTGCTGACATCAAACGATATTGCGCGGCTTTATCAGTTGCCCAAGTAATACCAATCAGACTCCTGCAAGATGCTGCCGTACACATATGCAAATAGACTTCAGCGTTTTTGCATAGGCGGTAAAGGAATGCAATTCTTCGCTGGATTCGGCACGCGCCAACGTGGGCCTGTAGATGCATGTGCTCGATCATATCGTACTGCTTTGAGGCCAAGGGGTTGAATATCAAACCAGCACGCGATTGACGAGGACATTGACGCGGCCGTTCCCAAACGCCCACATTCCCACCCGTTGCTACATGCTCGACCCGCCAGCCTGACCAACATTCTGGAAAACTATGCTCAGGTTACCGAAGAGAAGCACCCCAGGAGCAGGACAAAGAAGCGCCGCTAGGTGTTCCCGCGCTACTACCAACTCGACCTGGTGCGCAAGCTGCTGGCGGACGTGGCGGAGCATGGATGTGGCCGGCGCTACCTGATCGAGCATTCGTCGGGCAGAGGCGAATCCATCTCCAACGCCCGGCTCGCCCACCAGCTCATTGGCCTGCGCCATGACGCCAGGGACATCTTCGATTCCGTCATTGTGGCCACTGACCGGGGCATTCTTGACGACCAGATCCAGCGCACCATCAAGCAGTTCATGCGGGTCACTGCCACGGTCGGCCATCCGGCGGTGCTCATGCTGGCGGTGTTGATGGAGAGGCTGACGGCGCGTTGAATTGCCGTTCGAAATTGCCAACCACGTTCATGACCTCATCAAAATCAGGCACCGGCCCGAAGAACATCTCCGTGCCCATGGCCTTGTAGTCCATAGCCCAGTTCTTGCGTTGATCCGGTGGGGGGACCAAGCGCAACGTGCCGCGCCGCATGGTGGCGTAGTCCATCCATGCATGGCGAAAGAAGATGGCGCGGTGGGCAAGGACGCGCTCAAACAGCCCGGCATCGGCCACGGCCTGATCCGCAACACCCTTGATGATCAGGCACCACAGGTCGTAGTAATGGCGGGCCAGCCGGTCTCTCCGGGTCCTGCCGGCCGGACGATGGTTCTCCTCGTGCAGGAGCATGGCCTTTTCCCAGAATGTGCGGCGGGCAGCCACGGCGCGTACGGCGAACGCGCCCGTGCTATCCGGCTTCAGTACATCGAACACATAGGGGCGGATGGCCGCGGTTTCGGTTGGTTCGGTGTCCGACCTGGCGCCCATCTCGATCTTGACCACGGGCCGGATGTAGGCCGTCTGCCCAACGAAGACGGAGGGATACGTGAACAAAAGGGTCTGCATGTCGGCATCGGCGGGATCGGGTTCGATCTCCCATGTGATGTCCGGCGGCATGGCTGAACGAAAACAGTCCCGCAGCATCGGCAGGATCTGTTTCTGGACGGCGCTTTGGACCGAGCTTTTCAGGGCGTCCAGACGCTTGCGGCGTTGCTTGCCGCTCTCAGGCCCACCTTCCGCATAGCCCAGCGCGTGGCGATCCAGCACGATGTCGATGTCTTCTGAAAACCGTTGGATTAAGCCCCAGGCCTTGGAGAGCGATGTGCCGCCTTTGAAGGTCAGCGCCTGGCCCCAGGTCGGCAGCGCGAACAACTGCCAGAGCGTCCAGCAGACCCAGAAATCCTTTTCGATGCTCGGCGGCGACAGGCCCAGCACTTCACCGGCGCGTTGGCAAACCACCTGGCGCCGATCCGCGCCGGCCTGCACGAAGTCGTTCATGACGGAGCCAGTTCCTCGGTGACCAGTTTGCGGAGGATGTCCGCGATCCAGGCCGGGGCATAGCGCAGGTCTTTGCGGATGGTTTGCTTGTCGGCGGCTTTGATTTGGCGCCGGAGCGCGGCCATGACCCGGCCATCCACGTGGCGCTGACCGAGATGCCGTAGGGCCTGAATGATCGTGCCGCTGATCCGGCCGGCGGTAGCCATGTTCCGCGCCGTGGTCTGGCGCAGGATGATCTGTTGCCGGCCCAGTTGGATGGTACGCGGCCGGCCGTTGGTTAGATAAGCCAACTTCATGGGCACCTGGTCGGACAACCCCAGCAGGTTGGCGGCATAAGCCCCTGAGGGTTGCAGCTTCACGGCATCGCGTCCGGCAAGCGCTTGGGCCACGGTATCCGGAGCGGGAAGGAGGGGGCCGAATTGGGGGTCTTGACGGGGATAATCGTATATCCCTCTGGCCAGTTGTCGGATGATGCCGGCCTGTTTGTACCGTTTCAGAGCAGTCGCTACGGCCGCACGGCTGCCCAGATCCACGAAACGTGACGGAGAGAATACGGAACCCCTACCCATGCCATATATTCTGCTAATAACCTTGCTATCAACTGAATAGATTATATTATCCCTACGTTTCATGCCACATATTTATATGTAATTTTATGACATGTCAACTCTGCTCCGTCGCTATTTCCAGCAGATCTCTCAGCGACTATAGCGTATGGCTGATGAGCATCGCAAAAGCCAGGAGCGTGTTCCCCAGCGCATCCGCATCCTGGGTGGTGGCGATCCCATGGGCCAGGCTTCATCGAGCAGCTGGACCGTCACCTGCCCAACTGGCGCACGGCCAGGGCCAGGTTGAACCGGCTGCCTGTCAGTCACGAGGAATGGTCGTATTGACCAGCACTGCTTGACGCATCGCCCTCGTGGCCAATCGTGTACCCGACCAGCTATCTCCACGTGCAGGCTGGCGTCCACTTGGGAATGGATGGGCATTTAACAGTTCTGCGGTGCGCGTGTAATATATAACAAATGCCTGAGATCGGGCATTCATCGCCTGGGCAGCGTAATGGTCCCTCAGTCGGTTTGGCATCCGGCTGCGAATACATACAACTTCCGCCCCCGAGCACGGGTTGTTGCTGGAGGTTGTATGATAAAAAAAACAGATTTTGGTAACAGTTCCCCCATCACCACCGACCTGCCCAAGCTCGGCCTGAACGATAGCCGGCGTGGGGGGCTAGATTATATTCTACATCTATATAACCACTTCTCCACCTTCGACTGCGCCCATTCCCGTTCTTCTGGCAGCCTGCATAGAGTCCTCAACAACGGCACTCACATCTACAAACACCTCCCATGTGGTCGCTGGTCCTGCCTTACCTGTGGCCGCCTCAAAGCCACCTTGCTGTTCAACTCCATCGTCGCTGCCATCAATCAACATCACCTGCTTACCTTCATCACCCTGACCCTGCCGCCTGACTCCCCACCTGATGAACGTCCCAGCCTCATCAAAAAAGCCTTTGCATCCCTATGGCGCTCGCTCGTTCATAGCCACCCTGCCTCCCAATATATTTGGGTACTGGGTGGCCGTAGTGCTGCCGACACCCACCTCCACATCATCACCAACTGCCCAGTCACCCGCAAACAGCTAAAAAATCGATGGTTCCTCATCACCCATGCCTTCGAGGTTGATGTGCGGCCCGTCAACAATACTGATGGCATGGCCGCCTATTTGGTGAAAAACTACCTATTCAGCCGTCGAACTGGTGCTGGTAAAAGGCTCCATTATTCCAAAGGTCTGGCTCTTGATGTTGCTGGCCGTTCCACTGACAAGCCCAAATCCGATTCGGGTTATCGCTGGAATTCCTCATCAACCTCAGATGTAGTTCAAGTTCACGGCAGCCTCATTTTCCCCGCTGGCACCCTGCTGGACTACAACCCAAAACAGGTGGTTGTTCCTACTCCACCTCGTTCTTGGGCGGAGCGCAGCGTAGCCCATATCGAGAACAGCCCCGTCCCTTGCCCCGATGCGCCTGTCACTGGGCCGGCCTTGGACGGCCTTGGGACAGCTAGCGCCCGCCGGGGCTTGGACACTGCTGGGATCGAAACACAGAGGCCATCATGAACCCCACCATCACCGAATCCATGTTGACGCAGCAGGTCCAAGCCCAAATGCGGCGCGCTGGCGTCCTGGCTTACCAGCGCCATCCACTACCGGGCCAACATCCCTCGTTCAAAACCGCTGCTAAAGCCGCCCTGAACCTGCTTTCCCTGCTGACCTCGCCCCGGAACATCCTGGTCATGCGTGATGCTTCCCTTGGTCCTGTCCGTGAGGCCATCCTGGACAGCCCGCACCATCTTCTTATTCCAGACAGCCATAATCCCGTCATTTTCGAACTGGGTCCTGAAAATCGCTCCAGAAGCCGTTTTAACGATCATAGGATCGTTTTGAGGATCGACCCCTTGTCCCCAGGCGCCCGCCCCGCCTCCGGCCCGCCACAGATCATTCTAGTGGCCTTCCTGGGCTTTGATCCAGATCGTGGGGCGGTGTACAGCTTCGACCAGGCTCGCACGGCTGAAACATTGGACCGCCTACAAGATATCCCTGGCATGCTAAACGCTCCTGTCATCGGCATCGGCTCGGACGCCCAACAGGTGATTGGCTGGCCAGATTGGGCTCGGGCTGAATATCGCGTGGATCTCGTAGTGACCGAATCAACGGTCTGGGATATGCATGAAGGCGTAGCGGTCCCGGCGCATGAGTTTGTAACCAGGCAAGCCAATAGCAACCAGGTTCGGCAGGATGTATGTGCAACTGTTATAGGACCGACATCGACGACCTGATGGCGGCGAAATGAACATGAATCCCCTGTGGGAATATAAAAAACAACGCCGCCCGGCCAACACGCCCAGGCTGGCGGTTAAATTACAACATAGGAGGAGGGCTTAGGAATTATGAGATGCAGGATATTAATAGTGACAACGAAAGCAACAGGCTGACCATGGCTAAGATGGCATTCGCCGGCCTGACAAAAAAAGAACGAATGATGTTTATGGCCGAGTTGAACCAAACGCCCGCGATGAATACGCCAAGCGAGACCCGCATAATCAAACGACAGGAGGTGGCTCGTAGATTGGGGTATTCGACTCGTTTGGTTGATCAGCTGGGCGCGGCGGGAACATTAGAGCGCGTCACACTGCCAGGAAGACAACGTGGGTGCGGATACAGGCTTAGCGACGTTGAAAAACTGATCGCCGGTCCAAATTGAATTTTGGCATCAACTGCCCATCGCATGTCAGTTTAGACGGAAACCATGGCCAACAGCCGCGCCTTAACATCAGCGATGGTTTGGGGGGTGAGTCGTTGCGCCAGCCCCCCAATTTCATCCCGCGCCCATGCTGGTAACGGTTCCTTGGCCCCAGGAAGGGCTGGTAGGTGCGCAACCCTGCCGGCAAGAGCGGACGCCAGCGCCGGGGTGAAGTGACTGTAGTGTTCCACCATGCCGTCGCCGGCGTGCCCAGTTATGGACTTGATCACGGCGTCTGGAATCCCAACGGCACGAGCAGCGGACACAAAGAAATGCCGGAAGCTGTGCGCCGATAAGGCCGGATGATTACGCCCATTGACGCTCTTGCTCGTGCTCAACCCGGCCCGTTGGAAGATCGCCTTGATGCGTTTGGGGATGGCGCTGGAATCAGTTTGGTAAGCAGCGGCCAGGCCGGGGAACACCAGCTCGCCGGACCTCAGGCGATTTGCCAGCATAGTCCGCATGGGCGGCAGGAGGGGGATGTAGACCTCCTTTCCCGTCCTGATCGTCTTGCGGGGTGCCAGCGTAATGACCCCGCGCTTCAGGTCAATGGCGCGCCAGGGCATCATGACCACGTCCACCAACCTCTGGCCTGTCATGGCAAGCGCGATGAACAGGTCCCGGTAGTCGGCGTCGGTTGCGGGGACGGTGGCGAGGATGGCGTCGAAATCGTCCTGAGTGAGGGCCTCATGCCGCCGTGCCAGTCGGTCGCGCTGTTCCATGCGGTGGATCGATGCCCAAGGATTGACACCGGCGAGGTTGGCAGGCGCGTTGAGCGTTTTCCACAACAAGCGCAGAAAACCGATGTGCTGGTTAAAAGTGCTAGGACTGACGTTGGCCTGCCGCAAATCGTCGGCGTAGGCCTTGGCCATTTCGTTGCTCACGTCGCGCAAGGTTTGTTTGTCCGGGAATTGCCGTCCCATCCAGGCGATAAAGCGGGTGAACTCGGCCTGGTACTGCTTCAGCGTGGCCTTGCCGGACTGAGGGCGCTCACTGGAATCGACGTAAGTGGCCCATGCGTCTTTTAGTAGCAGTGGTGTAAGCATTTGGTCTTTCACGGCTTCAAGCTCCGCCTTACGCCCCGCCAATCGTCCAGCAATCGCTTCCAATGCCTCGACCTCACTGGCTTTGGCAAACGGCGCCATCAACTTCTCCTGCGCGATGATGGCCTGCTTTTTCTCGGTGATGGGTCGGCCTTGGTCATCGAGCAGGCGGCGCACGAATATCTTGCTGTCAACGGTCCAGCGGCAGTAGTAGCGTTCGCCTCGCTTTACCAGACACCCAGTTCGATTTTTCATGATTTCTTCCCTTCGCTTCATCGCGTCTATCTGCGTACAATATAGCGCCGGGACTCCTACAAGTTAAACATAAAATATACAACAAATATAATAGCGTTGATGTTCAACATGTTAAGCATTGTTATAGCTGACTCTTAATCAGCGGGTCCAGGGTTCGAGTCCCTGAGCATCCACCACCTTTTCCCCCTTGTTTCATGCGGCTAAAACCGCATTTTGACCAATAAAATAAAGGGTTCTGTGCGTATCGCCCTTTTTGCCAAGTGCGCTTGCTGGCGTTTTTGTGCTCTTGCCTGATCATCCTGAAAGTGGGGGAGAAAAGCACACAAAAAGCACACAGTCCAAATAGGTCGCCGGATCGTCTATGAACCCACCACGTCGGCGCCCCCTCCCATTGGGCAGTTTTTTTTCTCCTCCAATAGCTAAAAGAATGGCCGCCCTGACTGGAAAACATGGCCGGCCAAGCACCCCATCATCCCCGCCACGCCAACCATCCGCTTTCCATCAGTGCGTTTATGGATCGTTCATTTGCAAAAAACCGTCCATTTTTCGCATCGCCACCCCCGTCATCGGAAACATGGGCCAACGAATTTAAAGCCAAGGCGTTGCAAAAGCGTGGGCGGATACGGAGGGGTTGGGTTACCCCTAGATGACAGCGAAAAAAGGGGGAGTTCTACCTCCCCCTAGCCCGGATATTTCATAAGGTTCGTGATATTGCGGAGACTGGGTGCGACAAC
>CAZAYP010000121.1:0-11606 GCA_964489425.1 uncultured Verrucomicrobiota bacterium | reverse complement strand
TTACGGGGGTCTTCCGCCAATTTGGCCCGCTAAAATCGACCCAAACTCCGGCCTAATGGCGGCGGATGCGTGGCGGCTATTTGGCTGGCGCCTCAGGGCTCCGGGGCCACGGTCACGCGGTAGAAAGCCGCCTGGGCGCCGGCGATGCGGTCCGTGAAGGTGTTTAGCGGCGGCGTGGCGTCGACGGCGGTTGCCAGGTCCGTGCTGAAGGCGTCCGCCATGAGGTTGGTTGAGCGCTGGACCCGGTAGGTTTTTCCGGGCACGCCGGGCCAGGTCACCACGGCGTTGGACGCGGCCGTCCACGCCAGGCCGGCGATCGCCAGCAGCGAGCCGGCATCGATCGGCGACGTGCCGGCACCGCATTCCGCGAGGTTGGGAAACAGGTCGCCGTCGAGATCGCCGGCCGGGGCCATGGCCGTGATGTTGGTGACATAATCGTATTCGTACCAGTCGGACAAGCCATCCGCATCCGTGTCGTTGGTCGGGGCGGTCGCGCCGGCGCGCACGCAGCGGACATGGTTGAAGATGCGCACGGCGTCGCCCTGGGGTGCTAGGCTTGAGTAATAGCCGTACGGGGTGTAGGTCCATTCGGAAAGGCTGCCGCCCTTGGAGTCGCTGCGCTGCGCGCCGGCGCCATGTACGTCCTGCCAGGAGCCGTTCATGTAACCGAGCGCGCGCCCGAAACACACGTACACGGCCTGCTTGCCGGGAACCGTCGTTGTGTTGGCATGGGTCGTGGAGGCCCAATACCAGGCATAATCCGTGGTGCCGGCCTCATTGGTGATGGGTGTGCAATGGAGCCGCGGATCAATTGCCGCCGACGCCGTGATCCCCGGCGCACGGGTGTAATCCAGGATGCTCTGCAGTTCCTTGGCGTCGGGCAGGCGCCAGTCCTGGTAACCGGCCAGGTTCAGGCTTTCCGCGTAGGCGAGCGCGGCCTGCCAGTTCAGGCCCGCGCCGCTGTCCGCCTGTTGCCATTGCCGGCCGGTGGCCAGGTCGAAAACCGTTCCATCGCCATTTTCCACAAAGGCATTGACCCCGTAGTTGGTGTTCCCGCGCACAAAGTAAACGTAATAGCTTTTGCCCGAGACGGGATAGCCCTTGATGCGGCCATCCGCCAGGTTCAGGCCGAACATGGCCCGGGATCCGGTCATCACCGTGTCCACGTAGAGCGTCGTCGAGGCAAACTGGGCGTCGATGAGGCGATCGCCGGCATTGGTGTCGCCGTAGCCGAACGCAAAGTAGTTGGTGTCGATAAATGGCTTCAGCAGCGAGACGTCCGGGCCGCTGACGTCCAGGCCCGTGAAGTTCATCAGGGAATACAGTTCCTTGATCGAGGGCAGGCGCCAGTCACTGTAGCCGCCGAAACCGCGCGCGCAGAGCGTGGCGGCATAGGCCAGGGCGCCCGTGTACGTGAGCTTGTCGCTGGCATTGATCACGCCGTCGGTGTTGAGATCGGGCGTCTGGGTCCAGGTCAGGCCGGTGCGGTTGTCCTGCACGATCAGGCCGTTGGTGGCCAGGGTATAGCTCATGGTTAACCCGGAATACTGCGCATCCTGGCCGGACCAGGCGGCGCCCGGCTGGGGCGCGGGCACGGCGTTGGAGGTATTGTAACAGGTGGTCTGCGCGGTATCCACGATGGCATAGGACCGCCCCGGGTGTTCGCCGGGGTTCAGGCCGGTTCCGGCAAACCCGGCATAATCGAAGCCATAGCGGGTGACCCGGAATACGCTGCCGCCGGCGTCATATTCCCAGATGGTTTCGCCGGCGGACGTGACCTCGAAGAACCGGCTGGTCGGCCCGTCGCAGATGAGGGTATGCCCGTTGGGCAGGCGCTGGGCGCCGGAAATATTCGCGGCGTAGAAGTAGCTCGCGGGGCTCGCGGCATAGGTCCACGTCGCGGTCGCCGGGCCGAACGGAAGGGTGTTGGAATAAGAACCATCCGGCGCCAGCGGCGGCACAAACTCATCGACGGTCGAATAGTTGCCGCTGGGGCGTCCCTGGCCATTGTTGAAAACCAGGAAGTGCCCGGCGCCCTGACAGGCGGCGGGAATCCATTGGGCGTTGTGTTGGACAAAGAGCTGCTGATCTGCCGCTGCGCCCGCATCATAGGACTGCGGGTTGCCCCAGCGGTACAGGAGGTCGCCACCCCGGCCATGACGGCCGCCGGTGTGGCCGGCGGCTTCCTCGGTAGTCGTGCCGTGGTCAATGACCCAGACCTCGCTGAACTGGCGTACGCTCAACACGATCTGGTCCAGCGCCGGGTTGTAATCCACGGCGTTCACATGATTCCAGTCAGCCCCTGCCCCGACCTGAGCCTGGTTGATATCCACCCATTCGGGATGGTCAGCCACAACCCCGAAGTTATCCTGGGCCGCATCATAGTCCTGGACCAGGTGATCCCAGACATGCCATTCCCAGACCACGACCCCGCCGACGGTTCCCGTGGGCTGCACTTCAATGAGGTGATCCGGCCACAGCGCGCCGTCGGTCAGGAGGGTCGGATTCCGACCGGCGGATACGGCCTCGGCCGCGGTCTTATGCTCCCAAGCGATCATCAATATGTTCCCGCTGGGCAGCATTCGGACATCGTGATGTTGCCGGTACGCCGGGCTGTTGTAATTATAGTTCCAGAGCAGGTTGCCGGCCCAATCGAACTGCTCCACCCGGCCGCCCGCGCCGCCGGCGCTGAAGTTGGTGCCGCCGGAGTTGGCCGTGCGCAGCAAGGTGCCGTCCTCCAGCAGGTACACGGCGTTGCCCGGCCGGTACTGGCTGGACCAGGTGTGCACCGTGCTCCCGTTGTTGTTTATCAAGTAAGTATTGGTGGACGTGAGCGGCGCGAACAAATTATACCCGGAATACGGCGGCGCGGAGGCGAGGGACAGCGTGGCTACCGTGGAGGTGGCGGCGCCGAACCGGTTGGTGACGATGCAGCGATAATCGCCTGCGTCGCCCGGCGCGGCCGCGGCGACGGTGAACAGCGTGTTGGTTCCCGCCGGCAGGTTGGTGGCGTTTTTCTGCCATTGAAAAGCGAGCGGCACCGCGCCGGAAGCGGCCAAGCTGAACGCCGCCGCGGCGCCGGCCTGCACGGTCTGCGACTGCGGCTGCAAGGTTATGCAGGGCAGAGCTTCCGCACCCGAGGTCACGGTGAAACCGCCGGCCTTGAAAAAAGTCAGCGTCCCGCCCGGGGTGTTGAAGACCAGCTCGGTATCCCTGGCGCCCAGACTTTCGTTGGTCGGAATCGTGAACGCCGCGGTCACGGTGTACTGCTCGTCGTGGGTGATCGCCGTCCCGACCAGGGTCCCGAGCTTGACGCTGTTCGGCAGGATGCCCGCCGGGGGCGCTGGCGGGGCATCCGTGTCCAACGCGAATGTAACGGTCAGGCCGCTGGTGCCCTGCGCCGCCGCCGCCGGCGTGACCGCGACGATCTGGTTGGTGACCTGGCCGAACGCCCCGCCCGCCATGGCCAGGAGTACCGCCCACACCCGCCCCATCCCCTTGCACCACCGCCAAACCCCGCCTGCCGCGCAATATGTTTTTTCCATTTTCCTTGCCTTGGCTCTTGAGGACTGCCCTGTTACCCGCCGACCAAAAAAACGGCCATATGACATCATAACGCACGAGTGCGCTTTAATGTTGTGAGAAATATAGCGCGAACGGCGCCGGCCGGCCCGCTTCCGGGCGTGCCAGGCCCTGGCGCCACTCGGCGCAGATTACAAGCAAACCAGCGGGAAATTACCAAACTGTAATGCTTCCGATCTTGGGTCATGGGCCCTGACGTGTTACGCTTCATAATTATGAAAATACTGGTGGTCGAGGACGAGAAGAAACTGGCCGGGTTCATGCGCAAGGGGCTCGAGGAACAGGGCTTCGCGGTCACCCTGTGCCATAACGGCAGCGAGGCCTATGAGCTGGCCTGCAACGAGGCCTTTGACCTTATTGTGCTCGATATCATGCTGCCGGGCCGGGACGGCCTGAGCATCCTGCAGAACCTGCGCGAGCGCAAAAACACCGTGCCGGTGATCCTGGTGACCGCCCGATCGGAGACCAACGAGCGCGTGCAAGGCCTGCACGCCGGCGCCGATGATTATATTGCCAAGCCGTTTTACATGGATGAACTGCTCGCGCGCATCCAGGCGGTCCTGCGCCGCTCGTCGGGCGAGCAGCTCAGCGTGCTGCGGGCGGGTACACTGACGGTGAACCTGATCGCGCGCACGGTGAGGCGCGGCGACGAGGAAGTCGTGCTGGCGCCGCGCGAGTTCAGCCTGCTGGAATACCTGATGCGGTCGCCCGGCCGCGTATTCACTCGTTCCCAGATCCTGGAACACGTCTGGGGCTACGATTTTGATCCCCAGACCAATATCGTGGATGTCTGCATCCAGCGCCTGCGCGCCAAGATTGATGCTAGCGGGTCCGGGTCGCTGATCGAGACCGTGCGCAGCGTGGGGTATCGTTTCCGGAAACTGGAGCCCGGCTGATGCTGCATTCCTTCCGGCTCAAGATCGGCCTGCTCAGCGCCTGCTTTTCGGGCCTGCTCCTGGCCGGCCTGGGACTGCTGGCCGTCTCCGTGCTCAACCGGATGGGTTTGGAGCGCGTGGACCATGAACTGCGGGCTCTGGTCGATGAGCAGGTGCGCAAGGACCAGCCGCCGGATCACTGGCGACGGTTTGACGAATCGCTGGGCTCCATCTACGGCCAGGAGGCCGTGAAACACTTCGTGGTCAAGACCACCCTGGCCGGCGGCGGGGTGCTGTATGCCACGCCCACCTGGCCGCCCGGCCTGCCGCCAGAGGGGCTGCCGCTTTCGCTTGCGCAGGCCCCCGAGGAAATCCAGCGCCGCCCGCCCCCGCGCCAGGACAAAGCCCGACCCAAGGACGACGCGCGCCGCCGCCCGCGGGACGAACGCGATGGCCGGGAGCGGCCCCGCGAGGCCTGGGACGCCCGGCGGCCGTCACCGGCCGACGCCCCCCCGCCCCGACCCGCGGCGCCCCGGGTGATGCGCGTCCGTGGGCCGGTGTATGCCACGCTCAATACGCCGGGCGGTGCCTGGCGGGCCATCACCATGGCCAATGACGAGGTGTCCTTCAGCCTGGCCATGGACCTGGCTGGCTTGCGCGCCGAAATACGCCGTTTCCAGCAGGCGCTGCTCGTGGCCGTCCCGCTGGGTTTGCTGCTGCTGGCCGCCGGTGGCTGGTTGATTGGGCACGCGGCGCTGCGCCCGGTCAAACGCATCGCGCGCACGGCCGAATCCGTCACCGCCCACCGCCTGCACGAACGGATCCCCAGCGAAAAAGCCGATGTGGAATTCAAGCGCCTGATCGTGTTGATCAATGGCATGCTGGAGCGGCTCGAGCGCAGCTTCCAGCAAGCCACCCGCTTCAGCGCCGATGCCGCCCACGAGTTGAAGACACCGCTGGCCATCCTCCAGGCCCAGACCGAGCGCTGCCTGCAGCGGGCGCCGGATGGATCGCCCGAGCAGCGCGAATACGCCGAGCAATTGGACGAGGTGCAGCGCCTGAAGGTCATCCTGCGCAAACTGCTGTTGCTCTCCCAGGCCGACGCCGGCCAACTCCCCCTCAGCCTCGCGCGCATCAACCTGGCTGACCTTGCGCGGGCAGCCGCAGACGATGTGCGCATGCTGGCCCCAGACCGGAAAACCGCCGTCATCGCACCCGCCGAACTCGTTGTGTCCGCCGATGCCGATTTGCTGAACCAGGCCATCGAGAACCTGGTCTCCAATGCGGTCAAGTTTGGGGAACCGGGCGGGGCCATCTCCATCGAACTCACGGCCCGGGACCGCCAAGCATGGCTTTCCTTCACCAATACCGGACCCGCCATCCCGCCCCAGGACCATGACCGGGTGTTCGTCCGTTTCTACCGGGCAGACAAGGCCCGTAATCGCAAAATTGAAGGCTCCGGCCTGGGTTTGAGCCTGGCGCGCGAAATTGTACTTGCCCACGGCGGCGATCTGGTCTTGGAACGAAGTGACAAAACCTGTACGCGGTTCATCTTGTCCATGACGCTGTCTGGTTGAGCGTTATCGCGATCGCCAGCGCCTGCCGCCTATACGGCACCCAAGAAATATGCCGAGTAATTGGCCCCCAATAACGTCTCCACGGCACTGGACTAAGAGTCGGTATACATAGCCCAGCGCGCCCGGATGCCGTTCCAGGAGCGGATCGACTACTGCGACAAGCAGATCGTGATGGCAGCTACGGGCGGGCTCCTGACCATGTTGGCCGAGTCTGGCACCGGCACGCTGGCCCGTGCGTACGGTTGCGGCGCGGCGTTGATCAGCAACCAGAATCCGGTACCACCGCCCCCCTCAGGATCAGCCGCTCAACCTCGACCGATGAGAACCCACAGCCCCGCACCCGGCCGGGCAGAACACGGCGGGTCAGCAGCCTCTGCTTGGCCCACTTGTCCACGGCGCGCAGGCTGACCGACAGGCGCTGGGCAAGCAGGTGGCAGAAAGATCATCTGCCGGAAACCAGACTGTGCCCTTTATGTGCCCTTTATAAACCCATTTTTGACCGTGGCACGGAAATGCACCGAAGCGCAGAAAAGAGCAGGGGTGAAAAGGCCTGATCTCAAGAAACCCTTGATATTATTGGCTTATATTGAGGTAATGGCTTGATTGGGAGGTTGGTGGTGGGGGGTGGATTCGAACCACCGATACTATTAGCCCTGTAAAATAATCAAAAAGCCCAATGAAAACGACATATACGAACGCCCTTGACGCGGGTAAACGTTAGGGGTATGTTTATGGGTATGAACACGCCGCGATCTGAAAACATGATACCTGGAGGGTTTGCATGGCTTCGTTACACCGGGTGAATGACAGCCGGTATTGGCAGTGTGCGTTTTACTACCCCGATGGCCGCCGCGCTTTGCGGTCCACGGGGCAGACGGACAAGAAGAAGGCGTGGGCCGTCTGCTTGAAGTTTGCCGAGGCCGGCGAGGCCGGCCGGGAAGGGCGTTTGTCACAGGCCAGGGCGCGGGCCGTCATTGCCGACTGCTACGCCATTGCCGCCCGCGACCAGATGCCGAGCGCCACCGTGAAGGACTTCTTGGGCCGCTGGCTGGAGAAGAAATCCCTGGAAGTGACCGAAAGCAGCATGCTGGAGTATCGCGGATGCGTGGATCACCTGCTGAACTTCATGGACAACGGGACCGGGCGCCATATGGACGCCATCGGCCCGGACGAAATATCCCGGTTCCGCGACAGCCTGGCCAAGCGCCTGGCCGGCGGGACCGTGAACAAGATCATGAAGATTCTGCGCGGAGCATGGCGGGATGGATTGCGCGACGGTCTCATGCCGTCCAACGTGTTTGACCGCGTGCGATTGGTCAAGGCCGCCAAAAGCACGCGCCGGGCATTCAAGCTGGACGAGGTGAAACGGATTCTGGCGATAGCGGATGCCGAATGGCGCGGCGTCATTCTTACCGGCCTGTATACCGGGCAACGCCTGGGTGATATTGCGCTGCTGACCTGGAACATGGTTGATCTCCAAGAGCGTGAAATCCACTTCATCACCCGCAAGACAGGGGCCCCGGTGAATATCCCCATCGGCGCGCCGCTCATGCGCCATTATGAATCCATGCCCAGCACCGACGACCCGCAGGCGCCGTTATTCCCCCACTGTTACGAGGCCATGCAGACGGGGAAGGGCACGGGGACCTTATCCACTCGTTTTGCGGATATCCTGGTGGCCGCTGGCTTGCGTAAGCCCGGCACCCGTGAATCTACCGGGAAAGGCCGAAGCGCCCGGCGCGACACGAGCGGAATGTCGTTCCATTGCCTTCGGCACACGGCCACCAGCTTGTTGAAGAATGCCGGGGTATCGGATGTTGTGGCGCGGGAAATCATCGGCCACGACTCCGAGGCGGTTTCCAAGACCTACACCCACATTGAACGCGACACGCTCCGCGATGCCGTGGCCAAACTGCCCGACGTGACGCGGTAGGCCGCCGCAGGCCGCCGCCCACTCACCCGCTTGACAATGGTGATATAAAGGGTACTATGTTGAATATGATGATCCGGGTTGTTGAATACACGGAGGGGGACCGGACGCCGTTTGCGGATTGGTTCAACCGCCTTGATGCGGTCACGGCTGCGCGGGTGGACCGCTGTATCCGCCGCCTGGAGGCCGGGAACTTTGGCGCGGCCAAGGCGCTCCGCGAAGGGGTCCATGAACTGCGCTTGGATTTCGGGCCGGGATACCGCGTCTATTTCGGCATGGATGGCAACACGCTGGTGATCCTGCTGGGCGGCGGCGATAAGCGGCGGCAAGCGGCGGACATCGTGGCCGCCGTGGACCGCTGGCGCCGATACAAGAAAGCGAAGGTGTGATATGGCATTGACCAAGACATACAAGGAAACCGTGGTTAAACGCATCCAAAGCGATCCCAAGTTTGCGCGGGCGCTGTATGCGGAGGCCATGACCGCGATTCTCGAAGGCGAAACCGATGAAGGCCTGTCCATGCTCCGCGATCTGGTCCATGCCGAGATCACGTTCAAGGAACTGGCCCGCCAGACCGGGTTCGGTGAAAAGGCCCTGCACCGTATGTTAAGCCGCCGGGGCAACCCCACGGCGCGGAGCCTGGCGACCATCGTCCGGGCCATCCGCGACGACTTGGGCATGGTCCCGCGTGTAACCGTGGCTATGGCATAACGAATGTTCGCCCCGGCCTGATCCGCCGGGGAAGTGGGCGGTTGGCGCTCTATCCGCCGGCCGCCTGCGCCCTGATAGAGAGGAAGAGCATGAAGAAGAAGTCATTGAAGACCGCCCGGCACCCTCGGCAGCAGGAGTCCAAAGCCGCTCCACACGATAAGCCTGAAGCCCGTATTTTGCTCGATTTGATCCTGCAAAGCAGGGCTTCTAATGCTCATACATGGAATGAGCGCCATCCCTATCTGCTCGCATCATTGAACCCGGATATATGGCATGACTACCGCGGCACGCGAATCCGCCCATTGCCCTTGCTGATGAAAGCCGAGAACCGCCACCGGGAGCTAATTGACCGCATGGATTATCTGCTGACCCGCGGAGATGCTGGCGTCAGTTTCCGGGATATTGCGGTTCAACTGTTTTTCTTGGCCCATTCGGATTCACTCATGGCAATGGTGTCTGAAAGATTGGCCGCCAGTGGCCAACCGGCCACCGAGGAGAGCATCCGCGCAATTGTCGGCGAAATGCTAAAGGAAAATCGGCGGGACCACAGCACCCTGATCAAAATGGTGGGGCCGGATTACCGGTTGGGCAAAAAACACAACGCGACCTTGCGTATAGCGCGAGAGGCCAGCGCGTGTAAGCGCAACGCAAGTGTTGCCGAGCGTAACCGGGAAATCCGGCGACTGGTGCGGGGCTATAAGAAGCATCATCCGCCGCTTTCGTGGAAAGCCATTTCCAGATCCGTGAACCGCGAGATGACGAAGAGCGATCCCGCGTATACCAGCCTGTCCGCGAAGCAGATCGCCCGCATTACACGCCGGTGAACCATCGTTTGCGAAAAGTGGGACACGTCTAATAGAGGTGTCCCGCCCGTCTGCGTACATTGTTCTCCAAAAGCGCGGATTGTCGCGCAAGTAAGGAGCGATGTATGAACGAAAGCAATGAACGTTGGATCAGGCTGCCGACCAAGGGGCGCTGTCCGCACACGGGGCTCACACGGGCGACGTTCTATGAGTTGATCAACGCCGGCGCGATCCGGTCCGCGAGCCTGAAGAAAAAGGGGCGCATCAAAGGCATTCGCTTGGTCTGGTTGCCGAGCGTGCTGGGATATATTGACCGGCACGTCGTGACTGACCCGGGTGCGCCGTGACCGCCGCCGAGGGCAGACCCGCCGCCGGCCAGGGCGACGGGGAATCTGAACGGATATTCACCAAGCAATTTGCCCGCGAGGGGGCAAAAGGTCAAGGGCGACCGCTGCCGCCGAACCTGATTGCCGTGCCGGCCGAACTGCGCGACCTGCCCCGATGGGTGTGCTGGAAATACGAGGTCCGGGACGGCAAGGAAACAAAAGTTCCCTACACACCGCAGACTGGCCAGCGTGCCAGCAGCACCGCCCCAGCAACATGGACCACCTACGAATCCGCGCTGACCGCCAGCAATCAATACGCGGGCATCGGCATTGTGCTTGGTAGCGGCTTGGCCGGCGTTGACCTAGACGATTGCCGCGACCCCAGCACGGGCGACATCAAGCAGTGGGCGCAGGATTTCGTTGACCTGCTAAACACCTATTGTGAGGTGAGCCCATCCGGCACGGGCGTCAAGTTGTGGATGTACGCGAAAAAGCCCGGCGAGCGTTGCAAAAACCCCAAGTATTTTGACGGGGCGGTTGAGATATACGACGGCGACCGCTATTTCACCGTGACCGGCCAGCACGTTGCCGGAACACCACCCACAGTGGAGCACCGCCCGGAGCAGTTGGTCGCTGTCTACAACAAAGTTTTTGGCAAGGCCGTTCAGGAAGAGCCTGAATCAAACGGGTACCCGCAGTCCGACCCCGAGCCAACAGCCGATGATGATCACGAGGCCCCGCCAGAACACGAAATTGTCACCCGCATCAAAGAATCATCTCAAGGCGCCAAGTTTGCAAAGCTGTGGGCGGGCGACCTGAGCGATTACGGTAACGATCACAGCGCGGGCGATGCAGCGTTGTTGTCGATCCTGCGGTTCTGGACCGGCGGCAACAAACGGCAATCGTTTACGCTGTTCGAAAAGTCGGGCTTGGCGCGGGGCAAGTGGAACGACCGGGCAGATTATAGGGAGCGCACCTGGGCAGCGATTGATAATGGCCCTGTTTTTTCATCGCTCGAGTCCCGATATGGCCCGCCTTTTTTCTTCCACGTTTCAGAAAAGACCGGGGCGCGCGTTTACGATGGTCTGAATGAACCGTACTGGGCCGGGCTCCATGCTGCCCAGAACATCGAGCTATGGGAACCGGCCGAACGCCAGTTTTACCGCTACGAAGCAACAAGTGGCCTATATGCGGACGTCACCACCGACGCAATAAAGCAGGAGGTGGGGCAGGCACTACTACGGATGGGGCGCGACAAAAAGGAAATTGGCCTGGTCCGTGACCGCACCGACCGCCGCCTAGCCGCGATAGTTGGTCAGTTGAAGGGGATTGTCGAAAAGCGCGAAGCGTTCAGAAAGGAAAAACAGTTCATCCACCTGACCAACGGAGTGTTGGTCTTCAATGGTGTTGGCGCGGACCTGACCGGCTTTTCCCCGGACTATTATTCAAGAAATCAATCCCCGATTGCCTACGACCCGACCGCCCACTGCCCGCGATTCCTTGATGAGTTGATTCTACCGGCAGTCCACCAGGAGGACGTTGTCCTGATTCAAAAATACATCGGACTGTGCTTGCTGGGGCGCAACCTGATCCAGCGACTGCTGGTGCTGGACGGCGAAGCCGGCCGGGGAAAAACGCAACTGGCTATCGCAATCCAGCAATTGGTTGGGCTCGCGAACTCCACCCAACTGCGAACGGAACACCTGCACGAGCGGTTCGAGTTGTACAGGTTTCTCAAGAAAACGCTGCTAACCCGGATATTTCACACCGTCACATTACAAGCGGGTGACGCGGCGAAAATT
>CAZAYP010000120.1:0-11618 GCA_964489425.1 uncultured Verrucomicrobiota bacterium | reverse complement strand
ACGGCTCGCACGGCTGTATCGAGGAACTGTCCTGGCATGTGCCGGTGTTCAGCCTCATTCATCCCCGCTTCCTGTTCAACACGGGCGACGAGTTGGACAACAACTACGTTTCGTGGGCTCACTACCAGGAATACATCGACGCCATGAGCAGGTTGACCGCGCCAATGCTCATCACCCGTGGCAACAATGATGTGACCAGCGGGGGCTCCGACTGGAAGGCGCAGATCGGCGTGCCCACCTTTTCCCTGGCCATGGGTTCCTTCTACGTCTGCATGAAGGATTATAATGCCAACGACGATTACGGCTGGTTCACGAACGACTATGCCGCGGCCTGCGCCAACACGAACTTCACCTTCCGCCTATTCGGGCAGCATTATCCCTCCGGCGGCTACAGCTACTGGCCAGGCGCCGGCCACAACCCCGGCCTGATGCTGGTGGGCCATGCCCACGACGGCGGCACGCTGCAAACCACGCCGTACCCGGTGCTGAAAACGGAACACGGTTGCAACTACGGTACTGTGGCCATGTTCGAGTTCCAGAAAAACGGCACGAACTGGCTGTGCCCGGGTGCCACCAATCATCCCGCGGGAACCTCGTTCCAAACCGTGGGCGACTGGGGCCGGGCGCTGCTGACCAATACCTGGACGCTAGCCAACGACGGCACGACCGGGTCCAACACCGCCACCATCGCCAACGGCATCTCCAGGAACTTCGCCGACGGCCGCGTGCGCTTTCTGATGCGCCATGCCGCGGTCGGCTACCGGGTGACCGGCGGCCGGAAACTGGCCGAATATGCCTACCTCAACGGCACCCGCATGGCCGTGGTGGTGCAAGTTGACATCGCGGCCAGCGCCACCACGACCGTGCGGGTCGTCCAGCTCTCGACCAACCTGCCCGAGCTGGCCAACGACGAGGGCGCAACGGACGTCACGGCCTCGTCCGCGCAACTGAACGGCAGCCTGCTGTCCACCGGTGCCAGCCCCACGGAAGTGCGTCTGTTCTGGGGCCCCGGGGATGGCGGCACCACCGCGGCAGCCTGGTCCAGCAATGTCCTTGTCGGCGCCGCCGTGCCATGCGGGGCCGTCGCGGCCAGCATCTCCGGCCTCGTGTCATATACCCGCTATTACTACCGCGCCTATGCCACCAACGCCGCCGGCGATGGCTGGGCGCCGGCCAGCGCCACGTTCACCACCCGGGACGAAGCGCCCCCGGTGGTGCTCATCATCCTGCCCACCAACGGGCCGGCCTGGGGCAGCTACGTTTCCAACCTCGTCCTGGCCGGAACCGCCGCCGACAATGCCGGCATCACGTCCGTGGTCTACCACCTGTCCGGGGCCACGACCGGCGCCGGCCAGGCCTGCACCGGCGCCGTTACCTTGATCGCCGCCGGGTCATCCTGGAAATACCGGGACGACGGTTCCAACCAGGGCACGGCCTGGCGCGCCCCGGCCTTCGACGACAGTTCCTGGTCCAACGGCCCGGCCGAGCTGGGCTACGGCGACGGCGACGAGTCCACCATCCATTCCTACGGTCCGGACCCCAACAACAAGTATCCCACCACGTATTACCGGCACAGCTTTTTCATCGCCGACCTGATGAACTACACCAATCTCCTCGACCTCCAGGTGCGGCGCGACGATGGCGTGGCCGTCTACTTGAACGACCACGAAGTTTACCGCAACAATCTTGCCGCGGACTGCGGCTACCTGGCTTACGCCAGCAACGCCTGTTCCGATGACGGCGAGACCTGGCTGCCGGCCACCATCGGCAGCGCCCTCCTGACCCAGGGCTGGAACATGGTGGCCGCGGAAATCCACCAGTCTTCGGCCACCAGCTCGGATACCAGCTTTGACCTCGCCCTGTGCGCCCCTATCGGTGAAGGCTGGCTGATTCCGGACCTGGTCCTGCAAGGCGGCACCAGCCTTGTTGCGGTCGTCGCGTTCGATATCTACGGGAACTCGGCAACGGACACGCTAACCGTAGTCGTCGCCGACGACCTCGATGATGACGCTTTGCCGGACGACTGGGAGTTGCTGCATTTCAGCAGCCTGACGAATGCCAGCGGGGCCTTGGGCAGCGACCAGGACCAGGACGGGCAATCCGACCGCCACGAATACCTGGCCGGCACCGATCCGACCAACCGGCTCTCACTGCTTCAAATCGAAAGCGTGCCCGGGATGGCGACTTCCACTGCGGCGGTCCTGTGCTGGCCCAGCGTCAGCGGCAAGTTCTATTCCATCCTCAAGGGCACCAATCTGTTAAGCGCATTTGACGCGGTCGTGGCAACTAACTTGGCGGCCACTCCTGCCATGAACTTCTATACCAATACGCTCGATTCCGCGGGCGCGAACTACTACCGGATCCGGCTGGAACATTGACCATTATTTGGATTTCGCAGTTTCTTTCGACATCGGGGAAGGTTCATCCGTGATAGTCTGCATGGCGAACTGCGAGACAAATTTGACCAGCCATCAGCGTAGTTATAGCCCACTCAGGCCGACCTTGACAAGGGCAAGGAACCGGATTGAGCACGGTCTTGCACTGCGCCGCAACCGTGGAGCTACTCGTCGGACGTCTTCCAGGCCAGGCTGTCGAGGTAGCTTTGCAGGACCAGTTGCGCGGCCATCTTGTCCACCAACTGGCGGCGTTTGCGGCGGCTGACGCCGCCGGCGATGAGATGGCGCTCCGCGGCGTGGCTGCTCAAGCGCTCGTCCCATAAAATCACCGGCAAGCCAACGCCTGCCTCCAGTTCGCGGGCAAACTCATGAACGGCCTTGACCGCCGTGCCTTCCCGGCCATCCAGGTGCAGGGGCAGGCCCAGCACAATCCGGTCCACCTGCCGGGCGCGGCACAGGTCCGTGATCGTGCGCACGGCCGCCGCGGGCGAGTCCGGAGTAATCACCGCGTGCGGAAAGGCAATGGTACCTTCCGGATCGCTGAGCGCCAGGCCCACGCGCACGGTCCCATAATCGATCCCCAGCACGCGGCCCATGGTTACAAAAGCCCGCCGTGGCGGCCATCGGCGCGCAGCGCGGCCAGCAGCTTCTTGATGTCCTGGGCGCGGTCCCGGGCGCAGACCAGGGTGACGCCATCGGCCTGCACCACCACCAGGTTGTCCACCCCGACCAGGGCGGTGAGGCGATCCTGGGAGACCACAATGTTGTGGCCCGAATCCACGGCCTGCACGTCGCCCACGGCCACGTTGCGCGCCGCGTCCGGGGCAAAATGGTTTTCGAGCGCGGTCCAGGACCCGACATCATCCCACGCGAACCGGCCGCGGATCACGAGCACGTTGGCGGCTTTTTCCATGACCGCGTAATCGATCGAGATCTTGGGCAGGTCCGCGAACGCGGCGCGCAACACCGCGTCAAAACCGGCCGTGCCGGCGACGGGCTCCAGCGTACGCACCAACTGTTCCAGGTGCGGGGCGTGGCGGGCAAAGGCCGCGCGGATGGCCGGCACGGACCAGGCGAACATGCCCGAGTTCCAGTAGTAGCGGCCGGTGGCCAGGTACTCGCGCGCCTTGTCGGCGCTGGGTTTTTCAACAAAGCGCTGTGCCTTGAAAAAGCTGGTGCCCGCGGCCGTCTCGCGCTCGAGGGCGCCGGCCTCGATGTAGCCGTAGGCCGGGCTGGGCCACTGCGGCTGGATGCCCATGGTGCACAGGACGTCCTGCTCCGCAACCAGATCGATCGCATCGCGCAAGGCCTGGTGAAACACGGCGAGGTCGCCGATCACGTGGTCCGCCGTCAGCACGGTGAATACAGCGCGCGGGTTGCGCCGGCCCACGAGCGCCGCGGCCAGGGCAATGGCTGCCGCCGTGTCGCGGCCCACCGGCTCGCCGATGATGTTCTCGGCCGGGATGCCGGCGGCGCTCTGGCGCGCCAGGTCCAGGTACTCGGCGTTGGTTAGGATGTAGATGTGGTCGGGCGGGACCAGCCCGCGGGCGCGCGCGACCGCCTGGGCCAGCAGCGGCTGGTCGCCCACGAGCGAGAGGAACTGCTTGGGCCGGGCGGCGGTGCTCAGGGGCCAGAACCGTTCCCCTTTGCCGCCGGCGAGAATGGTTACATAGGCGTCAACCGCCATGGCCGGCCTCCTTGGCCGCGCGCACCATCTGGCGCACCCAGCGCAGGGCGGCCGGCCGGCCGCGCCGGCCGGCCTGGTGCAACTGCGCCACCAGCGCGCTGCCGACGACCACGGCATCGGCCAGGCGGGCGGCGGCGCGCACCTGCGGCGGCGCGGACAGGCCGAACCCCAGGGCGATGGGCTTGTCCGTAAGCGCCCGCGTCCGGGCCAGCAGGGCGCCGGCATCGGAGCTGGTCTTTTTCTGCGCGCCCGTGACCCCGACGCGCGACACCGCATACACGAACCCGCTGGACGCCGCGGCGATGCGCCGGATGCGGTCTGCGGGGCTGGTTGGCGTGACCAGGAACACCTGGTTCAAGCCGGCGGCCGCGACCTGCGCGCGGTACGGCGCGGCCTCCTCCACGGGCAAGTCCAGGACCAGGAACCCGTCCACGCCGGCGGTGGCGCTGCGGGCCATGACCGCCGCGAAGCCCGGGGCCAACAGCGTATTCATGTAGGCATAGCAAAGGATGGGCACCTGCGTTTTCTTCCGCAGGTCGGCCACCATGTCCAGGATCGCGGGCAGGGTTGCGCCCGCGGCCAGCGCGCGTTCGGCGGCGCGCTGGTTCACGGGGCCGTCCGCGAGAGGATCCGAAAACGGCACCCCCAGCTCGACAATATCCACGCCGGCATCTTCCAGGCCCAGGGTGATGTCGCGGGTGGCGCGCAGGTCGGGGTCGCCCGCGGTGATAAAGCCGATGAACCCTTTTTCGCGGCGCGCGCGCAAGCCCGCGAACGCCCGGTCGATCCGCGTGGGGCGGGCGGCGCTCATGCCCGGCTCCGGGCGGCGTTCAGCTCGAAGATCCGGCCGAGCCCGAACAGGGTCAGGTCCTTGTCCAACGAGATATTTTCGGCGACCTTGCCGCACACCCAGGCCGCGTAGCCGCCGGTGGCGCAAATCGTGATCGGGCCGGCGGCCGCCTGCGCGCGCAGGGCTTCGATCACGGCATGGACCATGCCCGGGAACCCCCACTGCGCGCCGGCCTGCATGGCGGCCGTGGTGCTGCGGCCGATCACGGAGCGCTGGGCGGACAGGCGGACGCGCGGCAACTGGGCGGTGTGCTCGGCCAGGTAGCCGAACATCAGGTCCAGGCCGGGAAGGATCACGCCGCCGACAAAGCCGCGGTCCGGAACGATCAAATCCACGGTGCAGGCCGTGCCGAAATCCGCGACGATCGCCGGCGCGCCATACCGCTGGTAGGCGCCGCAGATGTTGGCCAGGCGGTCAGCGCCCAGCGTTTCCGGCTCCGGGTAATCGATCGGCAAGCCCAGGTCGAGATCCGCGGTGACCACCAGCGGCGGCTTGCGTCGGCGGCGCGCCAGGACCTCGTACCAGAGATCGAGGACGGCGGGAACCACGCTGGCGATCACGATCCCGCGCAGGCGCCGGCGGCCGACAAAATCGTCCACGACCGCCGCGATCTCCGCCTGCAGCGTTGCCGCGGTGGGGGTTTTCATGGCGCAGAGCACCCGCCCCTCGCGGTAGATCCCGAGGTCCACGTTGCTGTTGCCGATATCCACGGCTAAAATGTCTTTTTTCATAGTTCCCGGGAACTCATCCCGGCGTTGCGTCAGGTGATGGGCGGGATGCCCGGTCCCCCACCCCATCGGCTCCATAGCCGGAACACCTCATCCCGGTTTTCACGGCGAATAATCTCATACATTTTTTCGAGCGGATCGAGCAACCCAATAATGGCGTCGTCCCGGGACACGGTCACGCCTTCCATGCGGCAGGAGGTCGCGAGGCCGTCCAGGGGCGTGCCCTGCCAGTCCGCGGCCGCGTGGTCCAGGTTGACGCCGATGCCGACCACGACAAACTCAATGTCCTGGTCTCCGATCCGGCGCTCGACGAGGATGCCGGCGATCTTGCGGCCGCGCACGAGGATGTCGTTGGGCCACTTGATGGCGATATCCCGCAGGCCCTGGCGGTCCAGCAGCTCGGCCACGGCCACGCCGCCGAGGATCGCCAGCCACCCCATGTCATGGGGCTTGAGCCGCGGGCGGAACAGCAGCGACAGGTAGACGCCCTTGTCCGGCAGCGAGATCCAGGGCCGGCCGCGCCGGCCGCGGCCGGACTGCTGTGTCCGCGCCACAACGGTCAAGCCTTCCGGCGCGCCCTCGATGGCCAGATCTTTCACCAGGTCGCTGGTGGACGTGACCTCGTGGAACGCCAGCAGGGGGTGGCCCAGGTTGCGCGTGTCCAGGCGTTGCTGGAGCGCCTGTTCCCAGGCCGGGTCGCGTTGGTTCAGCAAGCTCATGCCAAGGTCACTCCGGGACGAATTCCAGCGACAGGTCCGCGGCCGGCGCCGAGTGGGTCAGGCACCCCAGGGAGATGGCGTCCACGCCCGTGGCGGCGGCCGCGGCCACGTTCTCGAGGCGGATGCCGCCGGACGCCTCGGTGCGGCACAGGCCGCGGCACAGGTCGACGCAGGCCCGCATGCGGTCGGGGGCCATGTTGTCCAGCAGCACCCAGTCCGGCCGGGCGGGCAGCGCCTGGCGCAGTTCGTCCAGGGATTCGACCTCGATTTCCACCTGCAACTCCGGGTAGCGGGCCCGCGCCTGGCGCACGGCCGCGCCCAGGTCCGCCGTCCCGCCCGCGGCCCAGAGCCGGCGGTGGTTGTCCTTGATCAAAACCCGGTCATCGAGGCCGAAGCGGTGATTGGTTCCGCCGCCGCAGCGCACGGCGTACTTTTCCAGGCGGCGCAGGCCCGGAGTGGTTTTGCGCGTGTCGAGGATCAGCGTGCCGTACGGCTGCACCCGATCGACGAACCGGCGCGTCAGCGTGGCGATGCCGGTCATGCGCTGCATGAAGTTGAGGGCGGTGCGCTCGGCCGCCAGGATCGCCGCGGCGCTGCCGGCCACGGCCAGGATCGGTTCATCGGCCGCCACGGCCTGGCCGTCCGGCCGCAGGATGTCCACCCACAGGTCCGGGCTGCAGGTCTTGAACACCAGCGCGGCCACCGGCGCCCCGGCCACGACATAGCTGCCGCGCGCCAGGATCTCGGCGCGGCCCGGCGTGGCCGCCGGCACCAGGCTCAGCGTCGTGCAGTCGCCGCGCCCGATGTCCTCGGCCAGCGCGGACCGGACCAGCGCGCGCAGCGGTTCGTCAAGGTCCAACGGCGTGATGTTCATCGGCGTTTCTTCCTTCCCGCAGATGTGCGCCCCGGCGGGCCGTAGACAGATACCCCGGCCGCGGCCGGGCGGTTTTGGCCGGGCTCCTTGAGCTCGTACACCTGGTCGCGCAGCGCCGCCGCGCGCTCAAACTCCAAGGCCTCGGCGGCCTCGAGCATCTCTTGCTCCAGGCTGGCGATCAGCTCCTGGAGGTTGACGTCGCGGCCGGCCTCGCGCACCACGAGGTGTTCGGTCTCGCGGGCCGCCTGCTCGAGGACGAGGCCTTCCTGGATGCTTTTGACGATGGACCGCGGGGTGATGCCGTGCTCCTGGTTGTAGGCGATCTGCTTCTGCCGGCGGGCGGCCGTAATATCCAGCAGCGCCTTCATGGAATCGGTGATCTTATCCGCGTAGAGCAGCACCTGGCCGTCCACGTGGCGCGCCGCGCGGCCCGCGGTCTGGACCAGCGAGGTTTCAGAACGCAGGAACCCTTCCTTGTCCGCGTCGAGGATGGCCACCAGCGACACTTCCGGCAGGTCCAGGCCCTCGCGCAGCAGGTTGATGCCGACCAGGCAGTCGAAATCCTCCTTGCGCAGGCCGCGCAGGATCTCCACCCGCTGGATGGCGTCGATCTCGGAGTGCAGGTATTTGACGCGCAAGCCAGTTTCGGCCAGGTACTGGGAGAGATCTTCGGCAGTCTTCTTGGTCAGGGTGGTCACCAGCACCCGCTCATGGCGCTCGGCCCGGCGGCGGACCTCCTCCATGAGGTCGTCGATCTGGCCGGCCAGCGGGCGGACCGTGACCGGCGGGTCCACGATGCCCGTGGGGCGGATGAGCTGGGGAATCACCTGGGCCGACACCGAGCGTTCGTAGGCGGTCGGGGTGGCGGTGGTGAAGACGATCTGGCCGGTGCAGCCGAGAAACTCCTCGAAATGGAGCGGCCGGTTGTCCAGGGCCGAGGGCAGCCGGAACCCGTGTTCCACCAGCACGCGCTTGCGCGCCTGGTCGCCGTTATACATGCCGCGCACCTGGGGCAGCGTTACGTGCGACTCGTCGATGATGGTCAGGAACCCGGGCGGGAAGAAGTCGAGCAGGCACTGTGGCCGCGAGCCGGGCTGGCGGCCGGCCAGGTGGCGCGAGTAGTTTTCAACCCCCGAGCAGTAGCCCATCTCGCGCATCATCTCGAGGTCGTACTCCGTGCGCATGCGCAGGCGCTGGGCTTCCAGCAGCTTGTTTTGCGCCTCCAGCTCCGCGACCCGCGCCTCAAGCTCGGCGCGAATGCCGTCCAGGGCGGCGGCCATTTTGCTGTAAGGCATTACAAAATGCTTGGCCGGCGAGATGGTGACGGAGTCAAGCTCGGCCGTGACCCGGCCGGTCAGCGGCTCGATGCGCTGGATTTTTTCGATCTCGTCGCCGAAAAATCCGATCCGCACGCCGGTGCGGGCGTACGAGGGGACGATGTCCACCGTGTCGCCGCGCACGGCAAACGTGCCGGGCGCCTTCTCGTAATCGTTGCGGGTGTACTGGATGGCCACCAGGCGCTCCAGCAGGGCGTCGCGCTCCTGCGCCTCGCCCTTGCGCAGGGCCACCATCATCGCCCGGTAGTCTTCGGGCGAGCCCAGGCCGTAGATGCAGGAAACCGAGGCCACGATGATCACGTCCTCGCGGTTGATGAGCGCATCCGTGGCCGCCAGGCGCAGGCGCTCGATCTCGTCGTTGATGGCCGAATCTTTTTCGATGTACGTGTCGGTCTGGGGAATGTACGCCTCGGGCTGGTAATAATCGTAATAGCTGACGAAATATTCCACCGCGTTGTCCGGGAAAAAGGATTTCAGCTCCGTGTAGAGCTGCGCGGCCAGGGTCTTGTTGTGGGAAATAACCAGCACCGGCCGGCCGAACCGGGCGATGGCGTTGGACACCGTGAACGTCTTGCCGGAACCCGTGACGCCCTCGAGGGTCTGGAACCGGTCGCCGCGCTGCAAGCCCGCCACCAGGCGGTCGATGGCTTCGGGTTGATCGCCGGTGGGCACAAACTCGGCGCGGAGATCGAACGCCGCGGTCATGGGGCGCCCGGGTCCGCGAGGCGCAGCGCCAGTTGGTTGCGGTAATAGTTGAGCTCGGCGATCGAGGCCAGGATGTCGTAGCCGGCGTCGTGCCGGCTTTCCCGCGCCTGGGTGGGCATGGGCCATGGCAGGTGCTGCCGGACCACGGCGGGCGACTCCTTGTCGAACTCCGGGCCGGCGTAATGGTCGCGCCAGACGAGCTTCCACGAGGTCACGTCCAGGTGGCGGTAATGCAGCCGGCTGATGAATCGCGGCAGGTATTTGCAGGCGAGGACCCAGTCGCAGTGGATGCTGTTGCCCGCCAGCACCGGGCGGCCGGGCGGCGCCACGGGGCAGACCACCTCGTCCAGCCAGCGGACCAGGGCGGCATCCACATCGGCCACTTCCACGGCGGCCGGCCCGCGGCAGGCGGCGACGAGCCACGGCATGTGTTCGTTCACCCAGGCGCCGGCGTCCTCGTCGCGGTGGATGCGCACACAGGCTTGAAAGTTGCGCTCCGGCGGCGCGAGCGGCCGCAAGTCCGGGGCCGTGGCCATGGCGGCCACCTGCAGCAACTGCGCCCGGCCCAGGTCCAGGCTGGAAAATTCCGTATCAAACCAGATATACGCCGCGCTTTTTTCCTGCGTCATGTCACGCTCCCATGGCGCGCGATTCTCACGGGGCGCCGCAAGCGAATCAAGCCTGAAATAAAAAGCGCTTGATCCGGATCCGGGTTTGGGTTAAGGGTACTGAAGATGGTGTGTACCCATAGCTCAATTGGACAGAGCATTGGACTACGGATCCAAAGGTTGCAGGTTCGACTCCTGCTGGGTACGCCAATTCCGATTTGATGCCGCCAAAATCCCGAAACATCTTAGCGGGATAGGCACTTGCAGCGGTGCCAAATCCTTCTCCTGGCTGGGTGTACCCTAAACCCCCTGGAAATAGCACCGCTTGGAGCCGCTGACGATGATTAAGGTCTTTCATCCCAAGCCAGAGCCGGCCGGCGTTCTGGACCATCATGCAGGCCAGATCAATAGCGACCTCAATGTTGAATTCGTCGCCGGCAACTTCCTGGTAGCGGAGACGGGCCATGGCGATCTGGTCGTTCAGATCCGCGTTCTTGCGCTGGTAATTTTCCGCATCTACCGTGCCATCCAGCATCAAATCCATCAACCGGGCTTGCTTGCGGACAAGCTCTTCGGCGTTGGCTTTCAGCTGGCCCTGGGCGGCTATGGCTTCGGCCTGGCGCACCTGCCACCGGTCCAGCACCATATCACGGAATTTCTGCAGCAGGGGGCTGGTGGTGATCTGGATGCCCTGTAGCAGGCGCAGAAATGCCGCATGCAACTCCTCGGAACGTACGTTGACAGCACGGCAGTCCTGCTTGGCGCAGCGATATTGCGGATAGCGTTTGCCATTACGGCCGGTAGCGAACGACGCCGTGAGCGGCTTGCCACACTTTCCGCAGCGGATAAATTGGCGAAGCGGAAAATCTGGATTGTTGCGCAGGTGGGGGCTGGGCACATGCCCTTGCCCGGCCAGGACCAGCTGCACCCGGTCAAACAGATCCTCTGACACCAGCGAGGGGAAGGCAGCCTTGATCGTACGACCATCCGTTAGCCGGCCCTCAATGCGACCGGCGTAGATTTTCGTCCGCAACAGGCCGTGAATGCTCTGCAAAGGCAGCGGGTTTTTGTTGCGGCCGACAAGGCCGATTTGCCTGGCGTATTCGGCCAGCCCCGTTGTGGTATAGCGCCCCGTTGCGATCGCTTCGAACAATTTCCGCACCAGCGGCCCTTTGACCGGGTCGATCTCCAAAATGGGTGTTTTATCGGGCAGGCGGGCAATTTTATAGCCCAGAGGAGCCTGGAAACACCAACCACCACGCTGCGTGACGCTGTTCATGCCCATGCGACAGCGTTCGCCACGGACTTCATTGTCAAACTGGGCAAATCCGGCCAATATGGTTTCCATTAGACGGCCGGTCGGGTCGTTGTTGATCGGCTCGGTTACAGACCGTACTGTCACGCCAGCCCGACCAAGAGCGGCGGAATGGACGAGGTGGTCCGTTGCATTCCTGGCGAACCTGTCCAGTTTGTAGATGACC
Source organism: uncultured Verrucomicrobiota bacterium (assembly GCA_964489425.1). GTDB lineage: Bacteria > Verrucomicrobiota > Kiritimatiellia > RZYC01 > CAZAYP01 > CAZAYP01. Next base: position 233 of record CAZAYP010000120.1, on the reverse strand, counting down.
ACGTGGGCAATGCCGGACTTTTTCGCCGTGCAGTAGGCCACCATCTGACGGAAAAGTGGCCGGTCATCCGACTTGGCCGACTCGCCCTCTTCCCTGTACACCTTGACGACCTCCAGGTCGTTGGCAGCGCAATATCGCCGGCACTGCTCGTCCTGGCTATCCAGCGACGACTTCTTAACCCGGATATTTCATAAGGTTCGCAATTTTGACGGGTTTTGGGGCGACAATATTAT
>CAZAYP010000119.1:0-11876 GCA_964489425.1 uncultured Verrucomicrobiota bacterium | reverse complement strand
GCCTGGACGAAGATCTCGGGCGGACGACGCAGGGTGGGGGTGCCAAACTTCAGGGTCCCATCCGCGGGCTGAAGCCCGCACTGAGCTTCCGCCTAAAGGCGGAACTCTGACCCCGACGAAAAGCGCCAGTCGCCGTTGTCCTGAATGGCCGCCGTCACCATTCCGCAGAAAATAGCGAGAAATCCGAAAATAACATGTCTTTGTGCCTTTGTGAGAAAATATCCGACTGGAAAATTATTTAACTTATGAACTATCTCGTGGTGGGAACGGACGAAGCGTGCCGGCAGACGATCGCCGGCGTGCTGGAGACGGAGTTGTACGCCGAACAGGTCTTGGTGGCCGAAGCCGAGGATCAGGCCCGGGACTTGGCAGGGAAAACCAAGGCCGACCTGGTCGTCTGGATGGCAGGACCGGACCTGGACTCGTCGTTGGACCAGTTGCGCGCCTTCAAAAAGTGTGCCGAAGCGGCCACCACGCCGGTGATCGTGGTCTGTCACCAGGATGCCGCCGCTAGCCTGCTGGCCAAGGGGTTCGGTCCGGGCAGCGTGGACTACATCGCGCGGCCGTTTGAGCCTGAGCAACTCGTGTTCCGGGTGCAAAGCCTGCAGCGGGGCCTGCGCCGCGAAGACCTGTTGAACTCCGAACTGGTCAAGTGGGGATTCAAAGAGGCGCAATCAAAGCGCTCCATGGCCGACGGCCGGCGGCGAATCGCGGACCTGAAAAAAGAGGTGGATGGCCTGTTGCGGGAACTCGGACGCCCGGCCCGCTACGAGGTGGATGCATGACCCAGAAAACCAAACGGGCCCGGATCTGGATCGTGGAGGACGACGAGCCCTCGGCCATGCTGGCCCAGCGCATGGTCGAACAGGGGCCGTATGAAGTGATTGGCATCAGTTCCACCGGCGAGGACGCCCTTGAGAAGCTGGTGGTGGCCCGGCCGGACATGATCCTGATGGACCTGCAACTGCCGGGCATCAGCGGCGTCGAAACGACCCGAAGGATTATGCAGGTCCTCTCCGTGCCAGTCATTGCCATGACCGCGGCCGTTGATCCGCAGATGATCAGGGAAATCAGCACAGCTGGCATATGCGGGTATCTTACCAAGCCCTTTGTCGCCAGGGATCTGTTCGAGGCCATGGCCATGGCTCCGTTGCGATTCCAGGCGCTAGGCAAGGCGCAGGGTACTGGCTCCGCCAGCGCCATGGCGGCCGGCTTGCGTGTGCTGGCGGTGACGGACCCGGAGAGCTGGCGCCCGCCCCTGGAGCAACGCCTGGCGTGTTTCGACTGCCGCCCGACCCAAGTGACCTCAGCCATTGACGCCCTGGCCCGGCTTAAACAGGCATCCTATGATGTGCTCCTGGTGGATACCCTTCTGCCGGATGGGCAGGGTCTCGACTTGCTGAAATTGGCGGCCGACTTGTATCCGCGCTTGCCGGTCATCATGCGCGGTGACACCATCACGCGCAGCGCAGCCCGTGAAATATTGGCCCGCGGCGCCTGTGATCTGCTGGCCCGCGATGCGGCCGGGCCGGATATTTGGCGGGCGCTGCTCGCGGCGGTCCAGCGCCCGGCCAAGCCGGTTGTGGAAGCGTTGGACGACCTGGCGATCGAGCTGCCGGAATCGCCGTTCCGTGCCCGGCTCATGTCCCTGTTGCAAGTCTGGCCTGGTCCGGTGACCGTGGGGGCGCCGGGCGGGACGGATGGGGCGTCACCCGGTTCAGGACCGTCTGGCCTCGTGGTTCAGGGGATGTCGTCCACCAGCTTGAGTGGAGATGCGGCCAAGGCGTTAACGCCGCGGGCTGGCCACCGCACCGTGGTGACGGTGCTGTCGCAGGCTTTGGTTGCAACCATTACCCAGGCGCTGAAAGCCGGTGCGAGCGCCTACCTGACCCCGGCCATGTCCGACTTGGAAATCCTTGCGACGCTGTCCGCCTTGGCCGACCGCTTGAGATGGCAACATGCGTTGGCGCGAGAGCAGGACAAATTTCGTTTGGCCATGGCCAACACGCAGGACACCCTGTCCATTTATTGCGCCGTGCGCGACAAGACGGGCAAAATCGTCGATTTTGTCTATACGTTCGCCAATGCCGCAGCCTGCCGCTTTCTTAACATGCAGCCCGGCGACCTGGTGGGCCGCAAGTACAGCGTCCTGCTGCCCGGGGTGGCCGCGCTGTTGTTCGATAAATACGTCGCCGTTGTGGAAACCGGCCAACCCTGCCACGATCCGGCCGCCCTCTTCCCGGCGAAAAGTACCGGGTGGCCGCAGGACGTGTATGCGGATATGCAGTGCTTGAAATACGAGGATGGGTTGATTGTCATCAGACGGAATATCACGGATCGCCACCAGGCAGAAAAGCAGATCCGTGAGAGCGAGAAGAAATATCGTGACCTGGTGGAAACGATCAACGAGGGCATCTGGATCATTGATCAGGATGCTCATACCACGTTTGTGAATCCGAAGATGGCGGCCATGCTGGGCTATACCGTGGACGAAATGATGGGGCGGCATCTCTTCTCCTTCATGGACGAGCACGGTGTCGAATTGGCCCAACTTGACCTCGCGCGCCGGCAACAAGGAATCCGGGAACAGCATGAGTTCGAGTTCTTGAGGAAGGACGGCGCGCGCATCTATGCCCTGCTGGAAACCACGCCGCTTACCGATGAAACCGGCGCCTACACCGGCGCCATTGCGGGCGTGATGGATGTCACCGATCGCAAACGGATGGAAGAAGACCGCGCCCAACAGCAAATCATGCTGTTACACGCCGGCCGGTTATCCTCGCTGGGCGAGATGTCCGCGAGCCTGGCGCACGAGTTGAACAATCCCCTGGGCATCATTGCCCTGAACGTGGATGTGCTGCTGGAAGACCTGGCCGCGGGCAAGATGTCAACCGCGGAAACACTGGCTTTGCTGGGCCGGATCAAAAACAATGTGAACCGCGCCGTGGCCGTGATCGACCATGTGCGCACGTTTGCGCGCCAGCATCCCGCCGCGATCACGAGCCGCCAGGATCCGCGCGAGCCGGTGCAACTGGCCCTGGCCTTGTTCACGGAGCGGTTCAAACATCACCATGTGCGCCTTCAGGCAGACCTGGCCCCGGACGTGCCGCAGTTGTATATCCACGCCCAGCGTTTTGAGCAGGTGGTAGTGAACCTGCTGAGCAATGCCTTGTACGCGGTCAAGCAACAAGCGAAGCAGGCGACCGGACCTGACCTCGCGCGGACAGCCTATCAAGCGGAAATCCGGGTGACCCTGCATGCCATAGGTGACCCGGAGACCGGGGCGCAGCGGGTCGTATTGGAAGTGGCAGACAACGGGTTGGGCATGGATGATGCCACCTGCCAGCGCTGCTGTGACCCGTTTTTCACAACCAAGCCGGCGGGCGATGGTTCGGGATTGGGCCTGCCCATTGCCCTGGGTATTGTCAAGGAGTGGCAGGGCGTGATCGAGGTGGAAAGCGCCGTTGGCCAGGGCAGCCTGTTCCGGGTGATCCTGCCGGTGACGGACGCCCCCCCCACCCCCCCCCACCCCCCGGGAGCCGCCGATGACTTGGGTACCGGCTCAGAATTAGAATGACCCATCAAGTGTCAAATATGAGTTGTGGGCGCAAGCCCGGCGCTGAAGCGTCGGGAGAACTTCCGCCTGAAGGCGGTACTCCGACGCCGTTTATGGTCAGAGTACCGGCTTTAGCCCAATGGCACGTAGTTAAGCGGAACACGCCTTACGGCGTTGACTACGAACAGCGCTCGCAATGTCCCGGCGTGTTCGTAGTTAAGCCCGTAAGGGCTGTTTTTTTGCGGCGGGCTTTAACCGCGATAGCAATGGATAACCAATTATGAGCCAGAATACCACGTCCGGTCCGACGAACGGCGCCGGTATCCACATCCTGCTGGTGGACGACGAGAAGGATTTTGCCGATTCGCTGGCCCTGGCGTTGCGCAAGCTGCCCTACGAAGTGGCCACGGCCTACTCGGCCGCCGATGCCCTGGCCCGGCTGCAGCGCCAGCGCGTGGATATCCTGGTCACCGACATCCGCATGCCGGGCATGGATGGCTTGGAATTGATGGAAATGGCCGGCCGGCTCCAGCCACATTTGCTGCCCATCCTGTTGACCGGCCACGGCGACGTGGATTCCGCGGTGGCCGCCATGAAGCGCGGCGCCCTGGATTTCCTCCAAAAACCCGTGGCGGTGACGGCCCTGCGCCAGGCCATCGAATCGGCCGTGGGCCATTTGCGCCTGCTGGACGAAAAGGGCCGCCACCCCGTACCGGCCACCACGCTCCCAGGCTCGGCAGCGCCAACCCGGCTGAGCGCGAATGGGCTGCCGCACTTCCTGATCGTGGATGACGATGAGCGCAACCTGCTGGCCTTGCGCGCGCTTTTGGAAACGCATTTCCAGGCACGGGTAAGCGAGGCCCGCAGCGGCCGCGACGCCCTGGTGCTAGCCGCCAGCGAGCCCATTGACATTATCCTCATGGATGTGATGATGCCCGGTATGGATGGTTTTGAAGCCGCCACCCTGATTCAGAAGCGACCGCGCACGGCGCATATCCCGATCATTTTCATCACCGCCGCTGACCCGGCCGGCGAGTTGATGGACAAGGGGTTTGACGCCGGCGCCGTGGATTATGTCACCAAGCCCATCCGGGACGAGCAGTTGATTTACCGGATCAACGTTTACCTGCGGTTTTTGCGCCGCGAACGGGAGCTCAACCAGTCGCTGGCGCTCAAGGTGCGCTACCGGATCCAGGACGTGGAAGCCGCCAACGTCGCGTTGCGGCGCGAAGTGGACGAACACCAGCAGGCGGAAATGGAAAAAGAGCGCGCCCAGCGCGCGGCCCTGGTGGCGCAAGAGGCCAACAAGGCCAAGACCGAATTCCTCGCCAACATGTCCCACGAAATCCGCACCCCGATGAACGGCATCATCGGCGCCGCCGAGCTGTTGTTCACCACGCCGTTAACCGGCCGGCAGGCGGAATACCTGGGCATGATCCATCAATCCGCCGACAGCCTGCTCACGATCATCAATGATTTGCTGGACCTGTCCAAGATCGAAGCCGGCCGCATGGACTTGCAAGAGGCGCCCTTTGACCTGCTCCACCTGGTGGCCCGCGTGCGCGACCTGCTGGACTTGAAGGCGCGCGCCAAGGGGCTGCAGGTCAACGTAGTGGCGGCCCCGGACCTGCCGCGCTGCATGCACGGCGACGCCGGCCGGCTCCGTCAGATCCTGCTCAACCTGGTGGGCAATGCCGTCAAGTTCACCGACCACGGCCAGGTCGACATCCTGCTCTCCCGCGGCGCGCCCCCGGACGGCGTGACAGCCCCGGACCCGGCGTGGCTGCATTTGGCCATCCGCGATACCGGCCGCGGAATCCCGCCCGCGGCGCGCGAAACCATCTTCGAAATGTTCACCCAGTTGGAGGCTGTGGCCACCAAGAAGATCGAAGGCACGGGCCTGGGCCTGGCGATTTGCCGCCGCCTGGCGCGCCTGATGGGCGGCGATATCACCGTGGAGAGCCAGCCGGGCCAAGGGTCCACCTTCCTGCTCGCGCTGCCACTGCGGCCGGCCGAGGACCACCTCGTGCCGTTGCCGGCGGGATTGGAACCGCTGGCGGCGGCGGACGCGCCGCCGCGGTTTCACGCGCGCGTGCTGCTGGTGGACGACCAGCCCCTTAACCGGAAGGTTGGTCAACGGCTGCTGGAGTATTACGGCTGCGTGGTGGATCTGGCGGCCAATGGCCAGGAAGCACTCGAACAGCTCGGGGTGGAACCTGCGCCAAGCGCTCCGGCCGGCACCCAGGTCCCGTATGAACTGGTTTTCATGGATTGGTATATGCCGACGCTGAATGGGGTCGAAGCGACCCGCCGCATCCGGGCCTGGGAAAAACGACAAGGCCGCCCGGCCCTGCCGATCATTGCCATGACCGCCAAGGTCATGGACGGCGACGAGGCGGAGTTCGGTCAAGTGGGCATTGACGACTATTTGCCCAAGCCCGTGACGTTGCGCGCGCTGGCGCAAATCCTGGAGAAACATTGCTGCGCCGAACCCGTTCTGGCAACTGCGGCGCCGCCACCCGACGTACGCCAGATCCCGGCACCGGACCCGGACCTGGACTTAGCCTGGCTATTGGATGCTGCGGAAAACAATGTGGCCATGATCAAGGACTGGTTGTTAATTTATGAGCGCACGCTGCCGCGCCTGTTGGACGATTTGGCGGAAGCGCTCCGCCATGGCGACCTGGAGCCGGTCGCGGAAAAGGCGCACCGCATCCGCGGGGTCAGCAACAATGTCGGCGCCCGGCGCCTGGGCACCGCCGCCGCCGACCTGGAACGCGCCGCCACGCGCGGGAATCTGGCCAACGGGCCGGACCGCCTGCGGCAACTCCAAGAACATTTCGCGGCCTTTCAAACCGCGCTGGCAGCCGTTGATTGGAATGGGGTTCTCTTCCGGAATGAACCGCTCACGGAGACACTGAGATCACCGGGGTTCAAAGAAGACGAAACTCGCCATAGATGCTCAACACGATGAACTGTGTCTTGACAACAATCTCTAGGTCTCCGTGCCTTCGTGAGATTAAATCCGGCTGAAATATCTCCAACGTCACCAAGGGATTCCCATGAGCGCATTGAATATATTGATTTGTGACGACGACCCGATCATCCGCAAACAAATGGCGGCCTACCTGGCCGGCTATGGCGCAATCGAGGAAGCCTCGGACGGCGCCCAGGCTGTGGCCCGGGTGGAACAAGCCCTCGCGGCAGGGACTCCCTATGCCTTGATTTGCCTGGACATCAAGATGCCCAACTTGGACGGGCAGCAGGCCCTGGAACGTATCCGCGAAATGGAACGGCGGGCGGAACCAGCTGGCGTCACGCCGGCCCGCATATTAATGTGCACATCGATCTCCGATGTCCAAAGTACCTTGCATGCCCTGGACCAGTCGTGCGAGGCGTACATCGTGAAGCCATTTCGGAAGCGGGACCTCGCCGTCCACCTGGATCGCTGGGGATGGGTGAAATCCTCATGAACCCATGGCTATGGTGGTTGATCGGCACCGTCCTATTGGCCACGGCAGCATGGCTGGCGCTGCGCCATATGACGGCTATCTTGCGCCAGCAGCGCGCAGCGATCCAGGCCGAGACCTGGTTGAAGGATGGCCTGGCCCGGTTGGCGCTGGAACTGGCGGGCGACCTGGCGTTGCCAGACCTGGGGGCCAAGGCCGTGGATTGCATCTGCCGGCACCTTGACGCCGGCCGCGGCGCACTATACCTGCACCACCCCGAAGACCAGCAACTCATCCGCCTGGGCGGGTTCGCCCTGACCGGGCATCCGGCGGCGCCGGCCACCCTGGCCATGGGCGAAGGGCTGGTTGGCCAGGTCGCGGCTGAGCGCAAGGCGATCGCGCAGCGCAATTACCCGGCGGACACCGCGCCGGTCACCAGCGCCACCCTCCGCGGCGCCCCGCGCGCGACCTACACCTGGCCGCTGGTGTATGAACACGATTTGTACGGCGTCATGGAGGTGGCCTCCCTGGCCGAGTTGAGCCGCTTCCAGCGCGAGTTCTGCGATGCCACCGGGTTGATGGTCGCCGCCCGGTTGTATACCGCCCTGCGCAGCCAGACGATCCGCGATTTGCTGGAAAGCACCCGCCAGGCCCAATCCCGCGCCGAGGACCGCGCCCGGCAGTTGCAGGACAGCAACGTGCGCCTGGAGGAACAGCAGCAGCAATTGGCCCAACAGACCGAGGAATTGCGCCAGGTCAATGCCCAGTTGGAGGAACAACACCAGCAAATCCGGCAGCAAAACGAAGAGCTGCAACAAGCCAACGCGCAGTTGGAAGAGCATCACCAACAACTGGTCCAGCAGACCGAAGAAGCGCGCCAGCAGGCGGAGAGCTTGAAAGCCGCCCGCGATGAACTGTTGCAGCGCACCGGGGAACTGGAAGCTGCCAACCGCCACAAGTCCGAATTCCTGGCCACCATGTCCCACGAGCTGCGCACCCCGCTCAACTCGATCATATTGCTGTCCCAAATGATGTCGCGCAACCCCGCCGGCAACCTGACGGCAGACGACTGCAAGAAAACCACCATCATCAATGCCGCGGGCGAGGAACTTCTGCGGCTGATTAACGACATCCTGGATTTGTCCAAGATCGAAGCCGGCCGGATGGCGGTCCATGTCGCCGAGGTGTCCACCACGGACCTGCTGACCGAATTGCGCGACCTGTTCGGATCCGTGGCCCAGGCCAAGAACCTGGCCTTCACCCTGACGGACGAGGTCAACGGCCGCCTGCACACGGACCGCGACAAACTCGGCCAAGTGCTGCGCAACCTCGTCACCAACGCCATCAAGTTCACCCGTGCCGGCGAAGTCTCCGTGCGCGTGTCCGTTGCGCCGCCGGCGGACGCGGCCGGCGCCCGCATCCGGTTCGTGATCGCCGATACCGGCATCGGCATTCCGGCTGACCAGCAGGACAAGATTTTTGACGCGTTCCACCAGGTGGACGGGTCCCTGTCGCGGCGCTTTGGCGGCACGGGACTGGGGCTGGCCATTGCCCGCAAGCTGGCCGTGGCTTTGGGCGGGGGGATCACGCTCACGAGCGCTGAAGGTCAGGGCAGCTGTTTTGAGCTGGTTGTGCCCCGGGACCTGGCAACGCCGGCCGGGGCGGTCGCAGCGCCGCCGGGCCCGGCATTCGTCGCCCCCACCGTGGCAGGGCTGGCGCCGGGCGGAACCGTGGCGGATGATCGCGCCGCGATCCGCCCGGGCGACCGGGTGGTCCTGGTGGTGGAGGACGACCTGGTTTTCGCGGAAACGATCGGCGACCTGGCCAGGCAAGAAGGCGTCCAATTCCTGCACGCGGCCACGGCTGGCGCGGGTTTGACCCTGGCGCGCCGACATCTACCCACCGCCATTCTCCTGGACTTGTTGTTGCCGGATTACCCCGGCCTTGAATTGCTCAGGCAACTGAAAAGCGAGCCGGCCCTGCGCAAGATCCCGGTCCAAATCCTGTCCTGCTGCGAGGTGGATCCGGCCGTCCTCGAACTGGGCATCCAGGAATTCCGGCAAAAACCCCTGGACGAGGACCAACTGCGTGCCGCATTGCGGGAAATCCAGCCACCGCCCCGATCGGGACCGAAGAAACTCCTGATCGTGGAGGATGACCCGACCCACCGCGAGGCGCTGGCCGCTTATATCCAGGATAAACGCTGGACCATCTGCGCCGTAGCCACGGAAGCGGAGGCGCTGGCGGAATTGGCGGACGCCCGCTGCGATCTGCTGATCATTGACCTTGGCCTGAAACAGGGCAGCGGCTGGAACGTGTGCCGCCGGGTCCAGGAACAAGACCTGCGCATTCCGATCATCATCTATACCGGCCAGGACTTGTCGGAAGACGACCAAAAGCAGGTCCGCCGGTATGCCGGCCGGGTAGTGCTGAAAACCGTCCGGTCCGGAGACCGCTTGCGCGATGAAGTGCAGGGCCTGCTCATGGCCCCGCCGGCGCCGGTCCGGAACCCGCCGTCCAGCCGGTTGGCGGATCGCGGGCCAGGCCGCCTGGCCGGCCGCCGGATTCTCGTGGCTGATGACGACATCAAGAACGTGTTCGTGATCAGCACCGCGCTGGAAGAGCAAGGCGCCGCGGTCCTGGATGCCCAGAGCGGAAAGTCGGCCCTGGCCATCCTGCAGCGCGAACCAGTAGACCTGGTGCTGATAGACATCATGATGCCGGACCTTGACGGCTACGAGACGATCCGCCGCATCCGGGCCGCCGCGCCGGTTCCGGGCACGCCCGCCGGCCAGGGCGCGCGCGTGCCGGTCATCGCCCTGACCGCCAAGGCGCTGAAAGGCGACCGCGAGAAATGCCTGGCCGCCGGCGCCGATGATTACCTGGCCAAGCCCGTGGATTATGACGCCCTGATCAGCCTCGTGGAGGGTTGGTGCACGAAAGGCGGCGCTCCGGCGTGTCCGGCGTAATGCCGTGGAGACAGAAAAATTGCATCGGGAAGGAAGATTCTCGCGCCAAGACGCCAAGAAGAAGGGAATCTTAACGAGTTGCATCTTGGCGGGTTAGCGGCTTGGCGAAAAATATAGATCATCATGCTGGAAGCGATCCACACTACCTGTCAGAACCAGACGCGCCATGTATCCGCCCAGGGCGATTTGCGGACCGAGCCCCACCAGCGCCAGTTCATCAGTTACCTGGAATCGGGCGGCGCCGAGCGGGTAGAAGTCATGTTTCTCGATGCGGCCATGCTGCCTGGTGCGGTGGTCGAGGCCTTGCTGCGGTTCCGCCACCAGAATCCCAAGATCCAACTGCGCCTTTCCGTGTTTCACCGCTACCTTTATTCGTACCTGTATCGCCTGGGTTTGCCCGTCAAGATGGCGCCGCGGGGTGAACGGCCGCCGCCACGCGCGCGCACCTTCCGGGCTTTGGCTTTGGGCGGCTCCGCCGGCAGCCTGGACAAGCTGATGGAGATCGTGCGCGCGCTGCCGCGCAGCCCGGCCAGCGTGTTTATCATCCAGCATGTGCCTGAAGACCAGCCCAACTACCTGGACAGTATCCTGGCCCCCTTGTCCAAATACACGATTACGCCGGTCCGGGACGGACTGGCCGTACAGCCGGGTTGCCTTTATATCGCCCCGCCCGGAAAACAAATGCGGGTGTCGGGCGGGTTGGTGCGGTTGAGCGATGAAGACCGTTGCTTTTATGCACGGCCGTCCATCCATGTGCTGTTCGAGTCCCTGGCGCACGAATACGGCCCGGATTTTTTGGCCGTGTTGCTGTGTGGATACGGCGAAGACGGCCCCCAGGTGCTGCCCCTCATTCGACAGCACCACGGCCTGACCGTGATCGAGGATCCGGCCGATGACGAGGCCAACCACCTCTTGTTGCGGGCTTGGGAAACCGGCGCGGTGGATTACAAGTTCCCCTTGCCGGAATTGACGCTGTGGCTGAGCCGCATGCTGGCGCCGCCGGACATCGAGGTGCCAGAAGGACAAGTCGGCGGATTATTGGAAGCGCTCTGGGAACGCTACGGTTATGATTACCGCGACTACGACCGCGAGAGCATCAAGCGGCGCATCCGGCGCGCCATGCAGCAAGGTGCGTTCCACTCTTTCCAACGGTTCCAGGAAAGCGTGCTGCAGGATCGCGAAGTGTTCGAGGACCTGTTCCTGGAATGCTCCATCAATGTCACGGAGTTTTTTCGCGATCCCGGCCAGCTGCGCCTCCTGCGCGAACAGGTCCTGCCGTACCTCGATTCGTTCCCCTACTTGCGCGTTTGGAGCGCCGGGTGTTCCACCGGCCAGGAGGCGGTCTCATTGGCCATCCTGCTCAAAGAATGCGGCATGCTGGCCAAGAGCCGGATCTATGCCACGGATATCAACCCCTACGTCATCCAGGAGGCCCAATCCGGATTCTATGCGCCCGAGACCCTGGCTGCCAGCCGCGACCATTATGCCGCCGCCGGAGGTTCGGGGCGCATCGAAGACCACTTCGTGGAACAGTGGGGTGTCTATTCAGTGGACCCCGCCTTACAGGATCGCTTGATTTACATGCCCCATTCCCTGTTGAATCCCGCCCCGCTCAACGAATTCCAGCTGATTTTGTGCCGCAACGTGTTGATTTATTTCAACTCCAGCTTGAGGCAGAGAGTAATGGATTTGTTTAACCGTTCGCTGGATTTAAATGGGTTCATTCTCCTGGGCGACAAGGAACCCGGCGACCTCGGGGCGGCCCCCTTCCAGCCCCTTGCCCCGGGTGCCCGGGTCTACCGCAAGACCGAGACGCACTAACGAACATCTCGCATAACCGAGGCGCCTATGGCCGCGTCGGTCCGCTGGCGCGGCGCGGCCACAACCGGGACGGCGAGAAAC
>CAZAYP010000118.1:0-12873 GCA_964489425.1 uncultured Verrucomicrobiota bacterium | reverse complement strand
AGGACCCCGCCCTGTGCGAGATGTATATCGTCGAGGGCGATTCCGCCGGCGGCTCGGCCAAGCAGGGCCGCGACCGCAAGTTCCAGGCCATCCTGCCCGTGCGCGGCAAAGTGATCAACGTGGAAAAAGCCCGCCTGGACAAGGTGCTCAGCAACGAGGAAATCCGCACGATGATCACGGCCATCGGCACGGGCATCGGCCAGGAAGACTTCGACGTGGCCAAGGCGCGCTACCACCGCATCATCATCATGACCGATGCCGACGTGGACGGCGCCCACATCCGCACCCTGCTGCTGACCTTTTTTTACCGGCAGATGCCGCAGCTGATCGAGCAAGGCTACGTGTACATCGCCCAGCCGCCGCTCTATAAAATCAAGCGCAAGCGCCGCGAAGAGTACGTGGACAGCGACACCGCGCTCACGCGCATCCTGCTGGAGCTCGGCACCGAGGACCTGGCGCTGGAAACTCCGGCCGGCGAAACCCTGCTGGCGGAAAAAACGCTCATGGACATTTTGGAGGTGCTTTCCGAGGTTGAGCAGGTGGCGGCCAACATCCGGCGCAAGGGCGTGGCGTTTGACGACTACATCGCGCACCGCGACCCGGATTCCGGCCATTTCCCCCAGTACCGCGTGGAAATTGCCCAGGCGGACGGCCAGCCGGAATACCACTACGTGTTCAACGAAAAAGAGCTGCGCCGCCTGCGCGAAGAGGAAGAGCAGAAGCTCGGCGTCCAGCTCGAGGTATTCAGCGGCGCGGCGGAAAGCGAAGCCCAGCAGCGCGACGCCGGGCTGCGGTGGGTGGAGTTCTTCGCTGCGGGCCAGTTGCAGGGCCTGGTGGGGCGCCTTGAAAAACGCGGGTTCACCATGGCCCAGTTGGTGCCGGCCGAAACGCCGCCGTTTTTCCTCGCCGAAGGCAAGGGCCAGAAAATCCCCGTGGTCTCGCTGCTGGACCTGCTGAACCAGGTGCGCAACCTGGGCCGCAAGGGGCTGACCATCCAGCGCTACAAAGGCTTGGGCGAGATGAATCCCGAGCAGCTTTGGGAAACCACGATGCAGCCCGAAAACCGCAAGCTGGTCAAGGTGATCCTCGAGGATGCGGTGCGGGCCGATGAAATGTTCTCCATCCTCATGGGCGACGAGGTGGAGCCCCGGCGCCAGTTCATTGAGAAAAACGCCCTGAATGTCCAGAACCTGGACATTTGACCAGCCGGCCGGCCATGAGCGATCCACCCAACTGCCTGGACCACAGCCTGGACCTGCTCAAAGACACGTATAACTACAACCACTGGATTTATTACCTGCTGCGGCCGTACCTGGGCGACGCCGTGCTGGAGGTGGGCAGCGGGTGCGGGAACATTACCCGGTTCCTGCTGGACCGTAAAAGCCTCGCCTGCCTGGAACCTGAGCCGCGGTACGCCGCCGCGCTTGCCGAGATGGCGGCCGTGCACCGCAATATCCGGGTCGCGGCCGGCACCTTGGAAGACATTCCCCGGCCGGATCTGCCGGAAGCCGCGTTTGACACGGTCGTGTGTGTCAATGTCCTGGAGCACATCCAGGACGACGTGGCCGGGTTGGTCCGGATGCGGCGGATGCTGGCTCCCGGCGGCCGGCTGTTGCTTTATGTGCCGGCCGGCCGGCCGGCCTACGGCGCGTTGGACCAGGCCCTGGGCCACTACCGCCGCTACACCCGACGGGAACTGGCGCACAAGCTGGAGTCCGCAGGGCTGCGGCTGGTCCATGCGCGCTACGTGAACTTTGTCGGCCTGCTGGGCTGGTGGTGGACCAGCCGGGTGCGGCGCCGCACGTTGATCCTGCCGGCCAAAGCGCGCCTGGTGGACAAGCTGGTGCCCTATCTCTCCGCCTGGGAACGCCTGGTCCCGCCGGTCCGGGGCCAGTCCTGCTTCGTGGTCGCCCAGCCCTGAGCCCGGCCAGCCGGCCGCGTCAAGCGGCGGGTCCGGCCTCCGGCGGGACGGGCGGCGCGGCGGGTGGCGGCGGCGCGCCACCCAAAAGAACCTCGCGGCAGACCCGCAGGATCTCGCCCACGCTCCAGGCCTGGGCGATGCAGCCCTTGGGTTCATACGGCGGGGTGGCGTCAAATATTTCCGAGATCGTGCCGATGCCGCCCTGGGCCAGGTGTTCCTTGATCCGCTCCAGCATCGGCGCCGCACGGCGCCGCGCTTCCTCGCGGCCCTTGAGGCGGAATACGGCCATCACGTACGGACCGATCAGCCAGGACCACACGGTGCCCTGGTGATAGGCCCCGTCACGCTGGAGGGCGTCGCCATCGTACACCGGGTGGTAGTCCTTCTCGCCGGGAGCGAGGCTGCGCAACCCCACGGGCGTGACGAGTTTCTCCTCCACCACGTTGAGGACCTTCTCGGCCTGCGCGGCCGACAGCAGGGTGAACGGCAGGCTGATGGCCAGCAGTTGGTTGGGCCGGATGGCCGGATCGGCACGCGCGCCATCCACCACGTCGTACAGGCACTCGCGGTCCGGGTTCCAGAACACCTCGGGAAAACGCGCCTGCACCCGGTCGGCTTTGCGGGCAAAATCCACGGCCTCTTCCGGCGCTCCAAACCGGCCCGCCAACTCGGCCATGATGCGCAGCGCATTGTACCACAGTGCATTGATTTCGACGGCCTTGCCCTGCCGCGGCGTGACCACCCAGTCACCCACCTTGGCGTCCATCCAGGTAAGCTGGCAACCGGCCTCGCCCGCGGCCAGGAGCCCGTCCGCGTCGACCTTGATGCCATAGCGCGTGCCGCGCTCGTGCCAGGCGACGATATCCTTGAGCACCGGGTACAGCTCCTCCACCAGCCGGGCATCGCCCGCCTGGCCCAGGTAGCGGTAGATGGCCACGAAATACCACAGCGTGGCGTCGACCGTGTTATAGGCCGGCTCCTCGCCGACATCCGGGAACGTGTTGGGCAGCATGCCCTGGCTGACATACTGGGCGTACGCCTGCAGGATCGTGCGCGCATCGTCCATGCGGCCGGCGCTGAGGCACAGGCCCGGCAGCGCAATCATCGTATCGCGGCCCCAATCCGAGAACCAGTGGTAGCCGGCGATGATGGTCTTGAGCGCCCGCCGGCGGGCCACGATAAACTGGTCGCCCGCCAGCAGCAGGGTTTTGAAGAAATCATCGTCCACCGGGCTGGCATCCACGATCTTGCGCCGGCGCTGCTCCTCGAGGGCCAGCAGCTCCGTGGCGTCCTGGCCGATGGGATCCTCGGTCGACACGATGACCCCGATCCGGGCGCCCGGCGCCAGCTTGACCACGAAGGCGCCATAACAGAACAGGTCCTCGCGGAAGTCCAACCCGCGGGCCCGTTCCTGGCAATATTCGAAATTGGCGTACCAGCAGGATTCGTAACGATACGCCGCGCCCGGCACCCGGATATACAGCCGCGGCACGCCCAGGTACGGCTGCACCTGGAACAGGCCGTCCTGGAACTGCGGGCGGGCATTGATCGCATCGTTGGCGCGGACCAGGTTGTGGAACTCGCGCGCTGCCACCAGCGGCTTGAGCTCCAGCTCCACCGGGTGCGGCGCGGCCAGCAGCTCGTACGTGATGACGGTGGTGTTGTAACCGTGCACCGCAGCCACGGTCTTGCGCAGGCGCACCGGCCCGACGCGGTACTCGGTCACCGGGAACAACTCGCGCGTGAAGGAAACGATGTTCTGGTAGCCGTCGGTCGCGCGCAAGCCGGGATACGCGTTGGTCGAAAGATCATGGTAATCTTTGCCGATCGTCAGCGCCTCGTCCAGCTTGGAAAGCATCACCATCCGGCCCACGGGCGGCTTGGTGGCGGCCACCAGGAGACCGTGATAGCGGCGGGTATTCAGCCCGATGATCGTGGAACTGGCCCACCCACCAAGCCCGTTGGCGTCGATCCACTCGCGATCGAGCGCCTGGTCCAGGTTCTGTGTCGCCGCCGTGTCAAAATAGAATTTCATTACACTTCGTATTTCCTTCCCTAGCCCATGGTGCTTATCCTGCGGCCCATCGGTTAAGTCAAGGTGAAATCTGCCGATATGGTAGGTATGCAAATGGGAGCATCTGCCCGCATATGAACAAGGGTCCTTAGGGAACAAGGGTTGACATTGTTTATGGAAGCGTAGCAAGAAGCTCTCTGACAAGGATGTCAGGTAAATGAGCAACGGAGGCATAGATAATTATACGACGGATCCGCCACCCGCGGGCGCCCCGCTGGCCTATGCGCATTTGAAGGAAGCCAGCCTCGTCGGGGCCAATCTCGCGGGGATTGATCTATACATGGCCAACTTGAGCCGGGCGGACATGCGCGGCGTCATCCTGGTGGAGGCGGATATCTCCGAGGCCGACCTTTCCTGGGCCAACCTGTCCAACGCCGTCATGACCCGCATTACGGGCATCAACGTGGACCTCAAGGGCACGGACCTCACCCATGCGCGGCTGGACCGGGCCTACCTGGCGCTCAGCGACCTTTCCTGGGCGCGCCTGGAGTCGGCCGATTTGACCGAGGCCTGCCTGAGCCGCGTCGTGGCCTTGAAAACCAACCTCACCCGGGCCTGCCTCAAGTTTGCCAACCTGCGCGAAGCCAACTTCTCCCACTGCATCCTGACCGGAGCGGTGATGATCGAGGGCAACGCGTTCCAGGTGGCGCTGGAAGGGGCAGACCTGCGGGGCGCGGATCTCAGCCAGGCCAACCTGATCCAAGCCAACCTCAAATCCGCAGACTTGAGCGACGCGAACTTAAGCTGCGCCGTGCTGCACGGCGCCAACCTGGAAGGCGCGCGGGTATGGCGCGCCAACCTGCGGGGCGCCCTGCTGGCCGGCGCCAACCTGGCCCAGGCCGACTTCACGGGCGCCGACCTTACCGGCGCCGACCTCAAGGATGCCATCTGGAACATGCCGGACCCGGCGTGACCCGCCGGCCGCCGCCGCGCGCGCCGCGCCCGCGGCTCAGGACCCCATCACGGACATCAGCACCTCGGACTGGCCGGCGGATTCCCTGGTTTCGCGGATGATGTCCGGCAACTCTTCCGGGCGGATCTTGAACTGCTTTTCGGCGCCCGCGTAGATGTCCGGCACCACGGGGTCGGAGCCATTGCCCAGCTTGGCCAGGTTGCAGATGGCGTTGGCATAGTAGCACAGCTCGGCCAGCTCGCGGTTTTCCGGCTCAATGGTTTCCGGCCGGTGATGGCCCTTGATGGCCGCCAGCAGCTCGGGGCTCAGGTTCCACTTGCGCCCCAGCCACGCGCCCACCGCCTCGTGGCCCATGCCGAGCGACTCCTCCTCGGCTTCGATGAGCGGGACATATTGTTCCTGCGCCAGGTGGATCGCCACCGTGAAGTCATCCGCAAAATAGTGCGCAAAGATGATCTTGCCGATGTCGTGCAGCAGGCCGACCAGGTGCAGGAGATCCTTGCCGTAACGTTTTTTCAGCGATGCCTTGTAGCGGACCGAGAGCACGTTGATGGCCACGCCGGTGCAGATGCTGTGCCGCCAGAACTCGTTGCGGTTAAAGTTGGTCATCACGGTCTGGCCCGTGAACGCCGTGAACACCGACGTGGCCAGGGCCACGTTTTTCACCGCGTTCAGGCCCATGCGCGTCACCGCCAACTGCAACGAGGTGATCGGCTGGCCGCTCGAGTAGACCGGCGAGTTAACCACCTTGAGGATCCGCGCCATCATGGCCGGATCGTCCTCGATGATCGCGGCAATGCGGTTGGTGCCGGTTTGCGGGTTGCGCAGTTCCGTGTTCAGTTTTTCCAGGACCGCCGGGAGGGTCGGCAAATCCTTTACCTTGTCGAGCCGATCGAAAACCGTAGCCTTGGGCATGGCAGCGCACTCCAAATAGATGACCTGTGCCGCGAACAAAAATGTTGGTCGTTTATACCACCGGAACGCGCCGCGTCAACTGGTAAATCGGCCCCATAAAAAAGGGCAACATCGTGTTGACATCGGCGCCATGCTGGCATATTTTGGCGCCGATCAACGGTATCCGGACTGGGGAGTTAGCTCAGTTGGGAGAGCGCCTGAATGGCATTCAGGAGGTCGTGGGTTCGACTCCCATACTCTCCACCAGTTAGAAAGGCTTGAAAATCGCGAGGTTTTCAAGCCTTTCATTTTTCAAACCGCCCCACAGGACCAGTTCACAAACGACATCCTGCGCATCCCGATTGACCCGGAAGCGGTTCGCAGCCGGATCGGATGGCCCCGGCAGATTGTGTTCGCACACGGCCCGCCGGCCCCGGCCATCCGAAGTTGTAGCCACGTCGCTGTGCCGACGTGTCTGGCAGCCGGAACGCCCTGACACAGCAGGGCGGCTACAGCCGAACGCCAAGCGCTTTTCATTGACAGGCAGGGGGTATCCCAACATGGCGGGCTTGGATTAGCCCAAGCATGCGGGTGTGGGGATTGCGCCAGTGATCTCGCGACTACTGCTTCCGGCTCACCAAATCGTCTGTATGCCCGGATACCGGGCAATCACCCGGTCGCGGGTTATGAGCGCCATGCCTTGTTCCATGCACTCGGCAATCAGTACCCGGTCAAAGGGGTCCCGGTGAATATCCGGTAGCGCTACGGAGCGCAACACAACCGCGCGGGACAACGGCAGTTCAATGAGGCCATGGTGTGCCACAACTCGCGCCAGGTACTTGTCTGGCGTCATCGGCAGGGTCAACCGACCGCGTTTGACCATGATGGCGATTTCCCACGCGCTCACGACCGAGACGTGCAACGCAGCCGGCTGGCTGCGAATCGCCGCCGCGGCCGGTTCCGAAAGCTGGGCAGGGTCCGAAGCCAGCCAGACCAGCGCATGAGTGTCCAAGAGCAGGCTCATTGCAGGCTCTTGGGCCAATCTGCGGCCGGGAGCGGTGCGCACGGATCGCCGTGAAACACGGCGCCGGCCAGGGTCGGGTCTGGCCGCAACGGGTCGGCCGCGGACCGGTGGGGCACCAGGTCGGCCACCGGCTTCTTGTTGCGGCATATCACCAGGGTGGCGCCTTTGCTCTCCACCTCGTCCACCAGTTGCGAAAACCTCGTTTTCGCCTCGTAAATATTGACCATTGTTTTCATTTGAAAATAGTTTACCCCAAAAGCTTGGCTTGGTCAAGTCTGACCAGGTAAATGCCACCCGCGTTTCGGCGAGGCGTCACGAGCCCGGATCAAACACTATTCGCGATCGCGTCCAGAATGGTGGCGTAGTCCTGATCTGCCAGGCCGTCGCCGATTTTGGAGGCGTATTGAATGGTCTGCTCCCAATGCGTGGCAATGTCAGCCCATGGCGCGGCGTCCGGGGCGAAAAGGATAAGGCGCCCGGCGGGCTTGCTCATGGTCTGCCCTTCCCACAGGTCTGTCAGGCCGTTGAAATCCGCGGGCATGTCAGCCGGGTAGTTGGGGGGCTTGGAGCCGCTGTGCGCCTCCAGGGGGTGCGCGCAAACGTCGGTGAACAGCAAGATCACTTGGCGGCGCTTGTCCCCGGTTTTGTTCCAGTCTGACCGTATGGCCAGGGCCAGGGCTTCGGCACCACAAGCCACATCACCACCGCCGCCGCATGCCTGGATTGAGCCAACAAATCCGCTGAACTTCTGGGCCTCGTCCGGCAGCTTGAAGAACGGCGATGCCTGCAACGCGGCCGGGCCATCGCAGTAAAAGTCCCGAAACACGATCGCCCGGATGCGCAGGATATCGATATGCTTTTGCTTTTCCGCCAGCTTGCGCTGCAGATCGTCATGAAACTTGAGCGCCGATTCCTTGACCTTGCCGATCAGGCCGCCCATGCTGCCGGTGGCGTCAATGCAATAGACCAGGGGTCGTTGGATTGGCGTCCGGCGGGGATGCCGGCGGCAACATGCCGGTCATTTGCTCAAAGGGAACAATATCGGTGTCGTGAGTCCGCAGTTGCTGGGCGCCGGTATAGACCAGCATCCGCCTTGTATTCTCCGAGAACACCCGCGCAAACTGGTCCAGACCCTTGAGAAAATCCCGTTGGAAGGTGGCCGCGGATTTGATTTCAATGGCCTGGCACCCCTGGGCTGACGGGATAACCAGGTCCACCTCGTGGCCATGGCTGTCGCGGTAAAACATCAAATCATGCCGGCCGCCCTGGTTCAGGCGCTGCTTGAGCGCCTCGGCCACCATCAGGTTTTCGAACAACGCGCCGCGCAAGGGATGGTTCACCAGTTGTTCGTGTGCGGATATGCCCAGCAAGTGCGCCACCAGCCCGGTGTCGTAAAAAAATATTTTCGGCGTTTTCACCAGGCGCTTGTTGACGTTCCGGAACCACGGCGGCAACCGGAACACGAGATAGCTGGCTTCCAGCAACTCCAGCCACAGGCGCGCGCTGCGCTGGCTCACGCCCGCCTCGTTGCCCAGCGACTCCATGTTGATGGGCGCGCCCACCCGGCCCGCGCACAAGCCCACGAACCGCTGGAACTGCGTCAAGTCGTGGACCGCGCGCAAGGCCCGCAGGTCGCGTTCCAGATACGTGGCAATGTAGTCGCTATAGAAACGCGAGGGTGGCACATGGCGGTCATAGATGCGCGGGTAAAACCCGCGGAAGATCCATTCATCCACGGAGCCGGTCGCCACGCCCGCGTCACGCAGCTCGGCCATGGAAAACGGCGCCAGGGTGAACACCGCTGAGCGGCCGGCCAGCGATTGCGAGACCGTCTGCAGCAACGCCAGGTTCTGGCTGCCCGTCAACACGAACAGCCCCTTGAACGCCGGGGCATCCACCAGTTCCTGGAGATAGGAGGCGAGGTCCGGCACCCGCTGAATTTCGTCCAACACGGCGCCACCCGGGCACTGGGCCAGCAATCCCCTGGGGTCGTCCTGGGCCATGAGGCGGATATCCGGCGCCTCGAAACTGTAATAAGGCAGGTGGGGAAACAGCGCGCGGCACAGGGTGGTTTTGCCGGACTGGCGCGGCCCGGTGATGGTTATTACCGGGTACATCCCCGCGGCCGCCCGCACAGGTGCGCTTAATGCCCGAGGAATCATACCCCCACCGCCTGATTGTGCAATTTCATACTATTAGTTCGCTTATACACGTCAATGGACTGGCGGTCAAGCAGTTCATTCAGCCCAGACTCCCCCCCCCCGCCATCGGCTTCATGGCCGTGGCTAAGCGGATTATTCTCCCGTCAAGGCACAAGAACGCCAAGAAAAGACCCGGCGGGACGTTCGCTAATCACGGCCGAGGAAGAAAAAGGGAAAAAGGGGTCGTCCGAGCATAGTTGCAACTTCTTGGTGGTGGTAGTCACTCATCAGGCTGATATACCGCCTCCCAGCAAATTCGATTCTGTGCATCTAAGCATTTGACCAGTTCCCTATTATCTTTCCTGCATGTCAATTCGATTCTGCAACTATGCTCGGACTGACCCCTACTGCCCTAAGGGAAATTCTGGAGTTGGCTGTCAACGCCATAAGCAAATGGATGATCTCCAATTTTCTTCTCATAAGGGCGCAGAGTCATACCTTTTGGAGCAATATTCGACCGTCTCGGGTGATACATGTCAATGAAAAGCAGATCCCATGTTGATGAATCCATAGCAACTAGCTCATAGACATCAATAGGATATTTCGACGATCCTACGTTGACACTGCATACTCGATGGAAGAAATAGGAAATGCCACTTGGCGCTGAAAGTTTACCAAGGTATTTGTATATTCCAAGCAGTCCATTTACAGGAATAGGATTGGTCGGTGCCCTTCCGTATTCACCAATCGCACCTGTAATTTGATCGCAGCTTTCACCAATGAGTATTAAATCTCGCATTAACGCCGGGTAGTTCTCTAAATCCTTGATTTGCTGCTCCTCCGGCTCGTGTATCGATTTTTTACCAAACCCAAACATTTTGCTCTCTTTCCTGTCGGAAGTGTTTCATCAACATTCTCGTTCTATCTTATTTCCTTGAATGTTGGCAATATCGTAATATGCCTTTTCCAAAAGCGAACATCTACTAGGTTGCTATATTTTTAATGTTGTTCTGTCACGAGCCTCCTGACACTTCTTTATTACTTCGTCAACTGAATGGCATGCACCCAAGTATTTGATAAGATAATCAATGCAGTTGTTCGAGGTGGTGTTTACTTCCTCGTTATCGCTCAACACGAAGTCCAGAAGTCCGTCCAGCGTCCATAGTCGCTTTATGGGAATCCAACCAAAAAATGCCAATTTGAATATGATGCCACGGCAATGCGTCCCGCCATCTTGCCCTGAAGCGAGCGAGATAAGAATGCTCTCTCCCGAGTCAAGCCTTATATTGGCGTATGAGCGATTGCGTTCTTTCACGCGACGGACGACTTGCGTCATTTCATCCCCTTATACCACACAACAGATAAATAATTCAGACGACCGACTCTGCAGATCTTGCAAGACCGAGGTGCCTCATATATATTGTTGATACAATTTCATCATTTAATGCTTTGGAAAAATAGGACGGTGTCTTTTGATGGAAAATATTCAGCAGGATCAATAACAAAACAGGTAAGCATTGTATGGCGGCCCAAATACACTTTCCCGTAATACTGCATCAAATGACCAGCTATATCCTTCATGCCCGAATACGTTCCAATTCTAATGCCCTTTTCATTTGCAATTGTGATTGACGGTTTGTCTAAGTATAGCACTCCAAGCTGTTTGCTTAATGTGATGTTAAGATCTACTTGCTCAAGTTCAATGGTGTCGTATTGAGCCACCTCGGCGCGGCAGTACGCCGTAGCGTTTGAGTCCGCTGATTCGTACAATAAAATATGCTTGCCGCCACTATCGGCCTGCCTGGTTTTATATTTATGGGGAAAAATGAATGTAAATTCGCTGCCCGACGGGCATATTACCTGATTAGACATATTGTAATCGATAATATTCCTCCAGCCCGACGGCTTTGTTAGTCCATAACAATTAATAATAATGCCACAAGCAGCCAAAATAGCCACCAGTTTTCCGCTCGTCTTGCCGCGCTTGGCCATATGTATGCCCAATATGCAGGCGAGAATACCCACAATATTAGCACCGACAAGTTGCGCCATCGCAAGTGACATGTTTCTGCCCGATGGATTGCCATATGCCGTACTGATTAAATTCTCTCGCTCATGCGGCCTCGCGGCATTCGACCAAGCGCTGATTAAAGACAATGACAATAGTGTCCATGCGCTTATTACTACGAATAGAGATGGCTTCTTTAGTGGTTGATTCATAGATTCCCTCATGCTCCCTTGGCCTCATTTTTTGTATTGATTCCTAATAACTAGCGAATTTGCAATCAGCTTAAATAATTGCGCGTACTTTTTGTGGCGCTCATTTAGCTGGTCCCGCTCTGGCCCCAATGCGCTTAAACTGCACAAAATATAAATGAGCTTTCCATCATAGTATGTAATATATTGCGTGTTTATTGACACTATGTCACCAACGGCAGTTTGCTGCTGAGTGTCAAACTCAACAACGCATCCCGGTTGACCATCCAGATTAATGCGATTTGCACTAACGAATGTAGAATACGGTGGCAACATGTCTTGTATTGATTCATCTGAAAATAGTTCTGAAGAATCATATAATTGACCGTCGGAGAGCGAAATCTCTTTCACGCCAAATACAATTGATTCTTCTCCCCTGCCATTTTTGCTAACGAAGACTTGAACAATATTGGGCCTGCGCCCTTCTTTGGCCTCCCAGCTCATTGGATACCGCAATGTCAAATCCAACCCCTTGGATTTATCGCGGCTTGCAGTATCAAATGTGCCGGCAAAACCATCGGAGAACTCCATGGCGGGCTGTTGCATATAAGTGGGATCATAGATCAGAAGGATCTCGAGTATTGGGCTTTCAATATTACCGCTTGCGCGCTGGTTGATTATATCAACAAATCTTAGCGCGTCGGATTCGGTCAAGTTCCCATTAATATGTTCTTTTATTTGCTTAACGAAAGTAGTTTTGTTGGTGCGCCAATCAGCGCTCTCGCGAGTAAGTATAGTATCAATATTCTTGATTGCTGCGCCAAATCTGTATTCAAACATTGCTTGTGCCCTTTCTAATGCTGGCCGATGATTTGGAAAATTGCTCTCAAGAATCGATAATGTTAATTTCTGACCAGCATAAAAACCAAGCGTTAGAGCCATATCATCAGCGACCGCAGGCGTTATCGAGAGCCGTTGGGGTAAATCTGCTTGCTCAGCAAAACAGAATGAGGAAAGCAACAGAATTGCAGCGACGCAATGAAATCTCATGTGTGATGGCCTCACGTTCGTTCTATTTTAAAGTATATTGCAGTATTCAATATTAATAGCACGTTATTGTGGCCAAGAGATATGGTTTGTCAAGCCATATTTGAAAGAAGCATATAAAATCTCCATCACCCATTCCTTGACTTTCCACCCCATCCGGAGTAAAAACGAAGCTGTAAAGCGAAAGAAAAAAAACCGGGCGACGGCGCGGCGTAATTAACCGCGACGCATCCCAGAGAAGGCGGCAACTTGGTGCCAAGTAACCAGGTTGCCGCCTTTTCTTTTGCCCGGAGAAAGGACAACGCACCATGGCAGAACAGGAAACGGCACCCGCGGCCCAGCCGGCCGCCAGCCCGCTGGACGTGGGCCAGCTCAAAACCATGCTCAACCTGCCCGAGACCGCCACCGACGTGGAGATCACATAGGGTTTTTCATAATGAATGTCCGGAAAGACAGGACGGCTCACGGGGACCGTTCGCCCTACCTGGCCGCAGATCTGCCGGCAGGCGCGGTGTCTCACCGAGCCGCTGAAGGCGTCCAGCCAGCCATGCAGGAATCGGGGCCGGAATATTTTCACACCAAGGCACAGAGACGCAAAGTCGGATCTGACTTCTTGGCGGCTTAGCGGCTTGGCGGGAAAGAATAATCTGGAATGGATGGAGA
>CAZAYP010000117.1:0-13041 GCA_964489425.1 uncultured Verrucomicrobiota bacterium | reverse complement strand
CCCCGCAACCCGCACCGCCGCCCCCAGTGACCGAACCCAAGGCCGCCCCGGCGCCCGCCGCCCCGGCCGCGCCCCCCGCCGCCGGCGCGCCGGCGGTCGGCCAGGTGGACCGTACGACGGTCCGGGTGCAGGCCGGCAGCCTCAACCGGCTCATGGGCCTGGCCGGGGAACTGCTGGTGCAGGTGAAATCCGCGCAGTCGTTCATCCCCGCCCTGCTCCACTTAAAGAATCTGCAGCGCGACCAAACCGCCCGGCTTGAAAAAGCGCAAGCCGCGCTGGAACAGGACCGGGCCGCCGCGCCGGACGCGGCGCAGCAACTGCTGGCGGAAGCGCTCGAGTCCGGCGACCGGCTGCGCACGGGGCTCCTCGCCCACCTCGCCGATGCCACGGGCTACTCGCGGCGTCTCGAGATGCTGGCGGACCGCCTGTACAACGAGGTGATCGCCAGCCGGATGCGCCCGTTCACCGACGGCCTGGCCGGATTCCCGCGCATGGTGCGCGACCTGGCGCGCGACCTCGGCAAAGACGCGATTTTCGAGGTGCGCGGCGAAACCACCGCCGTGGACCGCGACATCCTCGAGCGCCTGGAAGCGCCGCTCACCCACCTGGTGCGCAACGCCGTGGACCACGGCCTCGAGTCGCGCGAGCTGCGCGCGCGGGCCGGCAAGCCGCCGGCCGGCCGCATCATCCTCGATGCCCAGCACCGCGCCGGGATCCTCCACATCACGGTCCAGGACGATGGCCGCGGCATCGAGATGGAAAGCCTCAAGCGCTCCATCGTGAAGCGCGGGCTGATCACCCCGGAGATGGCGGAGCAGCTCACCCCCGAAGAAACCCTGGAGTTCCTGTTCCTGCCCGGGTTTTCGACGGCCGAGAAAGTCACGGACATCTCCGGACGCGGCGTGGGGCTGGACGTGGTGCAGGCCATGGTGCGCGAAGTCGGCGGCACGGTCGAGATCACCACCCAGGCCGGCGAAGGCACGGCCTTCCACCTCCAGTTGCCGCTGACGTTGTCCGTGCTGCGCGCGCTGCTGCTTGAGGTGCAGGGCGAGCCCTACGCGCTCCCGCTGGCGCGCATCGACCGGCTGCTGGAAATCCGGCCCGAGGCCCTGGAAAGCATGGAAGACCGGCTGTACTTCACGCTGGAAGGCCGGCACGTGGGCATTGTCCATGCGCGCAACATCATGCAGTTTCCCTTGTCCGCCCCGGAAGACCGGCCGTGGTGCGTGGCCGTGATCAGCGACCGCCTGAACCAGTATGGGCTGGTGGTGGACCGCTTTCTCGGCGGCCGGGAACTGGTGGTGATCCCGCTGGCGCCGGCCTTGGGCCATTTCCCGCTGGTGAGCGCCGGCGCCATCCTCGAGGATGGGTCGCCCACGTTGATCCTCGACCCGGACGCGGTGGTCCGGGCCATTGACCACCTGCTGGCGCGCGGCAAGCCGGCCCGCGTGGCGGAAAGCCGCCAGGAAAAGGCCCGCGCCCGCAAATCCGTATTGGTGGTGGACGACTCCCTGACCGTGCGCGAGGTGGAACGCAAGCTGCTGGCCAACCACGGGTACGCCGTGACCCTGGCCGTCGACGGCAGCGACGGGTGGAACACGCTTCAAAACGGCGGGTTTGACCTGCTGGTTACGGACGTGGACATGCCGCGCATGGACGGCATCGAGCTCGTGCGCAAGGTGCGCCAGCACCCGCGGCTGAAAGATCTCCCGGTCATGATCGTGTCCTACAAGGACCGCGAGGAAGACCGCTTGCGCGGCCTCGAGGCGGGCGCCAACCACTACCTGACCAAGAGCAGCTTCCACGACGAAAGCATGATCGAGTGGGTCCGCGGGCTGATTGGCGAGCCCTGACCTCAACGGCCGGAAACGCCCGGCAGCCAGGCCTTGAAAAATTCGATCGCCTCGGCGCTGCGCCGGGTGGCGGACACCACGTGCACTCCCTGCGCCGCGCCCCCGCACGCATAGTAGCCCCAGGCGGCCCCGCCCAGCGCCACCGCGCCCACCGCCACTCCGCCCACCGCCACGGCGCCCCCGATCGCCACGCCCCCCAGCGCCAGCAGGCCCAATCCGACCCCGCCCACCGCCACCAACCCGACGGCCGCGCCGCCCACCGCCACCCCGCCGTAGGCGATGCCGCCGATCGCCAGCCACCCACCGGCCAGGTCGCCGATGGCCACGATGCCCCGGGCATGACCGCGGATCTCGCCTTTATCCAGGTCGGGCCCGATGGCGATATCCAGCCACGGCCGCCCCATGAAAGTGGCCTGGCTGCGCCGGCGAATGCACTGTGTCATTACCTTGTTCATGACGCACCTCCCATGCCCATCATAGCATACCCAGAGCCCGACTGAAGCGGATTCACAATAGGATTCACAATAGGCCATATCACCGCGGCGCCGCGGCGCTATTGACGCGACCACCGGAGAACATCAGCCACGGCCCGGGAGGGCCGTGCCACGACGTGGCGCGGGGCTCCCGTTCCGCGTCATAGCGTTTTGCAGAATATTTATCCGGATAGCGAACGGGGTGGAACCCGTCCCTCCATCACCCCGTGACCACCCATCTTGATAGGGGTCGGTTTCATCCGGACCGTCTGCAGGCAACATTAGCAGACAAATATTATGAACCCTCTAGAGGCCATAGAGCTGTACCTTCAGATTTCCTGATCTCGCCGGAAAAAGGGCTGGCACTTTCGGGCCGTAATCACGCGAGCCGGTAGATCAAGCGCATGCCAGTTTCAGGATGGCGGAAATCGGCCTGATTGAGATCATCGAAAAGGGCGGCGACGGCTTTGTCGTGGGCTGGGCAACTCATGCGATGGACCCGGATGATGGCGGTCTGATGCCCGGTCTTGGTCAAACGGCGGACTTCCAGAACCGGCAGGCTGGCGTGCGCCGCGCTGTGGGTTTTTGATCCCGCACGGGATCGCTTTTCACCCCAAGAATCCGCCATGGCCCCCCCCCTTGTCACGCCCCCAAATGTGCCAAATCATTTTCCGGAAATTTGGCCCGTTCTTCGGTCGAGATCAGGAAATCTGACGTTCATGGCCCGGAGCATCAGAATCGAATATGCCGATGCCGTGTATCACGTTCTTTGCTGGCCTGGGCGTTACCGTGCCGCGGGCGCCGCCGGCGCGACGATGCCGCGGCGTTCGAGCAGGGAGCCTTCCAGGCGGTACAACTGGACCAGGGACTGCAAGTGGTTGATCACGCTGCGGATTTCGGCCACCTGGCTGAACAGGTAATCCCGCTGAGCCTGGGCCACGAGCAGCGTGGTGGATTTGCCCACGTTGAACTTTTCGTTCTCGGCCCGCATGGCCTCCTCGCGGAACTGGCGGGTCGCGGCCGTCGCGGCGATTTCCTCCCTGGCGCGCAACACATCAATATAGGCTGTGCGCACATCCACCTCCACCAGTTGCTGGAGGTTGTCCAGCGCCTCGCGGCTGCGGTCCAGGCCCAGGGCGGCGCGTTCGTGGCGCGCCTCGGCGTCGCGGTTGCCCAAGGGGTACTCCAGCATCACCCCGACCGTGTAGTCCGGGTGGTCGGAGCTTGACACCTTGGAAATGGTAGATCCGAACGACTCCGCGTAGCCGGTGCGGCCAAGGTTGGCAAACAAGTCCAGCTTGGGGAGCAGGCCGTTCCTGGTCTTGACCACCTCGAGCGTGCCGCGTTGGATGTTCAGCCGGGCCTGGTTCAGCTCGGGCCGCTGCTGCAGGGCCACGGCAACGTGCGCCTCCACGTCGTCCAGCCGGCCGCCGGGATCGGCCGGCGGATCGAGCAGCGTGATGTCGCGCTGCCAGAGGTTGGTGCCCGGCGGGTTGACCACCTGCAGCAGGATCAACCGCGCCTTTTCCCGGGCGCTGCTGGCGGCGATCAACGCCTCGTGGCGCGAGGCCACCTCCGCCCGGGCCGCGGCCAGCTCGATGGTGGCCAGCTTGCCCACGGCCACCCGGCCCTCGGTGTCGGCCAACTGCTGCTCCGCGACCTTGAGCGAGTTGGTCACGATGTCCACCTGGCGCCGGGCCAGGGCGTACTCCCAGTAGGCGGTCTCGAGCCGGGCGATCAGCGCCTCGGCAAAGCCACGCAGCTCGTACTCGGAGGAGAGCGTGTCCAGGCGCGCCTGGCGCAGGCTGGCCAGGTTGACCGCCATGCCGAAGCCCTGCAGCAGCGACTGGGTGAGCGAGACGCCCGCGCGGGTGGAGCCAAACGGGTCGCTGTAGAGCGAGGAATCCAGCAGCGTGGTCGTGCCCTGCGCGTTGACCCGGGTGCCGGTCGGGAGCTTCTCGGTCAGGGCCACCTGCCCGCTGGTGGTCCGGGCCTCGTAGTTGGTGGGCGGGCCCGCGCGCAGCGCCTGTTCGGCCTGCTGGTCCTGGTACGACCCGGAAGCGGCCAGCACGGGGTCGAAGACCGCGGCCTGCTGGGAAGCAAAGGTCTGGGCAATCTTCGGATCCAGCCGCTGGAGCTTCAAGGCCTGGTTGTTTTCCAACCCGAGCAGGATGGTCTCCTGGACCGTCAGCGCCAGCGGCCCGGTTTGCGGCGCGGCGGCGCGCTCTTCCACGGGCCGGGCCGCGGCCGGGTCCGCGGGCCCCACGTAGGTGTCGGCCGGCCGGCCGGTGGAACAGGACACGGTCGCGACCAAGAGCAGCAGGGGGATCAACGCGGTAGCCACGGCGGGCATGGCCGCGCCCTGGCGGAGCCGCCGCCGCGCGCGGCGGCGTTCCTGCATGCGCTCCATCAGCATGTAGAAAACCGGGGTGACATAGAGCGTCAGGGTCTGCGAAAACAGCAGGCCGCCGACCACGGCGAGGCCGAGCGAGCGGCGCGACTCGCCGCCGGCGCCGAGCCCCATGGCGATCGGGAGCGCGGCCATGAGCGCCGCCACGGTGGTCATCATGATGGGGCGGAACCGGATCAGGCAGGCCTGGTGGATGGCAGTGCGCGCGTCCCTGCCCTCCTTGCGGCGGGCCTCGATGGCGAAGTCGACCATCATGATCCCGTTTTTCTTGACCAGGCCCACGAGCATGATGATGCCGACAAACGCGTAGAGGGAAAGATCATCGCCGAACATCCGCAGCGTGACCAGCGCGCCGAACCCGGCAAACGGCAGCGCGGTCAGGATGGTGATCGGGTGAACGAAATCCTCGTAGAGGATGCCCAGCACGATGTAGATCACCACAATGGCGAGCAGCAGCAGCATCCCCATGCCCTTGACCGAGGACTGGAACGTTTGCGCCGTGCCCTGGAAGCTGGTCACGATGCTGGCGGGCACGGTCTTGCGCGCCAGCTTGTTGATCGCGTCCACGGCCTGCCCGAGCGCCATGCCCGGCTTGAGGTTGAAGGAGATCGTCACGGCCGGCAACTGGCCGGCATGGTTGATGCTCAACGGGCCGGTGGAGTCCGTGATGCGCGCCAGCGCCTTGACCGGGACCAGCTTGCCTTGGCTGGAGCGCACGAAGAGCAAATCCAGCACCCCGGGGTTGTTTTGATACTGGGGCAACAGCTCGAGGATCACCTGGTACTGATCGTTCGGGGCATAGATCGTGGACACCTGCCGGGACCCGTAGGCATTCAGCAGCGTGCCCTCGATCTGCCCGGCCGAAATGCCCAGCGAGGACGCCAGGTCGCGGTTGATCTGCACGTCCAGCTCAGGGTTCTTGAGCTGCAGGTCGCTGGTGACGTCCTGGACCCCGGGCAGGTCATCGATCTGATCCATGAGCGTCATGGCGTAATGATACAACTCGTCGGTGTCCGGCCCTTGGAGCGAGTACTGGTACTGGCTCTTGGTCATGCGCCCGCCGACCGACAGGCTGGATGGATTTTGCAGGTAAGACTTGATCCCCGGCACGGTGGCCAGCTTGGGCCGCAGCGCCTGAATGACCCCCTCGGCGTTGAGCTTGCGCTGCGCCCGCGGCTTGAGGCGGATGAAGAAACGCCCGGTGTTAGCGCCGCTGGAGCCCCGCGACCCGACGCTGGCCATGAAGGAAAAGACATTGGGGTCCTGCATCACGATGGCTGCCAGCGCCTGCTGGTGGGCGACCATGGAATCGTAGGATATGCCCTCGATGCATTCGGTCTGGCAAAAGATCATGTCCAGGTCTTCGCTGGGGATAAACCCCTTGGGGGTTGTTTTGAAAAGCCAGACCGTGGCCACCAGGATGATCAGCGACACCACCATGACCAGCCGCGGGCGATCCAGGGCCCAGACGAGGGTCCGGTCATAGAAATTAAGCACCGCGGTGAACCCGCGTTCCGTGGCCGCATACAAGCGGCCCGGCTTGGCCTGGTGCGCCCCACGCAGGAACAGGCTGCAGAGCATCGGGGTCAGGGTCAGCGAGATGAACCCGGAGATCAGGATGGCCGCGCCGATGGTGACCGCAAACTCGCGGAACAGGCGGCCAATCAGCCCACCCATGAACAGGACGGGAATGAACACCGCCGCCAGCGACAGGGTCATGGAGACGATCGTGAAGCCGATCTCCTGGGCGCCGTCCAGCGCCGCGTCCAGGCGGTCCTTGCCCATCTCCACGTGGCGCACGATGTTTTCCAGCATCACGATCGCATCGTCCACCACGAACCCGATCGAGAGCGTCAGCGCCATCAGGGACAGGTTGTCCAGGCTGTAATCCAGCAAGGCCATGACCGCGAAGGTGCCGATGATGGACATGGGCAGGGCCAGGCTGGGGATCAGCGTGGCGCGGAAGCTGCGCAGGAACGTGAAGATCACCAGCACGACCAGGAAGAAGGTCAGCACCAGGGTGTCCTGAGCGTCCTTGGCCGAGTTCATGATCGGCCGGCTGCGGTCATACAGGATCTGCATGGCGACCGACTCGGGCAGCCGGTCGCGGAAGGTGGGCAGGATCGCCTTGACGTCGTCGGCCACCTTGACCGTGTTCATGCCGGGCTGGCGCATGATCGCCAGCATGACCGCGCGCTGCATGTTATTGGACGCGCAGAACCAGGCCGCCACCTTGTTGTTCTCCACGCCGTCGCGGACCTGGCCGAGCTCTTCCAGCCGGACCGGCGCGCCGTTGCGGTAGGCAACGATCAACGGGCGGTAGTCGGCGGCGGTCATCAACTGGCCGTTGGCCTGGAGGGTGAAGGCCTTGTGGGGGCCATAGAGGATGCCGGTGGGAAGGTTGACATTGCCCGAGCGGATGGCTTCGACCACCTCGTCCAGGCCGATCCCGCGCGCCGCCAGGCGTAGCGGATCCATCTGGATGCGCGTGGCGTATTTCTGCGAACCGAACACCTGCACCTGCGAGACCCCGTTGACCATCGAGATGCGCTCGGCCAGCATGTTTTCGCCGTACTCGTCCAGGTCGGAAAGCGACAGCGTCGGGCTGGTCATGGCAATGTAGAGGATCGGCTGGTCCGCGGGATTAACCTTGTTGTAGGACGGCGGGGACGGCATATCGCTCGGCAGCTGCCGGTTTGCGCGCGCGATGGCCGCCTGCACGTCCATGGCCGCGCTGTCGATGTCACGGTCCAGGTTGAATTGCAGGGTGATCTGGCTTGAGCCGAGGACGCTGATCGAGCTCATGGAGTCGAGGCCGGCGATGGTCGAGAATTGTTTCTCCAGCACCGTGGCGACGGCCGACGCCATGGTTTCCGGGCTGGCGCCCGGCAGGCTCGCGGACACGGCGATCGTCGGGAAATCCACGTTGGGCAGGTCACTGACCGGCAACTGGCGATACGCCACCAGGCCGAACAGCAGGATGCTGCACATGACCAGGGTGGTCATGACCGGGCGCCGGATGAATGGGGCGGCGATGTTCATCCGCTACTTCACTTCCACCCGGCTGCCGGGCCCGAGCCGCAGCTGGCCGTCGGTGACCACCCGCTCGCCCGCCTCCAGGCCGCTGGCGATCACGAGCTCCTCCGCCACGCGCCGCGCCACCGTCACCAGGCGGTCCTCCACCGACAAGTCCGGCTTGATGACAAACACATAGTTGCCTTTCTGGCCCGCCAGCACCGCCTGGGCCGGGACCACCGGTACCTGCGGGTCCACCTTGACGACGAGCACGATGCGCACAAACTGCCCGGGCCAGAGGCGGTTGCTTTCGTTGGCAAAGGTTCCCTTGAGCTTGATCGTGCCGGTGGCGGCGTCCACGTTGTTGTCAAGAAAGGTCACCACCCCTTCTTCGCGGGTTTCCGTTTCCGTCGGGACCACCGCCTGGACCTTGAGCGTGCCCCGAGCCATCTCGGTCATGATGCTTTCCAATTCCTGCTGGGGCACGGCGAACCGGACCTTGATGGGGCGGATCTTGTTGATCGTCACCAGCGTGGCATCGTTGGCTTTCACCAGGTTTCCGGGATCGACCACCAGGCTTCCCACCCGGCCGTCCATGGGCGCGGTAATGGAGCAGTAATCCAGCTGGAGCCGGGCGTTCTCCAGGGCGGCCTGGTCGGCGCGCACAGCCGCGGCCAGGGCCGCGGCGGCGGTCTGGGCGGCGTCGAAACTGTCCTGGGCGGCCAAGCCCTTTTTCAGCAACTCGTCCTGGCGCGCGGCCTCCTTGTCGGCATTGTCTTTCTGGACCTGGTTGCGGGCCAGGGCCGCCGTCGCCTTGTCCAAGTCGGCAAGGAACGGCCGCGCATCCAACTGGAACAACAGGTCGCCGGCTTTCACCTCCTGGCCCTCGGCAATGGCGGTGTTGGTGAGCACGCCGCTGACCTGGGGCTTGATGGTCACAGCCAAATACGGCTCCACGGTCCCGAACGTTTGGATTTCCACCGGCATGTCCTTGCGGACCACGTCCGCCGCGGTGACCGGCACCGGGCCCGCCGGCCCCTTGGACGCGGCGTCTTTTTTGCCCGCGCAGGAAACCAGGCCGACCGCCAGAACCACGCCGACTGCACACGTTAATAATTTGCTCATGGGCGGACATGATGGCAGAGTACCGAAGAATTACAAGCCGAGGATGGCTTTGGAATCATGACAGTAAATTCTTACAAGGTGAACCCAATGAGCAAACCGAGTATGCATGGTTGGATTCTTTACGCGGGCAGCGAAGTCAAGGAACTCACCCGCGCCTGCGAGGAAGCCCGGGCCGCCGGCGTACACCTGGAAGTGGTCGCGCCCAAGGAGGTGGACCTGGTGCTCGACGGCCGGGAACCGGGCCGCGTGTTCCGCCACGGCGTGGCCGCGCCGGCGCCCATGTTCGTCATCGCCGGGTTCGTGGGCGAGGCGGATGCCTACAACCTGGCCTTGCTGCAGCAGCTCGAGGCCCAGGGCGTGCTGTGCGTCAACCGCGCCGAGACGCTCAAGAAAACCAGCGACAAGCTCCTGACCCTGCAGTTGCTCGCCGCCCACGGCATCCCGGTGCCCAAGACCATCCTGGTCCGCAAAGACACCGCTCCGGACTTCCTGTGCGCGCAGCTCGGCCTGCCCGTGGTCGTCAAGATCATCGATGGCTCCAAGGGGCACGGCGTGACCCTGGTCCAGAGCGAGAAGGAGCTGGCCAACCTGCTGGAAATGCTGGAGGCCGCCCGCGCCCCGACCGACCTGCTGGCGCAGGAGTTCATTGCCGACAGCCGCGGCCGGGACCTGCGGGTGCTGGTCATCGACGGCCAGCCGCGGGTGTGCATGCTGCGCAAGAACCGCGCGGCGGACGGGTTCAAATCCAACGTGTCCGCCGGCGGCAGCGCCGAGGCGTATGCCATGACCGACGCCATCCGCGCCCTGTCCGAGCGCGTGATCAGCCTGATCGGGCTGAACATCGGCGGGATCGATTTGCTGTTCAAGGGCGACGGGTTTGTCGTGGGCGAGGCCAACTCCATCCCCGGGTTCCAGGGCATCGAGTCCTGCAACACGATCAACGTGCCGGTGGAAATCATGCAGAGCATCGGCAAGCAGCTCAAGGCGCGCGCCATGGCGCGGCTCAAGGCGCAGGCCGAGGCGTTCCGCTCGCTGGACGAGCTGCGCGACAAGCCGGTACCCGACCTCGTCCAATGGTTGGTGGGTTCCTGCTCGGCGGCGGCCCAGGTGCAGCAGGCGGTGCTGCTCGACATCATCGGGCGCAGCGCGCAGACCGAGTTCGGCCAGGCGCACGGCTTTGCGTCCATCCGTTCGGTCGCGGACTACCGGCGCCAGGTGCCCGTGGCGGATTGGACCGCCTTCGAATCCCTGGCCCAGCGCATGGAACAGGGCGCGCCGGACCTGCTTTTCCCTGGTCGTCCACGTTGCTTCATCTGCACCAGCGGAACGACGGGGAAAAGCAAGATGCTCCCCGAGAGCCAGGCCGGCGAGCTCGCCAAATCCCTGACCAGCCGGGTGCGAATGGCGCTATTGGCCAACATGATGGGCGCAGACCAGGACGGCTACTTCATCCCGATCTCCAACGCGGCCTCCCTGGGCAAGTCGGCGGCCGGCATCGCGGTCGGATTCGCCTCCGGCTTGACGCTGGCCGGCGTTCCAGCGGAAATCCGCCGCCGCATGGCGTTTCCCGCCGAGGTGCTGCAAGTGAATGATACCGACGCGCTCAACTACCTGGTCATGCGCTATGCCCTGGCCCAGCCCCTGGTGCGGCTCCTGGTGGGCAACAACCCCGGCCGCATGACGGCCCTGCTGGAGGTCGCCGACCAGCGCCGGGCCAGCCTGATCGCGGACATCGAGCGCGGCGCGATCACGGCCGACCTCGAGCTGGACCCCGAGTTCCGCCGCACGCTCGAAGCCGGGCTCAAGCCGGATCCTGAGCGCGCCCAGGCCCTGCGCCAGATGGCGGCCGCCCGCGGCCGCCTGGAGCCGCGCGATTACTGGCCCGGCCTCAAGATCATCAGTTGCTGGCTGGGCGGCACCATCGGCCGTTACCTCGACGGCCTCAAGCCGTGGCTGCCGGAGGGGGTGCTCTTTGCCGACTGCGGCTACGGCGCCAGCGAGGGCAAGTTCAACATCCCCATGAAACCCGGGCTGGCGGCGGCGCCCCTGGCGATTTTCGGCTGCTTCTTCGAGTTTGAGCCCATGGACGGCGGCGCGCCGCTCCTGGCCCACGAACTCAAAGACGGCGCGGAATACGGCCTGCTGGTCACGACCTATTCGGGACTGTACCGGTACGCCATGCACGACATCGTGCGCGTCCAGGGGTTCACCGGCCAGAATCCGAACATCGCGTTTGTCAGCAAAACCCGGGATATCGCCAACCTGGCCGGAGAGAAGTTGACCGGGGCCTTCATATCGGACGTGGTCAGCCAGACCATGGCCGCCCGCAACCTGCGGTGGCGGCACTTCTGCCTGGTCACCGACAGCACGCACCACCGCTACGATTTCTGCATCGAGCCGGAAGGCGCCGCGGTTCCCGATGCCGCTTGGCTCAAAGACGTGGACCAGGCGCTGCGGGCGCAATCCACGCTGTACGAGCTCTACCGCAGCCGGCGCCTGATCCTGGAGCCGCGCCTGGTGCTCATGCAATCCGGCTGGCAGGACCAGTTGCTGGCCGCGCGGGTGGCCCCGGGTTCAGGCGCGGCCCAGGTCAAGCTGCCCCTGGTGTGCGACCAGGTTCCGATGCCAGAGATGATGGGGCAGGCGATTGAGCTCTGAGCCGGGCCATCCGACACTGCAGCTCGGAGACCGGACCAGGATGGCGCTAGCCGCCTACCTGGTGCTGATCAGCGCCCTGGTCCGGCTGGGGTCCAGCCTGTACCTGCCGGCGCTGCCGCGCATGGGGATCGACCTGAGCATCCCGGCCCACCAGCTGGCCTTCACCATGACCGCGTACATGGCCGGGTTTGCGATCGCCTCCATCCTGCTGGGCCCGTTGTCCGACCATTGGGGCCGGCGAGTGCTGATCCAGGGCGGCCTGCTGGTGTTCCTGGCGGGCTCCGCCTGCTGCGCCCTGGCGCAGGGTTACGGGCTGTTGCTGACCGGCCGCATCCTCCAGGCCGTGGGCGGCAGCGCGGTGCCGGTGGCCTCGCGCGCCATGACCCGCGAGGCGTTCGACGATCACCAGCTGGTCAGCGTCATGGGCTGGATCGGCACCATGACCGGCCTGGTGCCGATGCTGGCGCCGATGCTGGGCGGCCTGCTCACCCAGACCTGCGGGTGGCGGGCCAACTTCTACCTGCTGGTGGCGGTCAGCCTGGCGGTGGTCGTGTTTGCGCGCAACCTGGCGCCCGAAACCCTGGCGCCGGACCACCGCCAGCCGTTCCAGATCGCGGGCACGCTGCGGGCCTATGGCGCGATGATCATGACGCCAGACTTCATGCGGCCGCTGGTGCCGGTGATGCTGTGTTTCGCGGCCCAGGGGGCGTACCTGGTGAGTTCGCCGTTCATTTTCATCCACCTGCTGGGCTTGAAGCCGGCGGTGTTTGGCGCCACCTGCCTGTTCCTGGTGGGCGGGCTGATGGGCGGCCGGTTTTTGTGCCTGCGCCTGATGAAGTGGCGGGGGGAATTCGCCGCGTTCATCACGGGTTGCGGGCTGGCCTGTGTGGGCGGCCTGATGTTCATTCCGATCCTGCTGGCGCCGCAAGGCTGGCTGGCGGCCATGATCCTGGGCGCGGCGACGGTGTTCTGCCTCGGGTTCGGCACGTTGCTGCCCATTGCCATCAAGGCCGGGCTGTCCGCGTTCCCCACCCGGCGGGGCGCCTCGTCGGCCTTGTACGGGTGCCTGAACCTGGGATCCACCGCGGCGGGCAGCGCCGTGGTGGGCGCGCTGCTGCAGCGGACCATGCAGGACGTCATCATGCTCGGCCTCTTCACGGCCGCCCTGAGCGTGCTGGTGCTGCTCACCGGCCTCGGGTGCCGGCGTGCGGTCCAGGGAGACGCGGGTCCGTGAGGCCGGCGGCCGCGACCGTCCTGCTGATGTGGACGGTGCTGGCATGGGCACCGGCCCGGGCCGGCGCGTTTACCGTCGTGAACCTTGCGCCGCCACGGTTTAGCCTGGAGTTTGAGGACTGATTCCGCGCAACCTTCGGCGTTACATCGCGTTGCGATGAAACCGAGATGGCGGGACATGGGAACGTCCGATTAGGGCGTTACTCCCAGCAATTCAAATATGTGGCGCTGATAGTTGTTAGGCTCCGTGTAACGAGTAATCTGGGCCGCGGTT
>CAZAYP010000116.1:0-13128 GCA_964489425.1 uncultured Verrucomicrobiota bacterium | reverse complement strand
TACGCTTTGTCGCTTTTGCTGGCTTTTTTTGAATTTCTCGGGAAGTCAGGTTAGCGCCTTGGACCAAGCTGGGCTTGAGCCTCCAGAAAAAAAACTGGCCGTACCGCAACCCGCGCTACGGTACGACCTGGAGGCCGAAGCCCCGCTTGACCCGCCTACCGCGCCGGTTGCCCTCCGGCAGAGCCGTATCCTGTAGACGATGGCTCACCTTGGCACACATAGCCCGCAATGCCACCCCAATCTGCCCCCGCCATCAATATTCCACTTTTGTTCCGTCTCCCAGTCTAGTTTTGTTCCGTCTCCCAGTCTAGTTTTGTTCCGTCTCTGTCTAGTTTTGTTCCGTCTCTGTCTAGTTTTGTTCCGTCTCTGTCTAGTTTTGTTCCGGCCCCGACAGTAGCAACATGAGCCAGCCGACGCTGCCGAGGGGTAGATGCACTTCCATGATGTTGGAGTCCGTGCCAAGACCGTATTCGTTTTGGCCGCGCACGCGGTAGTAGTAAATCAGCGAACGCCAAGCGCCGACCCGCGGCACCATCCATTGCGTGTTCGTGCCGACTGGGAGCTGGCTGTAGCCCGTATGATAGTCCGTGAATGCCGGGTTCGAGGCGACATCAAGGATGTAGTTCGTGGCGTAGGCGGCGGACAACCAGCAGGCAACGAATCCTTGCGCGTTAACACCCACGGCTTCCAGCGCCACCGGCGCGGCCGGGGGAACAGGTTCCTGGATCTGGACGGAAAAGTTATGCATCGCGCTGGTTGACGCGCCGTAGGGATTGCGGGCTATGACTTGCCAACTCCATGTTTGCCCATTCGATACAGTGTTGTCCGGGACGACATAGAACGTCGAAGCCAGTCCGATGGCTTGCGGCTGCAACGGACGTTGCAGGCCGGCAAGCCAGAGGTACACGTCATAACTTTGCGCCAATGCCGCGACTGACCAGGACAGCGTGGGATTGCCCGTGGTGACCGTGACATTGTTGGAAGGCGCAGCGTTTCCAATGGTGCCTGGCGCGTCGCCCGCCACGATATTCCACCAGTCAGGATCCGTGACGATCGGCGCGTTGTAATCAAACGTGATGGACGCGGAATTGCGAATGACCGTCCCGGTCGGCGCATCGTCGCGCACCTTGACGCGATAGGCCAGATGGCCTTCGCCCCGGTGCGTCGCGTCGTTCGGCGGCAGGAATCCGGCATACGGGTCTGCCGGCCAGCCATCCGCCGTCTCAGGATCCACCACCCGCAGGTACCATGCCGCCAGGCCGTTCGTCGGATTAAGGGAGAACGTCGCGCGCACGTTGTGGTTGGTGCCGGCCTGCTCAACCTCGATCGTTCCGCTGTTCTGTCCGGCCAGTCCCATTTCCAACTGGTTGCCAAACGCAACCTCGCCGAGTTCGAGCGTTGACCCGTCAAGATAGGCTGGCAGCGAATTCTCCACCCGCACCTCTTGCGCCGCAGCCATGGCGTTGGATACGTTCTCGAAGTAAATGATGTAATCCATCCATTGCCCTGGCAGCACGTAGCGCTGCGTTGCTGGGTCGCCGGATCCATACGGCCCTGCCATAGCGTTCGGGTCGCAGGATTGTACGGGCGTGCCCCCGCCGCCGCCAATAGGATCTGGCTCCGGTTCCGGTTCCTCTCCAACCTGGATTTTTATTGTCGCCGGTTCGATATATGTTAAATGGAGACATGCGACTCGCAACTTGGCTTTGTAAAACCCTTTTTTATTGTACGTATGCGTAGGATGTCTTTGTAATGATAGACATCCATCTCCAAAATCCCAATACCACGCAGCAATAATACCATTGTATCCCACAATGCTTTCATCGGTGAATTTAACGGTTAGAGGTGAATTACCATGAATCGGAGATGCGCTAAATTTTGGAACCGTGGCAGGCCATTCGCAGACTGTCCATTCCTTTTTTATAATATCGGTAGAAATTGTGGCAAGTTTCAAATCCAGGTGTGTCCAGCTTAGATCCAGTGCGTTGGCATATAAAGCACTTAGCAATCCATGCTTCCAAATCAATCTGGGACTGGGTGTTGGAACTTCGCTAATTTCGTGATAATATTCTGCCGACGCGCCGAGACTGGAAATGCCAATTACATAGCATTTAAATTCAGCTTTAATGTACACCCTAGTAAAAAATGTTCCCGAAAACTCAGTTTTTTCATTGAAATACGGTGTGATTTCAGTGGCCAAAATATCTTTATAGCCATGATCAATTATGAAACCTCTCCTGTGTGTGAATTTTGCTCCCCAGTTACGAACCCGGGCAATTTCACCCTTATATCCAATCTTAATCCCTACAT
Source organism: uncultured Verrucomicrobiota bacterium (assembly GCA_964489425.1). GTDB lineage: Bacteria > Verrucomicrobiota > Kiritimatiellia > RZYC01 > CAZAYP01 > CAZAYP01. The sequence goes on along the minus strand of CAZAYP010000116.1, from coordinate 10,818 downwards.
TTATGGGCACTTCAAGCACACAGGGTATGGGAATACCGAAAACAGGAATAACAACCGGTTTTTTTATCTTTATTATTGGCCACTCTCCTTTGAAATTTAGTGCACCTTTATTAAACATTTTATCCTCTACATTAATTCCCATTTTCGCTGCGAAAATGCAGCGCATATAGACATCCCAACCATTCCTGCGATATTCAAAATCAAGATTGGGCTTGAAGTCGCCTGAAAGGTTTATAGTGAGCCCATTTTGACCAGACCAAGACCATCCAAGATTTGGAGCCGTTCTCTTGAATCCGGCAGCCATTAACTCATCGTCCGTTATTTCTATTACCGATGAGATATCCACGCTGTTAAATACGTTGGTTATGGTGGCATCCACGGTTTGCATTGTGAATAGAGATCCGGCTTGAGAGATGTGATCGATGATTCTCATGTAACCATCATCTTCCGCGCCCACGACCACCCAGCCGATTTGGAGCGGCTTATCAGGAACACTCACTTGCTCTACAATCAACGTGTTGGTCGTCTTGGATACAAAGCGATAGGCAGTATTCGTAGAGACCACTATGACATTAGCCTTAACCGAAGTGGGAACCGGATCCATGACGGACACACAATCGGCATATACGCTGGTGGACGCCACTCCGTTTGTGTCCAGCATGACCAATGAAACCGTGTAGTTGCCCACGTTTGTATAGGTGTGAAGGGGATTCCTGTTTGTGCTATCGGCTATTCCGTCACTATTGAAGTCCCATGAATATGAGCGAGCTTCTCCGGCCTCCGTTTCAGTAAACCCAAAGGTGACGCTAAGCGGCGCAGCACCGCCAGCGGGTAGTGCGTAAAATGAAGCTTTGGGGTTCACCAAGAAACATAGGTTCGACGTGGCGTTCGCGACAATCGTCACATTAGACTGATAGCATGAATCGAAGTCTGCGGCATACGGGGCGACCGCATACTCGCCGGGAGGAATTCCGCAGACTTTATAGGCGCCCCATGCGTCAGAACAACCCGCAAACTGGTTGCCCCATGCGTCAGACGCAAGAACTATCGCATTGGACACGCCGGTCCCCGTCGCGGCGACCAAAACGCTGCCTGTGAGCATCCCGCCGTCTTCAAGCGAGAAATTCACCTCAACCAGGTCGGATGCCCCGTTGATGGCGATATTGGTAACCGAGCGTCCGAACAATTGATTAGTCGAGACCACGTCCAGTCGGTATACATTTTCAGGGAGCAAGGTCACGGCGTACCGTCCGTATGTATCTGAAATAACCGTGAAAACCTCGCCGTCAACACTTACAGCATTTAACTGGATGCCGGCCACCGCGCCTTGCGTGGCAGCGTTCCTGATCATGCCAACAATCTTACCCTTCGGTAATGCATAAACAATCAGATTATTAATATCGCGGTGTTCATTTGAGAACACCACGCTTTCCGGAGAAACGGCATAAAGCGCCGAACCAACCATGGTATTGGTTCCCGTACCCGGCAACCACTCCAGTTGAAAATGGCCGTCAGGGTCGGTCGTATCCGAATCGTACGCACTATCCAACCAAGTTTCCAAACCGTAGCCGCCGAGAGGCTCCCGCGTTATGGCATGGCGCAGTTCTCCGGATATCGCCGTCACCGGCAACCCGCGCAGGGAATTTAGCGCGCATTGATAAATGATACGTTCACGCCATTCGGGACGCCCCCGTTGATTCACCCGCGTCGCCGCTTCTGACATGGCAATCCGATATGCATACCAAGACGGAAAATCTTCCGAGGGAAACGGCTCGCTGGTTTCCGTCTTCAACAGCATTAACTCCATTTGATACCTGCCCACCGGCCTGAAATAGAATGGGATTCTCATGTTTGCTCCCGCTTTCAGGATGCCGGCAGGCGTGGAGGAGCCAATCCCGACAAACTTCAACGGAGCATCGGTCAGTTCCTTGTTGAGCGTATCCGAAAGCGGCGTTCGGGTGGAACTGGCAATGCTAAAAATCGGCGCCGGCATGTCGGCATCGCCCGCATTTTTATAGCAGATCCAAGCCGTGTACATGCGCCCATCGCGCACGGTAGACGGCAATTCCAGCCAGGCTTCCAGCCGGGGTCCGACGGCCTGCAGCGCAACCTCGACGCACCCAGTCAGCGTAACCGACGTGCCGCCATCGGCAACTACCAGGCTGTAAAGCCCCGTCTCGCCATAACGCGGTGTGAACGATGCCGCCATGGCCGTGGCCGATTCCACAACCAGGTTGGTCGCCACCATAATCGTCGCGCCCCGGCGCAGGCTGACCACCAGCGATTCCTTGAAGCCCGCGCCCACGATGGGAATGGATGATGGCCCGATATTGGGGATGGAGCTGCGCCCTACGCTATAGACCTCCAGCGCGGCGGTACGAATTTCCGCCGCAAAGCCAATCAGCGCGGCGGTCGCATTCTCCATGGTCAGATAAACCGGTCCTGAATCCGCCGGAATGGAAAGAACATAGACCCCGTTTCCTATGGCAATGGCCTGTGCATCGAAATGCGCGGCGGTGGGCGCGTAGCCGATGCCCAAATAAATCGCAACCCCCGCAGGAGCCGTAATGCGTACGGTGGCGCCGCCGCTGGGTACGTTCGTCATGATATAGGACTGAGCGGACAACGGGGCAACCGTGCCAGTTCCGCCTTGCCCCAAAACGGGCAGCCGTATTTCCATCACGTCGGCCGCCCATTTATTGTTGTTGGTCACGTTCATGCCCTCGAACACGTCCCGATAGGCGTTGACCTGGACGCTGAACTTCCAATGCCCTTGGCGCAAGGGCGGCACGACGTACGACGCCGAAAACTCCCGGGCCCCTTGCGGCGCCAGGGTCGTGTTGGCCACATACTCGCCCAGCACTACCACCTGGTTACCAAGCGCCGCGTCTGCCGCTTCCAACGCAATCACGTCGCGCCAGGGTCCCACGGCCGAAGCCGTCCCATGGTTCGCTGTTTGCCAGCGCACTTCCACGCGGTCACCCGCCATGGCCGATGCCGGCCCTTGGATCCCAACCGCCGCCAAATCAATGTCCGAAGCTGCCCCGTCCGCCATTTCATAGATGCCGATGTCCGGGCATACGCCATTGGTGTCGGCCACGCCGGTGTTGGGCATGTAGGGATCATCCACCCGCGGCTGGCCGAAATAGTCCTGCGCCGGCGCGGCGGTGCCATCGCCCGCGTCAATCAGCGGGCTGCCGGGCCGGAGCGAAAAGTCGCCGGTCGCGGCATCGCGGAAAAACGGGTCCACGGCCAGATTGCCGTTGCCCGTACGCGGCGTGCCCGCGTTCCAGATGTTGCCATACCGAAACGCGTAGCCTCCGGACAGGCTGTTTTGACAATTGTACAGCACCGTGTTGACAGCGCTGCCCGCGCCGTTCAGGCTGGTTTCGCAGTCCGCTATCACGCAATTCACCAGCGCTGCCGCGCCGTCCACGCCCCAGCGCCCATCGCGGAGAACGCTATTGGCAATGGCGACGCTGCCGCCATTCGCGGCCACCACCCGCAGCAGGGCCGACAACAGTTCGCAGTTTTCGATCGTCATTGTCCCGGAAATGTTGCGCGCCATGCCGTCGCCCTGATTCGCGGCAGCGCCCCAGCCGCCGTAACGCAGGCGGGCATGGCGGATCGTCACAGTTCCGCCCTCGTTCCTCAGGGCCACCCAGTCGCCCGGCGCGGGTTGGGATGCGCCGCCGTCGCCGTTGCTGTCGCCGCCCACCGTATCGTCGCGAATGGACGTGAACACGATGGGACGGGCGCGACTGCCGACAGCGATCAACGTGCCGCCGGCGGCTATCGTCAGGCTCCGTCCCGACTCGAATTTCACGATGGCGCCTGGAAGAATGGTGAGGGCGCCGCCGCTGGTGACCGTCACGTCGCTGGTCACGACATACACGCAGCTGCCCATCCAGACGTTGGGCGCTGTGATCGTGCCGGAGGCGCCGAAAGAATAAAAGCGCAGTTCGCAGGCGTCGTCGAGGCTGATGGTTCCAGTGCCGGAAATGCTGTAAGCGCCATACACGGGCGCGGAGCGGTCGCCGTCCATGTTCGTGTCGCCCCCGGCCGTGTCGTCGGCGATGTGGGTAAAGATGACCCCGCTGGCCAGCAACGTGCCGCCCGTCTCAATGACCAGCCCCGCGTCTTCGCAGAACTTGACGATGGCGCCCGCCTCGATCGTCAGGGTGACGCCGTTGGGGATATACACAGGCTTGGTGACTACATGCACCCGGCCTGTCCGCCATGTTTCGTTGGAACCAAGCCGGCCGGCATGGAGCGGAAGCCCGTTCAAAACCCAGAGCCGCGTCGATACGGAATCCAACTGCATGGCGGCGCCATCTAACCAAGTCAACGCGAGCGCGCGTTCGCCGTCGGGCGCCGTCGTCGTGTCCCATTGCTGCGTGCCGCTCGCGCCCGTAGCCACGGTCGCGCCATCGATCGCCACCCGGGCCAAGGCCGCATTGGTACGCCAGGCCGCCGCGTAAGGCAGGGCGACCGTTCCTTGCGCCAGGCGCGCGCCGAACGTATCGCGCGTATCCAGAGCAAACGGATCGGACATGACCACGACAAACGCGGTGTCGGCCACTCCGGTCGCCGTCAGGGAGTTGTCCATGAGCCGGACCGTGGCGCGATCCCGGATCAGTTGTGCCGCGCGGGGATCCTCCAACTGAACATAGAACTGTTCCGTGCAGGCTTTGTTGACCCCATCGGCGATGAGCGGCACCGTCGCGAACCTGCGGCCCGGCGCGCCCGCTGCCCAGGTCACGAATCCGGTGCTGTAAACATAATCCTCGCCCGCCAGGGCCGAGTCGTCCCTCGTGCGCCAGGACACATACACATCCACGGGCGGGGGGGACAAAAGATCGATGGGCACGCTGACCGACCCGTCCTGCTCGTCCACCAATCGATCGCCCACGCTGATCTGGGGATAGCCTTGAATCAGCGAGAGATAGCTCACCTGGGTCTTATAAAGATCCAGAACGCCGCGCACTTCGATGCCATACTCATCCAAGCCCGGCGTTTCGCCGCCAACGTCCGGGTTGTTCGGCCCGCCGACCGTGAGATCGGCCACGTGCGTGAACACAACGGGCGCGTTGGTCGTGCCAATGGCCTGGACACGCCCGCCCGGCTCGACCAACAGGCCCGCATAGCGGCAGAACTTGACCAACGCGCCGGGCTCGATCGTCAGCGTTACGCCGTTCGGCACCACCACCCAGTTGCGGACGAGCTGCAGCCGCGCCGCGTCCCATGTATCGTTTGTGGCCAGTCGCCCGCCGCGAATGACCACATTCGTGTTGTTGAGGATGTCCACGGCCGCGGCGTTGGTGCCAAGGGTCAGCGTGTGGCGGCCGTCGGTGTGGGCCGTCGTGTCCCAGACGTACCGCTCGCCCGGCGCGGCGCTGAGCAGCGCGCCGTCCAGGCGCAACGCCGCGTTCGGGCCGGCCGTGGTGTCGAGCGTGACGGTTCCGCGCGCCACCCGCCCGCCAAACGACCAGCGCGTATCCATGCGCGTGAACGCCGGTGTTGAAGCGGCGGATGTTCCGGCCGGCAGGTCCGGTGTACAGGTCAACCAAACTGTCCCGCGTTCCCGGCTGAGTCCCGCCGCATAAGGATTCTCCAGCAGGATGTGAAATGATTGGGTGAAGGGCTGGCCGCAGCCGTCGGCGTTGAGCGGCACGGTCACGAACTTTCGTGCCGCGTCCCCCGCCGCCCAGGTCACCACGCCCGTGCTCAATACATAGTCTTCGCCCGCTGTGGCCGAGTCGTTGACGGTGCGCCACGAAACCCGCACAGCCACGGACGGGGTGGGGGCAATCGAGATGGGCACGCTGATCTGTCCATCCCGAAGGTCCGCGAGTCGGTCCCCCACGGTAAGCTGGGGATAGCCTGGAATGATGGATCGGTAACGCACTTGCGTCATATAAAGTACGAGAACGCCTTGAACTTCGAGGCCATACTCGTCCATGGCCGGCGTTTCGCCGCCGACATCCGGGTTGTTGGACCCGCCCACCGTGAGATCCGCCACGTGGGTGAACACGATGGGCGCTTCAACCGTGCTCACAGCTTCCACGCGGCCGCCCGCCTCGATCAGGAGTCCGGCATGGTGGCAGAATTTGACGATGGCGCCGGGCTCTACCGTTAGCGTTACGCCGTTCGGCACCACCACCCAGTTGCGGACGATTTGCAACCGGGCCGCGTCCCATGTTTCGTTCGTGGCCAGGCGTCCGCCGCGGATGACTACGTTCGTATTGTTAAGAATGTCTACTGGCACGGCGTTGGTGCCCAGCGCCAGCGTGTGGCGACCGTCGGCGTGGGCGCTGGTATTCCAGACGAACCGTTCGCCCGGCGCGGCGCTGAGTAACGCGCCGTCCAGGCGCAACGCCGCGCTTGGCCCGGCGGCGGTATTGAGCGTCACCGTGCCGCGAGCGAGACGGCCGCCGAACGACCAACGCGTGTCCGCGCGGGTGAAGGCCTGCGAAGAGCTGGCCATGTCGCCGGGCGCGAATGGGTCGCGGGCCAGGGCCAGGACGGGAAGAAGCGCGCTGACCAGCATCCAGCCCCAACCGGCAGTTCCTCCCTTGCCGCACCGCCGCCCTCCCGCGTCGCCGGCTGATTTCGTTTGGCTTTCCATGTCGAATCTCTCCTTGGCTGCTCGACGAACGCTCATTGTCCTGCGGGAAAGACCGCCAGCCGCAAGCCGAAGCAGTAGTTGCAGTTCGACGGGTAGTCCCTCTCCAAGCGGGCGGAAGAACGGCAGTACTCCGGGGTGTGGGCCCAACCGCCGCCCCGTAGCAGCCGCTCATACGCCGCGCTTGATCCTTTCGGGTCGGTCGCGGGGTTCACGCCGAGGTTGCCCCACCAGTCCAAACACCATTCCTCTACGTTTCCATGGCAATCGTAGAGTTTCCAATTGTTGGGCAGGTAGCTGCCCACGGTCGTGTGCTGTTCGTATCCGCCCCTGCCGTCGTTTTGATTGTCAGCATACCGCCCGACTTCGGCCATGTTGGGACACGTTCCCGTGCCGGTCAGGTTTTTACCGCTGTTCAGGGCGGTGGTGGTGCCGGCGCGGCAGGCGTATTCCCACTGCGCCTCGGTCGGCAGGTCAAAGAGCAGGTTGCAGCGGATGCGCAATCGGCCCATGAAAGAGTCTGGGTCCACGCGGTTGTGCGCGGGCCAGCCCGCGCCGTCGTCCGTGCCGCGAATGGCGTTGTAGCTGACGCACTCCACCGGTCGCGCATCTCCCTTGTAGAAGCTCGAATTGGTGCCCATGACCAGTTCCCACTGTTTCTGAGTCACCTCAAATACGCCGATGTAGAATGGCTTGGTCAAAGTGACCAGGTGCAGGCCTTCGTTGGAATACCGCCCCAGTTCGTTGCTGGGTGACCCCATGGAGAATGTACCCGGCGGGCAATAGCGCAGGACGAGGTTGGTGGTCTTGTAGCTTGCGGGAATCGGATCCGGGAGATTGGGCAGGAACGAGACCGGGTAGTTGGTGGCGTTGGGTCCGCCGGACAGGTTAACGATCATGTAGAGCGCGTCGCCGCGCACGGCCTCGATGCGCGCGGCAAACGACGCGGCGTGGAAGTTCGTGCCCATGTCCGCGCCGGCGTCCCAGACCAGGCGATGCACCCCGGCCGATACCGGGCCGGTGGCGCCGTCGCCCGTGAGCGACAGCATCCTCGCCGATTGCCGGCGATCCTGGTCCACGCCGGTGACAAAGACGTGGATCGCGGCGGACGGATTGTCGCAAACGATCTGGTAGCCGATATCCACCTTGTTTTCCCAGGGCCAGCGCTGGGCCACCGTGACGTTGGTCACGGCCAACTCCGCCGCCGCCCATCCGGCCGTCAGCACAACCGCCATCATCGCCATTCCCAGTACGCTTCGCACGTTGTTCATATTGCCCTTCCTTTCGCTTTCATCCGTTGCTGTTGCCCGACAAAAAACGTTGGTCGCTGCCAAGATAATGACCAAGCCCAGATTTGGGCTTTTTTTGTTGATCCCGCCTGGCGGGCGCGCGGGTTATCGGCTCGCTTTTGTGTGTCTCATATCATACACGCAATAACGGTGTTCGTCCATTCGTCCCCACACTTTTTCCAGCGGCCAGCGACCGGCCATTGCAACGGTGGTGATGTGAAAAGGTCACGCGGCAAGCTAGACTCTTCGGTTGCGAAAAACGAGGAGAAACATGGCTTACAAGCGCGTGACCGGGGAAGAACGTAGACTGATCTACAGTTGTGTTGGGCGTCAGCCAGAATGATGAAATTGGGAGCGGGGAGCGTCAAAAGATAGCGGGGAAAAGCGGGGAATATCATCAAGAAGATGAAACCTGCGGAGCGGCGTCGTGGCGGCGGTGACCGCCGACCGGGGCATGGCCAGCGCCGCCAACGCGCGGGCGCTTGCCCACCAGCACATCTACCATGCGATGTGTCCCCAAGCCCCGGACGAGTTGCGCGCCCGCCTGGCGGAACCGCGTTTTCTGCAACGGCAACAACGCCGCGCACAAACCGAGGGGCGCATGGGTCTTTTCAAGAATGTTTTCTTGCAAGGCCAACTACGCAGCAAGGGTTATGCGCAGCGGCACCGCGCCATCTGGTGGGCCGTGCTGGCGCACAATCTTTGGGTGCTGGCGCGCCTCGCCATTGAGGCGGCGGCACAACGCAAAGCAGCCTGACCGGCGGCCCCGCTTCCCAACTTTAAATTCCAGTGCTCGCCACAGGTGAAGTCTGCCCAAAAATGGACCTTCCGGGCGGCTTTTGCGTCCCCGGCCGCTCCGAGATGCCCAGCGGTTCCTAAAATCGACCGGCGTCCACCCCGGCTCCGATCCTCATCTCTAAAAAGGGGCTACTTTGGGACAGGCTCTATATAGCTGCCGGCAGGTCTGCCCCGGCGCGTGCAGCGCCCGCGCCCGACCGGTGGCCCGGAAGGGACGGCGCGTCAAGGATGCGGCGCATCGGTAGGGCGGGGCCGCCGGACCCGCGCTGCCAAGCCCCACGGCGTTCACGGGCCATCGTCGTGTGGGTTGGGTTGAAATACCCCAGCCGCACATCCGGAAAGGTCTGCCTGATGGAGTGGATCCACGCCATCATTCCGATGGGTTGGCCGCGAAGACTCGCCAAACCGAGCGCCTGGATATACCAGGCCGGGTCGATATTCAGGTTGCGGGTATGGATCATGTTGATGTTGGTTTTGCGCAACAGTTTTACCAGGGCACGGAGTTCGCCTGGGTGATCGGTGAACCCGGGGAACACGAGGTAGTTGAGGGAAACCCAGACCTTGTGCCGCCGGGCGATCCGGATCGATTCAATGACATCATCGAAGGTATACTTTTGGGGCTGGTAATAGGCGTGGTAGAACTGGGCCTGCGCGGAGTTAAGGCTAACCCGCATGCTATCCAGCCCGGCCTGGCAAAGCCGTTCCACGGCGGCCGGCAGGCTGGCATTGGTGTTGATGTTGATGTTGATCAGGCCCCGGCGGGTACGTCATGGGGTTGCGTCTTCACATTTGTGCCCACTAAAAAAGTGACATACGCATGAAGCGAAAAGGTAACTCAAAACGTCCCGCCCGCCGACTCGATGGGCAGGATGCATTCAGGGTATCTGCTGCCGAGGCTCGCAAGATCCGGACCGCCGGCCGTGCCGCTTTAATTAAAAACGGACGGGGAGCACGGCCGGCGCGCGGCAGGCGGGTTGCGGTGGCTTTACAAACCGGCGCTACCCGGCCCGGTAACCCAAATGTAGACCGGGTACCGGCCGGGGAGCAAAACATCCGGCTGCCGGCGCGAATAGCAGGCCCGGATGTCTGGCGGCGCCAGCATGCGCAGGCTGAAATCATCGAGGATCAGGTAGCCGGCCATGCCTTGGACCTGGTCCAGGCGGTCCAGCGTGACCGCGGTGGTGTAGGGCGGGTCGCGTTGCACGTCGCCGGTCTGGCCGGTATGGGAGATGGGTACATAATATTTTTTCCCGGTATCAGGACCCATGTAGATGTCGTGCAGCATCGGCAACGCCGAAATCACGGCCAATTCCTGTTCCGGGCGGCCCAGACGCGCATGGCGGTCCGCAATCATCGCAAACGCCCGGCGCCAGTCGGGCTGCGGTTCCGTATATCCCAGGTTATAGTCCGCGCGTGGCCATAGGGTATAGCGACCGGTAGCGGCTGCTCCCAGCATAAGGACCACGCCCAGCATCCAAGTTGTGGCGGTCCTGGCGCGCCCACCCCTATCCGCCAAGGCCATGGGGCTGGTGATCGCTCGCGCCAGGAACAAGATCAGGAGGGGCATCAACGGGGCCAGGTAACGAAACGCGAATAAGAAGGTGCGTTCGCTGAGGACCCAGAAATACAAGCCGGCACCGATCAGCAGGGGCGCGGCCGTTCGCCAGTTGTGCCGCAGCGACACCAGCGCGCCCAGGGGCAGCAAGACCATGGCCGGCCAGCCCAACTGCTCCACGAGGAAGAGCCCGTAGAGGCGCCCATACTGATTGCCGGCCCCCTGGAGAAGGTCGTGCCAAACCCGCGGCCAGGCCGAATTGCTGCCTTCAATCCATAAAACCGTAAGGCCGCCGCCAACGGCCAGAGCCATCGTGACCAGGGCCCATCGCCAGCGGACTCCGGGCCAACCACCCAGCGGTCGCCGCCACCGCACGTTGGCCAGCCACAGCAAGACCAATACGAGCGCCAATAAATACCCCGCCCTGTGGATATGTATATTCAGCACCACCAGCAGCAGCGCCAGCACCCAGGGCCATGCACGGCGTGTGCGCACACCCGCCAGGCCGGCGGCCAGCCCGGCCAACAGAGCGAGCTGCGCCGGCGCATACC
>CAZAYP010000115.1:0-13441 GCA_964489425.1 uncultured Verrucomicrobiota bacterium | reverse complement strand
TATCAGCGCGCTACCACTGCCCACCCCCAAAACCGGGCTTTCTTAACCGCTGGTGGCCAAGGATGATCGTTGACAAGCCCCGGGTCACATGCGAAATTGGCGCAAGAAGGAGGCGCTTGCCATGGCTAGACTGATGGGTATGTCGGTGGATGTAAAAGGCCAGATCTATGAGCTGGAAAACGAAATCACCATCGGCCGCGCCGCCGACAACACGATCTCCATCCAATCCCCCTCCGTGTCCAGCCACCATTGCCGCGTGGTGCGCCAGGACAACGACTACGTGCTGCAGGACAACAACTCGACCAATGGCACCCGCGTAAACTCCAAGGAGGCCAAGGAGGTGGTGCTCAAGCATCGCGACCTGCTCCAGGCGGGCTCGGTGGAGTTCATGTTCCAGGATGAGGGCGCCGCCGGCGGCGAGGAAGCGATGCCCGAAGCCGACGTCGAGGTCACGGCCGGCCCCACGGCCGCGCCCGCCTCGTTCGCCAACATTTCGCCGTTTGGCGCCAAGACCCGCGAAACCCGGGGCCTCATGTTCAGCGTGCTGCTGGGCACCGGCATCATCGCCGCGCTGGCCGTGGCGTTTTTCCTGTTCTGCTTCGTCACCATCGGTTGAGAGCGCCATGGCGCGGCAGACGCAGGCGCGGGCGCGGGTACCGGCGGCCGCTTTCACCTTGCTGGAGATCCTGCTGGCCGCGGCGATCACCCTCTTGATCCTCGGGGTGGTGTTCACGCTTTATCAAACCGCCACCCGCGTGGCGCTCGGCCGGCAGGCCCGCCAGGCCGGACCGACCGCGCTGGCCGGGGCGCTCCAAACCGCGCGCCAGGCGCTGCAAAGCGGGCTGAACAGCCCGGCCATGGACCTGCCGGCCTTCGTGCTGGAGGAGGTCCGCGACCAAGCCATGGCCCACGCGCGGATCGCCTTCAACGCCCTCGCGCCGGCCATGGCCGGCAGCCTCTCGGGCATGCCGTGCCGGGTTACCCTGACCGTGGCCGCGGGGCCGGATACCCCGGCCCGGCTGCAACTGCTGCGCCAACCTTTGGCCGGCCCGGGCGCGATGCAGCCGCCGGTCACCAACGACCTGCTGGCCGGGGTGGCGGAATTCAAGGCTCAGGTGTCGGACGGGGCCACCTGGTACGAGCAGTGGCCGCAGGAAGAATTGCCCGCCTGGCCGCAGGCGATCCGGATCCAGCTCGCGCGCCAGGACACCGACCCGGCCGACCCCGCCGCCACCGCCAGCCTCGAGATCTGGCTGCCGGCGGGCGCCCGGGTCGAGTCGCAGCTGGAGCGGCAGGCAGCGCCAGCCGGCGCCGCGCCGGCGCCCTGACCCCGCCGCGGTCAGTGGCGGCGGATTTCCAGCAGGGCCTGCTCGAGCTGGTGGACGGACGCACCCCACGAAAACCGCGCCTGCACCATGCGCCGGGCCTGGGCCGCCAGCCCCTGGCGCAGGCCGGGATCATCCAGCAGCAGGTTGATCTGCCGCGCCATCAGCGCCGGGTCATCCGCCACCAGGGCGGCGCTGCCGATATGCGCCGGGATGCCTTCCAGGCCCAGCGTGGTGGAAACCACCGGCACGCCCGCCGCCATGGCAATCAGCATCTTGCCGCGGATGCCCCGCCCCAGGCGGATGGGGCAGGCAAACACCTGCGCCCGCGCCAGGTAGGGCTGCAGGTCGCGCACCATGCCGGGCACCACGATGCGCGGATCGCGCGCCGCGATCCGGACCAGGGCCCGCGGCGCGGCGGCGCCGACCGCGTAAAAGCGGGCGGCCGGATGGGCCGCGCTGATGCGCGGCCAGATCTGGCGGGCAAACCAGAGGACCGCGTCGACATTGGCCGGGTCGGCGTAATCGCCCATGAACAGGACGATCTTTTCCGCGGGCGGGACCGCGGGGGGCTGGTAATAGACATCGTCAATGCCCCGGGGCACCACGCTGATGCGCAAGTCCGGCGTGATATTGAGCAGCGCCATGCGCTCGGCCTGCGTGTGCACCAGCACCAGGTCCATGGCCCGGTAGACCTCGGCCTCGTAGCGGCGCAGGCGCTGGGTGCGCCAGGCGCGGACTGCCTGGCGCGGCGACAGGAGCATGAAATCCGATCCGGCCGGCGCGCGATCCAGGGAAATGCCGTGATAGCAGCAGGTGACCCGGCGCACCGCCGGAAGGTACGGGTTGTAGTGGAGGTGCTGGCCCAGCTGGGTATACTCCGCCAGCACCACCTCGTAGCGCGACCGCGCCACCATCTCGCCCAGCGCCCGCGCCATGGCGTTGGACCGCTGCCGGGCATACGCCGCCGGGATCCCGCGCAGCATCCGGTCCCGCACCACGGCCAGCGCGCCGGGCCACCCGGGCGGCGGCACCCGCCGCAGCTCGAGCAACTGGTCATCGAGCGCGGCCAGGGCCTGGGGCGGGTCGTCGCGCTCGAACGCCAGCAACCCCACCTCGTGGCCGCGGGCGGCCAGGCGCGTGATGCGCTCGTATATCACCGCCAGGTCGCCGGCCTCCTCGTGGCGCGGCGCGTGGCGGGCCAGGATCAGGATTCTCATAGCCGGGCGCCATTATCCGGGCCGCGGCGGCCCTTGTCGATGCGCAAATCCGCGGGGCGCGCCTTGACGCCGCGCAGGGCGCGGGCTATTTTGGAGCGCATGGAGCAGCGCGGATGAACATCGTGGTGCTGGACGGCTACACCCTCAACCCGGGCGACAACCCGTGGGACGACGTGGCCGCGCTCGGCGACCTGGCCGTGCACGACCGCACGCCCGACCATCTCATCGTGGAGCGGGCCCGGGCCGCGCAGATCGTGCTGGTCAACAAAACCTTGCTCAGCGCCGCCACCCTCGCGGCGCTGCCGGACCTGCGCCTGGTCTGCGTGCTGGCCACCGGCTACAACGTGGTGGACGTCCGCGCGGCGCGCCGCCGCGGCGTGCCCGTGGCCAACGTGCCGGCCTACGCGACCGATTCCGTGGCGCAGTTCGTGTTCGCGCTGCTGCTGGAGCTGTGCCACCGCGTGGCCCGGCACGACACGGCCGTGCGCCAGGGCGCGTGGGCCGCGTCCGGCGACTTCTCGTTCTGGAACTGCCCGCTGGTCGAGCTGGCGGGCCAAACCCTCGGCATCGTGGGCTTCGGCCACATCGGCCGCCGGGTGGGGGCGATCGCGCACGCCCTGGGCATGCGCGTGCTGGCCACGGACGTCGCGCAAGGCGCCGCGCCGGACTACCCCGTGGCCTGGAAAAGCGTGCCCGAACTTTTCGCGGAATCCGACGTGGTCAGCCTGCATTGCCCGCAGACCGCCGCCAACACCGGGCTGGTCGATGCCGCCCTGCTGCGTCGCATGAAGCCCACGGCTTTTTTCATCAACACCGCCCGCGGCCGCCTGGTGGTCGAGGCGGATTTGGCCGCGGCCCTGGCCGACGGGGCGCTGGCGGGCGCCGCCTGCGACGTGGTGTCGGCCGAGCCCATCCGCGAGGACAACCCGCTGCTCCAGGCGCCCAACCTGGTGCTGACCCCGCACATGGCCTGGGCCACGGTGGCGGCGCGCCGGCGCCTGATGCAGGCCACGGCGGAAAACATCCGCGCGTTCCTCGCCGGCCGGCCGGTCAATATTGTGAACTGAACGCGCGCGTCACCGGCCGGGCCGGTGCAGGCGCAGAAACTCGGCCAGGGGATCCCCGCCGACAAACAGGCCCTCGATCACGCCCTGTCCCCGGCGCAGGCGCACGGTCACCCAGATGGCCTCCGGCCGTTCGCGCACCAAGTTGCGGAGTTCGGCATCCGCGGCCACGGCATCGCGCTCGTTGAGATAGTAGCGGTCAAACGGGAACGCGAGGCCGACCTGCATCTCCGCCGCGTAGGCCACGCGGCAGGCAAGGTAGGGCTCGGCCGGCGCTTCCACGGACAACCGGCTGACCCAGGCAAACCCGGCCGCGTCGTTGGTCAGTGCCGCGAACACGGGCAGGCCGGGAACCAGCGCCAAGTCGGGCGGCCGGGGCACGGTCTCGGCCGCCAGCTCGATCGCCAGGTACCGGCCGCGCAGCGGGTCCACCGGGTCGACCGGCCGCAGCTGGAACTTGTACACCGGGCCCGTCGCCAGCGTCCGTTCCTGGCGCACCACCATGGCCAGGGGCACAGCCAGCTGCAAAGCCACCGTGGCCGCGAACAGCGCGATGACAAGCTGGCGCCGGCTCATGCCGCCTTCCCCCGACGCCGCACCAGCCAGAAGTTGGCCGCCAGGAACCCCACGCCGCACAGGATGAATAACAGCCCGCGAGTCAGGAAGCTCCAGTCGTCGTCAAAAAACCGGGTGACGATCAGCGCGCACAAGAGCCCCATGCCGAGGTTCAACTTGCCCAGCGCCACCCGCCGGGCGCCGGCCACCACCAAGGCCAGGCCCACCAGCAGGCCGTACAGGTTGAAGATGATCACCGCCGCTCCCGCCCGTTGCCCATCCGCGGCCGCGGCATAGGCCGCGCCGGTCACCACGGGCATCACGGCCAGCAGGTTGCGCGCCAGGGGCTGGCGTGGCAGCTGCCACGCCAGCAGCACGAGGTAAGCCAGCGCGCCCGCGGCCAGCA
Organism: uncultured Verrucomicrobiota bacterium; assembly: GCA_964489425.1. Taxonomy (GTDB): domain Bacteria; phylum Verrucomicrobiota; class Kiritimatiellia; order RZYC01; family CAZAYP01; genus CAZAYP01. Next base: position 8,871 of record CAZAYP010000115.1, on the reverse strand, counting down.
CCAGGGCGTTGACCATGCCCCAGCCGTCAAACCCGTCGTCCAGCGAAATGCGGCCGTGCCGGCCCAGGGATTCCCACACCACGCGCCAGGCAAGCGCCACGGTCATGCCCAGCATGCCCAGCATGCCCGCGGCGGTCAGCGGCCGGCGCCAGGCGCCGGCCACGCGGTCAAACCAGGCCAGCCCGCACAGATACAGCAGGCCCAGCAGGCCGGCATAGGCCAGCAGCCAGCCGGCTTCCATCCACTCGCCGTAAAAGACGCCGCTGATGGACAGCAGGCTGACGACCAGGCCCCACAGCAGCCATGCGCTGGCGGCCCCGTGCCGCGCCCGCCGCACCTGCCAGGCCAGGAACGGCACGAGCAGCAGCAGCCATCCCCAGTAGGCGGCCGGGTGCACGAACCAGCCCGGCCCCCGGTCTCCAAGATCCCACTGGTTGATCGCCCAGATCGTGATGCCCGCCTCGTAGAGCAGGCCCGCGGCCACGGACCGCTGGAAGTACACCACCGGCAACCCCAGCAGCAGCCAGGTCAGCAGCAGGTTGCCCCACGCGCCGCCCACCTGGTATATCTGGCTGATCAGCGCCAGGCAGACGCCCAGCGCCAAGGCATGGAACACGGCCAATCCCTCGCGCCATGCGGCCGGGTTGCTCGTCCGGCGCAACCGCCACGCGGCCAGGGCCTGGGCCGCCAGCAACGGCGCAAACGCCACGCCACAACGCGCCCAACGCGGCAGATCGTCCCAGTTGTGCGCCAGCAGGAGGAGCAGGCCCGCGCCCACCAGGAACGCGCCCAGCACGCTGAACGCCATCAGCAACCACGGCCGGCCGCGGGCCGCGGACGCCGGACCGTACAGGGCGCGCACCTTGGCCGCGGTTTCGGGCGCAAGCAGTCCCGCGGCCACCCAGCGCGGCAACTCTTGTTCCAGCCATTCAAGATGGTTCCCCGGCTTCATGCGCGACATCTTCCCGCAGGCCGTACCGGACTGCAACGTAAAACAGTTCCGCCCAGGCCGAACCGGCGGGGCCGCCGCCGGCCGGCCGGCGCATTTTCCAAACATTGGAAACTTTGCATCCGATTTTTCCAAACATTGGAAAAATCCAGGCCCGGTTTTCCAAACATTGGAAAACCATGCCGGCGCCCGGGACCGCAAAGCAAAAGCGCGCCGCAGGTTGCCCTGCGGCGCGCCATCACAGCAACGTTATGTGCGGATCCGGATTACCAGGTCACCAGCAGGCCGGCATTGGCGCCGACGCCGCTGAGATCGATCTCGCTGAGACCGAGCACGTTGTCACTGGAGAGGTCCACCTTCTCACCATCGATCTTCATCTCTTTGATCTTCAGGGCCGTGTACTTGGCTTCGCCGAAGAGCGAGAGGCTCTGGCTAATCTTGATGGAGATGCCGCCCAGCCCGAAAAACCCCCACGTATCCTGGGGATCCAAATCCGGGTCCAATTCTTTCCCGTACCCGGTCTTGGCCGTGTATTTGGGAAGGATGTAATAGCCGCCGCCGGCGCCGGCATACAGCTTGAGCACGTCACCCAGGGGAATGTTGAACACCAGGTCAGCTTCCACCGGCACGAGCTTCATGTCTTCAAGATACTTCTTGTCGTCGTCAGGCTTGAACGCGCCGAGGTAGGAGCCGCGCACTTCGAGCGACAGCCATTCGACCAGGTCGCCCGTGAGTTTCAGGCCGCCGCCCCAGCCGGCCTTGGCGTCCTTGGTGTTCCAGAACGAACCATAGGGTCCGATGCCGCTGCCATACGCCAACGCGCCGCCCACCAGCCACATCATTGCCACGCCCAGTAACTTCTTCATCTGCGGTCCTCCTCCTTGGGTTATGGCATCGTATACTAGCTGCCGGCCGCGGGCTTGCCAATCGCTTTTTTTCTGGAAATATCGGGATTAATGCTTGTCTTTTATCCGCAAACCAAGACAATAACCCGACCGTAAATCAGCATTTTCAAGCAAGGATGGTGGCGGCATGAAAAACGAAGACAAAGCGGACCAGGCAACGCAACCGGCCGGCGTGGAAACGCCGGCCCCGGCGCCGGAAACCGCCAGCCCGATCGACCCGGCCTTGATCAAGATGTTCAAGGAATACGGCCTGCCGGTGATCATCGGCGTGGGCGTGGCGGTGCTGGTGTTCATCGGCCTGGCCGTGTACCGGTCCACCAAGGCGTCGCGGGCCGAAGAGGCGTCGCGCGCGCTGATGATGGCCCAATCGTTTGAGCAGCTCCAGTCTGTGGTGGCCCGGTATGGCGCCACCCCGTCCGGGCCCTCGGCCATGCTGGCCCTGGCCTCCGGCTACATGCACAACGGCCAGTACGGCCAGGCGCGCCAGGCGTACAGCGAGTTCATCCAGAAATATCCCGAGCACATCATGAAGCCCGCGGCGGAACTGGGCCTGGCCTATGTCACCGAGGCGGAAGGCAACGCCGACTCGGCCCTGATGATGTACCGCAACTTCGCCCAGGCGAACCCGGGACATTTCCTGCTGCCCATGGTCACCTTCAGCGAAACCCGCTGCCTCCAGCAACTGGGCCGCGACGAGGAAGCGCGCGGCGTGATGGAAAAGTTCATCGCCGATAACCCGGACAGCCGCTGGACGCCCCAGGCGGAAACCACGTTGCTGTACATCAACAAGGATATCCGCGCCCGCAAGGCCGGCTTGTCCACGGCCATCGCCGCGCCGATCCTGCCGCAGGCGCCCATCGCGGCCGCCCCGTTTGAGCCGGCCCCGGCCGGCGCGGCCGCCGGCGAACCCCCGCCGTTCATGCCGCAAGCCGCGGCCCCCGCGGTTCCGCCGGCCGAACCCGCGGTCACCCCGCCCGATGCAGCCCCCGCAGCGCCCGACGCAGCTCCGGCGGCGGCTGACGTCGCGGCCCCCGCGCCCGCGGCGGGCAACTGATCGGGGCGCGAACACGGTGGCGGCACGGCTAGCGGTTGCCCGGCGGCTGGCCTTGGCGGCCGTGCTGTGCAGCAGCCTGCAACCCACGCTGGCCCGCACGCCGGTATCCGACCTTGAGCTCTCGGCCCGCCTGGACGGCCGCGGGTACCTGGCCCAGCCATACTACCTTGACCGATCCGCGCTGACCCTGGCGCCGCAGGTATTGGCAGCGGGCGCCGATCGCGACACAGCCGTCTACGACCGGTCCCGCGCGAGCATCGCGGCCAGCGCCACATTCTTCGATCACGTCGCCGGCGCGGCCACGGTGCGCGCCGTGGACCGCTGCGGCGAGCCGGATCTGCAGAACGATGTCGCAGCGCAAGTTCCGCGCGCGTGGCTGGGCCTGGACAACATCGCGTTCACCCCGCTCTCGTTGCGCGCCGGCCGGCAATCATGGAAGCACGGCGCGGGCCTGATCTTCAGCGCCCAGGACGACTACTGGTTCTATGACGCCGCCCGCGTGACCTACGACGCCTTCCCCCTGGTCGTCAACGCCGCGGCCGCGCGGGTGCCCTACGGCACGCCCGACACCCTCGTGGACTGGTTTGGCTGGGCGCACGCGCGCTACGAGCCGGACGCCGGGTGGGCGCGCGCCCTGGAAGCGTACGGCGGCTGGTTCGAACTCGAGTCCGGCGGCCAGCCGGCGCTGGCCGGCCTGCGCGCCGAATGGTTGCGCGACCCGGCCTGGAGCGCGAGCAGCGAGGCCGCTGGCGAGTGGGGCACGCGGCCCGGCGGCGGCGACTTGGCCGCCGGCCTGCTGGACCTGCTGGTTACACGCCGGTTTGCGTCGGCCTGGGCCCAGCCCTCGCTGGATGCGGGCTGGACCTGGGCCAGCGGCGATGGCGATGCAGGGGGCCGGCACGAGTTCATCGGCCTGTTTAACGGTCAAAACTGGGGCCGCGTGTTCAGTCCGCGGCTGGCCAACCTGCACGCTGTGAGCGCGCGCGCCACGGCGACCCCATTAAGCTGGCTCAGCGCGCGGCTGGCCGCTTGGTTTTACTGGCAGGCGCGCGCCAATGCCGGCCTGGCCGGCGACGGCCGCTTCGACGAGGGCGGCTACATGGCGCCACCCAACGGCCAGGACCGCCGGTTGGGCAGCGAGTATAATCTGACCCTCACGTTCACTCCCCTGGACCGCCTGACGATCGAAGCCTTGGCCGGCTACTTCGTGGCCGGGCCGGCCTACGCCGGCCAACCCGGCGGCCGGGACGCGGCCGGCGCGCACCTGCTGGCCACCCTGCGGTTTTGAGCGCGGTCGTTCGACCGCTGATACCATTTCCGCATGAGAACAAGCATACGAGAGCCGGACACCTCGGAATATTCTCCCGCAAAGCCGCTGAGGCGCAGAGGGACACTTCGCACTCATCCTGTCCATCCTGTTCATCCATGTTCATTCTGCCTCTGCTCTGCGTCACTGCGCCTCCACGGGAAACCATCCGGCATAAACAGGATTGTTCAGAGTTTAACCGCCCCACCCTTCGGGTCCCCCCCGCCTTGAAAAGGCGGGGAGCCCAGACAAGTACCGGCGCCACGCTATGGGTACCCTGCCAATGGCTACGGATTGATTTCCACCTTGTAGAAGCCGAACGCATCCGCGGCGTGGGCAGCGTCTGTGTATACGTTAAGCATCGGCGTGGCCGGAATGTTGGAGTTGACCAGCGAGATGCCGCTGGGCGCCAGCAAATCCGTTATCCACAGCAAACGGTACGTGCGCCCCGTGGCGCTGGGCCAGCTCACCTGGGTGCCGCCAGCCCCCGCCACCTTCTCGGGTGGCTGGAACACGAACCGCGAGTCGCTGTTGGTCGGGTTGGTGCCCGCCCACCACTCCTGCCAGTTGCTGAACCCATCAAGGTCAAAGTCGTTCGCCGCCCCGCCGCTGTTGCCTTCGGGCCAGTACTCCTGCTCGTAGGCATAGGGCAGGTTGGTGCCGGAATGCGTGCGCGACTGGGTAACCTGGTGCGGCTGGCCGGCGATGTAAATGGTGCCCGCCCGTTCGTCGCCGTTGTTGTCCAGGACCACGTAGGTCACCGTGCCCGAACTGCTCCCGGACTGGCCGCCGATGATGGAGATCCATGGCGTCGATGCAATCGCTTCCCACACCGCGCCCATGGGCACGTTCACCGCCACCGTGCCGGACCCGCCCTCGGCCGAGAACCCGCGGATGTCCGGATCAATGCTGGCCGTGTAGCCCATCTGGTTCACGTAATGGTTCTGGCCGGCAATCTCGATCACGCCCATGCGCTGGCTGAGCGGCGAAGCATACGTGCTGACAATGTAAATCACCGCGCCGTTGCCCGTGCCGGATTGCCCGGAGTGGATGGTGATCCAGTCAAGGTTCTCGCGGGTCTCCCACCAGGCGCCGCTTTCCGTGGTCACGTTCACCGTGCCGGCGCCGCCGTCCGTGCCAAAGGTCTGCATGGTCGAGTCCAGTTGCGCCCAGCGGGGCCCCTGCGTGATGGTGAGCCGCTGGCCGGCGATGGTCACCAGCCCCGTGCGGCCATACACCGTGTTGTTGGCTGCCACCGTGTAAGTGACCTGCGCGTTGCCTGACCCACTGCTGCCGGAGGTGATGGATACCCAGGCATTGCTGTTCACAATTGTCCAGGCGCAGGCGCTGTGGATGGACAAATCCGTGGCCCCGGACCCGCCCGCGGCCGTGAAGTCTTCGGCCGTGGGCGCTATGCTGCCCACATGCCCCGCCTGCGTGACGGTATGGATGTTGGTCCGGCCCAGCATGACCACCTTCATGGTGCCAGTGCGCGGATCAATGGATGTGTTGGCCGAAATCACGTAGGAAATCATGCCCGTGCCTGCGCCGCTGCCACCGGCCGTGACTTGCAGCCAGCCGTTATTGCTCTGGGCAGTCCAGGGAGCATCCGGCGTGGCTGTGACCGCCACGTTGCCAAACGCACCCACGGCCACAGCCGTGGCCGTGGTGGGATTGATGGATATCACCGGGTTGGTCACCCCGCCCTGCGACAGGCGGTACGAAGAGTTGAGCACGCCCACCCGCCCGGTGCGCGCCAGGTAACTGGGGTTGGCATCCGCATAGAGCGTGACAACGCCATCGCCTGACCCGCTGCCGCCGGAAATGGCGTACAGCCAGCTATTACTCGGCAACGCACTCCACGCCGTGCTGCCCAGCGCCGTCACGTAGAGCAGTTTGATGCCGCCCGCCTGGGCCACGGTATCGAAGTATGGGTCAATGGTCGTGGCCACCCCAGTCTGGGTCACGGTGAACGTCTTGCCCGCCACCCGGATGCTGCCGGTGCGCGACTGCACATTGGTGCGGGCTTGCACCGCATACGTAACCACGCCCGTGCTCACCCCGCTGGCGCCGGACAATACCGAAATCCAGTCCGACTGGCTCACCGCGGTCCACGAAATCCCCGGCAGCGTGCTCACCGCAATCGTTCCCGTGGCTGCCGGATAGGTGAATACCGCGTTCGTAGGCGCCAGGGTCGCGTCATAGCCGGCCTGGTTGACCGTGTGGGTCTTGTCCCCAATGTAAATATACCCAGACCGCGTATCCGCGCTGAAATTGGCGGAGACCAGATAGGTCAGCGTCCCGTTGCTGACACCAGACTCTGTGCCTGCGGTGATGGAGATGAAAGAGTTGCTGGTAGCGGCCCCCCACTCGTTTGTTGCCGTAATATAGACCGATCCGCCTCCGCCTTGCTTGGAAAATGAGCGCGAGAGTGGATCAATGGCAATGACAGAACCTGATATTCCTAGGTACAGCCGCCAAACTTCATTGGAAGAAAGCGCTCGGTTATAGATACGAATCTCTTCAAGGGCTCCGATAAAGTATTCATCCGCACCGGGCGGATCTTTGCCGATCAAAAGATTTTGAGTGTTTATGGGCAAGTTAATAGATGTTGATTTCGATCCTATCTGTCTGCCGTTTAGGTAAATAACAAGTTGGCCGCTATTGTGAGTCGCTGTTATGTGATGCCATTGTCCGAGTGTCGGCGCAGGCAAACTTGGGATGTAGCTTTCACCCTGTCCGACGACAACTGTCATAAGGCCTGGACCGCCATTGGCATAATAAAGACAGTATTGCCTGCCTTGAAATGTGTCTGTTCGTTTGCACAGAATTATGTCAATAACTCCGTCATACCAGGCATCCATACGCGCCCAAACGCTGAGAGTTATAGCGTTCGTAGGCGACATCAAGGAAGATGAATTCGGCACTTCTATATACTGGCCAGAAGCAAAAAGGTAGGCACTATTTGACTCCCCAAATCTATTTCTTGTTAATGTTGCGCCGTATATCGTGCCGTGATTCCCATTTCCGCTTTCATCATTTGCATTTCCGTTGAACGGATAATAAGCAACAAGTCCGTCCGTCAGGCTGTTGCCTGCGGTTCCGGCTCCATATGCGTTCAGAAAAACCAGAACAAAACAACCCACCGCAGTAATGATAGACTTCATGCCATCTCCTTCTCGATTCATGCGCACAAAAAAAGAGCGCGAACTTCTGCTCACGCTCCATCTGAGGGCCGCCAAGCCCCTTGGAAGAACATGAACGAGAAGCCGCGCCCAGAGGCGCGCCTCTCGCAATCTCGTTCTTCCAAACAAAACTTGGCGGTTTCAGATGGAACGACGACCGCGACGACGCAAAACTTATTCAGATGTCAGATTCAATGCTTTATATATTGCTCCATAAGCAGATAGCACAGTTTTCAGAATTGCTTGTTAGGATACCTTTTTCAATTCATTAGGTAGAAAATGCAGCCGCAGCAGATCCGAAGACGGTAGGGCGGCCATAGCATAAGCCCGCCCCTGCTCGTCGCTGAATTCCACCTCAAAAATGCCGTTGCCATGAACTTCAACGATCGTGCCAACCTGGCCGCGGACCAAGCCCTTTTCCGGCAAGTCCCGGTAGAGGGCCACCACATCCAACGACTCCCAATGTTCATTCATTTTCCACCAGCTCGCTCATCAACCGGTCCCTAAAACGCCAGGTCGGAGCGCGCCGCCACGCGCAGGGCGACAACCAAGACATCAACTTGGGCATCCGTCAGGCCCAGCGCAGCGGCAAATACCCGCGCCTTGTGCCTGCCGCGCGGGTGCGTCGTGCTCAAACAGTAATGCCGCAGCTTGTCCACATCAATAAATGCCCGGTCTCCGTTAGGCAATCTCAAAATCAGAATCCTTACACATGGCAAGCGGTTGCGAAATCGCCTTTGGCCACTTCTGCGGCTGTTGCGGGCTGGCTGCGGTCGTACAGGTATTCAGGGTCCAAATCCAAGCCATTTTCCCATTCCACCGTATCGAAACGCACAGTCACCCGGCTAAAAACATGTGGCAGCGCCAACTCGCGGAAGCGGCCGATGGACATAATCGGGTTGGCGTCAAAGACGCGCGTTTCGCCATTATCAAACTGGAGCAGCAGTCTATGACCGTCCAATGCCCGAACACCTGTGACGCCGTGATAGTTCATGGGCTTGCTCCTACTGAAGCGGAGGAATGCGGCAGGGTTCCTCTCCGTTCATGGCCAGTTGCCAGTCGGCGCGCAGTTCGTCCTGATGCAGTTCGGCCCAGGCGGCAACAAACCGCAACTGCCGTCGTGGTAGATCGCCGGTCAGCAGTTCCAAGCCGTCTATGGAGAACGTCGCCCTGTATTCGTTATAATAGGCATGGAAGTGCGGGGGATTGTGCTCTCCGGGGGCATAGTACATCCGGATGATGATACCGTAGAACATGGAAATAGTCGGCATGGGTTGGTCTTAATCCTTCAGCTTGGATCTGCCCATGATGTGGCGTATTTTGCAGCGTAGCGCACGTTTCCCTTACATTTGCTCAATCAAAACCTATACGCTGTTTAGCCCTTCCGCAACGGATTGTCAATCCTGTCACGGTGATTGCAGCGGTTAAGAAAGCCCGGTTTTGGGGGTGGGCAGTGGTAGCGCGCTGATATG
>CAZAYP010000114.1:0-13592 GCA_964489425.1 uncultured Verrucomicrobiota bacterium | reverse complement strand
GCCCGTGAGCAGGGCGCGGCCGCCGCGCCACCAGCGGGTCACCCCCCCGGCGCCGGCCGCCTGCGTGGCCGCCGCCATGCGGCCGCGCAGCCACAGGGCGATCGCCAGCGGGCCCACGGCCCGGGACGCCAGGCCGGGCCAGGTGCGCTCGCGCACGGCGTGGCGCAGGCGCGCCTGCAGGCGCGCATCCTCCAGGCGTTCGCCGGCCCAGGCCCGCAACTGCTGGTCGATCTCCGCCTCGCGGGCGGTCGCTTTCACCCGTACGTCCTGCAGCGGCGCCAGCAGGGCCGGCTCCAGCGCGTAGAGCACCTCGCGCGCCAGCGCATCGGCGTCCAGCGCGTGGCGCTGCTCCGCGGCGCGACCGGCATACACGGTGGCGCGCAGGCGGGCCAGGTCAAACGCGTCCGGCTGGCGGGCGCTGACCAGGAAACAGAACTCGTCGCGCGGCGCGAAGCCCAGGTCGCGCAGCCGCCGGTAAAAATCGGCGCGGAGCTGTGCGGCCAGGTCCGGCTCCAGGTCGACCTTGTTGAGCACAAAAAACCAGCGTTTGCGCAGGGCCCACTGGCGGATATCCTCGTGGATCACAAAGTTGGCGCGCTTGTCCGGCGAGGTGACGTACACCACCAGGTCCGCCTGCGACATGACCCGGTGCGCCTGCTCCCGGTGGCGGGGCTCCACGCTGTCCAGGTCGGGCGTGTCCACCAGGGCCACGCCGGGCACGGCGCCAGCCACCCAGGCCGGGTCCGGGCCGGCCAGCTCCGCCAGGCCCGCGCGCTGGTCGGACGCCGCGGCGACCACCGGCTGCCGGGTGCAGGGCCGGACATCCGCCGACACCGCGCTGGCGGCGGGGAGGCCCAGAAGCGCGTTGAACAGCTCGGACTTGCCCACGCCGGTGCCGCCCACCAGGGCCGCGACCACCGGCCGCGCCGCGCCGCCCGGGCGATGCCGGCGCTGCAGGGCCAGGCGCAGGCGCAACGCCACGGTTTGCAGCTCCGGCCGCTGCGGCCAATCCCGGGCCAAATCGGCGGCCAGGCGCTCGGCTGCGGCCGCCAGTTCGCGATCCAGCTCAAGCGCCGGCTGCGTCATGGTTCACCTCTTGCACCAGTTGTTCCAACGCGTTGCAGGCGGCAGCGCATTCCGCGACCGGCGCGGCGCGCAGCGCCTGCCATTGCTGCTCCCAGCGCGCCCCCGCCAGGGGGTCGGCCAACCGCGCGCGCAACAGCCCGGCCAGCTGGCGCGAGCGCTGCTGGCGCCAGGCCTGGTCCGCCTCCTTCAAGACCGAGGACAGGCCCAGCTCCTCGAACACTTTCAGCAGCAGGCCGGCCAGCGCGCAACCACCGCCGGCCGCGCCCAGGATGCCCAGGGGCCCGAGCACCAGCGACCCGCCCGTGACCAGCAGGTCCACCGCCGCGGTCAGTCCGCCGAGGGCGATCAACAGGTCGTTGAGCGAGCCCAGCAGGGACGTGCGCCAGGGGTGTTCCCGCACCCAGCGCCGCGCGTCGGCTTCCACGGCCTGCTCCCAGGCCAAATCCGGCGCAGGCATGTCGGCCGCGCGCAGGCGGTCAAGGGCCTGGCGGCACGCGGCTTCGTCCGGCGCGGCGTCCGGCCAGCGGCGGCGCCACTGGTCGGCCAGTTGCTCGGCCGCCTGGTCCAGGCGCCGGCGCTCCAGGGCCTGCTCGTCCGCCACCTCCGCGCGGTAACGGCCGGTGCGCACGGCGAGGACGGCCTGGCGCAGCCCGCGCCAGACTTTCAGCCCCGCCTGGGCGGTCAGCGACAGCGGCCAGGTCATCCACCGCACCCAGGCCGGGCGGGCCTGGCGGGCGATGCGGATCAGGAGTTCCAGGAACCGGCCCACGGGGAAATAGGAGCCCGCGACCCAGCCGGCGGCCTCGTCCGTGTCGCGGCGCAGCCGGTCCAGTTGCGCGGCCAAGGCCGCTTCCTGCCGCGCGGCCTGCGCGCAGAGGCCGCGGCAGGCGCGCAGGCCGTCGGCCGCGGCTTCCAGCAGGCTGGCCAGCAGGATCCGCACGCCGGGCAGGCCGGCCAGCAAATCGAAAAGGTCCGGGGTGCCGGCGTCCAGGCCGGCGACCCGCAGGTCCGCGGCCTGGCTGACGCGCGGGGCGAAATACACCGGCGCCGCGGCCAGGAACTCCGCCAGGGATCGGCCGTCCTGGCGGGCCTCTTGAAAATCCGCGGCCTGGCGCGCGTAGGCCACCAGGTCGGCCCACATCAGGCGCGCCTCGGCCGGATCGGCCTTGGTGAACACGTAGGCCAGGTAGCCGGCGAGCCGGCAGCACTGGCGGAGAATGGTCATGGTACGCTCGTCCTTGTAGCTTTCCGGGTACACCAGGAACACCACCACCTCGGCGCGCGCCAGCATGTGCTCGGCCCGCGTCCAGTTGCGCAGCACGACGGAGTTGAAGTCCGGGCAATCGGCCAGCACGGACCACGCGGCAGCCGCGGGCCGCGGCGGATCATAGGGCAGGACATACAAGGGATCATCGGGCGCCTGGGCGTCCTGCAAATCGGCCGGGCGCTCGAGGCGGCGCGTCTCCGCGTAACCGGGGAACAACTGCGGCAGCGGCAAGCCCGCCGCCAGGCAGGCCCGCGGCACGGCCACCGCCGTGTGGTGGGTCATGGGCCGGACCGCGCCGCCGGCCGGGACACACGCGCCGGTGAGATGGTTGAACAAGGTACTCTTGCCGGCGCCGGTCGGACCGAACAGCGTGGCCACCAGCACGGGCTTGCCGTCCACCTCCAGGACCCGGTCCGGCCGGTTGCACAGCTCGCGCCAGCCCGGCAGGTCGTCCAGCGCCCCGGGGCCGCCCAGGGCCCCGTGCACCAGGGGGATTTTGGCGCGCAACCGCGCCGCCTGCGCCTGGTACTGCTCCAGGAAAGGTTCCATGGGACAAAGGATAACACGGCGCCCGGGCGGGGAAAGCCTGTTTCGCCACAAAAGTGCGGGCCGCAACGCGGGTTGGCCGCTTGGCCCACCAGGGCTCCGGCGCTTACTCGTCGTGCATGCCAAACCAGCGGCGGAAGGCGTGCGCCACGGACTCGGCCAGGCTGAACATGATCGGCACGAGCACCAGGGTCAACAGCGTGGCCAGGCTCAGCCCGAAGATCACGGCCACGGCCATGGGCGCCCACCAGGAACTGCTCTCGGCGCTCGCCACCAGGCGCGGCGGCCAGTAGTGGAAGTCCACGCTGTAGCCAATGGCCATGGGGATCAGGCCGAGGACCGTGGTCACGGCCGTGAGCAGCACGGGGCGCAACCGGGTCTTGCCCGCGTCCACCACGGCCTCAAACGGGTCCAGCCCGGCGCGGCGGCGCTGGACGATGAAGTCGATCAGCACGATGCCGTTGTTGACCACCACGCCGGCGAGGCTGATCACGCCCAGGCCGGTCATGATCACCCCGAACTTCATCCGGCAGATCAGCAGGCCCCACACCACGCCCACCAGCGACAGGATGACCGTGAACATGATGATCGCCGGCAACAGCACGGAGTTGAACTCGATCACCAGGATCACGGCGATCAGGCCCACGGCGATGAGAAACGCCTTTTTCAGGAATTCGCCGGACTTCTGCATCTCCTCGGTGTCGCCGGCGTAGGCCAGCTTGTAGCCGCGCGGCAGCTGCAGGTCGGCCAGGCGCTTGCGCACGTCGACAATGATCTTGTCCACGCCCCGGCCCTGGTTGTTGCCGGTGATGGTGATGATGCGTTTCTGGTTCTTGCGGCGGATGGCGCCGCGGCCACCGGTGTACTGGGCCTTGCCGAGCGAGCTCAAGGGGATGTTGCGGCCCTGCGCCGTGGGGATGAACACCTGGTCCATCAGGCTCATGGTGTTGCGCTGGTCCAGCGGCAGGCGCACGGTAATGTCGTACTCGTCCTCGTCGGCGCGGAACTTGCTGGACTCCAGGCCGTAGATGGCGGCGCGCAGGAACACGCCGATGGTGTCGGTGTCCAGGCCCAGGAGCGCGGCGCGGGGGCGGTCCACCAGGAACTGGATCTCGGGCAGCGCCTCCTCGAAATCGTCCTGCAAATCCACCAGCCCGGGCACGGTTTCGATCCGGCGCTCGATCTCCGCCGCCAGTTCGGAAAGATCCTCGAACTCGTCGCCGGACAGCTCGATGGAGACCGGCGCCTGCCCCGGCGGCCCTTCCTGGGACTTGGCCACCTTGGTTTCGGCGCCCGGGATCACGCCCACCTCGGCCCGGATCTGGTCCACCAGCTCGCTGGACTTGCCGCGGCGCTCGCTCAGTTCCTTGAACTCGATGTGGATCCGGCCGACATGGGTGCCCTGCGCCCGGCTCACGCCGCCATCCTCGCCGGAGCCGACTGCGGTGTGGATGAACTTGATGTCTTCGAACCGCGCCAGCTTCTGTTCGATGCGGCGCAGCGCCGCGTCGGTGCGCTCGATGCTCACGCCCTGGGGAAACGCCACGACCACCACGGCATTGCGCGGTTCGGTGGCCGGGAACAGTTCCATGCCGCTGCCGTAACGGCCGTACAGCTCAACCGAGAGGAACAGCAGCGCGAACCCCAGGAGCAGGATCGAGATCCGATGGTGCAGGGCGCCGCGCAGGATGGTCTCGTACCGGCGCACAAACCAGTGCGGGCGGAGCGGATCCAGCGGCCGGGTGGCCGGCTTGATCAAAACCGCACACACCGCCGGATTGATGACAATGGCCACGAAGAGCGACGCCAGCAGGACCACGATCAGCGTCTTGGGCATGAACGACATGAACTGGCCCATGATGTCCGGCCAGAACAGCAGCGGGTAGAATGCCGCGACCGTGGTGAGGGTGGAGGTGATCACCGGCCAGGCCACCTCGGCGGCGCCCACGCGCGCGGCCTCGCTCCGGCTCAGGCCGTTGGTCCGGTGGCGATAGATGCACTCGACAATCACGATGGCGTTGTCCACCAGCATGCCGACCGCCAGCACCAGCGCAAAGAGCACCACCATGTTCAGCGCGTAATCCATCACGTCCATCACCAGAAACCCGATCAGCAGGGAGAACGGGATGGCAATACCCACCAACAGGCTGTTGCGCAGGCCCATGAACACCAGGATCACCAGCACCACCAGGAGAAACCCGCTGATGATGTTGTTTTCAAGATCCTTGATGATCCCGATGACGTAGTCGGCCTCGTTGTACACCACGGTCAAGCGCACATCGGCCGGGCAGGCAAACTGGTCCATGATCTTCTGGATGTTCCGGACCATGGACACGGTGTTCTCGCCGGAACGCTTCTTGACCTCCAGCGCCACGCAGGGCTCGCCGTTGAGCCGCGAGATGGAGTCGCGATCCTTGAAGGTGTCGATCACGGTGGCGATGTCCGCCAGGTACACGGGCTGGCCGGCGCGCTCGGTCAGCACCAGGTCCTTGATCTCCGGCACCAGGGTGAACTCGCCGGGGATGCGCACCTGGAACTTGTCGCCGGCCAGTTCGATGTTGCCGGCCGAGATCGTGGAGTTTTCCTGGGCCACGCGCTGCAGCACCAGGCCCAGGGGAATGTTGTACGCAATCATCCGCGTCAGGTCCAGTTCCAGGCGGATCTCGCGCACGCGGGCGCCGACCACGTCGGCCTGCTTGACGCCCGGCAGCAGCTCGATCTGATCCTGCAGATCTTCAGCCAGGTTCTTCAGGCGCTCCAGGTCCGTGGCGCCGGACAGGGTCACGGTAAACACCGGGCTGTCGGAACTGAAATTGAAGGCCTGGACCGTGGGCTCGTCCAGGTCGTTGGGCAGGTCCGGCCGGGCAAGGTCGACCTTGTTCTTGACCAACTGCAGGGCCTGGTCAATGTCGCGGCCGGCCTGGAACTCAATGGAGATGGAGGTGACGTTCTCGGCCGACACCGAGGACAGGGTCTTGATGCCGTCCACATCGTTGATCTTTTTCTCGATCGGGATGGTGACCAGCTTTTCCATCTCCTCGGGGGCCGTGCCCTCGTAAAACGCGGTAATGAAGACGTAGGGGATGGTGATGTCCGGCGAGCCTTCCCGCGGCAGGGTGGCGTAGCTGTAGATGCCGGCGACCACGATCACCGCCATGAACACGAACACGGCGGTGCGGAACTTGATGGCGTACTCGGTGAGGATCATGGGTTCAGGGTTCCCTGCGCGGGCCGGGTCACGGCGCCTTGATGTCCACGAGGGCCCCGTCCATCAGCGTGCGCTGGCCCTCGATCACCAGCACGTCGCCCGCCGCCAGGCCGCCGGACAGCACCGCCTCGGTGCCGCGCAGGCCGGCGATGGTCACCACGCAGCGGATGGCGCGGCGGTCCTTTACAACATACGCCACGTGCTGGCCCTTGCGCGGGACGATCGCCGCCAGCGGCACCACCAAGGCCCCGTCCAGCGCGCCCCGCAACACGCGCGCCGCGGCAATCATCCCCGGCTTGAGCAGGTGATCCGGGTTGTCCACCAGCACCTCGGCCTTGAACGCGTTGCTCTGGCGGTCGGCCGCCAGGGCCACGTGGCTGACCGTGCCGGTGAACTCGCGGCCGCCCAGCGCCGCCACGGTGAACGTCAGCGCCTGGCCGGCCGCCAGGCCGGCGCGGTCCTGCTCCGGCAGGTCGAGGGCCAGCTTGACCCGGTCGATGTCCACGATCCGGAACACCGGCTGCCCGTCATTGACGTATTCGCCCAAGTCCACCAGGCGGTCGTCCACGGCGCCGGCGATCGGGCTGCGGGTTCCGCATTGCTCGATGATCACGCGCGCCTCGGTGGCGGCGTTCTCCGCCAGGGCCAGGGTTTTCTGGATTTCCTCGAACTCGTTCTTGGACACGGCGCCCGACTGGTTAAGGTCCTGCCAGCGCTGGCGATCCTTGCGCGCATCCTTCAGCTGGATCTCCGCGCGTTGCAGGGCGGCCTGCCACAGGCGGTCGTCCAGCTTGAGCAGCGGCTGGTCGGCCTTGACCACGGCGCCTTTGTCCGCCAGCAGCTCGACCACCCGGCCGGCGCGTTCGGCCGAAACCTCGACATCCGCCTGCGCTTGGATCCAGCCCGGCAGGACCACCTCGTCGCGGATGCTGCGGGGCTCGATTGCCAGGACCGTGACCGGCGTGGCTTTTTCGTCGGTGGCGGCCACCTGCTCCTCGCGTTTGGGCAGCACGCCGAGGACCACCATGACCAGGATCATGGCCAGCAGCAGGCCCCACCAGAAGAGACCGACCCGCCGGGAACCTTTGTTTATTGTCGTCATGCCTTACCTCGTTATCATCAACATGGTTGCGGCCCGGCGCCTCACGGGGCCGCCTCCGCGGGGACATCCACCACCGGGTCGCCCAGGCCGGCGGCATAGCGCAGCTGGGCCAGGGCGTTCATGTGGTCGCGCAGCGCGCCATACCAGGTGACCTGCGCCAGGTTAAGCGCATGGTTGGCGTCCGTGTATTCCAAATAGGTGGCCAGCCCCGCGTCGTAGCGGGTCTTGGCAATCGCCAGGCTCTTGCGCGCCAGGTTGACCGTCTCGCCCGTGGCCTGGACCGTCTGGCGGGCTTCTTCCATCTTCAGGTAAGCCTGTTCAATTTCCAGGGCCACGTCCAGGCGCAGCTGTTCCAGGCTGGCCTTGGCTTTCTCCAGCTCCAACCCCTTCTCCAGCACCTTGCCGCGGCGCAGGCCGCCGTCGTAGAGGGACCACGAGGCCGTGGCGCCCACCGACCACCACCAGCCCAGCCCGGCGTTGGACCCGTCGTAGCGGTCCGGGTCGGTGCCGCTGTAAACGCCCACGGCGTGCATCGTGGGCCAGTAGTCGCCGCGCGCGGCGCGCACGTCCTGGCCCAGCAGGGCCACGCGCTTTTCCATGGCCTGCAGGGCCGGCCGCAGGGCCAGGGCTTCGCGCTGCAGCTCCGGCAGGTCCACGGGCCAGGGATCATAGGCCAGTTCGCCCTGGAGCAGGAAGTCCGGCGCGTCCAGGTGCACCAGGTTGCGGAACGCCTGCTTGGTGGTGGCCAGCGCGTTCCGCGCCTGGATCAGCTTGGGCCGCTCGTTCTCCAGCTTGACCTGCGCGCTGAGGTAATCGAACTCCGAGACCACCTCCTGCTCGTATTTCTGGCGCGCCTGCGCCACCAACTGCTCCAGTTGTTCCACCGAGGCGCCGGCCACCTCCACCATGCGCTGGATAAACAGGATGTCAGTGAACTGCACGCGCACATCGCGGACCAGGGTCGACCGCACCTCGGCCGTGGTGCGCGTGCGCAGATCGCGGTACAGGCGCGCGGCGTCCAGGGCCGCCTGCGCCTTGCCGCCCGAAAACAGCAACTGGCGCAGCTGGGCGTCGCCGCGCAGGTTGTCCGCCTTCTGGTTGCTGGAACTCTCGGGCGCGATGGCCGGGTCCTTGGTGTGGGCATAATCGCCCACGAGGCCGAGCTGGGGCAGCACCTGGGCGCGCGCCTGGGTCACCACCGCGCCGGCGATCTGCTCGTCGCGCAGCGCATTGGCCAGCACCGTGGCCCGCGCCAGCCCCCATTCGAGGCATTGTTCCAACGTGTAGGCAGGCAGATCCGGCGCCGGCGCCGCGGGCGTGGGCGCCGCGGCAGCTTGCGCCACCCCGGCCCATCCGGCCAAGATCACCATGATGACAAGGCTGCGTTTCATGTGTTCTGTCTTATTTTCCAAAAGAAAGCCCTATACCGTATTCCGGCCAGGGCCGGCTCGCAAGATCAATCCGCCGCGGATCACCGCGCGCCGCGGCCCGAAACCCGGCCGGATTACTCCGCCTTGGCGCGGCGGTGCGTGGGCGTGCGCGCGGGCCGGGGCGTTTTGACCGCCGGCGGGTTGGTCGTGCCGGCCATTTCCGCGGCGGCCGCATACGATTTCTGCGCAAGATGGGTGAACGCGTAATGATCGGACACGTTGCCGTTCAGGATGCGCGCCCAATCCTTCTTGAAAACCTGGTACAGCCGCTCGACCACCGCCGGCTCGGTCATGATCACCCCCAGCTCGCGCGCAAAATCCAGCGAATTGCTGGAAAAGTTCTCCGACCCCACGAACGCGCGCGCCGCCGGCGTGCCGTAATCGGCGATCATGGCCTTGGCGTGGATGAACAGGAACTTGCCGACCGCAGCCTCGGCATCCGCCTCGTTCAAGGACTGGCGGCCAGGATCGTTTTCATCCGGCCCCAACCGGTCCAGCTTGGCGCTGATGAACCGGACCTTGACGCCGCGCGCCGCCGCCGCGGCCAGGGCAGCCAGACACCCGGGGTCCACCGCCTCCATGTTGTAAACGTAGAGGTTGTGCCGTGCCCCGTCCAGGAACCGCAACAGTTCGGCGCGCGAATTGTCCGGGCTCCACACCAGGGCGGGCGCCGGCGGAATGGGGCTGGCCGCGCCCTGCCAGTCGGCCTCGAAGAAGCGGTTGATCTCGGCGATTTCCGCGGGCACGCGGGTGATGACCCCGAAATCGCGGCTGCCGCTGAAATAGGTGGCCGCGATGTTGTAGGTCATGATGATGGACAGGCGATCGTCCACGGTCAGGCTTTTCTCATGGAACACCGTGAACCGCTCTGGCGCCGGCTGGACTTCCACGCCGCCGACATGGAAGTTGCGCGCGATGCCGGCGATCTGGTTGGTCATGCCGTACCGGGCAAAAGAGTGGTAATTGTAAAGGATGCGGACGCGCACGCCGCGTTGGTCCGCCGCGACCAGCGCCGCCGTGATTTGCGGATCATCGATCTCGTAGATCGCCAGGTGGATGTACCCGGTGGCGCTGCCGATCGCGTCCAGCAGCGCCGCGCGGCCGTCGTCGGGCTGCACAATCAGCTCGTGGTCCGCGGGCGCCGACGGCCCGGCCACGGCGGCCGTCCACCCAGCCAGCACCAGCCCTGCCAGCCACCACCCCCGGCCCGACTCCACCTGGATCCTGCGCATACGCCACCTCGTTGTTGGAATTGCCTGTCTGCTAATACCACCAACGGGCGCGCAAAACAACTGGCCAATATCCAGGAACGCCTCACGCGTGGCGCACGATCGCCACAGGGCCGCGGCGCATCGCTCAGCGCGAAAAATTGGCCCAGGGATGCGCACCTTCGCCGGTGGTTGCCAGGGCGCCGGTGTTGGTGACAATCGGGCCATACACGTCCGTGGCAGAGAAGGTATAGTTGGTGAGATGGCCAATGCGGGAGTTGCGCAGAATCAGGTTGTTGGTGGAACTGACGAAGCGGATTCCACAGGTCACGGTTCCCGCCCGGCAGGAGACATGGTTGCCTTCCACCCGGTTGCCGCTGGCGGCGCTGGCCATAATCCCGCGCGACTCATTCTGGCGAATCGTGCAATCGGTAATGATGTTGCCATCGCAATGGCCGGTGTCGCCGGACATCTGGATCCCGCCGCTCCCGTTGGCGCTGATCGCGCAATGCGCAATGATATTACCGTCACACTGGCCGGCATCTGCATAAAAATACCAGCACCCAGTTCCAGGCGAAGAAAAAGGCCAGCAGCAGCACCCAGCCCGCCAGCGCCAGCAGGCCGGTATAGTCAATGACCGGCCCGTTCATGGTTGCGGCAGGTGGAAAGAAATGAAGCGGCCGAACAGCCGGGTAACACGGTAGGCGTCCGGGCTTGCGTACCACTTGGCCTTGGATTTGCGCCGGCTTTCCAGCAACCCGAAAGCCTCCAGGTGTTGCCAGAGGCGGATTTCCACGGTCCAACCCGGGGCCGGCAGGTCCTTGGCTTCGCGGTCCTCAACTTGCTCGCGCACCAGCGGCAGCAGGGTCGCTTCGATCAAGGCCGCGGGCGCGACCCAGTCGCGGGCGGCGGCCGCCAGCCGCCAGAGGATGACCGGCAGGGTATCCTGGAGGCCGGCCAGGCCATCGCCCAATCGGTCCCAGTACCCCAGGTTGATGGTGTTGAAAAACGCGATGAAAAGCACGCGGTAAAATTCGCCGGCCCGGCCGGGCGCCAGCAGTTCTTTGCCCCGTTGGGTGAGGCTGAAGCGCCCCTTGCTCCGGGCCAGCAGCCGGGCTTGCGCGCAGGTGACCCGGGCCTGGTGCAGGAGCGGGATGTCCTCCTCGTTCAGCGCCTTGATGTAGCGGTCGATAGACGCTCGCTTTTCCTTGGGCAGGGGCAGGTGCTGATAGACTTCCTTCACGAAGGCCCGCGCCAGGTTGCCGAGCTTGGCGGTGGCCTTGACTTCCCCGGCCTGGCCGAGGTGTTCCAGGAGCACGCGGCAGGCCGCCGGCAAGCCCGCGCCCGCGGTTTCTTCCGCCGTCAAATCCGCGGAAAAGCGGATGACGCCCGCGGGATCGTCCAAGTCCGCGCGCATGAGGGCTTCGAGGGCTGCCTGCAAGGGTTGGGTGGGGTAGGTGCGCTTGGGCAGGAGGCGATCCCGGTCTTCGGGGGGCTTTTCGCTGGGCGGCAGCCGGGCGGCCGGAACGGCGGCCTGCCACTCGCGACGCTCGGTATCGCTGGCAAAGTACCGCAGCCAGGTCGCGGTGTCGTCATCGCTGCCGGATCCGAGCACATCCAGGTGGGCCGCGGAATTTTCGTCCGGCGGCAGGTCAACGACTTCCTGGTCCAGCAGTTCGTAGTAGAGCAGCTCGTACAATCCGCGGTCGGACAGGTGATCGGTGTGGTAGAGATACACGCGCATTTCGGCCAGCCGTTGGATTACCCCCCACAGTTCCAGGCCAACCGCATCGTCCGCCAGCGTGTCCGGGTCAGGCATGCCATAGCCGGCCTGGCGCAGTTGGTTGTGGTGGGTGGTGCGCGGGGCGGTCTCGAAGGCGATCACGCGCTCGAGGAACGCCACCTGCGCCTCCAATGGGGCATGCGACGAAGCGTCCCCGATGCGCGCCTCGCCGCCGGTGATTTCGTCCAGCTGGTTGCGGAGTTGCCGGAGCCGCAATTCCAGGCGCGCGCGCTTGAGTTCGTCTGGCCGCTCATCCATCATGGATACCAAGATACTCCCATGGCCCTTCTTTATCAACCGGGAGCCACGGCATAGATGAGCAAAAGTTCCTGCTCAAAATGATTGGCCTGATGGCCGCCGACCTCCGCGGTGGCGGCAGGCATCTCCACGCCTCCCGCAATGTCTCGGGCACCCGACGCCCGCCCCGCAACCCGTCTGTGCTTGCAAAACCCGGAGGGGCAGGGGTCGGGAGGGGCAGGGGTCAGTCCGGAATGGCGCTTAGTTAAGTTTCCTCAGATTACGGGCGCGGCCTTTCCAATAGCGGCTGCGGTGGGAAATTTCAATGAACTGGTGTCGTGGTTTGTTAAGTAGCGGATAGGGCTTTGGCCGTCTTTTGACGGCACGGGGTTCGCGGCGGCCGGGGCGCAAGGGAACCAAGTCGCGGGACAAGTTGAGCAGCAAATCATCCCAAAGCAGTCGTTTGATTTTCTTGGAGCGAGCTTGAGATAAAGCGGCGGTATATTGCCGCAGACTGTCGATCGCGCCTTTGAAACTAATTCGTTCCAGAGCCACGTTGTGGCGCCGAACCGTCTCGGCCATCACCGCGCGCACCAAGTTGGGTGCGATCAAATAGGCCAACAACTCTTTGCGGACCATGGCGGGTGATTGGCAGCGCAATTGCTCCATACCCAGCGTGGTTTTCAAATCGCGCAGGCATAATTCCAAGCGCCAACGTCTGGCATATAGGGCGATGATCTCCACCGCCGGGTAAAGCCCCGGATCCAACAGGCTGGTAACCAAGGTGATGCGTCTGGAGCGGAATCCACGGATTTCGGCGACGAAGCGGATGATACGCACCGTAATCTGCGGCGGCAGCGCGGCCCATTCTGTTGGGGAAAGATAGGGACAGGGAATCTTGTCCTTGGACCAAATGAAGTAAGCATCGTTCTTGTTCAAACGCTTGGCCTTGCGAAAATCAACTTTGCGCCGCTGGTTGACGCGCGCCACCACGTCTATGCCGCGTGCGGGCAAGGCGGCCAGCGCCACATAATTGCCGAAGGCCCGATCCCCCAAGACAATGTCGTTGACTTGGAGTTGGTCCCATAGTCGTCGGAACAGATGCAATTCATGATGGCGCAGGCTATCCATGGCCACCGTCAGGACGGCCCCGCATTGCAAACAAAAGAGCACGAGGAAGCGCATGACCGGAAACCCGCAACCGGGTTGCTGGTTCTTGGGTTGTGGATATTCACGTTGCAGGTCGGCCGTGTCCGGCAGTTGGGTGGTGGACCCATCAACGACTTTGACCCGGCGCCCTTGCAAGACGGTGGGGCGACCGGCCCGTTTCTGAGCGGCTTGGGCGGTGGCAGAGAGTACTTGCAGCAGGTGCGGAAGCGCCAGCTGCTGCCGGGCTTGGATATAGGCGCTGGTCCCTTCGTCCACGGGCGAGTGTCCGCGCAGGCGGCAGAGGGTCTGCACTTGCCGGACCACTTCGCGGCACGCGGTTTTGACCTTGAGCATTTGCCAAATGAAACACTCCAGGCTCAGCGCCAAGGTATAGACCCGCCGGCGACTGTGCGGGCCCTTCTCGTTAGGCCGGAGCAAGGCTTCGGGTATCAGGCCGGCGAGGCGCTCATCAAGTTGCGCCAGAGTGGCTTGGCGAAGGGAACGGACGTTGCGTCGTCCGAGCGCGGCCAACCAGGGCCGCCAGGCGATGAAATATGGCGTATGCATAGGGCGGTA
>CAZAYP010000113.1:0-14074 GCA_964489425.1 uncultured Verrucomicrobiota bacterium | reverse complement strand
CCAATATGAAAGTACCCTGGAAGATTCGTCGTGGCTGACCCACCTGTTGCTGTCGTCTGTTCGGCCAGTACAAGAAGCTGACCAACAGCTTCACCGGCGTGCTGACCGGCAAGGGGCTGAAGTGGGGCGGCTCGTTGATTCGGCCCGAGGCCACCGGCTTTGGCGCGGTGTACTTTGCCAGCGAGATGCTCAAGACGCGCGGGGAATCCATGGAAGGCAAGGTGTGCGCCATTTCCGGCTCGGGCAACGTGGCCCAGTTCACCGCCCAGAAACTGCTGCAGCTGGGCGCCAAGGTGGTGAGCTTCTCCGATTCCAACGGCACGATTTACGAGAAGAACGGCATGACCCTCGATCGGCTGAACTGGCTGATGGACCTCAAGAACGTGCGCCGCGGCCGGATCAAGGACTACGCCGACCACTTCAACGCCGAGTACCGCGCCGGCCAGCGCCCCTGGGGCATTGCCTGCCAGTGCGCGTTCCCCAGCGCCACGCAGAACGAGATCGACGGCGAGGACGCCAAAACGCTGCTGAAAAACGGCTGCTACCTGGTGTGCGAAGGCGCCAACATGCCCAGCACGCCCGAGGCGGTTGAACAGTTCCTGGCCCAGAAGATCCTGTTTGGCCCCGGCAAGGCGGCCAACGCCGGCGGGGTGGCCACCTCCGGCCTGGAGATGAGCCAGAACTCCATGCGCCTGAGCTGGACCCGCGACGAAGTCGACCAACGCCTGCAGAAGATCATGGTGGACATCCACCAGGCCTGCTATGAGACCTCCAAGGAATACGGCCAGGCCGGCAACTACGTCATGGGCGCCAACATCGCCGGGTTCGTCAAGGTGGCGGACTCGATGATTGACCAGGGCCTGGTATAACCAGCCGGGGATCCGGCCCGGGCAACGGCGCGGGCAACGGCGCGGGGCATGGCCGGCAACGGCCATGCCCCGTCTTCTTTCGCGGGCGGCGCGCAGGCCCCATTGGGTCCGTGTACAAATTTTTCGTACGCGATATTACGATGGAGCGGATTGCCTGCCCGGCGTATATTGATTGTTTAACGAAGGAAAGCGATCCTGACACATGCTCGTGAACCGCAAATCCAAGACCGTGGGGCCGGCCGCGCGCCGCGGGCTGCGCATCCAGGTGCTGCTGGTGGACGATCACCCGCCCGTGCGCCTCGGGGTGGCCGCGTGGATCAACAAGGAAAAGGACATGATGGTCTGCGCCGAGGCCGGGTCGGCCCAGCAAGCCCTGCAGCAGATCAAGGCCCACCCGCCCCAGGTGGCGGTGATCGACATCTCCCTCGACAACCACAGCGGCCTGGACCTGATCAAGGACCTGGCGGCGCAGCACCCGGACATCAAGATCCTCGTCCTGTCCATGCACGATGCCAACCTCTATGCCGAGCGCGCCCTGCGCGCCGGGGCGGCGGGATACGTCATGAAGAGCGAGAAAACCGACCGGGTGGTGGAAGGAATCCGCGCGGTCATGGGCGGCGACATCTTCGTGAGCGAGGCGTTCAAGGACCGCCTGCTGCTGGCCACGCTCAACCAGCCGGCGCGCAGCCATGCGCTCAAAGGCCTCTCGGACCGGGAACTGGACGTGCTGCGCCTGCTGGCCGAGGGCAAGAGCTCGCGCGCCATCGGCGCCGGCCTGCACGTCAGCCCCAAGACCGTGGACACGCACAAGACGCGGCTGAAAAAAAAGCTGGGCCTGAAGAACGCCAACGAGCTGATGAGCTACGCCATGCGCAAGGCGTTCCCGCACGCTGCCCAGGCGTAAGAAATATTCGTACAGGGAATTCAGGTACCGCTTGGGAGCGGCCTTGGGTATGATGCTAGTTAGAAAGTTGAGAACGCGGTGGACGATGCAGCAGGGTGAGCAAGGCGCGTGATGAAAAAAGATTTAAAAATGAACAGTACCCCGGATGCCTTGGTATCTCCCCTCAATGCCGCGGCAAGTCACGTCGAGCAATTCGACCGGGGTATTGTTCTCCTTTAGGGAACGGTAAGCCAGCAAGCAACCGCAGCGAAAGGTTGTCCCGTCCGCGGGGCAACCTTTCGTGTTTTGAACGGTGCCAGCGCCGACACCCGGCGAGTTTTGCATTGCCCCAGGCGGGTCCGGCGGTATAGTCAACTCCGCTGGACTATGTGGCATTGTATGACCAAGCTGCGGTGGGTGGGGTGGGTTCTGGCCTTGGGCCTGGGCCACGCCGCCTGGGGCGATTTCATCTGGAACCTCGACCCGGCCCTGTATTTGCATGGCGACCTGCCGGTGATGCCGACGACACGCCTGGTCGAGGGGCGTGTGACCGCGTATGGCCGGGCGTTTGACCAGTGCCTGGGAAGCAACAACCTGGCTGGCGCCTACGGCGCGCTGCAGCAGATGCTGGCCCTGGCGCCGGCCGCCGCGCCCGTGTTGTACCGGGCGGCCCAATTCTACACCGCCTACCAACCGCGGCAGATCCTGTGGGCCGAGGATTTCTGGGCCCAGCTATGCGCCCTGCAGCCCCGCGATACGGCCAGCCGGGCGCGGTGGGGCGGGGTGCTTTTCCGCTGCGGCTATACCCGGCAGGCCCGGCGCATGCTGGACACGCTGCACGCCCGCGATCCCCTGGAACCCATGGTGCGCTTCAACCTGGGGCTGGTGTCGGCCGCGCAGGGCAACCCGCGCCGCGCGCGCGCCCTGCTGCGCGGCCGATCGGCCCGCGAGATCGGCAGCATGGCCGCATGGTTGCGCGATGAACAGGCGCGGTTCACCGCCCTGCTGGGGCCGGATCGCTTCGCGGCCATCGTGGATTACGTGCTGACCGACCCGGCTGCCACCAACGCCCCCTCCGCCGCACCCGCAACCGCCGACGCCTTGACCCGCCGCCTGCAGGCCGCGGCCGACCTGCTCTGGCAGGCCTGCCAGGCCGGGGACCGGCAGGACTGGGCGGCCGCCACGAATGCCTTGGGCCAGGCGCGGGCCGCCGGCGTGACCGCGGTCGGCCTGGACGTCGAACAAGCGCGCAGCCAGTTCAACCAGGGCGCGCATTACGACGCGGTGCAACGCTTGAAAATGCTCATGGGGGATCATCCCAGCCTGGGGTTCCTATGCACCGCGGTCGGCGACTGCTACCTGCGCATGGGCGTCTACCCGAAGGCCGAGATGTATTACACCATGGCCGTGGACCTGGATGCGACCGAGTACCCGGCCGTGTTCGGCCGGGCCTGCGTCATGGCCGCCACGGGCCGCGACGCCGAAGCTTACCGGTGGCTGACCACGCTGGCGGGGCAATACCACGGCCTGTTTGCACGGCTGCTGCGCATGACGCGCCGGCTGTTTTAAACGCATTTTCTTTGACCGTTTACGCGCATCCAACTCTTCCACGAGGGGTAGCGGAGACGGCGGATTTCACGATTATGACTACAGGCTGACTTTAAGCAGATCCAGGATTTGTTGTTGATCGGGCTCTGCCGCCTCACCGGCATGGACTTGGCAGAGTTGAAGTTGCTCCAGGCGGCGTGAAAGGCAAAATTGGGCTGTCCGGTTGCCGCTGTGGGGGTTGCGCCAAAAGGCTCAAAGAAAATGCGAGTAGACAGAAAAAAACGCCCCCAAATGCAGCCACCACCCCGGATCGGCCAAGGGGGCTCTTACCGTGTTCCCGGTTTCAGGGGGTGCTTATGGCTTTGCGCAATGCGGATTCTGTGGCCAGGATGATGACCCGCCGGCGGGCGCGGGTCAGGGCCGTGTAGAGCAGGCGGCGGGTCAGCAGGGGCTGGCCGCCCGCGCGGGGCAAGGCGATGGCCACGGTGTCGTACTCGCTGCCCTGGCTTTTGTGGATGGTGATGGCCCAGCCCGGCTCGTTTTGCGGCAACAGGGCCGCGGGCCAGGTCAGGCTACCGTCGCTGGAGTGAAACGTGGCCGACCCGTCCGCCGCCGGTAACACCAGTCCGGTATCCCCGTTGCACAGCCCGGAGGCCGGGTCGTTGACGGCCACCATGACGGCCCGCGGGCGGCCGGCATGAGCCGGGCCCACCACCCACTGCTGGAGGCGCGCGTTCCACTGGTCAACCCCGTCAGGACCCTTGCGCATGGCGCACAGCACCCGGAACTGGTCAAACGCCGCAACGGCCGCCGCCGGCGCCGGAAGCTCCGCGTTCTGGAGCAACTCGTGCAGGCGGCCGTAGGCGGCTGGCTCGATCATCAGCGCCTTGGCGCCGGCCGGCAGGCCGCGGCCGTCTTCCGGCAGCTTGATCCACGCCGCGTCGGACCCGGTGTGCTCCAGCAACTGGACGCACTCGTCCGCCTGGCCCGCGTTGACGTGCGCGGCCAGCCGGCCGATCCGGGTGCCGGCATGGAACCGGTGGTTGTAAGACAGGCGGACGTGATCCATACGGCACAGGTCGGGGCCCAACTCCACGGCCCGGCACCCGGTCCGCGCGCCGAGCAGGTCGGCCCGGTCGGCGGGAATCGCGGACAGCTCACGGGCAATGTCAGCCAGCACCGGGCCGGCCTCGACGCTCTGAAGTTGTTCGGCGTCGCCCACCAGCACCAGCGGGGCTTCCGGCGGCACGGCCGCGACCAGGCGGGCCATGAGGGCCAGGTCCACCATGGAGACTTCGTCCACGATGACAAAAGAAGCGCGCAGCGGGTGGTCCGGGTCATGCCGGAACGGCCCCTGGCCATCGCGCCGCTCGGCGCGCGGGCCGAGGGCCTTGTGGATGGTCTGGGTTTTGACCAGCGTGGCAGGCGACTGGGGATCCAGCCGATCAAGCAATGCGAGCAAATCCGGAGATTCGCGCAACCCCTGGCAAAGCTTGTCCATGGCCGTGTCGCCGAGCGCGGAGCGCGCGGACGGATCCTCCGGCCGCGACGTGCGGGACAGGCTTTGCCGGATGCGCGTGGCGGCCTTGCCGGTGGGCGCCAGGAGCAGGATCGGCGCCATTTGATCGGGTTGCGCCTGACGCAAGTGCAGCAGCAGCATCTTGGCCAGCGACGTGGTCTTGCCGGTGCCGGGCCCGCCGGTGAGCAGGCCGAAATGCAGGTCCACGAGCGCGGCCGCCGCCAGCATCTGGCCGCGGTCCTTTTCCGTCACCGGCCGCCCCGGGAACAGGCGGGCGATGTCCGCCCGCAACCGGACTTCGTTCATGGGCCGGGGCGGCCGGTTGCGGCGGGCATTCAGCAGGTCCCGCAGGCGGCAGTCAAAGTCGTGGTAGCGGGCCAGCCACAACCGATCCGCGCAGCGCACCAGCGGCGCGGTTCCGGGGGCGGCCTGCCCAGGGCCGACCACGGCGACCCACGCCGGCGCAGGATCCAGCGGCGGCGGCAGCGGGCCGGCCTCCTCCAGGCCCGCCAGGGGCTGGCGCAGGTCGAGATACACGCGGCCGGCTTGCAGGTGCGCGTAGAGCAGCGCGGCCCACTGGGCCAGCGCGGAGCCGTCCGGCTCGCCGTGGGCGCGGGCGATCGCGTTGCCAAGGCCCATGGCCATCGGCTGGGGAGCCGCGGGTTCCAGCGGAGCCTGCGTGGTCATGGCATCCCGCTCCTTGCGCACAGCAGGTTCCCCACGGCCATGACCAAGGGCTCCGGAGGCCGGGCCATCCACACCCCCTGGCTGGTTTCATTGGCCAGCCCCCGCAGAAACAGGAAAGCGGCGCCGGCGAAATGCTCGTTGTAGTTCCACCCCGCCACGCCTTGGCGCAACCACCGTGCGGCGGCCACGGAGTACAGCAGGGCCTGCAGCAGGTAATGGTGATCCACCATGGCCCGCTGCAAATGATCCGGGGTATACGCATCCAGGCGGTTGGTTTTGTAGTCCACCAGGATCCAGCGCCCGTCGGGCAGGCGGGCCAACAGGTCCACAAGCCCCTCAAAATAACCCTGCAGGGGGCGGAACCCGAGGTTCTGCACCAGCTTGTTGTAGCCGCCGCCCCATGGCGATCCCTGGCCGTGCACGGCCAGGGCCTCGGCGAGGGATTTCGGGGTCAGACCCGCGTGCTGCGGCAGCAGGAACTCCCATTCCGGGACATGGGGCTGGGCAAGCGCCGCGGCCAGGCACTGGCCGGGACCACCGATCCGGGCCGCGGCGGTGCGGCGCCAGATGGCCGCGGCCATGGCCGCGTAATCCGGAGGCTCCGGGGGCGGCTGGGCCATGAGCCAAGGCAACTCAGGCACCAACGCCTCCACGAATCTGGCCTCGGCGTTGGCGGGGGTTGTGGCCGCCATGGCGGATTCCATGGCGCCATGGATGCGGTCGCCCAGCACGGCACCGGCCTTGAGCGGCGCCAGCACATCGTCCACCACGCCCCCGGCATCCGGCGCAAGTTGCCGCCCGTCACTTACCTCGTCGGTCGGCGGCGCGGGGATCTCGTCGTCGCCGGGCAAGGCCGGTTGGCCGGCGCGCACAAGCGAGGTATAGCTGGATTGGAGGGGGGCGGCGGAAAGGGCGCCGCGGCGGGTCCATCCGGCCGGGGACAGGTCCCGGGGCGCGGCCGGATCGTGGCTGGCGTCGGGCGCGGGAGCCGGCCATGGAAAACCCGCCGCACCCGCCGCGCGCATGTCCAGGATGTGGTAGGTCGCCCCGGAATCCCGCTGCATGGCCGCCTCAAACGCTTGCACGCACTCCTCGTCCTTGTACGACTCCGCGGCCAGCGGATTCTCCCAGAGCAACCGGCCGAACGCGGTGCGCGTGGACGACACGTTCCAGGAGCTGTCTTGGGATCGCCCCCACCAGGCATGGATTTGGTGCCGGGCGCGGGTCAGGGCCACGTACAGCAGGCGCATCTGCTCGGCGCGCAGGCTGGCCAGCTCCGTGGCGCGGACGCGCGGCCAGTCGGGATCCGCCGGCAGGACCAGGCGGCAGGATCCGTCCGCGGCATGCACCAGCACTCCGGGCGGCGTAATCTTCGCGGGCTCGAGCCAGATCGTCGGCAGGAACACCACGGGGTATTCCAGGCCCTTGGCCGCATGGATGGTGGCCAGGACCACGGCCGGGGCATCGGTTTCCAGCCGGATCCGGGTTTCTTCGTCCGGATCGTCCTTGCCGGCCTCCTGCGCGCGGGCCATGGCCAGGTCCAGGAAATCTTTCAAGGCGGCCGCACTGCGCGCGTGGCTGCCGATCCAGGCGGCCTGTAGGAGTTCCCCCAACTGGAGCAGGTTGGTGAGCACGCGTTCGCCATCCAACTGCGCGGCCAGGCGCACCAGCGGCGGGTCCCGGCCGCCGGGATCCAGCGAGGTGCGCAGAAGGGAGAACAACACGGAAACCACCCCCTCGCGCTTGATCCGCTCGGCCCAGCCCGACAGCTGCATCTGGTGCTGGTTCAACTGGAGATCCGTCAGCCCGACGACCTCCGGGAGGGTGTAACCGAACAGGGGCGTGGCCAGCACGGCCCGCAGATGGGCGGGGCGCGGGGACGCCAGGGCCTGGAACAACAGGGCCAGGTCGCGGGCCTCGTCTTCGAGATACACCGACCGATCCGTCTGATACACGCAGGGGATGCCCCGGCGCAACAAGGCCCGCCGCACCGATTCCAGCTCGCGGTGCTTGCGCGCCAGCACCGCGATATGCCCGGCGCGCAGCGGGTGCCACGCGCCCTTTTCCTGCACTTCCAGCCCGGACTGCAACAGGTGGTCAATCTGCCGGGCGCAATCCTCAAGGACGGGCCGCAAAAGGGCGGTCTTGGACGGCGCCTCTTCGGGCGCGGCCCAGGTGTGCAGGTAAAACGCCGGGGGTATTTGGCCCGAGTTCCGCACCCGCAGGCGCCCGGCCTGGCTGGCAACAACCGGCTGGAACGGGATCGCCTCGTGGAACACCGCGGGGGCCCGCGGCCCGGGGCCCTGGAACAGCGCATTGACCGCGGCCACCACCGGCGGATCGGAGCGATAGTTGACGCCCAGGGACAGGGTCTGCACATCCTGCCGCTTGGCCTGAAGATAGGTCTCGATGTCCACCCCGCGGAACCGGTAGATGCTCTGCTTGGGGTCGCCCACCCAGACCAGACAGCGGGCGGCGCCTGCCTGCAGCCAGGCGCCCTGGGCAAACAATCGGTGAAAAATGGCTATTTGCCGGGGGTCCGTGTCCTGGCACTCGTCCACCAGCACGGCGCGAAACGCGGCCCGCACCGCCTGGCTGAACCCCGGGTCGTCCAGCCGGGCGTACACCGCGTTGATCAGGTCGGAATACTGCCGATCCCGGCCCGGTTCCAACTCCGCAACCTGGCGCAGGAAGTCATGGGCCAGGCCCCGTAGTTCCACGGCGTTCAGATCTTTGCTGAATGGCTTTGGCAGGTCCCTGACTTCGTCCCAGAGAGCCAGGAAGGAATGGCCGGCCACGAATGATTTGACCTCGCCGCCCGCCGCGCTCGTTGCCAGCTTGATGATCTGGCTGGCGCGCAGGCGCGCGGCACCCTCCCCGAATGCCCATCTGGGCTTGGCCTCCATGTCGGCCAGCAAGGCTTCCACATCCCCGAGCAGCTTGTCCACCGCGGCCACGGAATTGCGCACCAGGGTCCACTTCTGCTTGTCGCCGGCGGCCTTGGGATTGGAATACTCGGCGGGCGCGATCGCTCCGGAAATCACGAGGCGCTTGAGGCCGGCTTCGATGGCTTCTTTCTGGGCCAGCCAGGCGGTTTGCGCCGCGGCCAACACGGGCCGGGCTTGGTCCCGCCACTGGTCGCGCGCCCGTTGCCGCAGGGTATCCACGGAAACCGGATCCGGTCCCGGCAAGTCATACTCGCGAATCTTCGCGGCCAGTTGCTGGATTTGGGATGCCAAACTCTTCTGCGTGCCCGCGTCCATTTCGCGGTCGCGCGCCAGGCGGGCCAGGTAATCGCCGGCCAGGCGGCCGATGCGCGGGTCCTGGGCCAGGAGATCCCGCTGCGGGTTCACGCCCAGCTCCAGCGCATGTTCCCGCAACAGCCGGTTGCAGAAACCGTGGATCGTACACACCGGGGCCAGGTCGAAACGCGACAGGGCGCTGTCCACCAACTCGCGCAGCCGGTCCGGCTTTTCGGTCAGCCGTTGCGCTTCCTGGATCACGGCCGGCAGGTCCTTGTCGCCCGATTCCCCGCCGGCCAGCACGGTCCGGGCATCCACGAGGCGCTGGCGCAGGCGCTCGCGGAGCTCCGCGGCCGCGTCCTCGGTGAACGTGGTGACCAGGATTTCCTCCACGGGCACTCCCGCCAGCACCAGGCGCACGTAGATCAGCGCAATGGAATAGGTTTTGCCCGTGCCGGCGCTGGCGTCCAGCGCGGCCACCCGGTCCAGGGGCAGGTTGAGCACGGTCACGTCCCGGCTCATGGCATGGCCTCTTTCGCGCTTGCGGCGCCGGATTTTTTCTTGCGATCCCCCGGCCCTCCGGCGGTGGCCAGCGCAATCCCGTCCAAGGTGCCGCAAACGATCTGCGCCAGCTGGGCGAACAGGGGCAGCTGGCTCGCCAGGCCGCCCGCGCCGACAAGTTGCTCCCAGGCGTCGCCAGCGCCCGGCCCGCCGGGTGGCCGCGGCAGCCGCATCTCGAACGGATCTTCCGCGCGAAAAGCCATGCGGCAGGCGGGATGATCGCCTTCGGGCGCCGGCGCCTGGTCGTGGCTGTCGCCTTCCCGGTAAAACTCGGCCGCGCCGTCCACGCTATGCTTCTCGTAAAAGCGCGCGCTGGTCGCCGGGAAAAACGGCAGCGGGAACGAGGCCCCGAGGATGGCCAGGGCGGTCAGCTGCCGCAGCTCGGCCGCGGCGGCATCCGGGGCCACGGCCGGGAACGTCGCGTCCCCGCTTTTCCCGCACAGCCGCAGGCTGACCTGGCGGCGATGCAACACCGCCAGCACCCACTGGACGATGCTCGCCCGCAGCAGGTACTTGCCCTTGGCGTCGCTGGCGGTCACGAGCACCGGATCGTCGGGCGCGCTCCAGTCCACGGCATCCAGGTGGCGCACCGGCCGGACGTCCCCGCCGGCCCGCGCCCAGATCCCGGCGGCCGCCTGCCACTGCTCATCCACGAGGCGGTCTCCGGCCGGACCGGGCGGCAGGCGGCCGGCCCGCTGCCACCGCCGCCGGAACCGATCCAGGTCCGGGGCCGACCGGCCCAGGAACTCGCGCAGCAGCTGGTCTCTCAAGCCCCACGCGTCACGCTTGTCCATCACCAGGGCTTCCCGGTCCGGCAAGCTCGCGTACTCCTCGGCGGGCTCCACCCCGATCTGCCACAGGAACGCCTGGCATGGAAGATCCCAGAACCTGGCGAGGCGCACGGCAAAAGAGTTCCAATCGTCGCGGCTCCACGCCGCGGGAACCGACCCGGCGCAGGCAAACTCCAGGAGCCCGGGCAGGCCCCAAAGAGCTTCATCAACCGGCAGGGCCACCCATCCGCCAGGATCGGCCGCAGGCGGTGCGCCATCCTGCAGGCGCCGGGCGAGCGACTGGGCGGCGGCGGCCGCCACGACGTCAAAGGATTTTCCGCGGCCTGGCCGGCGGGCGGGATCGTACAGCGCCGGATCGAACGCGTGCATCGGCAGCTTGACCACCCACGCCGAGCGCGCCGGCTGGTCCGGCTGGCCGGTGTCCGGATCCGGGACGCGGAACGTGTTCTGGCACACGTCCAGCAGTTCGTCCACCACCACGGCCGGGGGGATATCCTTGCCCCGGTGCTCATCCCGGCCCTGCCACGTCCAAACCAGCGCGTCCGCCGCGGCCAGCACCCACTCCAGGGTGATCAACCGGTCGTCATCGCGCCGCAGGCGGTCGCCCGGCCGGGGCGTGGCCAGCAGCCCGCGGGCCCGGGTGGGATCCTGGCGCGGCCAGGCGCCGTCGGACAAGCCCACCACCACGATCACCTTCGCGGGCAGGACCCGCGCCATGCGCGGCGAGGCCACGGTCACGCCGCCCTGGCCCTGGCCCAGCGGCAGGCCCTGCTCGAACTCGGCAGCCGCGGCGGTGAACAGGTCGCCAAACGCGGCGGCGGAAAACACCGGGCCGGGATCCGGCGCCGCGCTCATGGCCAGGCGCCGGCCGCCCTGGGCAAGTCCGTGGGTGATGCGGGCCAGCCAGACCAACTGGCCGTCCCGCTCGCCAACCGTGGCCAGCAGGCGGGGCATCCACTGCTGCAGCCAGTCCAGCCAGGCGTCCAGCGGCCGGGCCTGCTGGAACCCGGCGCGGGCATCCGCCAAATCCCCGGCCCAGTTGATGAACGCGGCCAGCGGTTCCGCGGCCAGCCCCTCGAAGGCCGGCAGCGGGGTCACGCCCCGCGCGCCGCCCACGGGGTCCGTCGCCGCGTCCGGATGAGCCAACCCGGCCGCCAGCCGGCGGAGCGCAAAGTCAAGGGTCCACATGCCGTCGTCCAGGCCGGGCTGCGCGCCGGCGACGCGGTCCCGCTGATCAAGCCCCCAGCGGAACCCGGCCCGCTGCAGCCAGTCCACCAGCCCGGACGATTCCGCCTGGCGAAACCCCAGGCGCGCCTGGACGGCCGGCTGCGCCAGCAGATCGGCCAGGACCGGCAGGGTGATGCGGTCCTCCATGGCGCGCAACAGGTCCTGCAGGGCGGCCATGGTGTCGCTATCGGTACGCAGCGACCGATCGGCCAGGTGCCATGGAATGCGGGCCAGCCCATCCGGCCCATGGTCGTCAGCCGCGGCCCCCGGCGATCCGAACACCGCCGGCAGCAGCGGGGCATGGCGCCCGGTATCAGCCAGGATCATGAGGATGTCCGATGGGCACAGGTCATGATTACGCTCCAGCAGGCGGCGGATGGCGTCGCGCGCGCCCTCCAACTCACGCAAGGGCGACGTGGCGTTGAGCAACAACAGGCTGTCCTCGGGCCCGGAGACGACCACCCGGTCGCCGGGCGGCCGCGCCTTGCGGGTCAGGTGGATGTCGCCCTGCAAAACCGCCAGGGCGGATGAGCCTGCATTGGCCGTGGCGTCCCAAGCCGGCGCGCCCGTCTCGTCCATGTCGATTTCCAGGCCACGCAGGGCTTCTTCCACGTCCACCAGTTGCTGCTGCAGCTTGATCCCCGCATCGCCCCAGAACGCCTGCAGCGTGCCGGGAACCAGCCATTGCTGGGCTTCGGCATACTCCTTCAGGCTGGGTTCCCGGCCGGCGGCTTTCCAGCGGCGCCGGACATCCCGCCAGGTCGCCACGTGGTCGGCCGCGCCGCGCTCGCAGGTTTCCAACACCAGCAGATGGACGGGGCAGGCCAGCGCCATGGCGCCCAGCGCCTGCAGGTACAGCGCGGGCTGGGCGCCGGCCAGCACGGCAATCATGTGCGCCGGGAATCCCGGCGCCGGCGGCGCGGGCAGCTGCTGCAACGCGGCCACGAGGGCGCGCATATGCAATGCCAATGGCCGGGGTCCGTCCGGGGCCTCCCAAAGCCGCCGGGCCAGGGCCGCGATCCATGCGGCATCGCCGGACACCGGCGGGGAATTGGGTCCCAGCCACCCCAGGACGTCCATCGGCCGGTGGGTCGCATGGTCGTCGAGGATGCCGGTCAGCAGGCGGGCCAATTGCACCTGGGCCAGGGAGGGATCCGCGGCATTGATCCGCAACCAGGCCGCCGGCGCCGAGTCTTCGGCCAGGCCCAGGTCGGCCAAGCAACCCTGGTGGCGGGCGAGCAGGCCCAGCACCGCCCAGAACAGCGCGTCCTCGTCCATCAGTTTACGGCCAGGGCACAGCCGCACCAGGGCGCGCTCAAGCGTGAGACGCAGCGACCCGAAGGCGAGGCCGGCGGCGATCCCCCGGTCGGCCAGGCGCCGGCGCAAGTCCCGCTCCCACAGGCGGCCGGGCTGGACGATCCATCGTGGCCGGAGCGGATCCGCGCCTGGCGGCGGGCCGGCCAGCAGTTCCACCGCCTGGCGCAGCAGGTCTGCCGGTCGATTGGAACTGTAAACATGAACGGTTTTCATGGCGGGGCTGCGTAAAAAAAGTTGGTTTTAATTTGTGCCCACCATGCTAGCACGCCGGGCATCCTTTTCAACCCCGCGGTGTGTCATAATGCCTCCGAACAAAGCGGGAGCTTGACAGGCCCGGGAACGGTGAGAGAGTGGCGGGCATGACGGTAGCCGACATCCACGCCGTGACCGGGGCCTTTGGGTATTCCGGCAAGTACATCGCCGCGCGCCTGCTTTCCGAAGGCCGGCGGGTGATCACGCTCACCAACTCGCTCCAGCGCCATAACCCCTTTGGCCCGCGCCTCGCATCGGTGCCGTTTCACTTCGATGACCCGCAGCAGCTGACCGCGGCGCTGCGCGGCGTGGCCGTCCTGTACAACACCTACTGGGTGCGCTTCAACCACCCGGGGTTCACGCACGCCGAGGCGGTGCGCAACTCGATGACGCTGTTTGCGGCGGCCCGGGCGGCCGGCGTCCAGCGCGTGGTGCATGTGAGCATTACGAACCCGGCGGAAGATTCGCCGCTGGAGTATTTCCGCGGCAAAGCCCAGGTGGAGCGCGCCCTGGTCGAAAGCGGGTTGTCCCACGCCATCCTCCGGCCCGCGGTGCTGTTCGGCCGGGAAGACATTCTCGTGAACAACATCGCCTGGGCGCTGCGCCGCCTGCCGATCTTTGGGGTCTTTGGCGATGGTCTGTACAAATTACAACCGATCCACGTGGACGACCTTGCGGATCTCGCCGTGGCCCAAGGCCGCGACCGGTCGAACCGGGTCATCAACGCCATCGGGCCCGAGACGTTCACGTACAAACAACTGGTCGAAACCGTGGGCCAAATCATCCGCCGCCCGCGCCCGGTGATCCCGGTCCCGCCATGGCTCGGGTACGCCGTGGGTTGGGGCATCGGCAAATGGGTGGGCGATGTGATGATCACCCGGGACGAGATTGCCGGCCTGATGGCCAACCTGTTGTATGTCGACGCGCCACCCGCGGGACCGACAAAGCTGACCGCCTGGGCCAGGGACCAGGCGAACTCCCTGGGCCGGCAATACCGAAGCGAACTGGCGCGGCGCCAGACTCGGCGCCACGCGGAGTAGCCCGTGCAAAGACCGGCCCAAGGCGGGCGCCCCACGCCACGTGGCGCCAACCTGCACCCCGCGATTCCACTTCCTCCGGCAATGTCAGCAATTAAGAAAGCCTGATTTGTCGCGTTAATCGGGCCGACCACGGCCCGC
>CAZAYP010000112.1:0-14248 GCA_964489425.1 uncultured Verrucomicrobiota bacterium | reverse complement strand
ATCCTCTGGTCCACCGCCTTCTTGTCCGCCCAACCTTTCTTGACGCAGCCATGGCTCGGGCGTACTTCAAAGCACTGAAGGCTTGCGCACGAAAAGAGCGCCGAAATCGAGAGCGCGTGATTGTATTTTTCCCGGACTGCCCGCGCCTTGAGGAATTGGGTATGGACCTTGAGGATATTCTCCAAGATTTCACTGGGAAAATGCTTCAACCCAGCGAGCTTGCCCTCGAGTATATCAGCCGGAAGGTTGGACTGAAAAGGACGCGGCTGATGCAACTGATCCAAGATGCTCATGCAGCGCCTGTCAGCAAGTCGCAATTGAAGAGCCGATAATCGCCTCCGGATTACGGAGCCGCTGCCCAGCATCCGAAATACAGCACGCCCAACAGCCAGTGCAACCCCCATAAACGTGCCGCTAATTACGATTTTAGTGGCCCGTTATCTGTCCTACTAATTCATCATTTAGCGGACCATACCTAGGGATGCAATTCTATGCGCCTGCCTTATTGTGGGTTCAATTAGTGTACGCAAATGGGTTGCGTGCGCGTGGTTGAAGCAAACAAAAGGGGGCAATTAAAAAGCCCCTCGGAGGAAAAGAAAATGCAGGAAAACATAGAAAACGAGAATGAAGCTAACGACGCCCGTGAAAATACCACTGTCACCCCGGACGCGGCGCCGGCCCCACAACCGGCCAAAATCGCCGAAGAAAAAATTGAAGTCGGCGCGGGCGGGACGCTGGTCGTGCCCCGCGAAGACATTGGGGCCGACATTGAAGCCGGGACGGAGCTTGATACTGCAGAGTTGATGGCCCCTAAAATCAGGAAGCCGCAACGGCGTGAGTGGGTGGTATTGAACCGCCGGGCTGAACTCACAACACGGCTGCTACTACATAAACCCAGACTACAAGGGTTGGACACGCAACATTTTTTTGTTGAACATAAATTGCGCAGCCGGATCGCTGACGAGCTAAAGCCGGTGCGGGTGTTCCCTTATTACTCCTTAACGGCCAAAACCAAAGCCCTCTGGGTTGTATCGGTCACGGAAGGTAATGAGTGGTACAATTCCTTGGCCGCGCTTTTGCATCAGCCGCCGGAGTTTTTCGACACGAACGCGATCCGCATTTTGTCGGACAAAGAACAGGGCAAATATAGGATCCGGCATAAGGCCTTTGATGGCACAGTGACCTGGTCACCCAAGTCGACGGATGTGTTGCTGGGTGAGGCCTTGGGGCCAGATTCCTTCATACGGTCTCCCGATCATCCGATCTACGCCGACCTAATCGCGGGCGTGGAATTGACATGATGAACCTTGCTCAGTTTCCAGCAGTCTGGTCCGTTGACACCGAGTGGGGTTTCCGGAATAGTCGTATAGACTGCGAATCCGCGTGGGAGCCGGTGTGCCTCTGTGCCGTTGAACTACACTCGGGAAACCGGGTGTACTTCATCGGCCGGGACAGCCGGCTCCCGGGCTTTTTCAAGGAACATGCCCATGACCTTTTTATTGCCCACTACGCGATTGCCGAACAGAAGTACTTGCTGCGACTGGGCATTCCCTTGCCCGCGCACTGGTTCGACACCTTCGTGGCCGAGCGCTTGTTGACGAACGCCCCCGGCCTGCCGGAAGCCGGGTTGTCGGCCAGCTTGATCCGCCGGCGCCTACCCCACTTGGCGCCGGCGGAAAAACGTGATCTACAGCAACAGATCCTTCACCTCAGGTTCAATCCCAATGATTCCGAGGAAATGCAACGGATCATCGATTATTGCTACACCGATTGCGACGGATGCCTGGCCCTGTTCCGTCGACAATATCAAGAACCGCAAGTTCTGCGGCACATGGGATGGTGGAC
Organism: uncultured Verrucomicrobiota bacterium; assembly: GCA_964489425.1. Classification (GTDB taxonomy): domain Bacteria; phylum Verrucomicrobiota; class Kiritimatiellia; order RZYC01; family CAZAYP01; genus CAZAYP01. Next base: position 12,403 of record CAZAYP010000112.1, on the reverse strand, counting down.
TGAATACTTGAAAGCCGTTGCGCGCATGGAGCTTAGGGGTATCCCCTTCGATGTGGCTGGATACGAGCAAATCCGTAGAGCATGGCCCCACATCCGAATGGCACTCATCGAAGGCATCAACAAGACCCACCCGGTTTTCGACGGGTTGACCTTCAAGAAATCTGCATTTATGAACTGGTGCCGCCGCGAAAATATCAGGTGGCCATTGCAGATGAGCGAGACCACGGGGTTGCCATATCACCCGTTGGACGAAAAAACCTTCAAGGCGATGGAGCCACGCAACCTGTTTATTGCCGACGTCCGGCAGGTGCGCAAGTCTATGGCCGGCCTGGGGAGGAGGGCTCTCGTTGTTGATGCCGTTCTGGGCCGGCATTGTTATGGCGCCTCGGCGTTTCGGTCTGTATCAGGGCGCAATCAGCCTCGGAAATTTGTTTTCGGCGGTCCTAAGTGGATGCGGTTCCTCATTGTACCGGAATCGCCTGATCACGTTCTCCTAAACATCGATTTTACGGCCCAGGAAATAGGCATCGCGGCAGCCTTGTCCAGCGATGAGAACATGCGGGCAGTATATGACGCGAGCGATTGTCACATGGCCTTTGCGATCCGCGCCGGCGCCGCACCGACCACTGCGACCAAGGCGACCCACCCGGACGTACGCAAACTATACAAGGCAGTCAACCTCGGCGTCCTCTATGGCCAATCCGCCCACGGCATCGCGAGCCGCCTGGCCATCACTGAACGGCAGGCCGAGGCGCTGCTGCAGGACCACAAAAATCTGTTCGTTAAGTTTTGGGAATGGTCGGATCGGATTGTGCAGGGCTCCATCGACCGCGGATGGATTATAACGCCCTGCGGATGGCGAAGCTGGGTACCGCCCGTGGGCAACGCCAGGACGTGGATGAACTGGCCCATGCAGGCGACGGGGGCTGACATCATGCGCCTTACGGTGATCTACCTGGACCGCCAGAACGTCCGGCTTTTAGCGCCAATTCACGATGGATTTTTGATTTCGTGCCGCCGGAATCAGCTCGAAGATGCCCGCGCGGCGATTGATTACGCCTGCGGCAAAGCCGTTGAGCACGTCCTCCCTGGATTTCAACTCCGCTGGGACGTCACCGTTTACGAGCAACGGTACGAAGACGATGCCGGCCGTCCACTTTGGGAGAAACTCCAGGCAATACTGAAGGAACATGAATGACCCTGCTCGTTCCCAGCGAGCCGATTGAACCGGCCGATGACTGTGCACCCGCCGCGAATAGAACTTCCCGGCACGCCCCCGGCACTGGGGTCTGGTTGCCGAAAGAGGTGGTCGATTGGATCCTACGTGCTGGCCTGCGGCGCCCCTCGTCGTGGTCGGTATTGCTGGCAATCATTTTCCGCCAGTACAGGTACGGCGCCGGCGCAACGGCCTATGTCACCATCAATGACCTTTGCCTGCAAACTGGTTATTCGGAGGCCACGGTCAAACGTGCACTCCGGGATCTTAAAGGCCGGCAACTGGTGCGTAGGAGACACCGCTATCGGGATGTTCAATTCGTGATGCCAAAGGCGGTTGTGGGAGGGATCGCGAAGGTGATCCCTCGGACGGATCAGCAAGATGAGCCCTCACCTATCTCTTCTATCTCTTATATTAGTGGTGAGGTTCACACACCCAGCCATCGCCCAAGTAAATTAGACCTTGGCAAATACACAGGTCGTCTCCCCCAGCGCATTTCGAGGGTCGCTTATTTGCGGGCGGTCGAGTTGTTGGTATCCCGGCGATCAACGAGGCAAGCGATATGAAGCCCATGAACAACCGCAAACGGCATTATCACTACACAAGCCTGCGCGCGCTGAAATCGATCCTGCGCGACGGTCACATCCGAACCAGCCGCTGGCATATGGATGGACATCTGGTTTGTAACGTGGCCTGGACCAGCAAGGCTCCGATCTGGGAACCGACGGCCAAAGCTACCAGCCTGATCAACAATCACTGGGAATTTGCGGTCGACGACCTGCTGGCTGGCGATACACCACCGATCGCCAGAATCGAGGTTGATCCGGGGCGACTGCAAGCCTGGCTCAAATATTTTGGGCAAGTTGGCGTTGATGATTGTTACGCCTGGCATCTGGCTGAGTGTGGCATAGAACGCGGTGCCGACCCGAATGCGTGGGCTATAAGCCAAACCCCGATCCCTGCTTCTTCCTGGCTGGTCGTGGAGATTTGGGATGGCCACGAATGGCTTCTCGACACGAGCTTCGCCAGCACCCACGGGGCAGCCGCCAGTCGGCCACGCGAACTGCTGGAAAATGCCATAACGGGGTGGAGCAAGCCCCAAAACCGCGCAACAAAGGAGGCTATATAGAAGAGATAACGGCTGCTGAAGTGTAGTAGAAACAGAGGACTCAAGTAATAAACACCAATAAAGGAATGCACATGATGAAGAAAAGTAGGAAATGTACGGAGCAGCCTTTTACTTGGCCTGCATCGGACAAGGAACGGGAATATCGGGAGCTCTTGACGCAGCTGGTCGACATGTTGCCGAGGATGGCAGAATTGGATCTCGGCTGGCCCGATAAATGGACGGCGTCCGCACTTAAATGCTGCGCGACCATAAAACAGTTGCTGCTGTCCAATGGATCCCCTAAGGCCATCCATACTGCAGGCCATGAACTTGCCGGGCTTTATATCGAGTTTCTCCCGGACAAGTAGCCATAAGTGGGGCCTCAAACACACACGCCCGGCGGGTTCGATCCCCGCCGGGCGATGAATCCGGCAGCGATATGCCCCCCCAGGATCAATACAGCCTATGCCCGACGAGTGCTTGCGGACAGGCTAGACCATCATAAATCCCGGCATGCGGTGCCCAGCATGGCCGCCAAATACAGCGCGATAGGAGGGCAAGAATGTGAGTCAGTGCTATGGAACGAGGAGAAAATGCCCATGGATATATGCGCAAAAATGCAGTGGCCGATTACCTCGGCGTCAGCTTGCGGCAGGTCACGGTGCTGATGCGACGCCGGGTGCTGCCGTATTCCAAAATTGGCGGGAGGCTGGTATTATTCCGTCGGGCGGATGTTGATGCCGCCATTGATAAATTCAGGATCACTGCCGTCGGCAACAATTAACCAGGGGTATAGCAGAAATTGATGAGCGGCGCGGATTGGTTCCGCGCCGTTTTTTATGGCGGTGATCAACTGGCGGCGCCGATTTTGATAATCTTGGCATCAGCCCGTGGTGAAATTTCAAAAAACTTTTTCGCGGCACTGGTTGTCATCAGCGATTTGTAGTGGCGCACAAACGTGGCACTGGAACCAAAATGCCCCAGTTGCTGCATGGTTCTATCGGCCGATCCATGGACAGTATAATGTGCCGTCGCATAGGTATGCCGCGCCACATCGACCGGCCAGGATTTTAGACCGGCGGCCTTCATTACCAGTTCGCGCAGCCGCCGGAACTGGAAGAAACCGCCACATACCAAACCGGATTTTTCCCTGTATGCAGCCAACCACTTCAGCGCGTTCGGCGGGATGTCGACATGGCGCGAAGTTCTTACCTTGCTGATTTCCGGCGAGATCTTCACGGCGGCCGCCTCGAGATCGATATGCTGATCCCAGGTGGCGCGGAACACTTCGTGGGGACGTAACCCACAAAAAAACAACAGAGCCAGCGCCGGAACCGCCTTGGGGTATCGCATCTCAGCAACCTGGAATATCCTGGATACGGTTTCCGCCGGCCAGATGGTTGGTAACTTTTCATCACGCAAAATCTTGACCCGCTTTTTCCCGGTATAAAAATTGATCATGTGCTTGAACGCGCCCACATAATTCCGGCGGGTGGTTCCGGCATAGCCGTGCTGTCTGCAGAACAGATCCACGTCGTCCGGCATCAGGCTGCTGGTGGCGCGGTCGGCACCGAAGTATTCCTGGAACTTGCGAAATTTCCAGATTTTTTCGTGAACCGAAATCCTGCGGCATCCATCCTTTCGCATCCCTCGCACGTAACGAGCCATTGTTTGGGTTATCGTTTCCGCGTCGTTGGCGGGATTGTATTTCAGCCAAAGCCGGGCGGCGTCCATCAACGTGGCGCGGCCACTCAGCAACTCCAGGGCAGAGTAAGCATCGTCTTTTTGTTTGTCCGTCAGGCGGAATGCGCCCAGTCCCCGATTCTTTATGTCGATACTTTGTTGCTGGCAATAGACACGGGCGAGTTCCCGGTCGGCAAAGCCCTTGCGAATGCGATGGCCATCTTTATAGACGTCGACCATCCAGTACCCAGGTCGCCATTGCCTGATCGGTATCCCGTTGCACAACTCAATCGGGGGTGACCCTTTTTCTTTTCGTCGGCCCATGCTGCACCTCGCGCTAACTGGCCGACCATACCCTTTTTGTCACCAAATAGTCACCAAGAATAATTATATATTTGCAACTATATGGTATTACGATTGTTTAGCGTTAATAGACACAAGATCCTAAGTCTTGCGCGTCTGCCAGTTCCGCCACTCGCCCAATTCGCGTTTCAACCGCAGTTTCAGCCGCTCTGATACGGTTGCCATGACGGTGGCATTATCCTGATTCTACCCGGCCAATCAACTCCGAAACACGCAAATCCCGTGCGCCGGGCGCAAGGCAGTTCCGTGGGATTGGGGTTCGCCGCTTGGCGGCGCAGCCGCTTTGGAGCGGCGGTTTGACGCCGCTTTGAGCCAGCGGCGGCCAGCAAGGAATCAGGATGGGGGCCGAGCAATCACGAGCGCTCGGTAGTCGGCGGGCCAGTTGGGAAGGGGCGTGCGAAACGGCGCGGCGCAGCCCGTGACAACCGCAGAGCCAGCCCTTGAGGCGATGGGGCGGTGTCCGGGAGCGCGGGAGATGGGTTTTGATCGTGCATCAAGACGCCGTTTTTCGGGGCCCAGGCACAGGGGGGGCGTCTGGCGCTTGGGAACTGGGCGGTAACTGATCGAACGGACCGGGTCAGGTTATGAAGGCCTTCGGCCGCTGGAGCCAGGCCAGGGCCTTATTCAGGCCGTTGAAGGAGCAACAGCGGAAGAGTTCGGGCAGACACCGGGCATCCTTTTGCAGGCGGGTACCCTGGGCATTGATTTCGCACAGGAAAATGGCCAACTGCCGGAAGGCCACCAGGACCCGGGCGGCATTATGGTTGCGGACCTGGCAGGTGTCTTCGCGAAACGACTTGTCGCGCCGGGCGTGGGCTTAGCACTCAATGCCCCAATGCGTGCGAAAGGTGCTCAAGACCCGCTGCGCATTGGCTTGCGGATCGGCGAGCCGAGGCACGGCCGTGATGCCATAGGCGATTCTTTCACACCTTCTGGGGCCTTACGCCCTTAACCGGGCGTCGGCCGCCGCGGGTGGCCCGCCGTTTTTGCTGTTGACGTTCGGGCGCCGCTGTCTCTATGGTACCAGCATGCAAACGGGTTTGCGCAACACTATCAGCCAGCGCATTATACTGATGGCCGCCCTCGCCGTGGGGTGGGCCGGGTCGCGGGCGCTGGCGGAAGATCCTTACGTGGAAAGCAGGCCGCGTCAGGGTTGGTTTTCCTTTTTCAGCCGCCCGGCCAAGTCCACGCCGGAAGAGCAGTTCCGCTATGCCGTGAGCCAGGTGGAGCGGGGCAACCTGATCAAGGCCACCAAGGCGTACCGCGCGCTCGTGCGTTACTGGCCGGATTCCCCCTACGCGCCGCTATCACAGTATGAGTTTGCGCGTTTGCTGGACCGCCGCGAGAAGTTCCGTGACGCGTTCGACGCGTACCGGGACCTGCTGAAAAACTTCAGCACATCCTACCCGTATGACCAGGTGGTGCAGCGCATGTTCGATATCGGGTGTTACACGATGAACCACCGGCGCGGGAAGTTCCTGTTCTTCCCGGGGTTTGCCGCGCCCGAACGCGCGGTGCCGATGTACGAGGATGTCATCCGCTACGCCCCGGGCTGGGCCCAGGCGGCCGAGACCCAGTTCCTGATCGGCCAGGCCTACGAGATGGACGACCAGTACGAGATGGCCATTGCCGCTTTCACAACCGCCCAGTACCGCTACCCCGACTCCCCGTATGCGGAAAAGGCCGCGTTCGCCCGCGCGCTCAACTACTATCGCCTGGCCAAGGAAAGCCCCAACGACAGCGCCGCGGCCGATGCGGCGTGGGCGGCCTTGACCGTGTATGCCAACACCTTCCCCGCCGCGGACAACGTCGGGCGGGTGAGCGAGATGCGCGACGAGGTGTACCGCATGCGCGCCCAGGCGGCGTTTAACGAGGCCGTGTTCTATGACAAGCTTGCGCATAAGCCCAAGGCGGCAGCGCTGACGTACCGCCGGTTCCTCCAGGATTTTCCGCGGTCCGACCACACGGCCCAGGCGGAAAAACGGATTGAGGAATTGGCCGCGATCGATGACCAGAAACCGGACGAGGAAGACGATGAAATCACGCAATAGCTTTTCCGCCGCTGCAACTCCGATCCTGGCCGGCCTGGCCTTGACCCTGACCCTGTGCGGATGCGCCGGGTACCAACTGGGCAGCACGCTGCCGCCGGACATCCAGTCGGTCTGCATCCCGACCTTTGTCAATCGCACCACGGAGCCGCAAATCGAGGATGACATGTCCGATGCCACCATCGCCCAGGTGCAGCTCGATGGATCGCTGGAGGTGACCGATTGCGCGCGCGCGGACACCATCCTCACGGTGATCCTGCAGAGCTATACCGTGGATGCCATCAGTTACGAACAGGACGATGTCACCACGGCCAAGGAGTACCGGGCGCGGGTGACGGCGTCGATCGTGCTGCGCCGCCGTTCCACGGACGAGGTGATTGTCGACGACCCGGCCGTGCCTGGCGAAACCACGTTCCTGGTCATCGGCGACATGTCATCGTCCAAGCGCACCGCGCTGCCGTCACTGTCCGAAGACCTGGCGAACGAGATCGTGAACCGGGTCACCGAAGCCTGGCAATGAGCGGGCTCTCGTTCCGTTTATTGCCATAGCCCCGCGGCCGTAGCGCCCAGGCAGGCGCCCAGCGCGTCCCAGGCAAGATCTTTCCAGCTCCATCCCGTGCCCTTGACGCGCACGTCAAAAGTTTCCTTGGCCAGGCCGGCGGCCAGGCTGACCCCGCCGCCGGCCGCTATCGCGGTATCGTTCATCCCCGCGGCGTAAGCCGCGGAACTCGCGCCCGCGGCCAGCGCGGCGCTGGCGCCCAGGTGCAGAAACTTGTCGCGGCCCAGCCAGTCGTCATTGGGCGGCGCAGGGGTGGAACATCCGGTGGCCAGCATGACGATCCCGCCGGCGAGCGCTGCGCACCGGGCCATGGCCCTCAGGCCGGCTGGCTGCACAGCAGGCCCTTGAACGTCGCGGCCTCGGCCTGGTTAAGTTCGCGCCAGCGCCGGGTGCGCACGCGGAATTCCACGGACTTGGGTTTCATGATGAAGCTGGTCACGTGCCGGCCCTCGGGGCTGAACACGTGCGACCGGCCGTGGGGCCCGCAGGCGATCCACGCCTTGGTTTTCTCGTCGAAAAAAAGCTGGTGGGGCAGGGCCGCGCGCGCATCTTCGAGGGCGTTGGGGGTGGGGCGTTCCAGGCGGCGGTCGGCCACATGCCGCGTGCGGCGTTGCACCTGGCGCTGGGCGCGTTCGATCGAAACCCCCAGGGTGCGCAGGGTCTCGGGGATGCCGCGCAGGATGTCCGTGGCTTCCTCGGGTCGCCCATTCTCGCGCAGGTAGCGGACGTTGCGCTCCAGGCCGGCCAGTTGCTGTTCCGCCATCCGGCAGGCGCGCTGGATGCCCGGCTCCCAGCCGGTGGCAAAATAGTCTTCCAGCTTGGGCCAGGGCACGTGGGAAATCATGTTCAGGTGCAGTTGGAAGCGGTGGTCCGGGGACCGGGTTTCGACCACCTGGAAGGTGATGGCCAGCCGGGCGTCCGTGCTGCCGGCGGCCAACGGCTGCGGGAGGGTGAAATAGCCGGCCACCGCCTGGGCCAGGATGGCATAGGTCTTGGACGACCGGCCATATGTACTCAGCTGATCCCGCTTGAGCTCGCTGCCGTACCGCACGCGGGCCAGGACCCGGGGCGGCTGGTCGTACAGCTCGGCCGTGCGCTTGTCGCCGGCATCCATCAAGGCCTGGTTGAGATCGTGCCATTGCGGCACGCCCAGGGAGTTGTACCCGGCAAAAACAGAGATCGCGCTGGGCGGGGTGCACGCCGGCGCGCGGGTGGTCTCGGCGTAGAAATCAAACACCCGGCCGCGCTCGAACACATTGAACCCGGCTTCGGCGTCCTCAAGCCCGGCCTCGAGCTGCTGGGCCAGCCCCGGATGGAAATCCAACTGCCAGTTGGGTCCGGCCCGCAGTTCCATGCGCAGGGCCAGCGGGATGACCTGCTCCTGGTCCGGCGCCTTGCCGAACTTGTCGATGAACAGGTCGCGGATGAACGTGCGCAGGGCGTTGGCCGCGGCCTGGGCGCGGCGCTCGCTTTTGCTGAGGCGGGGTGCGGCGGCCACCTCCGCGGCGGCGCCGTCCGTTGCGGCCTCCGCCGGCGGAACCGGGGGGGGCGGCGCCGTGGCGCCGGCGGGTTCAGGATCGGCGTGGGGCGTGGCCATGGCGTTGCTTGCTGCGCTGCTGCTGCGCCGGCTGCCGGCGGCCGGGGTGGGCCGGCTGCGCCTGGTTCTGCGCATTCACGGCGAGGCGGAAGTCCACGACCCGTTCGCGCTCGTCCACGGCGAGAATTTCAACGCCCAGCACCATGCCGATGTTGAACTCGCGGTGGTGCTGCCGTCCCGTGGCGCGGGTGCGGTCGGAGTTGATGACGTAATAATCCGCGTCAATGTACGGGAACCGCACCACCCCGCGCTGCTGGGTCTCCACCAGTTCCACGAGCACGCCGCGCTGCGCCAGGCCGGTGACCAGGGCCGGGTAGGGGCCGCGCGCGCCCTGGCTGAGCAGGCCCTGGTAGTATTGGAGGCGCTTGATGTCCAGCGACTCCCGTTCGCAGTCGAGCGCCTCGCGCTCCATGAGCGAGCATTGCCGGGCCATGGCGGCCAGGTCCTCGCGCGTGTAGGGCGCGGGCGCGCCCTGCTCAACGGCCAGCAGGATGCGGTGCGCCAGCAGGTCCGGGTAGCGGCGGATGGGGGAGGTGAAATGCGTGTAATCGTCAAACCCCAGGCCGAAATGCCGGCCCGGCTTTTCCGCGTAACACGCCTGCTTGAAGTTGCGCAGCATGGCCAGGTTGGCCGCGTATTCCACCGCCTGGCCGCGCACGTGGTGGGCCACCTTGTTCACCCCCGGGCTGGAGCGCGGGTTGGCCGCGATCCCCAGGGCGTGGAGCTCAGTGCGCATCCGCAACCATTGCTCCTCGTCCGGCGGCTCGTGGATGCGGTAAATGCCGGGATACCCGGCGCCGGTGATCTTGCGCGCCACCACCTGGTTGGCCAGCAGCATGAACTCTTCGACGATTTGGTTGGCTTCGCGCTGGGGCTTCTTCACCAGGCGCAGCGGCCGGCCCGCCGCGTCCAGCTCGCACTTGATTTCCGGCAGGTTGAAGTCTATGGACCCGCGGGCCATCCGGCCCGCGCGGATCGCCCGGGCCAGCTCGCGCAGGCCGGTCAAGGCGGTTTGCACCGCGGCCGGGATCCCCGGCGCCTTGCCGGTGTCCAGGAACAGCTGCGCCTGCTCGTAGGTCAGGCGCGCGTGGGAATGGATCAGCGAGGGAAAAGTTTCGTGTTCCAGCACCTGGCCTTCGTCATCCAGCAGCAGGTCCACGGTGTGGGTCAGGCGATCCACGCCCGGGTTGAGGCTGCACACCTCGGTGGTCAGGTGACCCGGCAGCATCGGCAAGGTCCGGTCCACCATGTACACGCTGGTGCCGCGCGCCAGGGCTTCGCGGTCGATCTCCGACCCGGGCGCGACGTAGTGGGCCACGTCCGCGATGTGCACACCCATGCGCCACAGGCCTGGGCCGGCGGGTTCCAGGGACAGCGCGTCGTCAAAATCCTTCGCGTCCACCGGGTCGATCGTGAAGGTAACGCGGCGGCGCAAATCCTGCCGGCCGGCGGGCGGGCGGGCGGCATGGGCCACGGGGCGGATGGCGCGGGCCTGGCGTTCCACCGGGGCCGGGTGGCGCGCCGTGAACTGGTGGCCGCGGGCCACGCTCAGGACGTCCACGCCCGGCGCGTCGGCTTCGCCCAGCACCTCGGTGAGCACGCCGGCGGGTATTTTCACCCCGGCCTGCCACGGGTCCAGGCGCACCACGACCTTGTGGTGGGGCGGCGGCGCCTTGACGCCCGGGGCGACCGCGCGCACCTGGACGTTGGCCGGGATCCGCGGGTTGTCGGGAATGATGTAGTCGTAGGCCGGGCCGCGCATGAACAGGCCGACCAGGTCGGCTTGGCGCCGCTGCACCACGCTCACAATGCGGCCTTCGCGGAGCGCGGCGGCCGAGCGGCCGGCGCGTGGGGCGGGGCGGTCCCCGGTGGACTGCAGGGCCACTTCCACGCGGTCGCCGTGCAAGGCGCCGTTCAGCCACGCCTGCGGGATGAAGAGATCCGGGCCGTCCCCGGTGGCCGGGGTCACGAACCCGAACCCGTCCGCGTGCAGGCTGATCTGGCCGGTCACGGTTTCAGGCCGCTTCGCCAGAACCCAGCGGTTTTTGCGCAAGCGGGTAATGCTCCCGGCGGTTTCCATGTGCTGCAGCGCGAGCCGCAGCGGGCGGTGCTCCGTGTCGGAAATGCGCAGGGTGCGGGCCAGTTCCTGTTTGGTGAGCGGGCGGTAGCCGGGTTGCTCCATCAACTGGCGGATGGCAGTCACCCAAGCTTCGTTATCTTTATGCATGCGCGGAACTATGACTGATCGCCGCAAGGCTGACAACGCGAAACAACACCCAGAATTTTCTGATTGCTTAACCCACTCTGTCGGCTATCTTATCATCCGGTTTATGAATTGGTTGCAGCTAACAAAGCAAGGCGCTGAATGCCGGCGCGCCATTCTGTCGGAAGTGCCCACGCGAAACCAAGGAACCCCATGACCACGAACCCGAAGAAGCTGTTTGTCCTCGACACCAATGTCATCCTGCACGATAGCGAGTGCCTGCACCAGTTCAAGGACAACGACCTGCTTCTGCCGATCGTGGTTCTTGAAGAGCTTGACCATTTCAAGAAAGGCAACGAGTCCATCAACTACCAGGCCCGCGAGTTCCTGCGGGCGCTGGACGCCATCAGCGGCGAAAAAATCTTCAGCGATGGCGTCAAGCTGGGCCCCAACATGGGCACGCTGCGCATCCGGCTCGAGCGTAACTTTCACCCGGACCTCACCTTCAGCTTCAACCCCACCCGGTCGGACCACCATATCCTGAACACCGCCTACTGCGCGGCGCGCGAGATGCCGGATGTGCCGGTCATCCTCGTGTCCAAGGACGTCAACCTGCGGATGAAGGCCAAGGCCGTTGGCCTGCAGGCGGAAGATTATACCAAGGACCACGTCAAGGATGTGTCGGCGCTGTACCGGGGCCACCGCATTCTCGAGGGCGTGGATGACGCCGCGTTGCAGGCGCTGATCAACGAGCCGGAAGGCCTGGAGCCCGCGCGGTTGGGCCTGGCCGAAGCGCTCACGCCCCACGAATACGTCATTGCCCGCAACGCGCACCGATCCGCGCTGGGCGTGATGGACCCGGCCACGCAGCGCATACGGCGCGTGGACAAGATGGCCGCCTACGGCATCACCCCGCGCAACGCCGAGCAGACTTTTGCGCTGGATGCGCTGATGGATGACCACGTCCAGCTGGTCAGCCTCACCGGCAAGGCCGGGACCGGCAAGACGTTGCTGGCCCTGGCCGGCGCGCTGCAAAAAATGAAAAATTACCGCCAGATTTACATGGCGCGCCCGGTGGTGCCGCTCAGCAACAAGGATCTTGGCTACCTGCCCGGCGACGTGCAGGCCAAGCTGGAACCCTACATGCAGCCCCTGTACGACAATCTGGGCGTGATCCGGATCTCCGACTCGGATACCCGTAACCGCCAGATCACCACCCTGCTGGAAGAGGAGAAGCTCGTGATCTCGCCGCTGTCGTACATCCGCGGCCGCAGCCTGGTGAAGATCTTCTTCATCGTCGACGAGGCCCAGAACCTCACCCCCCACGAGGTGAAAACCATCATCACCCGGGCTGGCGCCGGCACCAAGGTGGTGCTCACGGGCGACATTTTCCAGATCGACCACCCGTACCTGGACACCAATTCCAACGGCCTGAGCTACCTCATCGAAAAGATGCAGGGTCAGAACATCTACGCGCACATCAACCTGGAAAAAGGCGAGCGCTCCGAGCTGGCCGACCTGGCCAGCAACCTGCTGTAACCGGGCCGGCGCCGGGCGTCAATCATACCACCTTTGCATGAGGATCGGTACGTATCTGGGCTCCCCGCCTTTTCAAGGCGGGGGGGA
>CAZAYP010000111.1:0-14670 GCA_964489425.1 uncultured Verrucomicrobiota bacterium | reverse complement strand
TCGCTGAATACTCTGCTTCATTTTAAGGCAATCGATGGGAGCCGCAACTTTTTTCATAGCACGACCTCGGGTGGCGCATGAATGCGGATGGCGCCATAGCCCAGCCGCTGATTCACCTCGTTAAAACCGGCGATCTTATCAAAGTGGACGATATGCTTGAAATTCCAGCTGACCAACAGATCGGCGCGCGCCACAGTCGCAGCGGCCACATGTTCGGCGTCACGCAAGGAAGCCGACCCCAGGATGCGGGCCGCCAGATAAGCATCTCGCACCCGGATCACTTGGTCCGTCAAGGTCACCAACTCGACCTGAGATGAGGGAATATTGGCCAGAATAGCACGCACCCGCGGCGGGGCTGCGCTGACTTCGGCCAGCGTGGTGGTGGATAGTACAGCGCAAAATCGGCCGGCCCGGATTTCCGCCAGCAGCCGGCGGCTCTGAATACGAAAACCAGCATCAAAACATCCGCCAAACACGGATGTATCCACATATATCCGCCACCTTCTTTGCATAGCATTATACCGAATCTTCAGAGCATGGCCGGCTGCTTCCTTTGCTCATCGCCAAGCGCCAGTCAGCCATCCAATCATCCTGATGCAGTTCCGCCCAGGCGGTAACGACGCGCAACTGCCGGCGCAGCAATTCACCCCAGCGTATCAATGGAGAAGGTCGCTCTGTATTCATTGTAGTAGGCATGAAAGTGGGGATGCCATAGAAAATGGATACAGTAAGCATGGTGCCTGGGTCTCATTTATCCTATGGTGAGGGCCATTGAACGGCCATTTCCACCGGCAACGGGGCATCAAAGTCATCGTGCATGCGGTACAATCCGCGGGCGGTGCCTGGCGTTCGGAAACCACCTCCCTGCTTTACTGGAATAATGCGGGCAATCGGTTGGGAAGCTTCCTCCAGAACAATGGAATCGCCCTGTTTGATTCGTTTTATCAGGGCCGGCCATTTCCCGGCCACCTCATTCAATCCGATACACATGGGCATACATCCACCTCGATGCGCCGTTCAAGTGTGCATGTTTCCCTTGATTTGATTTATATCGTCGTACTCAGTTTATGTTTACCCCAGGCCTAAGGGCTTGTCAATCATGCACCGCAACCAAATGTAACTTGTTTCTATCTAAGGATCAGCAACTACAAGTCGTCGAGAATGGCCTGCTGCTTCTGTTTATAGACGTCCGGACTGATCAGGCCGGCATCGTAAAGCTGTTTGAGTTGCTGGAGGCGGACTTCCATGTTGCCGGCCGGCGGCACAGGCGTGGCCGGCTCCGGGGTTGGGGCAACCGGCGACGGGCGCGGGTCCGGCTCAAGATCCGGGGTCGCCACGGGCGCCGGGGTAGGCGTGTTCGGAGGCGCGGGCGCCCGGGTGGCGGCGGATTCCGCGGCCTCCACGTCTCCCCGGAGGGTCAGCGCCGCCTGCAGCACATCCGCGATTTCATAGCCGCCGGGCTTCAGCGTCAGCGGCACCGTATGGTCGCCCCCATCCTTGCCGGACGTCACGTGGAATGTGAGCCCGTAATAGACCAGCGGGCTGCCGATCTCGCGTTCCGTGACCTTGACGGCCCGGACCTCGTCCACGGCGCCCCAGCGCGCGCTGAAACTGCGCATCCGGAAAAACTGGGGCGTCCACTCCACGGGCGGCCGCGAAAAGTCCATGAACCGTTCCAGGTTCCAGCCCACCTCGGTGGCCGTCACCTTGGCGCGCAGGACCGGCCGCACGCCGGCATACCGCAGCAGGACCTTGCGGGCCACGCCCTGGTTGATGGCGCGCTGCAGCAGGTCCGCGGCCTGGGCGCGCGACAGCTTGCCGGACCACGTGCTTTGCGCCGCGAGGTCCCGGACCGGGAGGTCCTCGATATCCGCCGCCAGGGCCGGCATGGCCGCTGCCAAAACAACCGCCAGGCAACCGAGGAGGGTTGGCAGCATGGGCCGCGGCATCATCCGGCCTCGAACATGGCGCGCAGCCCGGCCAGGTAGGCCGGGGCGGCAGCATCGTTTTCGCGCGGCGCCCACGGGGCCAGCTCCTCCGGCGTGTAGGGCTGGTACGGACCGGCCTTGGCCTCAAGAAACACGCTGCCCGGGTCCAGCGCCACGATGCCGTGAAACACCCCGCGGGGAATGGTCAGCCCCGGCACAAGGCCCGCCGCCTGCAGGACGATCCGGGCCACCACGGCGCCCTGCGGATCAAACTCGATCACGCCAAAGCGGCCGCGCATCACCAGCATGGTTTCATCCTTGCCCGGCGCCAGGTGCCGGTGGGGTGGGATGTACGACTCCGGCTCGACGGCGTTCAGCAGGCGATGGCAGGGATCTTCGTTTTGGGCGTGAAAATTGAGGTTTTTGCGCCGCCGTGGCGCGCTGCGGGCGTCCTGGACCAGGCGGTCCAGCATGTCCTGGTCGATAACCAGAAGGGTCATGAGCGCCCTCCGCGCCGGGGTTCTGCTCCGCAAGCCTGCGCGCACGTTTCGGTCATCATGCGCGCAGGCTACACTTAGTTGAGCCCCGCGGCGAGCACATTTATTGGCGGATCCAAGCCCGGCTCCCGCCACCGCCCGCAGCCCGCGCAACGGACGCTCAACGGCGGACTTGATCAGCCACGTCTTGCACTGCCTGGCGCCGCGCCCAGCGGTCTTCCGCGCGCTCGACGTCGCCATACACATCCTGGGCCAGGGCGACCTTGAACTTGGCGCCGACGACATAATAATTCACGCTCCCGCCACCCTGTGTCTGCTGCATTTCTTTCTTGTCCAGCTTGCGACCTTTTTTCATGGCATCTCCTTTGATTTCCATATTTTCAACGGTGTCTTACGGCTTCCATCCGCCACCACACAGAACCCGCGGATGTTTCCGGAACTTAGAATAGCATATTCCATTCCATCTTTCGGAAACCCGGCACGAAGATTCGCAATCGCCGCGCATCTGCTTGCAAATTAAAAGGTTATCCACATTTACTATTTTTAGCATCCACTTCGATCTGGAAACTACCTGGCCGGACCTTGAGAATAGTAGCCTGTTTTTCCGCATCTGGCGGCGGCTGGATATGGCCAGGATCCGCTGTGCGACCCGGCGGATTTGCGCGAATAGTGTTGAAAAAAGATTGGGATATCCTAGAATCAAGATACATACGGCTATGGATAACCCGGATACAGCGGATCTTCCCGCCTCGCGCGTGGAGCAGCTGGCTTGCGCCAAGTGCGGCGCGGTGATGGATGTATCCGCCTGCGAGCCGTTCAGCGAGGTGGCGTGTCCGGCGTGCAGCCAGCGCAATCCCGTGCCGATGCGCCTTGATAATTTCCTGCTGCTCAGCCTGATGGGCAAAGGCGCCATGGGCGCGGTCTACCACGGGCTGGACGAGTCCCTGGGCCGCCAGGTGGCCATCAAGGTGATGCAGAAAAAATGGGGCCAGGATCAACAGTTTGTCGATAACTTCCTGCGCGAGGCGCGGGCGGCAGCCGCGCTGAACCATCCCAACATCGTGCAGGTGTATTCCTGCGGCCAGATGGCAGGCCAGCCGTACATCGCCATGGAACTGGTGGCCGGCGGGCGCCTGGACACGCTGATGGCCAAGAGCACGGAGATCCATGAGCTGCAGGCGCTGCAAATCGCCATCCACGTTGCGGAAGGCCTGAAGGCCGCGGCGGAAATCGGCCTGGTGCACGGTGACATCAAGCCGGAAAACATCATGTTCGACCGGCACGGCGTGGCCAAGGTGGTGGATTTCGGCCTGGCCCGGTTCATGGCCCAGCAGGACAGCGGCGAGATCTGGGGCACCCCTTACTACATTGCGCCCGAAAAAGCCCGCGGCCAACTGGTGGACCAGCGCTCGGACATCTACAGCCTGGGCGCGACGCTCTACCACGTGCTCACCGGCCAGCCGCCGTTCGAAGGCACCACGGCCACGGAAGTGGTCCTGGCGCGCCTCAAGATGCCCGCGCCCAAGGTGCAGGATCTGCGCGCCAACGTGCACCAGGAAACCAGCGACCTCGTGGCCCGCATGCTCGAGGCCGACCCTTTCCTGCGGTATCCCAACTACGATTCGCTGCTCAGCGACATGCGCGCCGCGCTGCGCGCCGTCAAGCAGGGCCCGGTCATGACGCCCAGCCAGAAGAAAAAGGCGCGCAAGCCCGTGGGGGTGATCATCATCATTGCCGTGGCGGCGCTGGCCCTGCTGGGCGGCGGGCTCTACGGCCTCCTCAAACCGCGCAAGCCCGATCCCCCGAAACCCACCGTCAAGTACATCAAGAAATTGATCGGCGGCCGCCTGGTCAACGTGCCGGTCACGGATGAGCCGGCCGCGGCGACCAACGCCGTGGTCGCCGGCGCGGGGACGCCCGCGCCAAACGCCACCCCCGGCGCCGCCGATACCAACGCCGCAGCCGCCGGCACGGCCCCAGCCGTACCGATCACCCTGGACCCCTTCACCACGAACCAGAGCCAGCAGGTGGCCGCCATCCTGCGCGACGCGAAAAAAGGCGCAGCCGACGACATCGTGGCCCGCCTGCAGCCCGTGTATGACCAGTTCGCTCCCGCCAGCACCCCGCGCCTCTGGCTGCGCGTCTTCGAAGGCATTGCCTACCGGTTGGACGGGCGCGAAGAAGATGCCTGGAAATACTGGACGGAAGTGAAAAACAGCCCGATCCCCGCCGTGCCCGCCGGGCAGCCCAACCCCGACAAGTTGCTGGCCGCCATGGGCGCGGGGCTGGCCAACCCGGCCGCGGGCACGACCTCGATCCGCACCGAGGCGGCCCTGCTGCCGCCCTGGGCCAAGGCCGTGGTGAGTTTTTGCGAGGGGTTCCAGCAGTTGCTCGCCAAGGAACAGGCCGAGGCGACCAGCGCGTTGAAAGCCTACGCCGAGGACACCAACGGCGTGCCGGAATGGGCGTACGGGATGCAGCCGCTGGCGCAGTCCCTGGTGGCCCAACTGGACAGCGTGACCGCCCTGCAGAAAGAGGCCGCGGACCTGCGCGAAGCCGGATCCACGGCCGAGGCGCTGCGCAAGGTGGAAGAGTTTGCGGCCGGCGTAGACCCGCTGTTCGCCCCGTTCGTGGCCCCCATGATTCCCAAGCTGAAGCGCCAGGTCGATAAAGACGCGGCCGTCCGCAAGGAGGCTGAAGACGCCCAGGCCCACATTGCCCAGGCCGCCACGGAAATCGCCCGGGCGGACGGCCTGCGCAAGGCCAACCAGGCGGCGCTGGTCCAGGCCAAGGACTTCCGCAAGCTGGTCCAGGACCTGAAGACCAAGCAGCCTGAGTACCAGACGGTCGAAGGCCAGCAGGCCTTCAACAACCTCCTCGAAAGCTACCAGCGCATGGCCGACCTCAAGCAGTTCCTGCTGGATGTGATTCCCAAGGTCCCGTTCGACAAGGCCCCGGCCCAGTTTGGCGGCACGGTGATCAGCGCCAACCAGGACGGGGTGCGGGTAGCCCTCGCCGGCGGCCGCGGCGACCTGGTGCGCGAGTGGGCCTGGGTGACACCCAAGCTCTACGTGGGCATGTGCAACCACTACATCCTGTCCGTCAACCTGGCCGACAAGGACCGGGCCGACAAGCTCCTGTCCCTGGCCGTCCTGTGCTACCATATCGGCGGGCGGAAAATCGCCGCCGACCTGCTGGACAAAGCCGCGGCCCTTGACCCTGATGTGCGCGCCAAGGGCCTGGCGTTGATGCCCGATGTACTGACCCCCGAGGTGGCGCCCGCCGCCGGCGCCGCGCCCGCCCTGTAACGCCATGCAACCACCCCGTGGCACCCCGCCTGCTAACCACGCTCGCATGATGCCAACCGTCATTCGCAAAGCGCTGCTGGGCGCGATCGCCGGGGGCCTGGTCCTCGGTTGCCTGTGGCCGCTGACCAGCGGCGGCCAGCCCACCAACCTGGGCGACATCATGGTCGGCCCGGAGCGCTTGAAACTGCTGGAGAAGAAGGCCACCGAGCGCGACACCTATGCCCGCAAGGTCACGGAGCTGCAGACCGAGCTGGCCATGGCCCAGGCCTCCATCAGCAACACCGAGGAGCGCCTGAACCTCCTGAACCCACGCATCAACCAGGGCCGCCTGTCCGGCCTGGAGCGCAAGTCCTGGGACTACGACCGGGTGGTGGAAATCAACGAGCAGCAAACCGAGAAAATCCTGGTGCTGGAAGAAACCATCCAGCAACTGCGCCTCGAAAGCGAGACCGCGCTCGCGAACCTCGCCGACACGGAGGCCCGGTATACCGAGCTGACCAACTCCATCGCCGGCTACGAAGCGGAGCTCACCGCGCTGAAAGAGGAGCTCAACCAGTACCGTCTCGGCAACTACGAGTACTACGAGGTTCGCAAGGAGGGCGAAACGCTGGACAGCATCGCCGCTGATCCCCTGGTGTACAAGGACCCGGCCAAGCGCGTGTGGATCGAACAGGCCAACCAGTTTTGGATCAGCGACTTCAGCAACCTGCCCACCAACACCGTCCTGATTATCCCGCGCTTCCCGCCCAGCGGGACGTATAACTGGTAAGGATGCCGCCGGTGTCACCCCCCGGACCAACCCAGCCCCGGCTGCTGCTCGTGGAAGACGAGCCCCTGCTGCGCCTGCTCGCGCGCCAAAGCCTCGAAACCCTCCCCAGCCTGGTGCTGGAAGCCGACAGCTGTCATGCCGCCCGGAACCTGCTGGCCGCCGGCGCGTTTGACCTGATTATCATGGACTATCGCCTGCCCGACGGCACCGGCCTGGACCTGCTGCGCTGGCTGCGGGACCGGCAGCGCATGGACCCGGTGCTGCTGCTGAGCGCCGAGGCGGACGCGCTGCTGTCCGCGGTCCGCAAGGAGCTCGGCATCCTCGACGTGCTTGAAAAGCCCGTGGAAATGGAGGCGCTCCGCGCCGTGGTCGCCCGCTGGCACGCGCAGGTTGCGCAGGTTGCGCAGGCCGCGCCGGAACACCTCGCCGGGGACCGGTTCCGCTGGAGCGCCGCCCCGGAAATCCTGACCGCTGCGTTCGTCAACGCCATGGCCGTGACGGGCCCTGCGGATGCCTGGCCGGCCCTTGGGCTGGAGCAGACGCAGAGCGTGGACGCGGACGCGCTCGCCGCCCTGCGCGATCTGGCCGCTGGATGCCGGCGGCACGGCGGCCGCCTGGCGTTGGTGGGAGCGCCCCCCGCGGTGACCGCCGGCTTGCGCGGCCAGGGGCTGGACAAGGACGTGGAGTTGCTCCCCCACCGCGGCGCCCTCGCGGCCCTCGCGCGCCGCCCGGCCTCGTTCAGCGAACGGTCCGCGCTGATCGCCAGCACCGTTACCACGACCCCGCCACCGGCCACTCCGGAGCCTGCCGCATGAAGCTCATGTGGCGCTTGTATTTCCTGTGGATGCTGGCCCTGCTGGCCGCGGGCATCTACACGGGCCAGCGCTACTGGGCGCCCCACCTGCGCGCCAAGAAAGAAGCAGAAGAACACCGCCGGGAACAGGCCGCCGCCGTGGAACTGGTCGACCTGGCAGACCAGAGCCAGGCCCGCGGGGACTGGAACGAGGCCTATGCCTACCTGCGGCGGGCCATCGACACCGCTCCCAACACCACCGACAAGGCCCTGGCCGTGGCCAAGATGGGCGAAATGCTGTTGAGCCGCGCGCGCCACGATCCGCTGGCCGCACGGCACAACATCGCTGGCATGATGTACCTGGAAGATGCCATCGGCATGGAAACCGACATGACCCGCAAGAAATCCCTGTTCAACAACCTGGCGCAGGGCTACTTCGAGCTGCAGGAAAAAGACAAGTTTGTCACCGCCGCCCGCGGCGCCCTGGATACCGTCGACAGCGAGGACGAGCAGCGCACGCAATACCTCGAATTTCTCGACCAGTTCATGGACTTGGCCACCTGGAGCGAGTGGCAGGCTTTCAGCGTGGAGGCCCGGCCGCTGATGACCAACGCGCCCTACGCGGAGCAAATGGAGATGCTCGAAACCGAGGCCACGGAAAAAATTCTCCTCGACCCCGCCTGGGGCGCGGAGTATGCCACGGTCCAAGGCGGCGCGACAGCCGACCCGGCCGCGCTGCGCGAGCCGCTTTTGACCCAAGTGCTCAGCGAATACCGCGCCCTGGCCGCGGCCAACCCCAACACCGCCGAGGAATACCTCTTCCGCGTGGCGCGCCTGCTGTTCCAGGAAGATAAATATGACGAGGCCGACCAGGCCTTCCAGGCGTACCTTGAAAACGAGGCCTCCGCCCACATTCCCGAGTCGGCCGTGATGATGTCGGCCCTCGCCCGCCGCCAGAAAGACCTTGCCCGCTCCCGCCAGATGCTCGACTACGTGCTGGAAAGCCATCCCGTGGACCAGCCGTTCCTCGACGAGTCCCTGGCGCTGGCGGCGGACCTGGCCGCCGGCGGCCAGGAAATCGAGGCCAACCAGTTCCTGGAAACGATCATGGCCAAGGTCCTCGCGCAAGGCCGGATGAACGAGCTGAACATCGAAATCCTCACGCGCGCCATGGAGGAATACAGCGAGGCCGCCCGCCTGGCGCGCGTGCGCCGGCTGCAGCAGGACAGCAGCGTGGACGACGCGATCCGCTTCCTCTCCGACCTGATCGTCACCACCAGCAACGTGGTGGCCCGCCACTCGGCGCTGTACTCCCTGTACGAGTTCCTCGCCCGCAAGCCGGCCCCGGTGGTCGAACAGCTGATGACCGGCATCACCGCCGTGGAGTCCAGCCCGGAAGACCCGCGCGCCATCCCCACCATGATCCGCCTGGCGCAGACCGTCGAGACCATGGGCCTGCCGTCGTATGCCCAAACCCTTTACAACCGCGCCGCGCTGCTGATCATGACCGACGCCGGGGTCTCCTCCAACGCCTTGCTCATGTCGCTGGACGACGGCATCCTCAACACCGCCCGCTGCATGTTGCGCAACGGCGAGGTGGCCGACGCCGACCACCTCCTGCGCCAGATCTGCAACAACTTCAATCCCGGCCAGGTGCGCTCCGAGGCCGCCTACCTCTGGGCGCTGATCGCCATCGATTCCGGCCAGTGGAAAGAAGCCCAGCGCCGGCTGGACCTGGTGGACATGAAGACCGCGCCGGCGGACCTCGTCACGCGCGTGGACCTGCAACGCCAGTTCATCAACCTCAAGCGCGGCCTGACCTCCGTGGAGATCCTCGACGACCTGCTCTCCCTGCTGGATGCCTTGCCCGCGGCACACAACGAATCGCTGATCCGCGAAATCTACCTCGATTTCTTCGACAAGTGGGCCAGGGACGGCAACGCGGAGGCCATGCGCCGCTGGCTGGACGGCGGCCGGGACAGCGTCCACGCGGATCTGCTGCCGCTGGCCACCCTGGAATACCAGCTGGCCAACAGCATCCTCCGGGCCGGGGGCCTGGCCGCCCTGGAACGTGAGTTGCGCGCCAACCCGCGCCTCGGCGTGGTCAGCACCCTGGTCCAGGACGAAGCGTTCATGAAGCAAATCCGCCAGCAGATGGAACAGGTCCGCAAAAAACTGGTGCGCTGGCTGTAACCCCGCGGCACGCGCCCTGCTGACAGGGCGGCGGAAGGAAGGAACCACGTATGATGGGCTTGCTAGTCAGGTGCCGGGAACAATGCCGCCAGATCACCGGAATGCTGTTGCGCCTGCGCGATGCGCTCGAAACCGGGCCCGCGGGCCGCGATCACCGCGGCGCGCTCCAGCGCCTGGCCGAGATCGTGGACCGGTTGCGGTCCGGCCTGCGCGCCCTGGCCCCGCCCGCGGCGGGCGCCGGCCAGGACCCGGCGCGGCGCGTCCTGGCCGAACTGGGCGATGAAATCCAGCTCGCCCTGGTCCTGGAGCGCGAGGTGCGCCTGCGCCTGGGGAGCCCGGGCCGGCCATGAAAGAGGACCTGGCCATGCCGGGGGACTCCGCCAAGGTCAAGTCTGCCCGCCGCCTGAAACATGCCGCCCGCCTCGCCCCGGAGGTGCTGGCGGAGATCCGCAGCGCGTTCGAGGTCTTCGATGAGCAAAGCGCCCTGCTCCAGAAATCGTTCGAAAACCTCAAGCAGAACCTGGCCGAAGCCAACCGCCAGCTCAACGAAAAAAACCAGGCCCTGAGCGACAAGGTCACCGAGCTGCACGCCATGTCCAGCCGCCTCTCCTGCATCCTGGAAAGCCTGGGGGACGGCGTGCTGGTGGTCGGCGGAAACTTTGTCATCGAGCGCTGCAACCCGGCCGCGGCCGACCTGCTCGAGCTGCGCCGCGACCAGATCGAGAACCAGCCGTACGACGCGATCACCAGCGGACTGGGCAACCCCGTGGCCCTGCGCAACGCCATCGCGCACGGCACGGTCGTGCTGGACGAGCAGCGCCAGGTCACCGGCGCCGACGGCCAGAAAACCGAGGTGCTGGCCAGCGTCTCGCCGATCCGCGGCACCGACGGCGGCATCCTCGGCGCCGTGGAAGTGCTGCGCGACATCACCCAGCAGCGCCTGCTCGAAGAGCGCGTCCAGCACCAGAAACGCATCGCCGCCCTGGGCGAGATGGCCGCCAGCGTGGCCCACGAGATCCGCAACCCCCTGGGCGCCATCGAGGGGTTTGCCCGCCTGCTGCGCAGCGATCTTGAAAAAGACGGCCTGGAGCAGCACAAGCGCATGGCGTCCAAGATTATCGCCGGCGTGCAAAACCTCAATTACGTGATCACCAACCTGCTCACCTACGCCCGCCCCCTGGCCCTGCAGAGCGAAAGCGTGCCGCTGACGGTCCTGCTGGAAAGCGTGCGCGAACTGCTGGCGGAGATGGCCGGCCAGCGCCAGGTCAAGCTGGAAATCGATCCGTCGCGGTCCGAGGTGCGCTTCACCGGCGACGTGCGCCAACTGCGCCAGGTGCTGGTGAACCTGGGCCGCAACGCCATCGAGGCCTGCGCCAAGAATGGCTGCGTCAGCATCCGCGCCGAGGTGAAAAACCGCACCGCGCTGTTCACGGTCAAGGACAACGGCTGCGGGATTTCCAAGAAAGATTTGCCCTATATTTTTGATCCGTTCTATACTAAAAAGGAAGCCGGCACGGGGCTGGGCCTGTCCTTGTGCCACAAGATCGTCAGTGGCCACGGCGGCGAAATCGCCGTCAGCAGCAAGCTGAACGAAGGCACGGTGTTCAAGGTGGTAATTCCGCAACTGGCGGGAGGCAAATGATTACGAGCATAGAGCGGGCGCTGGTGGTGGATGACGACGCGCTGATGCGCGAGTTCGTCGTCGAAACCCTGCGCCGCAACAAGATCACCGTGGTGGAAGCCAGCAACGGGCTCGACGCCCGCGAGCTGCTCGACGAGCAGGACTTCGACCTGGCCTTCATCGATCTCAAGATGCCCGGCCTCGACGGCATGGGGCTGCTGCAGCACATCCGCAAGCAAGGCATCAACATCCTGCCGATCATGATCACCGCCTTCGGCACGGTCGAGAAGGCCGTGGACGCCATGCGCCTGGGCGCCTACGACTTCCTGATGAAGCCCTTTTCGCCGGAGCAGGTCGAGCTGATCATCAACCGCGTCCGCGAGCTGGCCGGCATCCAGGCCCAGAACATGTACCTGAAAGAGGAGCTGGGCTGGTCCCTGCCGCAGGGCCGCCAGATCGTCGGCCACTCCGAGACGGTCAAGAAGCTCATGAAGGAGATTGCGCGCGTGGCCGCCACCAACGCCACCGTGCTCATCACCGGCGAAAGCGGCACCGGCAAGGAGCTCGTCGCCCAGGCGGTCCACTCGCTCAGCGACCGGCGCGCCCAGCCGTTCATCCGCATGAACTGCGCCGCCGTGCCGGACACGCTGATGGACAGCGAGCTTTTCGGCCACGAGAAGGGCGCCTTCACCAGCGCGGTGGCGCGCCGCGTCGGCCGGTTCGAGCTGGCCTCCAGCGGCACCCTGCTGCTGGACGAGATCAGCGAGATGAACATCAACCTCCAGGCCAAGCTGCTGCGCGTGCTGCAGGAGCGCGAGTTCGAGCGCGTCGGCGGCAACCGCACGATCCACACCGACTGCCGCGTCGTGGCCTCCACCAACCGCAACCTGAAGCAGTACGTCGATGAGGGCAAGTTCCGCGCCGACCTCTTCTACCGGCTCAACGTCGTCCCGCTGCACATCCCGCCGCTGCGCGAGCGGATCGAGGATCTCCCGCTCCTGGTGGACGTGTTCATTGCCCGCTTCCGCAAGGGCCGGCCGAAAAGCGAGCTGCCGCGCCTGGCCCCGGACGCCATGGCCCAGATGCAGCAGTACGCCTGGCCCGGCAACATCCGCGAGCTTGAAAATCTGATCGAGCGGCTGTGCGTCATGGAAGAAGGTCCGGTCTTCGGCGCCGACCGGCTGCCGCCGGAAGTGCGCGGCGCGGGGGGAACCGTTGGCGTGGCGACCGCCCTGCCGGCCCCCGCCCCCGCGCCCGCCCCGGCTGCCGCCCCGGCCACGGCCCCCCCGGCGCCTACCGCGCCGGCCGAAAACCCCTTGCTATTGGCGGACGTCGAGCGCCGCACGATCTTGCAGGCCTTGCAGGCCACCGGCGGCAACCGCAACCAGGCCGCCGAACGCCTGGGGATCAGCATCCGCACGCTGCGCAACAAGCTGAACCAGTACCGCGCCGAAAACACCCTGCCGGCTGATTTGTAGCCGGCCGCCTCAGGGCGCCGCGGGCCAGGCCAGGGTCACCAGGCACGGGGCGTCCGGCGCCGGGGCCAGGCCGCGCGCGCCGGCGCGCACCAAAATTTCCAGCAGCAGCGCGGGGCGCGGGCCGGTGAGCAGCAGCAGTTCCGGCGGCTGCGCGCGCAGGGCCTCCATGAGCCGGTCCGCATCCAGCGCGCCCCAGCGCCGGTGGCATTTCAACATCGGCGGGTACGCCATGCCCTGGACATCCATGATCCGGGCCGGGAAATACCAGGCCAGCCAGCCGGGCGCATCGGTCAGGCAGCGCGGCGGCGCTTCCCCGCCGGCCGGCCACTGGCGCGCCACCGCGTCGCGCAGCGCCAGGTGGTCCGCCATGTTGCGCCAGGTTTCGCGGACGCAGGCGGCGGACTCGAGGGCGCACAGCGCCAGCACGATCGAGCCCATGGTGATCAGCCAGGCGTTGATGCCCCAGGTCTCGGGGCGCGCCTGGCGCCAGCGCCCCCAGGCGCTGGCCACCAGGAACGGCAGCCGGAACACGCCAAAGGCGATCACCAGCCCCAGCACCGGCGCCAGGGACGAGTACAGCAGCGGCGCGGCGTCGAACCCGGCCCAGGGATAGATCACCGCGCAGCCCGCGGGCAGCACCACCGCCGCCAGCACCGGCAGCGTGAACGCCCGCTCCTCGACAAACGCGAGGCCCAGCACCAGCAGCACCACCGCGCCGACCGCGAACAGCACCAGGGCCCAGGCGCCGGCCAGCAACGGGGTCGCCGCGAACAGGCGGTAGCTCTCGGGCAAGGCCCAGCGCACCAGGGCCAGGCTCTCGCGCAGCCACAGGAACGGCCCGCCGCCCGGCGCGCCCAGCGTGAGGCTGGTGTCGGCCAGGCGCGCCCACGGCGCCTGGATCACCGTGAGGTTCCAAATCACCAGCGGCACGAGGTATACGGCGATCAGCAGCAGGCCGCGCGCCACGCGGAACGCCAGCAGGTCAAACCGCGCCCGCTCGCGGCCGGACCCGGTAGCCAGGGCGATGAGCCCGGCGTGCAGCGCGAACAGCAGCCACAGCAGCCCGAACTCGATCCGCACCCAGCACGCCAGCCCCACGGCAAACGCCAGGTTGACCGAGAGCGGCGGGTGCCGCCCCAGCAGGCCCTCGATGTGCAGCAGGCAGGCCCAGCTGACCAGCAGCGTCGCCAGCGGGGCGGCCGACCCGGAGATGACCGCCGGCAGGAACCCGGGGATGAGCGTCACCAGCAGCATCGTGTAGAGCGTGAACGGCCGGAAGGAAAACAGCAGCCGCGCCAGGCGCGCCATCACCAGCAGGGTGAGCCCGGCGCACACCACGCCGGCCAGGACCGCGGCGCGGTACGGGCTGCCGGCCACCGGCAGCGCCAGCCACAGCACCAGACGCCACAGGACGTCGCGGTGGGCGGGGATGGGCGTGTCGGCCATGAAGCCGTACGTGCCGTGCTGGTCCAGGCACTGGAGCACCGCGAGGTTGGCATACGCGTCCTCGTCGGCCAGCGCCTGGCCGAGGCCCAGCTGCCGGCGGGCCAGCAGCTGCAAGCCCACGAGGATCACGAGCATGGCCAGCGGCAGGGCCCAGCGCAACGCGGCAATCCACGGGCGGCGGGTCGCCAGGTGGCGCAGGGAATCAAGCTGGGCAGTGAGGCCGGCCACGGCAGGTCACCACCGGGAGGCGGCCGGTTGTTGGACGGCGGCCTGTTCCACCACCAGGATGGGCACGCGGAAGCCGCGCACCCAGTACTGGCGCCCCTGCAGGGTCACGCGCTGCCCGGACAATTTAGCCAGAACGGATTCCCGGCCCCGGAGGTAACAGACCGTTTCCAGGCGTCCGCGCTTTTCGGCCACCAGTTCGTGGTCCGTGGGCGCGCGCGCCAGCAAGCCCACGCGGCGCACCTGGCCCTCCAGCTCCACCACGCGGCCCTGGCCTTCCAGCGGGATGAGCTTCCAGTCGGCAGGCAAACCGGCCTGGGCCGGGGTCAACGGCGGCCGCGCCGCCACCGCGGGCGCGGCCGGCGCGGTGGCCGGGGGCGGCTCCGCCGCGGGCAGGTACGGGGTCGCGGCC
>CAZAYP010000110.1:0-14847 GCA_964489425.1 uncultured Verrucomicrobiota bacterium | reverse complement strand
GCGCAGCCACGCCTGGCGCGGGCGTTCCGCGCGGCCGCGGCGCGCGCCGGCGCGGCCATGGTGGAGTACGCCCTGGCCGCCACCGCCTGCCGCGACGTGGTGCTCACCGGCGGCGTGTTCATGAACCGCCTGCTCGTGGACGATCTCGCCGCCATCCTGGAGGCGCGCGGCCTGCGGGTGTACCTGCCCCGCCGGGTGCCGCCCAACGATGGCGGCGTGGCGCTGGGCCAGGCCGTGGTGGCGGGCGCCGGCGCCAACGAAACAAGGAGGACCTGACATGTGCCTGGCCATCCCGATGCGCATCCTCAGCGTGGACCCGGATGGATCGGGCCAGCTGGAGTTCGACGGCAACACCGCGCGGGTCAACCTCTCGCTGGTGACCGACCCGCGGCCGGGCGACTACGTCATCGTCCATGCCGGGTTTGCCATCGAGAAGCTGGACGCCGCCGAGGCGGACCAGCGCCTGCGGCTGTTCGCCGAGTTGGCCGCCGGCTGGCAGGCCGGCCAGCCATGAACTACCTCGACGGGTTCCGCAACCCGGCCGCCGCCGCGGCGCTGGCGGCCCGCATCCGGCAACGGGCGGAGGGGCTGCGCGCGCGCCGGCCCGCGATCCGCATCATGGAGGTCTGCGGCACGCACACCATGGCCATCGGCCGCTACGGCATCCGCAGCGTGCTGCCCGGCCACGTGGAGCTGATCAGCGGGCCGGGCTGCCCGGTGTGCGTGACCGATGCCGGCTACATCGACGCCGCCATCGCCCTGGCCCGCCGCGGCTGCCGGGTGGTCACGTTCGGCGATCTGCTGCCCGTTCCCGGTTCCGCCGGCACGCTCGCGCAGTGCCGGGCGGAGGGCGCCCGGGTGCACGTGGGCTACTCCCCGCTCGAGGCGCTCGACCTGGCCCGGCAGCACCCGGTCGACGAGGTGGTGTTCCTGGGCATCGGGTTCGAGACCACCGTCGGGCCGGTGCTGAGCCTGGTGGATGCCGCCCGCCGGTCCGCCGCGCGCAACCTCGCGGTGCTCACGGCGTTCAAGCTGGTCCTGCCCGCCCTGCAGGCGCTCATGGAGGACCCGGACCTGAAACTGCACGCGTTCCTGTGCCCGGCCCACGTCAGCGCAGTGATCGGCGCCGCGGCCTACGCGCCGATCGTGGCGCGCTACCGGGTGCCGTGCGTGATCGCCGGCTTCGAGCCGCTGGACATTCTGCTGGGCCTGGACGGCATCCTGCAGCAGCTCGAATCCGGGGACCTGCGAGTGGACAACCAGTATGGCCGGGTCGTCCGGCCGGCGGGCAACCCGGTCATTCTCCGGCTCATGGCGGATTACCTGGAGCCGGTGGACGCCGTCTGGCGGGGACTCGGCCGGCTGCCGGCCAGCGGCCTGGCGCTGCGGCCGGAGTTCGCGGCGTTCGATGCCGCGCGCAAGTTCGGCGTGGCCGTGGCGGGCGGCCGGCCGCCGCCGGGGTGCCGGTGCGGCGACGTGCTCAAGGGGCGGATCGCCCCCCCGGGATGCGCCTTGTTCGGGCAGGCCTGCACGCCCGCCCACCCGGTGGGCCCCTGCATGGTCAGCTCCGAGGGCAGCTGCGCCGCGCACTACCGCTACGCGCGCTGAGTTGCGCCCCGGATCCGGCGGGCCTGCCAGCCCGCGCTGGCGATTGGTCGGTTGACACGCCCGGCCGGCTTCGACGGAACGATTTCTTCCAGCGGCGCAGGAAGACGCGTGGCGCGGGGCACCCGGCCCGTGTGAACGTAGAAAATGCAGGCCGCGGAGGCGGGCCGCTATCAGCGCAGCAGGCGGGCGATCAGCTCTGGCGCATACCACAGCCGCACGGCCTGGGCCGCCGCCAGGCAGAGAAAAAAGAAAGCCACCAGGTCCTTGCTCCAGACCCTCAGCCAGCGCATCCGGCGGCCGGCGCCGCGGCTGAGCAGGCCGAACATGACCAGCGTGGCCGCGGTGCCCGCGGCAATCCCGATCACGAACAGCGTCATGGTCGCGGGGTGGTAGGCGATCCAACCCGCGCCGTGAAAGTACGACGTGTAGAACAGCCAGAACGGGATCGCCAACATGTTGAGCGCCGAGAGGATTAGCCCCTTGGCGAACGCCGGCAGGGTGGGCTTGGGCGCGGCCAGCGGCGTGCGCCGGGTCTGCTGGCCGTGCGCGAAGTACATGAGGGCCAGGCCCACGAACAGGGGCACGGCAGTCACTTGGATCAAGGCATCGACCAGCGGGCGCGCGGTCAGCCAGGCGCTGCCGCCCAGGGCGACCATGACTTGGACGGTTTCCACCAGCACCACGCCGGCGGCGAACTTGAGCACCTCGCGGAACCGGCCATGCAGCGCCAGGTCCATGGCGGTGAGGTTGAGCATGCCCAGGGGCAGCGCGCCCACGAAGCTGGCGATGAACCCGATCAGAAAGTGGCTAAGATAGATCATGCTCGCGCTGTTGGCGCAGGTAGTCGCGGTAAGCCCGGACGACCGGCAGGACCGCCCGCCACGCGGGGTAGGCAAAACCGCGCGCGCGGTTGGCGCGGGCGATCGCGTACATGACCCGCCAGTGGCGCCAGATGTCGCGGTACGCCTGGAACAAGCTGTAGTCGGGGTCGTACACGTGGGTGGGGTCCGCGGCCACGCCGTTGACCTCCACCACCTTCACGTCACGGCCGGCGCGCAGGGCGGCCACGCTGGCGCATTTCAGATCGTAGCGGCAATAGTAGACCTCGGGCAGGTGATCGGTAAGGCGGTCGAAAAAGGCGGTCAGGGCCGGGTCGATCCAGGCGTTGGCATTAAGGAACAGCGCTCCGCGGCAGTGATTGCCGATATCGTTGAGCAGCACGGTTTCGCCAGCCGGCACCACCCGGCGCCAGCGGCCGGCATGGCGCCGGGAAAACAGCCCGCCGTACAGCCGCGCCCGCGGATGGCGGCCGACGAGCTCGGCCAGGGTGGCCTGGCCATCCCCGACCACCGTCGGATACATCTTGCGGGTGATCGAGGTGACCGTGCCCCGGTCGGCGCCGGGATGGCGGTAATACATCACGGCCAGGTCTTCCGGCAGGGTCACGTACTCCTGCACCAGGAACGGGGCGTGGCTGGACTGGTAATAGCGGGCCAGGTCGGCGGGCGTGGCGCACTTCTCCACGCGCCAGCCGCGGTGGCCGACGTCCGGCTTGGCCATGACCGGGAACGCAATCCCGGCCTGTTCCAGCTCGCCCAGCGCGGTTACAAAGGCGGCCGACCGGTCGAAGCGCAGCGTCCGCGGCTTGAACACGTCCGGCAGGCGCTGCTGCAGGTCGAACTTGGACTCGCCGAAGAAGCCGCCGGTGGGGATGCCGGGATTGACGCTGGCCACGAACCACGGGGTGCGGGCGCGCAGCGCGAACAGCAGCCAGTACCCGGCGATGGGCAGGTAGAAGATCCATGCCGGCCAGAATTCCCAGTGGGTCAGGCGGTCAAACCAGGCCGGGTGCCGGGGCGACAGGGGGAAGAGCCGGCCGCGGGCCGGGATGGGCAGCGGGTCGTTCACTGCCAGATGTACTCCAGGACCTGTTCGCGCAGCTTCACGAACTCCGGATCGCTTTTCACCTTGCGGGATGCGGCGCGCTCGCCGCCGCGGCGGCTGAAGGGGCAGGCCAGCTCCACGAGGAATCGGCCCGGCCGCGGGGACATCACCAGCACCTGGGTGCCCAGGTAAACCGCCTCCTCCACGCTGTGGGTCACGAACACGATCGTGCGCTGCGTGGTGCGCCAGATGGTGAGCAGCTCCTCCTGGAGCTGCTCGCGCGTCAGCGCGTCCAGGGCGCCGAACGGCTCGTCCATGAGCAGCACCTCGGAATCGTTGGCCAGCACCCGGGCGATAGCCACCCGCTGCTGCATGCCGCCGGAGAGCTCGTACGGGCGGCGCTGGGCGAACTCGCGGAGCTTGATCATGTCCAGGTGGCGATCCGCGATGGCGCGCCGGTCCGCGGCCCCGACGCCGCGCAGCATGAGGCCAAACTCGATGTTCTGGCGCACGTTCAGCCAGGGATACAGGGTGGGTCGCTGGAACACCATGCCCCGCCGGCGGTCCGGGCCGGACACTACCTCACCGGCGATGCGCAACTGGCCGGTGCTCGGCGCGGCCAGCCCCGCCAGCAGCCGCAGCAAGGTGGTTTTGCCGCAGCCCGAGGGGCCCACGATCACCACGAAGCTGCCCGGCGCGGCCCGCAGGTTGATGTCCTGGAGCGCTTCCACCGGGCCCGCGCCGGTTCGAAACGTGACGCTGACGTCGGCCACGTCGATGAATGGCGCGGGCACGGCCCCTGCCGGGTCAGCCTGCATGGCCGGTCCGGTTCAGCGGCCCGGGGCTTCGGCCATGGCGCGCTGCAGGTAGGCGGGGTTGATGGCGCCGCGGAACACCTCCAGGGCCGGTGTCTCGGGGATGGCTTTCTGGGCCACCATGAACACGGCCGTGTCCTTGAGCACGTCCGCCATGTGCCCGATGGCGCCGGGCTTGCCGAGGTACTGGTCGCTGAGCTGCTCTTCGCCGGACAGGATGATGAGGCTTTTTATCTGCAGGGCGGCCAGGTCCCGATCAATGCTGAACTGGTGGGCAATGGCCTCGGCGGCGGCCTCGGGGTGGTCGCGGCACAGGTCGATGGCGCGCAGCTGGGCCTGCAGGTACTTGACCACCAGGTCCGGGTACTGCGCCGCAAACTCCTTGCGCGCCAGGCCCAGGTCGCAGGTCAGGAATCCCTGTTGCGCCAGCTCGCGGCTGCTCACCAGCACCTGGCCGTCGGCGGCCACCATCTGGCTCAGGGTGGGCTCCCAGACATAGCCGGCGTCCAGGTCGCCGCGCTTGAACGCCACCAGCACGTCGGAGCAGTTCATGTCCAAGATCTCCACCGTGGCCGGGTCGACGTTCGCCAGGCGCAGCGCCACCATGAGATGGTAGTGGGTCGTGGAGCCGAACGGCACGCCAACTTTCTTGCCCACCAGGTCCTTGACCGTGTTGAGGTTGACGTTGCGGCGGACCACGAGGGCCTCGTTGTCGCCGATGATGTCATGGATGCAGATGACTTCCACGTTCATGCCGCGGGCCACGGCAATGGCCGAGGAACAGTTGCCGCCCAGCCCCAGGTCCACGCTGCCGCTCTCGATGGCCAGGTTCACCTCGGTGCCGGAGCTGAACTGCAGCCACTCCACCGGCACGCCCAGCGCGGCTTCCACCCAGCCTTTGTCCTTGGCCACGATCTCGGCGTTGGGAATGGCCTGGTAGCCAATCACGACCTTGCGTGGCAGTTCGCCCCCTTGATCCGCGCCGCGGCCACGGCAGGCCAAGCCGGCCCCCGGAATGACCAAGGCACACAACGCCACGTTTCGGACGATCCGCAGGATAAGACCCATTTGCATCACACCGCTCCTTGTTGGGAGGGCGGGTCAGCCGCCGCCCATCACAAATGACGCGCAGGATAGGCCGCCGGGTTCCAGACGTCAAGCCTGCACCCGGCCAGCCGCTGCGGGGCGGGGCGGGTTACCACCGCTCCAGGGCGCTCTCGATGCCGTGAACGCGGCCCTCGGCCTGGTGATACTGGTCATCCACCTTGTTGATCTTGTCCCACATATCCTGCTGTTCCTGCTGCAGCTTGGCTTGTTGCTGGGCCCAGTCGTTTTTCAGGCCTTCCCTGGCGGCCTTGGCGCCGGCCAGGTCGCCGCGATCCACGAGCGACCACATGCCGCCCTGGGCTGCCGCCCACATCTTGTTCCAGAGGCCGGCCTGTTCCTGCTCATTGCGCTTGATGGCCGGCATCCAAATGGCGCGGTTGGCATCCCGCCGCCGCTGGAATTCCGCGGCGTTTTGGCGGGCCAGCCGCAACGCCTTCTGAAGCGCCGCCCGGTGGCCGGCGACGAACGCGATCACCGCCTGCGCGCGCTGGTTGATGCGGTCCCGCATCTCTCCCAGATCAAGAAGGTCCTGCAGCAGCGACCGGCGTTGGGGTTGGATCCCGTCGGGTTCGGCGTTGGCGGGGTCGTCGGGATCGACCTCCGCATTCAAGTTGCCGCCGCCGGCCGCGGCAAACCCCCTGGCCAGGGCCTCGGCGATCGCGATCGCGCGCATGGCGTCGCCCAGCTGTTTCTCGCGCTCCTTGAAAACATCGACGGCCACCTGGTAGTCGCTGACCAGCCGGTCATACTCCCGCATCAGTTCATCACCCTGCGCACGGACGTCGACGGGATCCGGCGCCAGGCCGTTGGCGTCCACCAACTGCACCGGCGACTGCCAGGCATACTGGTAAGGGTTGATGGACCCGGGCGTGCCGATCATGGGCCACAGCGGCTCGGGGCTGAGGAAGCGGGCCGTGCGCGCGTCGTACCAGCGGCGGCCGGCCTGGTACAGGTCGTTGGACCCGTCGCGGCGCACGCCCCAGCGGCCGGCAAACGCAAACGGCTGGGGCGTGGCGCCGGTGCGCGCCAGCAGTCGTCCGTACGGGTCGTAGGCGTAGGTGTCGGTGATGGCGCCGGCGGCATCCGACAAGGCGATGGTGTTGCCGGAAAGGTCGTAATGGTAATACCGTGGCGCGTGCCCGGCATCCGGGGCCACGGAGTACAGCAGGGCGCCACCCGGCGTCCAGACGTAGTAGCGGCGGTCACCCACGGTCGCCAGGTTCTCCTCGTACAGGATCGCGGATGCGCCCAGGGCGTGGCTGACCAGGTAGCGGTTGGTCTGGCCGTTCTCCACCCGCGACAGCCGCGCGCCCAGGCCGTCATAGGCCAGGATGGCCGGCGGCTGACCGAAGCCGGACGGGGCGATGCCGACCAGGCGAGACGCGCCGTCCCAGGTGTAGGCCGCGGCCGGCGAGTTGGTGAGGCGGCCGAAGACGTCGTAGGCATACCCCGCCGTGGCCACTTGGGCGGCGTTGTCGTACGCGAACGCGTTGGTGCCGGGCGCCAGGTACGCCGCCGGCCCCAGCGGCAGGCTGGCGACCACCTGGGTGGCCTGCCCGGCCGGATCGTAGGCCATGCGTTGGTTGAGGATGGCACCGTCCGCAAGCCCAATTCTTTGGCCGGCGGCGTCGAACGCCTGGGTGGCCACGATGCCATTGCCGCGCGCCATGCGGACCATGCGCAGGTCCGCATCGTACGCAAAGTCCACGTACGCCCCGGAGGCGGTGTCGGACACGCGGCGCAACCGCCCGTTGGTGGCATCGTAGGTGTAGTTCACCTGGAACGCGCCGTTCATGCAGGCAATGGAGACCAGGCGTCCGGCGGCGTCATACGCGGAAGCCACGGATCCACCCTGCCGGATCGTGTTGGTGACCCGCCCCACGGGGTCGCGCTGCAACACCACGCCGACCGCGGCACTGACCTGTCCGCAGCCGTCGCGGCTGACCGGCAAGTCCAGGCCGTCGTGGTAGACCGTGTTCGTCTGCCGGCCGGCGGCATCATACTGGTACGTGTTGGTGAGGCCGCCGCCGGCCGCGCTGAACACCGCGCCGACCAGGTTCCCGCGCCCATCGTAGTGATAGTCGCGGCGCCGGCCCAACGGGTCCGTGATGGCCTCCAACCGCCCGCCCGCGGACCGCTGAAAGCTCCATGCCTGGCCGTTGAGGTCGCGCAGCGCGACAAGGTTGCCGGCCGCGTCCCAGGTGTTGGAAGTGAACGTGCTGTCCGGCTGGCGGGTCACCAGCGGCCGATCCGCGGCGTCGAAGGTCCGCGTGGTCACGCGCTGGAGCGGGTCACGGGCGGCCACGGGCCGTTGCATGGCGTCCAGTGTGACCCGTGCCGCGCGGCCCAGCGCATCCACCATGTTGGTGGTGTTGCCGAGGGCGTCGGCGGCATACCGCGTCGTGGCGCCGGAGGGGTTGCGCGCCGCAACCAGGATCCCCTCGGCATCATAGGTGTTGGACCACACAGAGCCGCCGACGGCCAACGTGGCAAGATAGTCGCCGGCCGCGTAGCCGAGGCGCGTGATCGTGCCGTCGGGACTGCGCAGCTCGACCGGCCGGCCGCGCGCGTCGAATGCGCGCGCGGCATGGCCGCCGGCGCGGTCCACCACGCCGGTCACGCGGTTCATCAGGTCGTAGTGATAGGTCACGGCGTTGCCGCGCGGGTCGGTGGCGCGGGCCAGGCGGCCATTGGCGTCGTAGACCAGGGTGTTGGTCTGGCCCAGCTCGTTCGCGGCCCACACCACGTTGTCCATGCTGTCGTATTCCAGGCGGGACGCCGTGCCGTCAGCGTTGGTGATGGCCACCACACGGAACAGCGCATCGTAGCCAAAGGTCTGGACCAGGCCATCGGCGTTGGCCAGCCTGATCAGCAGGCCGTTGGTGGAGTAAGTGGAGATCGACTCCCCGCCCAGCGGGTTGCGGGTGCTCAGCCCGCGCCCGCGCGCATCATACCGGTACGACCAGGTCGCGCCCGTGCGGTCCACGCGCGCCGTGGCGTTGCCCTGCCCGTCATAGGCAAACGTCTCGGCGCTGCCATCCGGGTACTCCATGCGCACCAGCTGATCAAACTCGAACGTCACCACCTGGTTGGTGTACGGGTTGCTGAACGACTGGGATACGGTCGCGTACGTCAGCCGCAGCGCCTGCCCCGCGGCGTTGGTGACCGTTTCCATCCGGCGCCCGGCGGCGTCGTAACCGAAAAACGTCACCTGCCCCAGCCGATCGGTGACGGAGGTGTACAGCATGTTGGTGTTGTAGCCAAAGCCCACGTTCAGCCCGCTTTCGTCCCGGATGCTCGCGGCCGGGTAGTCGTGGTGCCACTTGTGCAGGAACCGCTCGCTGGACCCGTCGGCGTTGGTCACCACCCCGTAATAGCGGTTCTGGCCGCCGTATACCATGGTGAGGGTGGTGCGGTGGCCGTAGGCGTCGGACTGCGCGCTGACGCGCGGGTTGCGCGGCGTGCTGCCGTCAATCGAGTCGGCGATGAATTCGTTGGAAAACGTCGTGTTGCCCAGCGGTTCGACCACGCTGGCCAGCAGGCAGACGTTGGACGCCGGGTTGGGGCCGGCCATGCCCGGCTCGTAGCTGAAATTATTGGGCCGGTACCGGAACGTGTGGGTCTGGCCGTCGGGACCGACGATGCCGCGCAACGTGAGGCGGCCGTCGTTGTCCACGGCGTTGGTGTCGTACAGGAACGTCCACGAGCGCATCCCGTGGTCCACCACCTGCGCCAGGCGCTTGAGCCAGTTGAACCCCTGCTGGTAACCGACATACGCGAAATGCAGCTCGCGGCCGAACTCGTCGTAGAGGTCCCGCGGGTTGTCGTCGTTGGGGGTCACATAGGTATACGTCAGCCGGTTGGTGTTGCGGTCCATGACCACCACCGGGCGGTAGCCCGAGGACCGGTAGGCCTCAAACAGGGTCACGCGGCCGGCCGCCGGGTCGCAGAAGTACACCCAGCCATCGCGCTGCTGCAACTGGTAGCTTTTGCGCACCCCGGTGTACACGCCGTAGCCGTCCGTGCCCGTGTACACATACGCGCCGGCGTTGTTGGTCTTGAAACAGACCTGCCCGCCGTCCGGGAGGATAATCCGCGGGCTGGCGCCCATGCCCAGGTCCGCCAGCGGCGCCGGCTGCCAGGTCCAGGCGTTGACGACCTGGTTCCAGGTGTCGTACCCCGGCGGAAAATCACCGGGATCGCGCTGGTTGTACAGGCTGCCGTCGGTGCGATAGGAAATGGCAAAGTACAGGTCCATGGGGCCGCCGAGCGCGAACAGCGTCTTGCCCCACGAGAATGCGCCGCTGGCCGTGCTGAGCGGGTCGCCGACCTGGGCCGGGGTGCCGAAGTCGCGCTGGGTGCCGAAGATCGCGTTTTCCGGCGGCGAGGACGCCCCGGCGCCGCCGGCGGCCGCCAGCAGGAGGATCGCGGCGCCGCACAGGTTTTTCCAAACCTTGGAAAAATCAGCGGGCCGTTTTCCAAACATTGGAAAAAAACAGGACCCGTTTTCCAACCATTGGAAAAATGGCCGCCCGGTTTTCCAACCATTGGAAAACCCGTTCGCCGCCCGCCTCCCGCGCATCGCAATCCGCATGGCTGTATCCTCGGTTGTGTTCCGTTCCGGCCGGCCGCGGCCTTTGCCTGCACCCGGCGCCATCGCCAAGGATTTTACGAGAAAACCCCGGGCCGTCAAGCGGCCAGGTGGGGCGGGAGCCGTCCGGTCTTTCCGGACCTTCATTATGAAAAAGCATATATTCTCGCGCCAAGCCGCCAAGAAGCCAGATCCGGCTTTGCGTCTCTGCGTCTTGGCGAGAGATTATTCCGGTCCCGATTCCTGCACGGTCGGCTGGGCGCCTTCATCGGCTCGGCGAGACGCCTCGCTCCACCGGCAGATCTGCGGCCAGGTGGGGCGAACGGTCCCCGTGAAGCCGTCCGGTCGCGCGTGTTCTATACCGCCCAAACCTTCGACCAACTGCGCAACCTGACCCCGCTGGACCTTGCGAATCCCCCGGCCACCATGCAGCTGTTTATTCCGGGCGGCAGCAGCCCGGCCACGAATCTGGACGTCAGTTTCGGCTCCTTCATCAATCTTCTGACCCTGGCGATTGACACGAATTGTGTGCCGCCATTCGACCAAGAAATCCCGCCGGGCGTGCTGGACCCCTACATCACCACTAATTCGACAAACATTACGATCAGCGGCAGCGGCATAACGCCCACGATCGCGTGGCCGGCCGATCATCTGGGTTGGATTCTCCAGATCCAGACGAACGGCTTGTTGAGCGCCAACCCGTGGTTGAACCTGCCCGCCACCGCCGACTACATCTCGATGCCCATTCCCACAGATCCGGACATCTTGGTGGCGTTCTATCGACTGTCTCTTCCGTAGCCATTTTTCCCGTCCGGATCCAGAAATAGTGAACCTTTGGCGGTGATTATTTCAAACGCCGCACCAGCCAGTCCAACCGTGCGCCGCCAAACCGGACGCTGGCTGACGGGCCGTGTTCGGGCCACGCGCGGGCGGCCGGTTTCGGGCTTGTGCGGCCCGCGGTTCTTTGCGATATAAGCGGCCAGCCAGGAGGCGACTATGCGCGGCATGGAATATGCGAAGACGACCGTGATCGGGGTCCAGATGCTGTTTGTGGCGTTCGGGGCGCTGGTGCTGGTGCCCCTGATCACCGGGCTGGACCCGTGCATCGCGCTGTTCACGGCCGGTGCCGGCACCCTGCTGTTCCACGTGTTGACCGGGTTCCAGGTGCCGATCTTCCTGGCCAGCTCGTTTGCGTTCATTGCGCCCATCCAGGCGGCCATCCCCCTGTTCGGCCTGGCGGAAACGCTGGGCGCGATGGTGTGCACCGGCTTCGTTTATATCGTGTTGAGCGCCATGGTAAAGTTTGGTGGTGTGGAGATGGTCAATCGGTACCTGCCGCCGATCGTCACCGGGCCGGTGATCATGGTGATCGGGCTCAAGCTGGCGCCGGTGGCGGTGAAGATGGCCAGCGAATGGGGCGGAGAGGCCTACCATTTGAAAGCCCTGATGCTGGCGGGCATTTCCCTGATCACGGCGATCGGGGTGGTGATGAAAGGGCGCGGTCTGCTGCAGGTGATCCCGGTGCTGTGCGGCATTGGCGTCGGCTATGCGTGCGCGCTGGCCATGGGCGTGGTGGATTTTACCGCGGTGCGGCAGGCGCCCTGGCTGGCCGCGCCGTGGACCGGCGCGCTGGCCAAGGGCACGTTTGCCTGGCCGCGGTTCGACCTGGCCGCGATCCTGTTCATGCTGCCGGTGACCCTGGCGCCGGCCATCGAGCACGTGGGCGACATCCTGGCCATCTCCTCGGTCACGGGAAAGAACTTCATCGTCAAGCCCGGCCTGCACCGCACGTTGCTGGGCGACGGGCTGGCCACGTCGCTCGCCGCGGCGTTGGGCGGGCCGCCCAACACCACCTATTCCGAGGTCACGGGCGCCATCGCGCTGACCAAGGCGTTCAACCCGGTATACCTGCGCATCGCGGCGGTCGCGGCGATCCTGCTGGCGTTCGTTGGCAAGCTGGGCGCCGTGCTGCAGACCATCCCGCCGCCGGTGATGGGTGGGATCCTGATCATGCTGTTCGGGATGATCGGCGCGATCGGCATCGGCACCCTGGTGCGCGCCGGCACGGACATGAGCCTGCCACGCAACCTGGTCATTGCCGCGGTGATTCTCGTGGCCGGGTTGGGCGACCTGCGGTTCACGGTGGGCCAGTTCCACTTGAGCGGGATCGGCCTGGCCGGGTTGCTGGGCGTGATGCTCAACCTGGTGCTGCCGGAACCCAAACGCATGGATGGGCCGCCGGTTGGGCCGGCGCCGGGTTAAGCCGTTGCGTGGCGGATGTAGGGCAGGAAGAAGGTGAAGCACGTGCCGCGGCTGGCCGCGGTCTCGATTTCCAGGCATCCGCCCAGGTCGGTCAGCTGGTCCAAGACCACGTCCATGCCCGTGCCGCGGCCGGAGATCAGGGTGGGCTGCTCCACGGTGGTGAATCCGGGCTGGAAAATAATGGCAAACAGCTCGCGGTCGGACAGCTCGTCATGGGGGCCGATCCATCCGCTCTGGATGGCTTTTTCGCGGATGCGGCGCCGGTCAAGCCCGCGCCCGTCGTCGCGCAGCACCCAGGTGATCTCCTCGGCCGAAGCTTTGACGCTGAACTCGATCCGGCCCATGGCCGGCTTGCCCGCGGCCTGGCGTTCGGCCGGCGGCTCAATGCCATGGTCCAGGGCGTTGCGAATCAGGTGCAGCAGGATCACATTGAACCGGCCCGCGGTTTCAAAGCGCAGCTGGATGGGCTCGAGATCTTCGACAAACTCGATCTGCTTGCCCATCTTGGCGGCCAGCTGGCGCGCCATGTGCTCCACCCGGCGGGCAATCTGCGCCATGGGCACGCAATACTCGTCGGCATCGGGCGCCGGCAGGATGATGGGCGGATCCCGGCCGCGCATTTTCTCCGCGAGGTCGTCCAGCAACTCATGCAGCGCCACCACGCCGTGGATGGCCGGGGGCGTGCCGCGGAGCAGATCGGCCACGGCGTTGCGGAGGATGATGACCAGGTCAGCCAGCACGCCGAAATCATGGGCCTCCAGGGCAAAGTGCCGGTAGCGGATCAGCGGCGCCAGGTCCTGCAGGTGCTGGATGAGCTTGAGCGGGGCGGGCTGCGGCTGGATCAGGGGCAGGTCGGCCAGGCGGCGCAGGCGGTCCACGATGTCGTCGAGGCTGGATCGCAGGTACAGGCCGGATGGCTGCAGGAACGGCACGCACTGGCGGATGTGGTTGAGCCAGGCGACAACGTCCTGGCGAGCCATGTCCGGGGATTCGCAGAGCAGCTCGTCCAGGCGGTCGGGGTTGTCGGCCAGGTATTCCTCGTGGAACACCAGGCCCGTGGCCTCGGGCGGCGGCGGCCGGGTGC
This sequence comes from uncultured Verrucomicrobiota bacterium, assembly GCA_964489425.1. Taxonomy (GTDB): domain Bacteria; phylum Verrucomicrobiota; class Kiritimatiellia; order RZYC01; family CAZAYP01; genus CAZAYP01. Next base: position 1,496 of record CAZAYP010000110.1, on the reverse strand, counting down.
GCTGGCGGTTCAGGTCGTCCTGTAGTTGCGCCAGGGTTTCAAGCAGCGGGGCGGCCTGCGGCGGCGGGGCGTCCGCCCCCGCATCCTGCTCCACGGTTTCCAGGATGAACGTGCAAACGGCCTCGAGCAGGTTCAGTTGCTCGGGGCTGAACGGCAGCTGTTTCTGGCGTAAAAGCTGCAGCAGGGACTCGGTTTTGTGCACCACCGCCACCACGGGCGCCAGCTGCATGAAGTCTGCACAGGCCTTGACTGTATGGAATTGCCGCATGAGCGTGGCCAGGTCGTCGTCCGGCAGCGTTTCAGTGGCTGGCGGTCCCTTGAGCCGCCGCACCAGCCCGGCCACGACCGCGATCCGTGCCCCGATATCGAGCAGGAAGTCGCTGGTCAGCTCGTTAACATTGTCCATGAAAGGATGATAATGGCCGTGATCCGTAACATCAAGCGTTAAGCCCCGGCCGCCTGAGCCACCAGCCTTGGGACCTTCAACTGGACCCTGCCGTTCATGCAAATCGTGGGCAGCGACTACAAGATCCGCATCGCGGCCGCTATTGATCCGCCGCGTCAAGCCGAGTCGTACGATAACTCTTCCAGCGTCAAATAGCGCGCCGGGCTTGGCCGGCCTGGACTCAATCCCGCCGGAAAAAGCCCGGCGGGGGCGGGCCGGACGAGGTGGCCGTGCTGGTCGGAGTGGGCGTGATGGTCAGGGTGCCGGTGGGTGTCGGGGTCGGCGTGGCCGGGGTGCCCGTGGGCGTGGGCGTGGCCGTGGCGATGAGCGAATTGGTCGAGGTCGGCGTGGGCGTGGGGGTGACCGTGCGGGTGCCGGTCGGCGTGGGGGTCGGCGTGGCCGGGGTGCCCGTGGGCGTGGGGGTCCTGGTGGCGGTCGGGGTGGGGGTGAACGTCTTCGTGGCGGTGGGGCCAGGCGTGGCCGTCGGCGTCACCGTGGCCACCACGTTCACCTTGACGCCCGCGCGCAGCAGCACCCGTCCGAAATCCGCGTAGCCGTTGACCGCCTTGTCGACGCCGAAATAGAACTGGTATTTTCCCGGCAGCAGCTTGCCCCGGTAAATCTCGTAGGTGCGGCGCGCCAGCGGGCCCTGGTAAGAGACCGCCATGCCGCCATGCCAGGTTTGGCGATAAGGATCGTAATGAAAAATCTGGTTGGTGGTCAGCAGGATCATCCACCAGTCGGCCGGGCATCCGGTGTACTCGTCAGGCTTCAGCCGGGCCTTAATCGACAAGGTCTGGCCCGGCTTGATGGTGAGAGACCCGGTGCGGCCGTTGGCGGTAAGCTGCGCCTCGCGCGCCGCGGCCGCCACGAGCATCCAGACGCCCAGACCCGCCGCGCATCCCGCCACGATGAGGGTGCGTTTGTTCATACTGCCTATAGCATACCCGGTGGGCGCCGGATAATCAAAGCGCTTTTTACCGGCACGTTTACCGTCGCGTTGCGTCACAATTAATGACACCGAAAGCTTGGAATGCAGGAGGGATGGAAA
>CAZAYP010000109.1:0-15045 GCA_964489425.1 uncultured Verrucomicrobiota bacterium | reverse complement strand
GACCAATGCGGCCGCCAGCATCGGCAACTGGGCGCTCATCACCCAGTCCTTCACCATCGCCGTCAGCGCGCCCGGCGCGTACTACCGCGCGGCCCGCGTGCTGACCACCTGGAACGGCACCAACCGCGTCACCGACGCCGCCGGCTGGGCCCCGGTATTGACCGTGAGCGCGATGGCACGCTCCGGCGAACAGGACCCATGGCGGACGGACTTGTGGCCCCGCGACGAGTCTTCGACGAAAAGTGTGGACGGCCTGGCTCCGATCTTGTATCTACTGCTGCCCTGACGTTTAATCCAAAGATTGCCATGGCACCGGCTACTACACACAACTTGCATAGCCGCCCCATAGCATCCAACCGGCTGGCCTACTGGTGGTTGGGGTGGGGGCTCCTGCTGTGGGCCGGGACCGGGGACTTGGCGGACGTCCGTGCCGGCGCGGTCCTTGTTCCCGCCGGAGCGTGCCAGGTGGGGGATCCCTTCGGTGACAGCGCGTGTGGCGGGTTTGTTGATGAGCAACCCACCCACGGCATAACTACCCGGGCCTTTCGGGTCGAAACGCATGAAACCACCCGGGCGCAGTGGGAGGATGTGTGCGCCTGGGGTGTAACCAACGGATATCCGGACCTGTCCGCCAACCCGGATGGCGCCGCCGCGGCTACGGCGGCAGACCGCCAGCAACCCGTGGTGAATGTCTCCTGGTACGATGCCATCAAGTGGTGCAACGCGCGCTCCCAGCACGAAGGCCTGCTCCCGGTCTATTATACGGATGCAACGCGCACCAACCTGTTCCGTGAAGGCTGCCAGGACCTGGCCGACAACATGGTGCGCTGGGATGCGGATGGATATCGCCTGCCGACCGAGGTTGAATGGGAGCGCGCCGCCCGGGGCGGCCTGGACGCCAACCAGTTTCCCTGGCCCAGCGCGGGTGGGTACTTCCTGAATGATCTGTCCCACGCCATGGCCAACTATTATGACCCCCTGGGCGACAATGGGCCCCGGGCGGTAGGTTACTACGATGGCCACCAGGACCCGCCAGGCCCAGATATGGCCAACGGGTTTGGCCTGTACGACATGGCCGGCAATGTCGCCGAATGGTGCTGGGACTGGTACGATGACCAGGCCTATGCGCCGTGGCAAACCAACGCGGTCAGCCGCGGCACGGAACGTTTCGCGTTCCAGGCGTTGAAGTACCGCGCGAGCCGCGGGGGTTCCTGGTTCTCATGCGGCTCGGAGCTGCGCTGCGCATTCCGCGACGCTCTGGCGCCCGGCAGCGCCGATAGATACCAGGGGTTCCGCAGCGTTCGCAGCCTGCTGCCCGTGGACCAGGTCGAGGTCACGGGGTTGACGCTCCACTCTACCACCCAGGGAGTAATGGTATACTGGGAGGCGGCGATTAAAACCCCGCTGCTGGGCTTTGACCTGTACCGCTGGAACGGTCAAGACCAGTGGCAGAAAGTCAATACCGCGCTCATCCCATGGCAGACCCCGGACGCCCCCGAACTTTCATTTGGCCTTGCGATGGCGGAGACGAACTGGCTGCCGGGCTGCTCCTCCCTCTGGATGCCAGTGGCCATTTCCGCGACCACCCAGGAACTGGCCGGCGGCGCCTGGGTTTGTGCGATATCGGGAAGCACGCTGAACGTAACCGCCCGGGATGTATCGGGCTTGTATCCCGCGGGCATCCGGATCCGGCGCCATACCAGCAGTCGCCTTTCCATAGACCAACGGCTAACCGGCAACAACAACGCGGCCGTGTGGACTGGTATTGCCGGCGGCCGGTACTACCTCGAGGTCTATGCCACCGACACCACCCACGGCGTCAACGAGCTGTGGTGCGATGGCGACCCGCTTGTGCCGACCAACGGCGCCGCCAGCACCACCTGCCACCGCTTCCTGCCCCACGTGAACGACGTGCGGGTGTACAACGGCGCGCAGGACGTGACCGGCAGCAGCGTGCCTGCGGGCACCACCGTGCGCGTGGCCACCATCCTGCGCAACCCGTATCCCGGCAGCCGGACCGTGCGGTCGCTGGTCTGGTTCAGCCCGGCCACCAACCTGGCGGCCGCCTACTGCGTGACCAACGCGGCCGCCAGCATCGGCAACTGGGCGCTCATCACGCAGGCGTTCGAGGTCGTCGTCAGCGCGACCGGCACGTACTACCGCGCGGCCCGCGTGCTGACCACGTGGTACGGCACCAACCGCGTCACCGACGCCGCGGGCTGGACCCGGGCCCTGACCGTGACGCCCAGCACGGGCAGCACCTTGAACGTCGGCGTGCGCGACGTGACCGGCCTCTACCCCGCCGGGGTCCAGGTCTGGCGTTACACCATCAGCCGCAGCTACCTCGACCAGCGCCTGACGGGTGCCAGCGGCACCTCCACCTGGTTCGGCATTGCCGGCGGCCGGTACTACCTCGAGGTCTATGCCACCGACACCACCCACGGCGTCAACGAGCTGTGGTGCGATGGCGACCCGCTTGTGCCGACCAACGGCGCCGCCAGCACCACCTGCCACCGCTTCCTGCCCCACGTGAACGACGTGCGGGTGTACAACGGCGCGCAGGACGTGACCGGCAGCAGCGTGCCTGCGGGCACCACCGTGCGCGTGGCCACCATCCTGCGCAACCCGTATCCCGGCAGCCGGACCGTGCGGTCGCTGGTCTGGTTCAGCCCGGCCACCAACCTGGCGGCCGCCTACTGCGTGACCAACGCGGCCGCCAGCATCGGCAACTGGGCGCTCATCACGCAGGCGTTCGAGGTCGTCGTCAGCGCGACCGGCACGTACTACCGCGCGGCCCGCGTGCTGACCGCCTGGTACGGCACCAACCGCGTCACCGACGCCGCGGGCTGGACCCGGGCCCTGACCGTGACCAGCAGCACGGGCAGCACCTTGAACGTCGGCGTGCGCGACGTGACCGGTCTCTACCCGGCCGGGGTCCAGGTCTGGCGTTACACCACCAACCGCAGCTACCTCGACCAGCGCCTGACGGGTGCCAGCGGCACCTCCACCTGGTTCGGCATTGCCGGCGGCCGGTACTACCTCGAGGTCTATGCCACCGACACCACCCACGGCGTCAACGAGCTGTGGTGCGATGGCGACCCGCTTGTGCCGACCAACGGCGCCGCCAGCACCACCTGCCACCGCTTCCTGCCCCACGTGAACGACGTGCGGGTGTACAACGGCGCGCAGGACGTGACCGGCAGCAGCGTGCCTGCGGGCACCACCGTGCGCGTGGCCACCATCCTGCGCAACCCGTATCCCGGCAGCCGGACCGTGCGGTCGCTGGTCTGGTTCAGCCCGGCCACCAACCTGGCGGCCGCCTACTGCGTGACCAACGCGGCCGCCAGCATCGGCAACTGGGCGCTCATCACGCAGGCGTTCGAGGTCGTCGTCAGCGCGACCGGCACGTACTACCGCGCGGCCCGCGTGCTGACCACGTGGTACGGCACCAACCGCGTCACCGATGCCGCTGGCTGGGCGCGGATCCTGACCGTGAATCCGGCCGCGCGCGCGGAAGCCGAGGCGGCTCCACGGCTGGGGCGCACAACGCTGACCAATGCGCAGGACCGTTGGCCGCCCATCTTTTATTTGCTGCTGGACTAGGGCGCCTTGCGCACGTTGATGCGATAGAAAATATGCTGCTCCACGTTATATACCGAATCCGTGTAGCTGTTGAGCATCGGGGTGGCCGGCAGGTTGGTGGCCAGCGGCAGGAATGACGCCACCGGCACGAGGTTGGTGGTCACGGATACGCCGTAGAGCCGCCCGGTGGCGCTGCGCCAGGTCAGCACGATGCCCCCGGCGCTGGCCGCGGCCGTATCGAGCATGAACACGGACCCGGCGTTGGTGGGCACCGTGTCGGCAATGGATTCCTCGAGATTGGACAAGCGGTCCAGGTCCGGATCAAGCCCGGCGTCCTCGCTGTTGGTGGGATTGAGCCCATACCCGCGTTCCCAGTCGTCCAGCATGCCGTCGCCGTCCGAATCCGAGTTGGCGGGATTGTACTCATAGCATCCCATGTCGGCGATGGCGAAGCCATCAAAGTCGCCGTCGATGGGCCGCACCACGCCCTCGATGTCGTTGGAAGGCGCCAGTTCCGTCACGCCGCGATCAATGGCCATGGCGCCGTATTTCAGGCGGTAGTTGGCGCCCAACAGGTCGCGGAACGCGGTGGCGCCGGCCAGGCTGTTGGAGTCCTGGCCAATGCCTTCCGCCCACTGCACCAGACTGGTATAGACGGAGCTTCCGTAATAACCGAGGTATCCGTTGGTGGGCCAGCTGAACTGGTTGTTGTCGCCCGCGTAGACCGAGCCCGGGTTCACCTCAACACAATAGTACCCGCTGCCGCCCTGGTGGGTGTTGAAGATGCAGTTGCGGGCATCCACCTCGCTGGTGGAGCGGACATAGAGTTGGGAATCGTTGCGCGAGAGGGTGCAGTTGCGTACCTGGATGTTGGTGCTGCCCTGGATGTCCATGCCGTCGGTGCTGCAATCGTGGACCAGGCATTGGGAGATGCGGTTGTTGTCCGCGTAATACAAGGTGATGCCGTTCACGGCGCCGTACACCTCCACGTCCTCCACCGCCGCGTTTTCCGTGTTGCGGATGTAGATGCCGGAGCCGCCATTGGTGACCATCAGGTTGGCGACCTTCACCCAATCGGCATAGTACAGGTAAACGTTATAGGCGGTGGACACGCGGCTGGTGCGGTCCAGCACCGTGCCGCGGCCCGCGCCACGCAGGGTCAGGTAATGGTTGGTATCACCGCCGTCATCGGCCCAATCCTGGGTTGGCCGATAAGAAAACACAACATGATCGCTTAAATTATAGCGCCCGGTGTCCACGTAGATCGTATCGCCCGGTTCCAGGTTGACGTGGTTGATGATCGGCTGGATCGTGGCCTTGGGCGCGGCGGACGAACCGGGGTTGAGGTCATTGCCCGGCGCCGTGCAGTAGATGTCGCCGGCGCTGTTGGTATCATTGACATAGAACCCGAACACGGCATTGGTGTTGCGGATGATGAAGCTGCCGTCGTTCGCGTCCGCCGCGCTGTACTTGGGGCTGAGCACGCGCCACAGGCCCTGCATGCTGCTGGAGGCGTTCGTCGTGTCCCAGGCCCAGGCGCCGGTATCCACGCGCAGCCCGGCCTCCAGCGTGGACCACGTGACCCCGTAGTTGGCGGAGTACTGCAGGTTGACCTGCTCGTTGGTCGCCATCTCGCCGTAGGCCCAGGCCAGCACCACGACACCCGAAAGCGTGCCGCTCCAGTCCGGCCGGTTGGGGCTGCGCGCCAGGAGCCAGGCATTGGTCCGACTGCGCGACGCCTGGGCGGTGCCGCCGTACGCGCCCAGGTTGAGCCGCCCGCCGTTGGGCTCGGTTTCCGCGCCCACGCCGGCGCGTGGGTCGCCCAGGTCGATGCACGGGCTGTGGTTGGCGTCCTGCACCCAGCTGCCGGGCCCGGCGTATCGGCCGACAACGCTGGCCACATGGAAGTCGTTGGTGGCGGCGAACAGCGGGTTGTGGCTCAGGCTGTTGCTGTCGGCGTGGGCAATGCCCTGCCACTCTTCCAGCGTGTAGCACAAGGGCATGGCGGCGAACCCGTGGCTCTCGCCCACCCGCGCATCCGCTTCGGCATACAGGTTGTTGTAGTCACCGCGGTAAAACGGGCCGTACAGGTCGGAACCCTCCAGGTACACGCCCACGGCGTTGGTGCCGCGCGCCACAATAATACTGTTGCTGACCACCAGCGGGGCGGGCGTGAGTTCCTCGTCCGTGCCGGTATACAGGTAGATTTGGCGGTGGCCGTTGTAGGCCAGGGTGCTGCTGGCCAGCGCGCACAGCGTGGGAAAGTAGATGACCACCCCGTTGCTGCTGTTGTTGGCCACCAGGCAATGGTCCAGCGTGGCGTACTGCGAGCGGTTGACCGTGACGCCATGGTGCCCGCACCCCTGCACGTCCAGCCCGCTGAGGGTGTTGTGGACCCCGTTGGTCAGCAACACGCCGTCCCGCGCCGCGTCGCGGATCGTCAGCCCGCTGAACCTTGAATATTTGCACTGGTTCGCCCACAGGCCGTACTGGCCGCGGCGCAGGGTCAGGTTGGATACGCACAGGTAGCTGGCGCCGTCCACCTTGAGGCAGAAAGTCCGGTTGGTGCTGAGGATGCGGTCGATGATCGTGCCGTTGGGGCTACCGATCACGCTGAGGAATCCCTCGGCCGATCCGCCGTCGTTGGTGGTGATGGTGAGGCTGTTGGTCAGGTTGTAGGTGCCCGTGTCCACGAAAAGACGGTCGCCCGGCCCCAGGTCATACAGGTCGATAATGGCCTGGACCGAGAGCTGCGGGGTGTTGGAGGCCAACCCGTCGTTGCCCGCGGCGCCCACGGCGCTGCAGTACACGTCGCTGACCGTCGCGGCGTCGTTAACGTAAAAATCCGCCCGCACGTGCACCATCCACTCCTGCACATTGGTTCGCGGGCCGCTGACGGCCTGGATGGCCAGGCGCTGTGGCCCGCGGTTGGTGGGAACCCAGGCGATCGCACCGTTGGTCGGGTGGATCTGAAACCCGGCGGGCGCGCTGTTGGTGCCCCAAGAGATCGCACCCTGGCCGATGGCCTTGGCCGCGTTGTCGGCGTCATAACTGTACGCCGCGCCGACGGCGCCCACCGCGGACGGGGTGGACACGATCACCGGCCCCTGGAGCAACGTTCCGGCGTTGACCCGGCCCCAGCCGTAACTGTCGTTGCGGCCCACGTCGTAGGCCTCGGGCCCGACCTTGTCCGCGCACTGGCGCAGGGCCATGCGCGCCTCGGCGGCGGTCAAATCGGGATACACGGCGTACAGCAGCGCCGCCGCGCCCGCCACCAGCGGGCTCGACGCCGAGGTGCCGCTGAACCCGTCGCGGTAGAACCCGTCCGTGTCGCCGCTCTCCCCGGAGAACTGCGCCTGGGTAACGCCATTAACCACGAACGCCAGCCGGTCAAAATAGCCGTTGACCACGTCCTGGAAGCTGCTGACGTAATAGCGGAAAGTGATGTCGCCGGCCACCAGGTTGGTCACGATGCGCAGGTAGGTGCGCGTTTCCACGTTGGTGCGGACCAGGTCGCCCGCGCGCGCCGCGTAGGAGCCGGCAAACGGCTTGAAGGTTTCCGCGGCCCAGTTGGTGTGGCCGCCGGTTTCCCACGGCCAGGATGCGAGGCCGCCGCTCTCGAAGCCTTCGGTGTCGCCGCCGGGCAGCGCGATATTGTCCACCCAGGCCGAGTCCCACTTCTCGCCCACGATGCCGCCCCGCCACACGAACTGCTGCGTAGGGCAATTCACGAAAACCCACTCGAGGGTGTAGACGCCGCTCACGGCCACGGAATTGGTGTATCCGTTCCATCCGTGCTGCCAGTTGTATCCGCCATACAGGTCCGGAGCCCACAACGCCGCGTAGCCGTCGCCGGCCGGCGCCATGACATCCAGCTCCGCCCCGCGGTTGGAGTAGGTGGCGCGCCGATCGCGGTGCTCGGTGGCGCCCACGGCCACGGCGTTGGCGTAGCGCGCGGGGTAGGCCACGGTCGTGTTGCCGTTGCCCGCGGCGCACACCACGGCGCACCCCTTGCCCGCGCGGCCGCCGGCGCTCACGGCGTTCACCGCGGCCTCCTCCACCAGGCTGTAGGTGTAGCCGCCCCAGCTATTGTTGATCACGTCGGCAAACTGGCCCGCATAGGCCAGGGCCGCCGCCACGTCCGCGTAGCTGGTGAACTCCTCGTCCAGCCCCAGCACCACCGGCAGGAAGCGCGACTCGTACGCCACGCCGCAGATGCCCTTGGCATTGTCGCCCTGCGCAACCGCCAGGGCCGCCACGGCCGAGCCGTGGTAATCCCACAGAATGACGTTGTCATGGTTGCGGAAGTTCCAGCCTTGCCAGTCGTCGATGTAGCCGTTGGTGTCGTCGTCGATGCCGTTGTTCTGCTTGCCGTCGCCGTACTCGCCGGTGTTGATGAACACCCGGTTGGTCAGGTCTTCGTGGCCCAGGATGAACCCGTCGTCCAGCACCGCCACCACCACGTTGCTGTCCCCGCGGGAGATGTCCCAGGCCGCGGTGGCATACAGATGCGCATTGGTGTCGCGGTCGCGGAACGGCACGCCGTACAGGTGCCAGAGCTGGTTGAAGTACGTGTCGTTGGGCTGGTATGCCGTGCGCTTCTTGGTCAGCAGGTCCGGCTCCATCCACACCACCTCGGGGTCGTTCGCGTGGGCGGCCACAAACGCCAGTGGCGATGGAGCCTGGAACACCGCGACCCGGGCCAGCCCGGGGATCTCCCGCAGATACCGCAACCCGGTCTTGCGAGCGTAGCTCCCGGCATCCGCACCCGGCCGCAGCTGGGCAATGATGCGCGGAGTGACCACCACCGGGGCATGCGCCACCGGGTCGGCGTACACCCAGTCCGCCTGCTCCACGCCGGACCACCCCGTGGCCAAGGCCGGCAGATCCTGTTCCCCGGCCGCATGGCTCAACACCAGCACCTGGTAGACCGGGTCATGCTCCCGCAGGGTAAATCCCGCGGCCCGGGCCAGCTGCCAGAGGCTGACTGGGTTGGCGTCTTCGGCATAGGTCAGCGCGACCATGCCGCGCACCCGCCCCAGGGCGATGGGCTGATCGCCCGCCATGTAAACGGGCGCGGCCGGCGCCACTTGCTCCGCGGGCAATCCGGCCGGCAGTTTCGCGTCGGCCATCCGGGGGGCGGGCGCTTTGGGCAGAGCAGCGCCGGGGCTGGACGGGAGCGCCGCAACATCGACATCCGGCAGCGGCATGGGAGATGTGCCGCGCGCGGTTGGCGGATTCGCGGCGGGAACGGGGGCGGAACGTAACGCCCAGCGGGCAGCACCAATCATCACCAAGAACAACGCGAGCCATCCGAACGTCAACATCCTGGTTTTCATAACACCCTCATCCAGTTGCGTGTTTACTTGTGGGAACGCTGCCCAGTACGGCTGGCATCATAAGCATTTTCGGCGATACCGCCAGCACGAATATGGAAGGATCGAGTTGACGTTTGGGCCAAATACCAAGGCGGTTCACCCGCGCGCCGCCGGGTTGCGCTGCCGGTCGGCGTTACATGGCCAAGGGTCGCGGCGGCGGCGGGGCCGGCGTCAGTTCGCAGAGCGCCAGCTTGCGCTCGTGCAATCGCTTGATCTGGACGGTTTCTTCCGTCGAAACTTTCCCGACGGAGGCTACCCACGCGGCCTGGCCTATGGTATGGTGACCGCGTGGCCGGAACATGACCATGGGTTTGCTCATATTTATTGCGGGGTTGCTGGTACTGGCGTACACCCTTGCTTTGTACCCGCTTTCCGTGTGGATCCTGGCGCGCCGCCGGCCGGACCACGCGGCGCCGGACGGCGCTTGGCCGTCCGTCACCCTGCTGATCCCAATCTACAACGAGGAAGCCGTGGTGCTGGAGAAAGCCGCCAACAGCCTGGCCCTGCAATACCCCGGGGAACTGGAGATCCTGTTTGCCTCGGACGGATCCACGGACGGCGGCGCTGCCCGCCTGCGGGGGCTGGACGACCGCCGCCTGCGGATCCTGGAATACCCGCAGAACGAGGGCAAGGTGGCCACGCTCAACAAGGCCGTGGCCGCGGCGCGCGGCGAGATCCTGGTGTTGACGGACGCGTCCGGCCAACTCAACCCGGAGGCGTTGCTGCGCATGCTGCCGCATTTCCGCGACCCCGCGATCGGTTGCGTGTGCGGCATGTACCACATCATCCGCCGCGACCGCAGCGAGATCGATTCGGCCGAGCACTCGTACCACAGCATGGAGATCCGGCTCCGGCTGTGGGAAGGCCGGATCCGCACCACGCTCAGCGGCACCGGCGCCCTGTGCGCGTTCCGCCGCGCGGAGTTCGCCCCGCTGCCGCCGCACCTGATCAACGACGACTACATCATCCCCGCGCGCATCGCCCTGGGCGGGCAACGCGTGATCTACGAGCCCGGCGCGCACATCCACGACCACATCACCACCCGCATGGCCCAGGCGTTCCGGCGCCGGGTGCGCATCGCCTACGGCAACTGGCAGCAACTGGTGTTCCTGCGCGCGCTGCTCCACCCGGCCCGCGGCTACCTGGCGTGGGTGTTTTACTCCCACAAGGTGCTGCGCATGGCGCTGCCGCTGGTCTTGCTGGCGCTGTGGGCCGCGTCGTTCGGGGTTGCGCCAACGCTCGGCTGGGTGTTGCTGGCCGGGTTCGCCGGGACGTTGGCCCTGGGCTTGCTGGGCATGGCCCTGGACCGCCATTTTCCGGAACGTAATCCCCTTGCTTTTGTCGCCCTGGTATACTTGAATTTGCTCGCCACGATGGCCGGCACCTGCCGGTTTTTTCGCGGCCAGAAGGTGAAATGGTGACCACACCCAGGCACGAAAGGCGGGAAAACAAATGACCCAGCAACCCGGCAGCCCGGCGGAAAGCCCGCAGGTCCGGCAGTATTTTGAAGCCACGGCCCAGGAGTTCGACGCCATCTATTCCGGCGCCGGCAAGTCCGCCCTGCGCCGCTGGCTGGACCGGTTTTTCCGCCGGGACATGTTCCAGCGCTACGAGCAGGGCCTGGCCGAGTGCAGCGCACCGGACATCGCCACCGTTTTGGACATCGGCACCGGGTCCGGCCGGTTTGCCCTGGCCTTGGCGCGCGCAGGCCGGCAGGTGCGGGGCCTGGACTTTTCCGCCGCGATGATCGACCTGGCCCGACAGCAGGCCGCGCAGGCCGGGCTGGCCGACCGCTGCCGTTTCGAAGTCGGCGACTTTTTGGCCATGGAGTTCCCGGAGCCGTTCGACGCCCTGCTGGCCGTGGGGCTGTTCGACTATATCCGCGACCCGGCCGTGTTCCTGGCCCGGATGCGCCGCACCTGCCGGCGGAAGCTGGTGGCCACGTTCCCGGTGCGCTGGACCTGGCGCGCGCCGTTGCGGCGCCTGCGCCTCGGCCTGCAAGGGTGCCCGGTATACTTTTTCAGCCCGGCGGACATCCGCCGCCTGATGGCGGCGGCGGGGTTCGAGGTGGCGCGGCTCGACCGCCTGGGCAAGATCTATTTCGTGGTCGCCCGGCCCGCGCCATGATCAACGGCTTGTCTATCGACCTCGAGGAGTGGTTCTGCGTCAGCAACTTCGCCGGCGTCTTCCGCCCGGAACAGTGGCCGGACCTGCCTGGCCGGATCGCGGCCCCCACGCGGCTGATTCTTGATCGCCTGGCCGCGCGCGGCGTGCGCGCCACGTTCTTCGTGCTCGGCTGGGTGGCGGAGCGGTATCCCGCGCTGCTGCGCGAGATCGCCGCGCAAGGCCACGAGATCGCCACCCACGGGTACGGCCACCAGCTGGTGTACAACATGGCGCCAGACGATTTTCGCGCCGACCTGGCGCGGTCGTTGGAGATCATCCGCGCCGCCACCGGCCTGGCTTGCCGCGGCTACCGGGCGCCCTCGTTTTCCGTGCGCTGCGACATGGCTTGGTTCTGGGACGCGCTCTGGGACGCCGGGATCCGCTACGATTCGTCGGTGTTCCCGGTGCCCCACAAGCGCTACGGCGCCAACCCCGGCGCATCGCGTTTCGCCTTCGACATTCCCGTCCGGGCGGGCGCTATCCGCGAACTGCCGCCGGCCACGATCCGCCTCGGCCGGCGCAACGTGCCCGTGGCCGGCGGCGGGTACCTGCGCCTGTACCCGTACCCCCTGACGCGCCGGGCGATCCGCCGCATCAACGCCGAGGGCCACCCGGCGATCGTCTATTGCCATCCCTGGGAATTTGATCCCGCCCAGCCCGTGCCGGCCGGCGTGGGGCGGCTCACCACCTGGCGCCACCGCGTGGGCATGGCGGGCATGCCGCGCAAGCTGGACCGGCTGCTCGCGGATTTCGCGTTTGCGCCGCTGGCGCAGCTCGCCGGCGTATCCCCGCCCGGCCCCTGACATCCGGCGCGCCACACCGCGCCCTTGTTTTCGGCCGGGCCATCCGCTATCCTGCGCGGTCATGAACAACCTGAAAGCCCCGCTAACCCAAGGCGCGCCATGACCCGCATCCCGGACCCCTACCAGCCACTGCTCAACCCCCAGGAAACCGAGAAGGCCATCGGCCTGATCAAGAACTTCTTCCAGACCAACCTGGCCATGGAGCTGAATCTTGTCCGGGTGACCGCCCCGCTGTTCGTTGAAGCCGGGACCGGGATCAACGACGATCTCAACGGGCGGGAAAAGCCCGTGTCCTTCCCGGTACAGGCGCTGGGCGGCCACCGCGCGGAGATCGTGCAGTCGCTGGCCAAGTGGAAGCGGCTGGCCCTGGCCAACCTCGGGTTCGCGCCCGGCGCCGGCCTGTACACGGACATGAACGCCATCCGGCCGGACGAGGCGCTCGACGCCACCCACTCGCTCTACGTGGACCAGTGGGACTGGGAGCGCGTGATCCGGCCGGAAGACCGCAACCTCCACTTCCTGCGGCAGATCGTGAGCCGCATCTACGACGTGATCCGGCGCACCGAAAAGTTCGTGGCCTACGAGTTCCCGCGCATCGCGCCGTGCCTGCCGGACAACATCACCTTTGTGCACGCGCAGGAGCTGGAAGACCGCTACCCGGACTGCACGCCCAAGGAGCGCGAGCGGCGAGCCTGCCGCGAAGCGGGCGCGCTCTTCATCATCGGCATCGGCGGCGCGCTCAAGCGCGGCCCGGCGCACGACGGCCGCGCGCCGGACTACGATGACTGGAGCACGCCCAACGAGGAAGGCCACGCCGGGCTCAACGGCGACATCCTGGTCTACAACCACGTGCTGGACATGGCGTTCGAGCTGTCGTCCATGGGCATCCGCGTCGACCCGCCGGCCCTGCAGCGGCAGTTGCAGCTGGCCGGCCAGGAGCAGCGCAAGGAGCTGTATTTCCACCAGAAGCTGCTGCGCGGCGAGCTGCCGCTCAGCATCGGCGGCGGGATCGGGCAGTCGCGCCTGTGCATGCTGTACCTGCGCAAGGCGCACGTGGGCGAGATCCAGGCCAGCCTGTGGCCGCCGGAAATTGTCGAAACCTGCCGCGCGCGCGGCGTATTCCTGTTGTGAGCCGGAGGGATCCACGATGAAAAGAGAACTGATCAAGAGCGTGCTGCAGGGCCGGAACCTGGATGCGGACGTCACCGTGGGCGGCTGGGTGCGGACCCGGCGCGACTCCAAGGGCGGGTTCTCGTTTTTGGAACTCAACGATGGCTCCTGCCTCGCCAACCTGCAGATCGTGGCCGACCAGGGGCTGGCCAACTACGCCAGCGACGTGCTGCGCCTGTTCCCCGGCAGCGCCGTGGTGGTGGAAGGCCGGCTCGTGCCCTCGGCCGGCAAGGAACAGGCGGTGGAACTCAAGGCCGTCCAGGTCCGGGTGCTCGGCTTCTGCGATCCGACCGACTACCCGCTGCAGAAACAGCGCGTCTCGTTCGAGCGGTTGCGCGAAATCGCCCACCTGCGGCCGCGGACCAACACGTTCGGCGCCGTGATGCGCGTGCGCAACGCCCTGGCCCACGCCACCCACCTGTTCTTCCAGGCGCGCCACTTCGTGTACCTGCACACGCCGATCATCACCACCAGCGACTGCGAGGGCGCGGGCGAGATGTTCCAGGTGACCACCCTCAGCCTCGACGCGCCGCCGCGCGTGGACGGCAAGATCGATTATGCCCAGGACTTTTTCGGCCGGCGCACGAGCCTGACGGTGAGCGGCCAGCTCGAGGGCGAAACATACGCCTGCGCCCTGGGCAACATCTACACCTTCGGCCCGACGTTCCGCGCCGAGAACTCCAACACCCGCCGCCACCTGGCCGAGTTCTGGATGATCGAGCCGGAAATGGCGTTCGCGGATTTGCACGATGACGCCGACCTGGCCGAAGAGTACCTGCGCTTCCTGTTCCAGTACGTGCTGGAACATTGCCCGGAAGACCTCGCGTTCTTCAACGAGCGCATTGAAAAAGGCCTGCTGGACACGCTGACCCGCCTGGCGCAAGCCGCGTTCCGCCGCATCACGTACACGGAGGCCGTGGATATCCTCGTCAAGGCGCCGGTCACGTTCGAGTTCCCGGTAGCCTGGGGCGCGGACCTGCAGTCCGAGCACGAGCGCTACCTGACCGAGGAATATTTCAAGGGCCCCGTGACCGTGACCGACTACCCCCGCGAGATCAAGGCCTTCTACATGCGGATGAACGACGACGGCAAGACCGTGGCCGCCATGGACGTGCTCGTGCCCCAGGTGGGCGAGCTGATCGGCGGCAGCCAGCGCGAAGACCGCCTCGACCAACTTGAAGCGCGCATCCGCTCCGTGGGCTTTGACCCCAAGGATTATGGCTGGTACTGCGACCTGCGGCGCTTCGGCAGCGTGCCCCACGCCGGGTTCGGCCTGGGGTTCGAGCGCATGGTGCAGTTCTGCACCGGCATGCAGAATATCCGCGACGTGATCCCCTTCCCGCGCACGCCCAAAAACGCCGAATTCTAATTGCCCGGCCGCCAGCCGCGGAACTTTTCCGAAAATTTCCCCAAAAACCGGGAAGACCGGACGGGTGTGCATCGACTATGCTTTATAGGCGCGGTGGGGCGCCACAGGGAGCAAATCGGGGGAATTGCCAATGAACATGAAAAGCCTGGTCCTGGTCATGATCGGCCTGGCCGGTGGTCTGGCCGCGGCGGACGAAGCAACAACACACGGCGGTGCGGATGTCTTGCCGCCGGCGCTGGCGGATCGGCCGACCAACGTCGTGGTCCGGGTCCCGGCCACCGCGACCAACGCGGTCGTTTTCTATACTCCGCCCAGGGCCATCGACAATCGCGACGGCGCGCTCCCCGTTATTTGCCAGCCCGCGTCGGGCAGCACCATCCCGCTGGGCACCGCCATGGTGGTCTGCACCGCGATCGACGCCGCCAGCAACCGGATTGATTACTATTTCATGGTGCGCGTGGTGGCCGGGCCCCGATCGCGCTGATCCAGGCCCCGGGCGCGTATATTGATTTGCAAACTAATCTGGAGTTTGAGGACTGATTCCGCGCAACCTTCGGCGTTACATCGCGTTGCGATG
>CAZAYP010000108.1:0-15096 GCA_964489425.1 uncultured Verrucomicrobiota bacterium | reverse complement strand
CATCCTCTGGTCCACCGCCTTCTTGTCCGCCCAACCTTTCTTGACGCAGCCATGTGAGAATTGCTGTGGCACCACGACTTTGACTGGTGGCTGAACCAGTACTGTGATAGCATGGCCATGCAAGCAACCCGACAACAAGGAGCACGGCAGGCATGAAACGTTATCGAGTCAAGCCGGACCACAAAGTAAAGCTGGCGGATTACGATCCGTCCGAGACCGCCGCCTTCCCCGACGGCAAGCAAGCTGCGCGGGACGCCATGGCGAAGCACACGGACAAGCTGGTGGACTTGCAGGAGCGGCTGCATGCCGAACACCGCCACAAGCTGCTCATCATCCTGCAGGGCATGGATACCGCCGGCAAGGACGGCACCATCCGCCGCGTGTTCGATGGCGTCAACCCCCAGGGCGTCAAGGTGGCCAGCTTCAAGCAGCCGACGCCGGTTGAGCTGGCCCACGACTACCTCTGGCGCATCCACCCGCACGTGCCGGCGGCGGGCGAGATCGTGATCTTCAACCGCAGCCACTACGAAGACGTGCTGGTGGTGCGCGTTCACGACCTGGTGCCCAAGTCAACGTGGTCCCGGCGCTACGAGCATATCAACCAGTTTGAGCGCATGCTGGCGGATGAGGGCACGACGATCCTGAAGTTTTTCCTGCACATCAGCAAAAACGAGCAGAAGCAGCGCCTGCAGGAGCGCTTGGACACCCCGGACAAGCAGTGGAAGATCTCGCCGGCGGACGCCAAGGAGCGACTGCTCTGGCCCAAGTACATGCAAGCGTACGACGAGACGCTGGCGCGGACGAGCACGGCGTGGGCCCCTTGGTACGTGATCCCGGCGGATCACAAGTGGTACCGCAACTACCTCGTGGGCGGGATCATCGTGGACGCTCTGAGGGGGCTGCGCATCCAGCGGCCGCAGCCGCAGTGCGACCTGAGCACCATCAAAATCGTCTGACCCCAGCCAGCGCCGCGGCCACGGTGGCCATCCGCTCCGGGAGCGGCCCGGTCAGCAGGATGTATGGCGTGCCCCGGCGATCCAGATCCGCCCGGGTTTGCTGCTGGAACTCGGTCCGTTGGACCGGGCCCGAACGGTCCCAGGTGGCCGCATACGGGATCTCGTCGCCGCACAGGAAAAACAGGTCGTAGCGTTGGCGGGCTTCATCCGCCAGCGCGGCCAGGCGCGGCAAGGCGGCGCCGTGGTAATAGCGCGCGAACATGCAGGTGGTGGTGGCATCCGTGTCCACGAAGAGGTAGCGATCCGCGTCCCGCGCGATGGCCTCCTCGCGTGCGCGGTGGCCCTCGGCGATCTCCACCAACTGCTCCGGCTCAAGCCGCCGCCCACGCTGGTGCTGGTCCCAGTACTCGCGGCCGTATTCCGGCACCCAGGCCGTACCCAACTGGCGCGCCAGCGCCGCAGCCAAGGTGGTTTTGCCGGTCGACGGCGCGCCAAGAAACACGGCCTTGACCAGCAGGTCCCAGTACACCTCCTGTGGCACAAAGCGACGGTGGCGAAAAAGGTCGCGGCGAATCGCGGTTCCCGAGACCGGCACGCGCGTGCGGGTTTCGTCCACGCGGCAATCCGCGGCGCCCAGCGCCCGGCTGACATGCGCGCCGTAAAACTCGCTTGAAAAGAAATGGGTCACGCGGCGGCCCTGGAGCACGCGCCGCAGGTACTCATCGTGGACACGCATGATCTCCGGCGTAGCCCCGACCGTGGTGGGCCCGTCGCAGGCCTCGATCACCTCGGCCTGCGGGTACAGCCGCCGGATCCAGCCCGCCCTGACGGCCAGCGGCACGGTGGTAACCTCGGCGGCACCGTACACCAGCACGATCAGGCGGTCGACCTGCGCGAGGGCCGTTTCGATCACCAGCTGGTGGCCCTGGTGCAGCGGCGCATATTTGCCCAGTGTCAGCCCGGTTTTCATGAAGCCCGCCGCCAGGCGACCCATCCGGCGCCGGCCATGACCAGGAACACGGCGTACAGCCCGGCCGTCGGGTAGAGTTCCTTGGCGAGGTACACGCCGATCGCCACCACGTCCACGGCGATCCAGAACAGCCAGCTCTCAAGCCGCTTGCAGGTCATGAGCCACTGGGCCACCAGGCTGGCCACGGTCGTGAACGCATCCCAGTACGGCAGCGCGGCATCCGTCCACCGCGCCATGCCCCAGCCCCAGGCCGCCGTGCCGGCCAGCGCCGTCACCACCCAGGCCATCCGCGCCCGGAACGGCAGCCGGGACACCGCCAGGCGGCTGTGCCCGCGCCCGCCATGCAGCCAGTGATGCCAGCCGTACACCTGCAGGCCCACGTAGATCACGTGCAACACGAGATCCGAGTACAGCTTGACGTCGTAAAAGATGAAAATGTAGAGGCCCACCTGGACCAGGCCGGTGGGCCAGCACCAGACGCTCTGCCGGATGGTCAATCCTACGCAGAGCAAGCCGGCCACCACGGCCGCGACCTCCATCCACGTCAACATAGACAAGGCCGGTTTGATGAAACAGGGCTTGAGCCCGGCTGGCATCCCATGTCCATTCGTGCGTCCGACTGCATGGGCCCACGGTAATGGCAGCCCACCCTCTCTGCAAGCCGGCATTGAACGCGCGGTTTATACTTGATCCCAGGCAGACAGCATGGAACCATGAACCCGCGATGACAGCAACGCCCCATGCCATGTCGGACGGCCACGTGTTTACGTCCGCGATCCACGGCCAGATTGCCCAACTGAAAGCCCGGCACGAGGCGGTTATCCTGGCGCACAACTACCAGCGGCCGGAAATCCAGGACATCGCGGATTTCAACGGCGATTCGCTGGAGTTGAGCCGGCAGGCGGCGCAGGTCAAGGCCCGGGTAATCGTTTTCTGCGGAGTCCACTTCATGGCCGAGACCGCGGCCATCCTGAACCCGGACAAAACCGTGCTGCTGCCGGATGCGCACGCCGGCTGCCCCATGGCCGACATGATCAATGCCGAGCAACTGCGTGACCTTAAGCGCCAGCACCCGCAAGCGAAGGTCATCTGCTACGTCAACAGCACGGCCGAGGTGAAGGCGGAAAGCGACTGTTGCTGCACCTCGGCCAATGCGGTTAAAATCGTCCAGGCCTATGCCGATGCGCCGGAAATCATCTTTGTACCGGACCGACACCTGGGCAGCTTCGTCGAAGAAAAGACCGGCCGGAAAATGGTGCTCTGGCCCGGCTATTGTCCGACCCACGTGCGCATCAGCCCGGAAGATATCGCCGGGCTGAAGGCGCAGCATCCGGCGGCCCTGGCGCTGGCCCACCCCGAATGCCCGCCGCCCGTGCGGGCCGTGGCCGACGAGGTGCTGTCCACCGGCCAGATGTGCCGCTTCGTGACCCAGTCCCGGGCCACCGAGTTCATCATCGCCACCGAGGAGGGGATCCTGCACCGGCTGCGCAAGGAAAATCCCGCGAAACATTTTTACCAGGTCAGCGACCGGGCGGTTTGTCCCAACATGAAGAAGATCACGCTGGAGAAGGTGCTCTGGTCGCTGCAGGAACTGCGGCCCACGGTTAAGGTTGAAGAACCGACCCGCACCCGCGCGCTGCGGTCCATAGAGAATATGCTCCGGCTAGGGTGACCGGAACGTGCGCGCCCAGGTCCAGGCGCGGCACCGGACAACAGGGGGGAACGATCAATGCGCATAGCAATGTTGTCTGCCATAACGATGGCCGTTATTCTGGCCAGTCTGGCTGCCACAGCCGCCGCCGCTCCCGCGGGGCCCATGGTGCGCCAAGCCTCGGCGGCGGGAACCACGCCCCCGCTGCGCGACCTGGCCGCCGCCGCACCCCGCCGGGCCGCGCCGGCCGTGGACCCGGCGCGCGAAGTGCCGCTGCGCCGCCTGCCCCGGACAGAGGCCGCCGGCCGCGCGTATGCCAGCATGGATCCGGTGCTGCAGGATCGCCATGCGCCACGGGTCATGCCCGCGCCGTTGATCACGTTTGACGGCGTCAGCAACCTGGACGGCGTGCATCCGCCGGATCCCAATGGCGACGTGGGACCCGATCACTACATCTGCATGGTCAATATGCACTTTTGTATCTATGACAAGGTCACCGGCACCAACCTGATCGCGCCCATGCTCATGAGCGAGTTGTTCGCCGCCGCCGGGTTCCCGGCCCCGGCCTCGACCTCCGATGACGGCGACCCGGTCGTGCTCTACGACCACTTGGCTGACCGCTGGTTTATCAGCCAGTTCATCGTCAGCGTCTCGCCCTGCCATGAGGTTATCGGCGTGTCCCAGACCGGCGACCCCCTGGGCGCGTGGAACCTCTATGACTTTGAGATGCCCAACACCAAGATGAACGATTACCCCAAGTTTGGCGTGTGGCCGGACGGATACTACATGACCGACAACCAGTTTGCCGGCAATTCCTGGGGCGGCGCGGGCGTCTTCGTGTTCGAGCGCGACAAGATGTTGGCCGGCGACCCCGACGCCACCTACCAGTACATTGACCTGGCCACGGTAAACATCAACTTCGGCGGCATGCTGCCGGCCGACCTGGATGGTCCCCTGCCCCCCTCCGGCGCGCCCTGCTACTTCGCCATGATCGACGACGATTCCTGGGGCATGAGCCCGGTGGACACGCTGTACACCTGGGAGTTCCACGTGGACTGGGACAACCCCGCCAACACCACCTTCGGCGACGGCGGGCAGCCCAACTACACCAACGAGGTGGCGGCCTTCGACTCCGCGTTCTCCGGCGGCCGCAACAACATCCCGCAACCGGGCACGTCCCAGAAGCTGGACGCTATTGCCGACCGCCTGATGCACCGGTTGCAGTACCGCAACTTCGGCGGCCATGAAAGCTTGACCGTATGCCACACGGTGGATACCGATGGCGCCGACCATGCCGGGGTGCGGTATTATGAAATGCGGCGCACCCTGCCCGCCGGGACGTTCGCCATCCATGAGCAGGCCACCTTTGCCCCGGACGGCGACCACCGTTGGATGGGCAGCGCGGCGCTCGACGGCTACGGCAACCTGGCCGTGGGCTACAGCGTTTCGGGCACCGGCACGTATCCCTCGGTACGCTATGCCGGCCGCATGGTTTACGATGCCACCGGCGGCCTGCACCAGGGCGAGGCCGAACTGTGGGCCGGCGCCGGGTCCCAGACGTCGCCCTACGCCCGCTGGGGCGACTACAGCATGCTGGCCGTGGACCCGGTGGACAACGTGACGTTCTGGTACATCAGCGAGTACTTGCCCAGCACCAGCTATGCCGGCTGGCGCACGCGCATTGGCAGCTTCCGGCTGGGCAGCCCGGAAATCGGCATGTTGCGCGGCACCGTGACCAACCTGCTTACCGGCGCCGGGGTGGCCGGCGCGCGGGTGTTCACCACCAACGGCTACGGCGCCACCGCCACGGCCGGCGGCCAGTTCAGCCTGAACCTGCCCACGGGCACGCATGCCGTGGCCGCCACGGCCGACGGCTATTTCACCAGCGCCTATGCCACGGTCTCCATCCAACTCAACGAAACCAACTTCCTCGATCTCGGGATCGCGCCCATCCCGCTGCGCATCACGCCGCGCGCAGCCTTCAGCGGTTCCGGCACGGAAGGCGGACCGTTCGCGCCAGCCAGCCAGGCGTACCTGCTGTCCAATGCCTCGCTCGCGACCCTGAGCTGGACCGCGACCTGGTCCCAGGCCTGGGTGGAAGTCACTCCCCGGGGTGGCGACCTGCCCGCGGGCGCCGCGACCAGCGTCGTGGCCGCGTGGAGTACGGCAGCCACGTTCCTCGCGCCGGGCAGCTTCACCGATACCATGACCTTCACCAACCATACGGACGGCCGCGCCGAAACCCGGGGGATCGCCCTCTCCGTGACGGCCTTTGACGAGCCGGTCTGGTGCGAGGACTTTGCCGCCGGCCTGCCCGCCGGCTGGACCAACATCGATACCGCCGGCACCGGCGCCGGATGGAGCTTCGATGATCCCGGCGGCCGCGGGAACCTGACCGGCGGCGACGGCATCTTCGCCATCGCCGACAGCTGGGCCGCCGGCAAGGTCCGCATGGACACCACGCTGCAGTCCGGGAGCGGCGATTACCGCAGCTATGCGTCGCTCTCGCTGCAGTTCAACAACGATTATTACTATTACAGCGGGTCCGATGGCAGCAACGAGATCGCCGATGTGGACGTCAGCGCCAACGGGGCCGCCGGGCCTTGGAGCAACCTCTGGCGCAAAACCTCCTCCGTGCGCGGCCCCGGGGTCATCAGCCTTGATCTCACGGAAGCCGCCGCTGGCCACACCAACGTCATGGTGCGGTTCCACTACTATAACGCCTACTATGACAACTGGTGGCAGGTGGACGACGTCTGCGTGCGCGGGGCCGCCGACCCCGCGGCCGGCGCGCTTGGCATCCAGCCGCCCGCCGGGCTTTCCGCGGCCGGCTACTACCCCGGGCCGTACACGCCCGAGCGCGTCTATCGCCTTGCCAATGCGTCTGGCGCTCCCCTGGGCTGGACGGCCGCCTGCTCGCAGGCCTGGTGCGAGGTCCGGCCCGCGGGCGGCGAACTGGCCGCCGGCGCCAGCCAGGACATCACCGCCCGCGTAGCGGCGGCCACCGGCAGCCTGTTGCCCGGGGCGTATAGCGGCACCTTGATCGTCTCCAATATCACCGAGGGCGTTGCCCGCACGCGAAGCATCGACCTGGGTATCCTTGAACCCCTGGCGCTGGCACCGGCCGGCGGTTTCCATGGGCGGGGCCTTGAAGGCGGGCCGTTCACGCCCACCGGGCAGGTGTACGCCCTGGCCAACAGCTCGCTCGACACCATGGACTGGACCGCCGGCAGCACCTCCGCGTGGCTGGCGATCAGCCCGGCCGACGGCACCCTGGCGCCCATGGCTACCCAACAAGTCGCCGTCAGCCTGGTGAACACCCAGCTCATCGTGCCCGGCACCTATGTCGCTGCGGTGGCGTTTTCCAACCTGATCACGCAAAGCGCGCTGCTGCGCTCGGTCACGGTCACGGTCATCGAGATCACCGGCGACATCGCGGTCTTCGATTCGGTCGCCCCGACCAATGACCTGCTCATCCCGTTTGGCACGGTCACGGCCGCGACGCCGCGCACGGAACACATCGTGGTCTGCAACACCGATCCGCCCGGCGGCCGCGACTTGAGCGTGCAAAACATCTTCTTCGGCTACTACCAGGACGACTTCTCCAGCGGCACAGCTGCGGGCTGGGTGCCGGATGTGGACGCGAACTGGTCCGTGGTCGGCAATGCGTATCGCGCCCGGAGCGCGGCCCAGGAGTTCATGACCTCGGTTTACAACGGCGGGCAGACCTGGGGCGACGCCGCGGTCGAGGTGGACGTGTGGCGCCAGGGGTATGCGTACAACAGCCAGGGGCTGGCCTTCCGCACCTCGGCGGACTTCGACGCCGACGGCATTGGCCAGGGCTACCTGTTTCTAATCGCCGCGGGTTACTACTCCGTATGGTGGCAGGACGGCGGCAGCTACGCGGCCCTGCAAGCCTGGACCGCCAGCAGCGCCATCAAAACCAGCGCCACCGCGACCAACCGTCTGACGTTCAGCGCGGTGGGCAGCCAGTTCCGTTTGTACGCCAACGGCACGCTCGTCTGGACCGGCAGCGATACGCACCGCGCCGCCGGCACCCTGGCCCTGCTGACCTACACGGTGCCGACCACGGTGACCACCGGCTGGTTCGACAACGTCAGCGTGGGCATGCCCCGGACCGACACCCTGGCCCTGGGCCGCAAGCAGGTCTACCTGAACGCCAATTCCCTCGTCGGCAGCCAGCCGGAGTGTCTCCCGCGCGGCGGGGCCGCCCGGCGTGCCATGGACATGCCGCGGATACCGGATGTGCCGGACGCCCCGGACGCCGTTGGTGAGCCGTTCAGCTTTGCCAACCTGCCCGCCCTGCCGGCCACCGTCGCGCCGGGCGAGTCGTTTACTTTCGATGTCACCTATGCCCCCCGCGCCGCCGGAGCCAACACTAACGTCGTCACGATCCTCAGCAACGATAACGAGGACCCGTGGGTCCAGGTCAACGTCAATGGCCGGGCGGCCGCCGGCGGGATCACCGGCCGTGTGACCGCGATCCACTCGGGCGCGCCCCTGGCCCGCGCAACGGTCACGGCAGCCAACGGAACCACCAACCTGTACGCCGTGACCGACACCAACGGCGGCTATCGCCTGAACCTGCTGATCGGGTCGTGGACCGTCTCGGCTTCGGCGGCGAACTACGCCACCGGCACGGTCGCCGGGCTGGTCATCTCGAACGACATGGTCCTGGTGCAGGACTTCGCGCTGGCCGGCGCGCAGCTGTTCTATGCCCCCACCGGCATCACAGCCACCCTGGCCTGGTCGACGCAAGCCACCAACACCCTGTGGCTGACCAATACGGGCCCGCTGGCCGTGGCCTGGCAGGCCTATCCGGTGACACGCTCGGCTTCCGGCCACGCGCCGGTCTCCATCCCCGCCGTCGCTCCCCCGCCCGCCGCAACTGCCGCGGCGGCCGCGATGGGCCGGGCCCCGGCGCACAAGCCAGTGGAAAGCAGCGAGCCGATCATGGCCGCACCCGAGCGCGAGCTGTGCTACGGGATCGACATGCTCAACAACCAGTTCGTGTCCTTCTACACGGACGGGCCGGGCACGTTCACGACCATCGGCTACACCGACGGCAATCTGGTCCCGGCCATCACGTTCCTGGACGATGACTTTGGCCGGGTGTACGGCCTGGACCTGGATATGGCGGAGCTCATCACCCTGGACACGAGCGACGGCAGCAAAACGGTGATCGGGGCGGCCACCCCGGCCGCCGGACATGTCTGGACCTCGCTGGCGGCGGCGCCGGACGGCACGCTGTATGGCGTATCCTATGCGTCATCGCTCAACAAGCTCTACCGGATCGACCCGGCCACTGGCGCGGCCACGTTCGTCGGCGACATCACCGGCGCGACCATGGTCATTGGCATCGCGGTCCATGCCATGGGCGCCATGTACGGCCTGGACATTGCTACGGACATGCTGCTGCGCATCGACCCGGCGACCGGCGCCGGCACGGCGGTCGGATCGGTCGGGTTCAACGCCAATTATGTCCAGGGCATGGATTTTGACGACGCGAGCGGCACGCTCTACCTGGCAGCTTATAACGACACGGCCGGCCGGGGCGAGTTGCGCGTCGCCGACCTGGCCACCGGCGCCACCGCGCTCATCGGACCGTTCCAGGGAGATACCGAGATGAATATCGCCGTGGCCAGCAGCGCGCAGGCCGCGTGGGTGACCCTGGCCACCAACGCCAGTACCCTGGCGCCCGAATCGACCACGGCGGTGCAAGTGATCTTTGACACGACGGCGGTGCCCAACACCCCCTCGACGAACGAGGGATACCTGGTGTTCAATGGCTCTTACGTCAACACCGTGCCGGACATGCCGCTCAGCCTGGTGATCATTCCCGATCCGCTGGGCGTGGAGC
Source organism: uncultured Verrucomicrobiota bacterium (assembly GCA_964489425.1). GTDB lineage: Bacteria > Verrucomicrobiota > Kiritimatiellia > RZYC01 > CAZAYP01 > CAZAYP01. The sequence continues at coordinate 5,638 of CAZAYP010000108.1, read as the reverse complement.
CCTTTGGCGTGCAGGTCATTTCCGGCAGCGAAGGCGGGCCCTTCCTGCCCGTTGCGATCAGCTATGCGATCACCAACCGCAGTGGAGGCGCGCTCGACTGGACGCTGTCCGGGGCCGCCGCGTGGCTGGACGTGGCCCCCACCAACGGCGCGCTGCTGCCCGGCGGCAGCGGGAGCATCACGGCCAGTGCCAATGCCGTGGCCGACACGCTCGCCGTCGGCATCTATACATCCACCCTCGCCCTCGTCAACCAGGACACGGGCGTCATCTCGTTCCACCCGGTGACGCTCTCGGTCAGACCCATTGTGCCGGACTATTTCACGGAAATGTTCACCACGAACAATGATCTCTCCGGGCTGGCGCTCACCCTCACCACCAACGGGTCGATTGACTTCTATGCCGCCTGTCTCACGCCCATCGCAAGTTTCCCGACCGATCCCGCAGGTTCAACGCCGGTGGTGCTGACCGACGACTCATCCGTGCAAGTCAACCTGCTGGGCGGCGCGGCGGTCCAGTTGTACGGTGAAAACTATACCAACCTGTTTATCGGCAGCAACGGGTACCTTACCTTCGGGGCGGGCGACACCACGTACACCGAGTCCATGGCGGCTCATTTCAACCGGCCCCGCGTCTCGGCCCTGTTCAAAGACCTGAACCCGGCCACCGCCGGCAGCGTATCGTGGACCCAGCTCGCCGACCGCGTGGTGGTCACCTACCAGGGTGTTCCCGAGTGGGGCCTGGCGACGTCGAACCGGTTCCAGGTCGAACTGTTTTTTGACGGCGCCATCCGGGTCGCCTGGCTGGACCTGGCCGCACGCGGCGGCCTGGCCGGCATCTCTGCGGGGGATGGCATCCCGGCCGGGTTCCAAGCCAGCCATCTGTCCGCTTATCCAGCGTGCGGGTTGACGCCCACGAACTATACCATCACCGCCACGGCCGGCGAACACGGCATGATCACCCCAGCCGGCGCCGTGGCCGTGGCCATGGGCGCTGCAACCAATTTCCTGGTGCAGTCCGACACCTTCTTCCACATCACCGATATCCGCACCAACGGCGCAAGCATCGGTTACGCGTTCGGCAGCATCACCACCAACTTCCTGTTCTGGTGGAGCAATATCGTAGCCGCTGGCGCCGTGCACGCCACGCTGGGTCCGGACCTGGCGCACCGCGGCACCCCGGTGTGGTGGCTGGCGAGCCACGGCTGGACCCAGGATTTCAGCACCGCCGAAGACGAAGATCCCGATGCCGACAGCTTCTGGACCTGGCAGGAATACCTGGCTGACACCTTGCCCCGCAACCCGACCTCGTACCCGCGCGTGGAGATATCGCTCCAAGGGCTGCTGTTCTCGGCATCGACAGGCCGCCTGTACGATGTGCAAGCCAACACCAACCCGGCGGCCAGCGGCTGGTATGATCTTTACACCAACCTTCCTGGCACCGGCACGATGATGACCCTGCCCCTCTCCACCCAGCAGCAGCACCTGTTGTATCGCTTCTGGGTCGGCCCGCCGCCGGGAGAATAGCAACGCAACGAGCTGCGGGGCCGCCCGGAACGCCGGCCCGGATTTCTGCCCGGATCTGCCCATATCGAGCTTGTGCCGTGCAAGCGCTGCGCGTACACTGCGGTCCATTGCAAAAGGAGCGGGGTTATGAAACATTCGATTGCCGCCGAAGAAATCCAGGCGCTGGCCGAAGGGAATCATGGGGCGCCGTTCAATATCCTGGGCATGCACAAGCTCGATGACCACAAACCCGGCTTGGTGATCCGCGCGTTTCAGCCGTATGCCAGCGCCGTGGAGGTGCGGTCCAAGCCGGCCGACAAGACGTGGCCGATGAAACGCCTGCACGAAAACGGGGTTTTTGAATTGGTGCTGCCAGGCCAACCGGGCTTTGGCTACACCCTGCACATGACCGGATTCGACGGCCATGAATGGGACCTCGACGACCCCTACCGGTTCCCGCTGCAAATCACGGACTTCGACCTCTACCTGTTCGGCGAAGGCAACCACTACCGCACCTACGAAAAAATGGGCGCCCATCCCATGACCCTGGAAGGCGTGGCCGGCGTGCACTTTGCGGTCTGGGCGCCCAATGCCATGCGCGTGAGCGTGGTCGGGAACTTCAACCGATGGGACGGCCGCCATCACCCCATGGAGTTGCGCGGCCAGAGCGGCTTGTGGGAGATCTTTATCCCGGCCCTGCAACCCGGCGACCTTTACAAATTTGAAATCAAGAGCCACAACATGGGGTACCTGGTGGAAAAGGCGGACCCCTACGCGTTTGCCGCGGAACTGCGCCCGCGTACCGCCTCCATGGTTTGGGACCAGGGCCGGTACCAGTGGCAGGACTCGGCCTGGCTCAAGACCCGCCGCGAAACCGACTGGCTGAAAAAGCCGGTCACGGTTTACGAGGTGCATCTCGGATCCTGGCGCCGCGTTCCAGACCAGGACAACCGCTGGCTGTCTTACCGTGAATTAGCCGAACAACTGGTGTCCTACGTCAAGGACTTGGGGTACACTCATATCGAACTGCTCCCCGTCACCGAGCACCCGTTCGACGGGTCCTGGGGCTACCAGACCATCGGTTACTTTGCCCCCACCTCGCGGTTCGGATCGCCTGATGACCTCAAGTTTTTGATCGACCGCTGCCACCAGGAAGGCATCGGCGTAATCATCGACTGGGTGCCCGCGCACTTCCCCAAGGACGGTCACGGGTTAAGCTGGTTCGACGGGTCCCACCTGTACGAGCACGCCGACTGGCGCAAGGGCGAGCACAAGGATTGGGGCACGCTCTGCTTCAACTATGGCCGCAACGAGGTGCGCGACTTTCTCCTCTCCAGCGCCATGTTCTGGGCCGATGCCTACCATGCCGACGGCCTGCGCGTGGACGCCGTGGCTAGCATGCTCTACCTCGACTATTCACGCAAAGAGGGCGAATGGGTCCCCAACCAGTTCGGCGGCCGCGAAAACCTCGAAGCCGTCGCGTTCCTTAAAAAGTTCAACGAAGTGCTCCACGCCGAGTACCCGGGATTCCTCACCTTCGCCGAGGAGTCCACGGCCTGGCCCATGGTCTCCCGCCCCACCTACCTCGGCGGCTTGGGCTTTGACCTCAAGTGGAATATGGGCTGGATGAACGACATGCTGGAATACATCCGCAAGGAACCCGTCCACCGCAAGTATCACCACAACCACATCACGTTCTCCCTGCTCTACGCCTTCAACGAGAACTTCATCCTGCCGTTCTCGCACGACGAAGTCGTCCACGGCAAAGGCTCCATGCTGGACAAGATGCCGGGCGACGAATGGCAGAAGCGCGCCAACCTGCGCCTGCTCTACGCCTACATGTATGCCCATCCCGGCAAAAAACTGCTGTTCATGGGCAGCGAGTTCGGCCAGTGGACCGAGTGGAACCATGCCCAGAGCCTCGACTGGCACCTGATGGACAATGAGCCGCACCGCAAGCTCCACGCCTGCGTGCGCGACCTGAACCGCGTGCTGCGCAAGTATCCCGAGTTCCACGAGGTGGACTTCTCCTGGGAAGGTTTCGAGTGGATCGACTATCACGACAGCGAGCAAAGCGTCGTGTCGTTCATCCGCCGCGCGCGCGACCGCAAGCTCTGCACCGCTTGCGTGTTCAACTTCACCCCCGTGCCCCGCAAGGGCTACCGCCTGGGCGTTCCCGAACCCGTGTATTACGAGGAAGTGTTCAACAGCGACTCCGTCCACTATGGCGGCAGCAACGTCGGCAACGCCGGCCTGGTGCCTGCGGAAGCCACCCCCTGGCAGGGGCAGCCATATTCTGTCATGCTCACCGTGCCGCCCCTGGGCGCCGTGTTCCTGCACGCCTCGGCCAAGCGGATGGAAACCATCCCGCTGCCGCCGCTCCCGCCCCCGCCCCCGGCGGAGCCAGCGGTATCGGCCGCGCCGGCCACGGCCACGGACGCGGGCCAGCCGCCCGCCGAAAAATCTGCGCCCAAGCCCGCGGAAGATAGTGGACAAAAAAAGAAGAACTAACTACTGTACCTGAACTTTGCCCCGTGGTGGGGTAGCGAAGTGGCTAAACGCAGCAGACTGTAAATCTGCCACCTTATGGTTTCGGTGGTTCGAATCCACCCCCCACCACCAACCTCACCCGCAGTCCGTTACGCCATAAACACCCAATAGAATCAAGGGTTTCTTGCGATCCGGCCTTTTCACCCCGGCTCTTTTCTGCGCTTCGGTGCATTTCCGTGCCACGGTCAAAAATGGCGTTGAAATGGGTACAATATGGGTACAGTCGGTTGGCGGCAGACAAACGTCTGCCATCGTGGTCGTGGCAGGGCCATGGACGAATCCGATATGGACGTGAGCCGGAGAAGTCCTCCGACAACTCATAATTCGCCCAACCAGCCGGCGTTCAGATCGCGCTGGTACACCTCGGTCAACCGGGCCGCGTCGCTCCGGGCCAGGGCCCCCAGCGTGTCCTCGTGCACCCCGCCGGCGAGTGTGCAGGTGCCCGACTCTGCCAGCATGGTCAGGAGCCCGCCCGTGGCGGCCATGACAATCTGCTTGTCGCAGTAGTCGATCCGCTCTTGGAACGGCATGCGGGGACGCTGCGCTGAAAATAATATTTACGGCCGGCTCTTGACGCGACACCGACATGAGCATATGTTCATTATGGATGTCGTAGTAGAGAAAGGAAAATAGCAATGCCCAGACCATTTTGTCTCCGCCGGGTTGGCGTGGCGCCCAACGCCACGTACTTCAAGCCCGCCGGGATACCCCTGCGCGACCTGGAAGAAATCGTGATGACGCTGGATGAACTGGAATCGCTTCGGCTGGCCGACTTCCAGGGCCTCTATCAGGAACAGGCGGCGGAGCAAATGAAGATCTCCAGGCCCACTTTTGCCCGCATCGTCGAAGCGGCGCGGAAAAAGGTCGCTGACGCCCTCATTCACGGCAAAGCCCTGCGCCTCGAGGGGGGGCCGGTCATACCCGTCGATGGTGTGGCGCCCAAGACCGGCGGGCGGTGTTGTTGCGGCCGCGGGCGGCACGGGCGCGAGTGGACAAACCAAGGCGAAAGGAAAGGGAAAGAATGAAAATTGGCATCACGGCAAAAGAGGCGACATTGGAAGGCGAACTGGACCCACACTTCGGCCGGGCCCGGAAGTTCATCCTGTTCGACACGGAAACCGGCGCATTCATCGTGCACGACAACCAGCAAAATCTGAATGCCACGCAAGGCGCCGGGATCCAGGCCGCCCAGAACCTGGCCGGCCTGGGGGCGGAAATATTGATTACCGGCAATGTCGGACCCAAGGCGTTTCAAGCGTTGAGCGCCGCCGGGATTAAGGTTTACCTGGCCAATCCCGGCACCGCGGGAGCGGCGCTGGACGCTTTTCGTGGCAACGCGTTGCCTGAGGCCACGGGAGCAACCAAGGAAGGGCATTGGGTGTGATTTCGAGCATCGGGACCTTCGGGCATTGGCTTGTCGCGAACGACAAGAGCAAGTGGCAGTGGAGAAGAGCGTCTGTAACCCAACCAACCGTATAGGAGGTATTATGCCAAGAGGAGATGGAACAGGTCCGTCCGGACGAGGCGCGGGAACGGGACGTGGTCAAGGGCCTTGTGGCGCCGGGCGAAGCGCGGGCGCAACGCCG
>CAZAYP010000107.1:0-15122 GCA_964489425.1 uncultured Verrucomicrobiota bacterium | reverse complement strand
GCCCGACCAGGCCCAAGGAGACGCGGACGGCCGGGGCACGGGAACCAGCAGCCAGTCGGCACAACCAAAGCGGGAAAGCCCTGCCAGCCATGCCTTGGCCGCCGACCGTCCAGGGAGGCGGCATCCGCGCCGCAGCCCAGCGGCGTCCGCGCGCGTCCAGCGCGGTCTGGCGGGGCGGCCTGTGCCGGCGACCGGCCAGAGAGCCGGCGGGGTCTGGCGAGGCGCGGCCCAGCGCCGATGCGCCGCCCCGAGCGGCGGCCTGGTCAGTGGTGGCAGGCGTTGGCGAACACCACGGCGTCACCGTATCCCAAGGCCGCGTGCGCGTGCACAGAAAATATGCAGAAACAACTTGACTCCAGTTGGTCCTTCTGGCATGGGGTCATCATGCAATGGGCGGCCATAACCGAGGGCATGGCACGTTGTGCTCTGATTTGGCACAACAATGGATCCACAGATCAAGCCTATCGCATCAGCAAGAATGCCCTGGCTCAAGTCCACGTCATGGAGATAATCAGAGAATAATTTTACCATAGTTTGATTTTGCGTCGCGGCAGAATCGTTTCTTTCGAAAACGACCAAGTATTGATGATGTGGACGACCCTGCTGGAGGACGCGCCTATTGGCGCGCCTTCGGCTTCATGTCCATATCAGGGGCTTGGTCGTCCCTCGAAAGAAGCATGAGAAGAAGGTTGCGCCTTTTCTTTTCTCCCTTCCTCATGCCGATTCCCGCCACGCTGTATTGAGAGGCACACAAACCAAAAGAGGAGGAGACAGCATGAGGACGATAGCGGCGGTAGGATTGGTTATCATGGCAGCAAGTATTCAAGTGGCGCTGGCCGAACCCCAAATCATCGGCTTCGACCGTGGCGAAGGGCTGCAGTTCCAAGGCGCAACGGTCAGCAACTATTACACCCTGGAGTTCGCGGCTCACGTGAACGGCCCGTGGACCAACTGGGGCGCGGTGTCCGACCAACCCATTACCGGCAGCGTGATGAGCTTGCCATCGCCATTTTTCTACCGTATCCGGCAGGTGCCCAACTCTCAGTTCCCGCCCTACGCCACCGGCACCCCGATTTACGCAGAATCCGATCCTCTTTGGACGACCGAAAAATCCGGCTACGCTACTGGCACGCCGGTTTATGCGGAATCCGATCCTTTATGGTCAGCGGACAAGCCTCACTATGCCACAGGTACACCCATATACGCTGAGTCCGACCCGCTCTGGATTGCCCAGAAAGCCAACTACGCTACCGGCACGCCGGTTTATGCCGAAAATGATCCTGTTTGGATTGCTGAGAAATCTAAATATGCTACCGGAACACCGGTATATGGCGAGAGCGATCCCATTTTTACTGCCAGCCCAGCTGCCGGGATTTCAGTGACAGACACTCAGCATTGGCAGACTGCCTACGGGTGGGGCGACCATCACTCCGCCGGTTATCTCTCCAATGGTCAAGCGTTCAATGTTGACCCCGACACCGGCAACGTGGGCGTTGGAACTTGGGCAGACACTAACACCGTCCGGGTAGTCGGCGGTATTCAGTCCATCAACATGAGTGGGTTGGTCTCAATATTCGACAATGCCGACCAAGTATCCGGCAGCGGCACCACATTCCTCACAGACCTCTCGCCTAGCAACCGTGTCCTTATCGGCGGAATCCTGACCGGCTACGTAAAGCAGGTTAACAGCGATACCATCTTCACTCTTACACAGACCAATCACAGCGGGAATCTATTTGCCGTTGCCATTCGACGCCTAGACAACCAACCGCTAATGAGACTGTCTACAGAAGATAATTCTAGCCACGTGATATTTGACAGATCTGGAAATATTGTCAATACTGGGTTTGTGCAGCCTGCGCAAGGAATTAAATATCCAGATGGTTCTATAGGGTTAGCAGCTTCGGGCCTAGGCGATGTTGAGATTAAATTGCCGAACACAACATATATTGCCACTAACAGCGGGTTTGTTTTGTTCACAGAATTGCAATATTGGTATGATGGCGTTGAGCACAAACCAGCATATGTTATTTATGCGGATCGAAGTAGTAGTCCGTCTAATATATTGGCGATATTTGCAATGGACGCCCAAAACCTTCAGGGCAACTGTTCTATTATGGCGCCTGTTCCCAAGGGTTATTACTGGAAGGCCACTTCGTCTGATGGTGTTCGGTGCAAAGTTAAATGGATTCCGATGTTCTGACAAACAATTCGAAGGAGAATATCATGTCGGGAACACAGCATACGGGTAAAGCAGGGCACTTGGCGGTCATGGGGGAGTTCTGTTACAGGGGTTACAATGCGGCATTGCCGGAAATAGACAAGGGCGACGATATATTTGTCGTTAATGATAGCACTGGAAACATGTGGCGATTGCAAGTGAAAACGGCCGTGGGCAAAAAACAGAAAAAATCCACAATGTATCAATATCGCGTAAAGGAGAAAAACATACATCAAGCGCAGTCGCCCGAATTGCATTTTGTATTTGTAATGAGACTGGCTGATGGCTGGGCATATTTGATAATAGATCGTGCCGTTCTAAAAAATTATGTTATACAAAACAATCTGGGAACCTTGGCGGGCGATTATCGGCAAATTACAATAACTCTTCATGATGACGGTCGGGCCACCTGCTCAAAGCTTGAATTGAAGAACCACTTGGGCGATTGGAATACGTGGCCAAACCTATAGAAATCCCGAAAGTTGGCGCGGCATCTGCCGGGGCAGCCCGATCCGGCTGCGAACCGCCTCCGGGTCAATGGGGATCCGCATGATGTCGTTGCAGAGTTTTTCGTACTCGGCAGAGTAGAAGAACTCGATCAGTTCCATCATCTCATAGCAAGTCATGTACGCCTTGGCCGTTGTGTCGGTGATGAGCATGGCGGCCGGGGTCAGCACGCCGTTGACCACATGGCCCTGTCGGACCAGGGCGCGGTAATCGGCGACCGCCTGCTCGAGGATGGCGCCGAACAGGCCGTAAAGGCCGTCTTGGATGCGATACAAGGTTGGCCGGGAGGGGGATTTCATGTGAAGTGGTCCTGGGGGGCGGTGTAAGCAGTTAATGAGCGGGTTTGCGGGTGGTGGCTATCTTGTATCGGATCTGGGCATGCCACGCGCCTATGGCCACGGAAGCGGCCTTCCCGGGCCTTGTGGAGGGCAAAGTCGCCGCCGATGGCCACATGGGCAGGCTCAAGAACGAGGCTTTGCGGCCGGCGCGCGGGACGGCGAAAAGTAGCCAAACGAGGGGGAAAAAGAGAAATCGGGAAAACGGGATGAGATGCCCACATAGGGGCATATATAGGTAGGAAAACTACTTCTATTTTATATATATATCCCGATATCCCGTTATAGGTTAACTTTTTCATTTTCAACGAGAAATAACGGGATTGGGTCAATCCCGATTCAATCCCGGAATCCCGTTCCCTTGCTTGAAATCGGGGTGCGGGATTTTGAACCGGGATTTTTTCCCGATTGTCAGCAGGCATGGTACACCATCAACTTTCCATGTTTTTCGTGGGTCACGACGCCGCGGGATTCGAGTTCTTCCAAGACTGCCCGACGTTCATTGGAGCGAGTTCCACGCCCGCACAACTCGTGGATGTGGTTAAGGGAAGCGCCTTCAGGCCCAGACTCGCGAATGATGGTGAGAATACGGCGGCAGAGAGATTCAAACCTGTTGACCTGTTGATCCTCGTGGATGTCGGTCAGGATGCTTTCCGCCTGGGCGAAGAAGTACTGCACCAACAGGGCCGCTCGTTGCCAAGCCCCATCCGTGACGGTAATCAGCGGTGATGTGTCGTCCGGCGCGATGGACAGGAACAGCGCGAACCGTGGATAGTATTCGTTCACCAACCGGCGCCAGGTCGGCCCCGGCTCCGCGTGGTTGTCCATGAACATAGCGGCCAGGTCCCGGTTGTAGCCGGCTGGCGGATGGATATCACAGTCCTTGCAGCGGAGCGTATCGAGTGTGTCACGGCAGACCGTGATGTGCCTAGCCAAGTCGCTGATAACCGGGCAGCCGAAATACGCCTGCGGCATGGCGGCGACCAGGAACCGCCCCAGGAACCCGGAATCCAAATCGATCCTGCTGGCGTAGGACTGCAAGGCGCCGGGCTGAATCGCAGCGTAGATATTGGGAAAGCAGTAGTTGGATTCACGCGGCGGAGCGTCTGCCCGGCGGCTCATGGCGTGGACGAACCAGCCCTTATTGAAAGCGTGCGTGAGGAACGACGCGGCCTTGCTCTGCCAGTGGCGTTTATCCAGCCAGTTGGCGAACTCGCTGATGGTCAGCAGGCCGTTGGGTTTGGCAATGTAGGCGTCGGCGATTCCTTCTTCGCTGCCCGCCGTGCCGATCATCCAACCGGAATACTGGGCCACACGGTCAAGCAGGTTGCCGACATCCTTGCCGATCGCGGATTCGGCCACGATCATGGCCAGCACGTTGGCCACCTGGCCGCCGGCAGTGATAATGCGGACGCGGGCAAGGTCAACGCCCTTCTGGGTATGCGCGGCCAGATTACCGGTGTCGCGGGGTTGCGATCGCTTCTCCGAGATGGCACACCCGCACAGCACCAGCGCCTTGATCAGGCCGATCTCCGGCGGCAAGGGCGGGTCCATGGGCGACCGCATGGCCTCAACCAACGGCTCCAGCACAGTGCCGGCGATGGCCTCCATGACCTGGGCAATGGACACCTTCCGCCAGGGCGGCACGCTGGGCACAACCGCGGCCGGCGCCGCGCGCGGTTGCGGCTGTTCATAGACTGGGCCGCTGTCGATGGCTTTCCAGGTACTCTCGCGGTAGTCCTGCCGGTCCGTCCACTTGGGGCGGCAGAGGCCGGATTGCGCAAACAAGAGAAACGAGGCGTCCTTGTCGCCACCCGTCCAGAACCGCAGGATGGCGAGCAAAGCAGCATCCGCGTTGGATTGGGATTCGTAGACGGTCCAGTCGCCGGACCAAAGCATGTTGAACTTGTCGGCCTGGGCAGACGCGCGGATGAGGTCCAGCACGTCGCCAGCCGGTTTGAGAATCCCCGACAGGTCAACCTTCTGCACAGGTTCTGGCGGGGGGAACGCGGTTTTCAGAAACTCGTCGAGCTTGGCCTGGGCTTCGACAATCGGGCCATCGTGCAGCACATCGCCAGTCATCACGAAGAAGCGGGTCCGGTCATAGGCTTCGTATTTGTCGCCCTTGCGGCCGTCGCCCAGTACGCCCCGGATGATGATGTGAGCGCCGGTCCCGGACTGCGACCGTTCGGCGTAGGAGCCGAACCAGGCGATCAGTTCCTCGTCAATGTGGCCGTCCAGATCAATGCCGCAGAATGGATCGTCGGCGCTGAACACATAGCCGATGCCGTTCAACTGCTTTCCGGTACGGATGGCCTGCTCGAAAGTGCCCCAGGTGGCGGGAGCGTCTGTCCGGGCAAGTTGGCCGTTCTTTGGATTGATCGGCAGCTTGGTTTTCTTGCCCGCGCGCTCGACCAGCGACCAAGCCACCCATTGCGGCCGGGACTTCATCTCAGCGGGGATATGCTCAAAACTCATAGTTTATGACCTCCGGGAACTGTCCGTCCTGTCGGACGGTGATTCGTTTGGGGGTGGCGAACTGACAGGCCAACGCCTCGCTGATGGTCCTGGGCGCGGGGAATACCCCGTGCCGGCAAGCCCACTCTCGGGCCTTGGTGCTGGGATAACCAGCATGCTCAAAACAGACCCACTCATAGAAGCAGCGGGACATAAGCCCGGACCGCGCATCGCTATCGGGCACGGCGTCATAGACAACCTTGAGCGAGTCGGGCCGGCCGGGTTTCCGGTGGCGCATGTAGTACACATGAGAAACCCAGTACCGCGGATAGCTGATGGACAGCGGGTCCAGGGTGGTGGCCTGCAGCCCGTGCGTGATCTTGCGCGGCGTGGGTTCGGGCGGCGGGTACTGGTAGCCGCAATCCCGGCAGACTTTGACGTGGACCGGGATATAAAAGCCGCACCCAGGGCACTTTTTGACCTGTTCTCGCTCCTGATCCTGTACCCGCTCGGCGGTGACGCTGTCGATCGGGCCATGGCGTTCGACGTTGCCGCCGTAATCCAGCAGCAGGCAATCGGTCTTGCCTTCGCACTGGCGCAGGCCGCGGCCGATCATCTGGACGTACAGACCGGGGCTCTGGGTGGCGCGCAGCAGGACAATGCAGTCGATGTTGGGCGCGTCAAACCCGGTGGTCAGCACGTCGCAGTTGATCAGGATGCGGCACTTCCGGGCCTTGAAGTCGGCGATGACATCAGCCCGGACTTGCGACGGCGTGCCGCCGGTGATCACGCTGGCGTTGGACTCGCCCCTGGCCGCGAACGCGCCCAGGACGCTGTGGCAATGCGCCACGGAGCAGCAGAACACCATGATCGATCGCCGGGCGGCAGCATGAAGGAGCACGTCGTCAACCACGGCTTCGGTCAGGCACCCCTGGTCGAACGCGGCGGCCATCTCTTCGGCGACGAACTCGCCGGCGCGGGTATGGACATCGGTCAGGTTGGCTTGCCGACTGCCGGGGCGGGACCGGATGCGGGCCAAGTATCCCTGCTCCACCAGGTCGGCGGTCTTAACCTCGCAAACCAGGTCATCGAACAGGGCGTCGTCGCCCTCGTGGAGCAGGCCGCCGCCCAGCCGGTACGGCGTGGCGGTCAGGCCCACGATCCTGGCCTGGGGCTGAGTGCGGAACAGCGTGTGGTACATGCCGTTTTCGCCGTGCGGGATGCGGTGGGCTTCGTCCACGATGATGAGGTCGAATGCCCCGATCCGGTCCCCCTTGGCATAGATGCTCTGGATGGATGCTACGGTGATCGGGCCGACTTCCTTGCTCTTGAGGCCGGCGCAGTATAGGGCCAGGGGCGCGTCAGGCCAGTGCAGCCGGATTTTGTCGCTGTTCTGCTCCAGCAATTCCTTCACGTGGGCGATGACCAACACGCGGGTTCCCGGCGCCACCTGCAGGGCCTGCTTGCACAGCTCTGCGATGATGTGAGATTTGCCAGAGGCGGTGGGCAGCGAAGCAAGCACATGCTTGTCCAGGTTGTCCCAAATGGCTTTGAACGCCATGACCTGGTAATCACGGAGCATGGCACACCTCCCCGCCGAACGCCTGCTTGGCCTTGATGACCGCGGGCAACTGGTCCGGGGTCAGGCGTTCGAGTTCCCGCGACGTGAACCCGGCTACGTTGGCCGGGCCGGCTATGCAGTCCGGCGTATTGGCGAACAGGCCGGCCGGGGTTTCATAGCAGGGGCACTTGTCCGCGACGTTGTGGACCGGCCACGGCAACAGCGGCGGGATGAAAATGTGATCGCCGCAGGCGTTGGATTGGTCGTCCAGCGTGAGCGTTTGTTGCCGGCGTTCGCAATGCCAGGCCCCGTCTTCCCTGGGCGTGCTGAACACGCAGGTTCTACAGTTACGGCGCGGAAACGCCAGTCCATGGCAAACATCGTGGAATATGCAGAGCTTGCACTTGTAGAACGCCGGGGAATCGCTCAGGCGCGGCAGCGGTTCCTTGGCGAACACTACCCGCTTGGCTTTCTCGCGCAGGGAATCGAACGCGGCGCGGTCAAACTGCAGGCGTTCGGCGTACAGCTCGTCCGTGTCTTTGCATACGGCCAGGTAGAACGCCCGGGTCATGCCGGACCAGCCCATGTAAAGCTGCACCTGGGCCACGTGGTCAGGATGGGTCTTGGCCACGCCATCCTTCTTCAAGGCGGCAAATGACGCGGCGTTGTGGGTCTTGAACTCCAGGACATGCCAGGTCTTGGGCGCTTCGACCAGGCCAATGGCGGCGCCGTCCATGCTGCCGCCGACGTGGCCGCCGAACTCGGCAAAGCTGAACTGCCTGCCGGTGGCAGGGTCCACGTCATGGACTTCGGCCCCGGCATCGCGCAGGTCCCGGATGAATACCGGTTCCTCGCGTTTGCCGCGGTCAAACAGGCGCAGGATGCGGCCGTCGTAATCGGGATAGGAAGCCCAGCGGAATGACAGCCAGGCTTCCCGCTCGCAAGCACGGCTGATGAGCGATGCGCCCAGATGGGCGCGCGGCCGGCCGTTCTCGCGGTTTTCATAGGCGCGGTAGATCCGCGCGATGGTGGTATCGGGTTGGGGTATGGCGATCATGGTATGGGCGGCGCCCCTCCGCCGGGTCCGCCGACGGAGGGGGCCGGGATGGGTTCATTTCTTCTTCCAGGGCGGCACGCTGTTCGCGGGTTTGGCGGTCGGCGCCGCGGGCTTGAGCTGTGGGGCGGCCGGCGCCTGGGTGCCCACGGGCTTATAGGACTTCACCGCGTTGCGGGCGTTGCCGTCGCGGTCCTGCTCCAGGGCCACGCGGATCACCACCGGCTTGCCGTGCAAGTCGGCGCTGTCCTTGGGCGAGAGGACGCCTACGGCCTTGCACAGCGCGGCCAGGGCCGCCTTGGCGATCTGCACGGCCTTCTCGTTGGGGTGAATCAGGTTGAGGTTGTCCCACACGAACCGGCCTTCGTGGTCGCCCTCGGCGATCTGGAACGAGAGCGCCAGGTACTGGCCGGTGCCGGCCTTGTTGTCCTTCATGGCGCTGTCCGTGATCACGGCGACGTATTCGCCGGCCGGAACCGGGTCGCGGCTGGGCGTGGGGACAGTGGCGGGGTCAAAGTCTTTCCATTCAAACGTGCTCATATTCAGGCTCCTTTCGATTGGCTGATGGCTTCCTGGAACGCGGACCACTCCAACGGCATTTCGTACGGCAACCGGCCGTAGATGCCGCGCCCGCCGCCGGGATGGGCGGGCCGTTTCTGGGTGAACAGGCAACGCTCGTCGCGTAGCACGGCCTTGCGGTTGGTGCGGTTGAATCCCGCGTCCTCCTTGCGCACCAGGGCGCGGCAGTTGGCGAACAGGATGCAATCCGACCACCGCATGAGCGCGGCTGCGGCGTGTTTGTTCAGGTCGAGTTGGTACTGGTCGTAGTTCTCGCTGGTGGGATCGGCAAAGGTGCGGACCGTGACATGGCCGATCAGGATCGAGACCATGCCCTGGGCGCGCAACGCATCGAGCGCGGCCAGAAGGTCGCGCCACTTGGCCACGGCTTCGACGTAGCCTTTGCCGAACCCGCCGCCTACCTTTTCGATCGAGTCGGTGTTCTCGGCCTTGCAGACCGCGTCCCAGATCAGTGGCTCCAGCGTGGACACGGAGTCAATCACCACGGTCTCGTAGCCGTGCTGCTGCTCGTGCAGCGACTGCATGGCGGCCATGACCGCGTCAAACGAGTCGCAGGTCGGGAACCGGGCGACGTCCAGGTCGTCGATGCCTTCCTCGCCGCGGATGGGCACGAACACCGGGCTGGGGGCGCCCGCGGCGAACGAGCTTTTCCCGATCTTCTCTACCCCGCACAGAATGATGCGGGGCGGCCGGTCTTGCCGGCCGGATTCGAGGGTGCTGAGATCAAAGCTCATGCCACCACCTCCACCACGACCGCCGGCTTAGCGGGTTTTTCGGTCAGCGCCGTGGCCAGGAACCGGAACAGGTCCGGCTTGTTCTGGCGCAGCCAGCGCACGCCCACCGGGTCGATCTTGGCGACCGGCACGAACATGACAGGCTTGACGGCGTCGGGGAATTTGTCCGCCACCAGGGCCCAGGCGCGGTCGTCCAGGCTGCGGTTGATGCGTTGGGTAATGGTCACCTTGTACCGGCCGGCGTCCTGGGTCTTGGACCCTTCGTCCGGCAGCCCGGTAAGGTTGATGATTTCCTGCTCAACGCGGATGCGTTCGGCTGTCGCCGCACGTTCCGCCTTCTTCACGGCGAGCAACCTCGCCGCCAACTGTTCCAGTTTCATCTGCTTCCGCCTTTCGTTGCGGTGCCGCCCCGGATGGCCGGGGTCGGCGGGTTTATGTTTCCAGCCGACCCGCCAGGGGCAGGTCGCTCTCGCGCACCAGCGCGAAAAAATGTTCAGCATCGAGGATCGCCAGCCAGGCGGCGTTGTTTTTGCGGTGAAGGACCACGGGCAGCTTGGCGCCCGCGTCGGCCGTGGCCTGGGCCACCCATTCGTAGAGATCGGTTTTCTGGCAGCGTTTGACCTCGAAATGGATGCCTGGCAGCGCCGGGCAGACCAGGTCCGGCGACTCGGGTGACCCGGCGTATTGCTGGCCACGGCGGGCCGGGAATCCCAGGTCGGTGAGGAGGCGGGCGGCCTCGCGCTCGCCGCGTTTGCCTTTACGGCGGGCGTTCATGGCTGGCCGCCTTTCCCGCCGGCGACAAAGGAATCAAGGTCTGCCCGGCGGATGCGGTAGGTGCCGGGCATTATTTCGATGCGCGTGAGACGCCCGGAGCGGATAATGCGCCAAAGCGTTGAACGCCCGACCCCCAAGTACGCCGCAGCGGCCGTAGCCCCAAGCAATAGCGGGCCAGCCTGCGATACGGGAACAGGGGTTTCGCCGCGGAGCAGGCGAAGGGCGGCCTGCTTGCGCTGGTCGTCCGTGGCCAGCAGGACGGCCTGCATCAGCTCATTCGTAAGTTGTCCACTCATCCCGTCGCCCTTTCGTTCCGGGGGCGAACACAACGTCGCCCTCCATAGACGGGGGAATGGTCAACGTATGGGCTTGGTCAACTTGCTTACGGCTTGTGAATGAGCAGGATGCTACGAAAAATCTTGGTCAATGTTTGGTCAACTTGACTTTTGGGCCAGAAAGTCAACTTGGATCGAAAAAACCCAGCAAAATCATGGTTTTTTGGTCAACTTGCACTTTGACCAAAAAGTCGACTTGGTCAAAGTGACGAAAAACCCCAATGATTTGGCACTTTGACTTTGACCGACCAAGTTGACTTTGGTCAAAGTGCGCGAATTTCCCAATAACACGGTCAACTTGGGGCGTTTTTGTGGTTGTAACCGCCTTGGGATTGAACTGATTGCAGAGTATTCAGCATCTGCTGAAAGACGCCGGAATGATGCTTGAAGGAGTCCAGATCCCCGCGCAGCTTCTTTTCGAGGATGCGCTTGCGGTTTATCACCGTGCCGTGAGAGCACTTACACGTTTTTTCAATCTCCTGGATGGTCATTTCCTCCAGGCAGTAAAGCCGCAACACGGTCAGGTGATTGGGGCTCTTGATCTTCGGGTTGGCGTCCAGCTCCTGGGCCAGGCGCAACGCCATGGCAACGGCATTGTCACTCACCGGGGGTGGCGCCGGCGAGTCAGCGGGTTGGGCCGGCGGCGGCGTTTGGACGTCCTTGACGGGCGGCATCGGCAGGCGAGCACCTTTGATTCCCTTGATGTTTTTGACCACGGCATACAGCGAAAGGCGCGCGGACACCATGCCGCGCTCTTTCCTGCCGTGGAAAAACAGGGTGGACTTGTAGTGGGATCCCATGTCCCGGGTCGGGGTGTAGATGCGATCCGGCAGTTCGCATTCGGCTTCCGGCGCGTTGGTGAAGATCGCCAGCGTAATGTCGGGGCTGATCAGTTCCAGCTCGAATTCGCAAAGCAGGATGTTTTCGGGCGGGCATCCACGCTGTACGTAGGCCAGGCGCTGATCGGGCGGAATGTCGCGCAGACGCACGATGTGAATGATGCGTTTGACGGGCAGAACCGGGACGAAAGGCTGGTCATTCCAGTTGATGGCCCCATGGGCGGCCTTGGTGTTCTCCGCTGAACTCTGCGTTTCGTTTTCAACCACAAAATCCTCCGTTTCAGACGGCGATCAAGGGTTCGAGAAATAGAAAATATGATGCCGTCCGAAACGAGTACATTATAGAGCGAAACAGGGAACACAACCGAAAAAAGATAAAAAATATGCCGTTGTAACAGGCTGATTTATAGCCTGATACAACGGCCCGTTTGTTAACAGAATGTTGGCAACTCGCCCGGGCGGGGCGGCGCGATATTCGCGTGCGTCGGCATGCTTTTGGAGTGCACAAAGTTGCAGCGCAACACCAAAACCGACCACGCAAAAACCCGCGTCAAATGAGGGCGTTCGACGCCAGCCACCCGACTTTCCCCGTTACCGGTGGTTTACTCGTATTGCCGATATCAAAAGGTGAGCAAAATGGGTGTGGAGGGATTTCGACACCTTCCTGCCACGTGTCGAACACGGGGGGAACATTTAGACGGGTTCGGACAATGCGTCGAAATCGTCGACACGTCATTTTGCGAGGAGTGCATAAAGTTTCACGTTCAGATAAAGGTTTTCACGCCCGACTTTGTGCGGAGCAAGAACGCCGATACGCTCGAGTTCTTTGAGGTATTCGGCGGCGGTCTGACGTTCAGCCAGGCCGGCATCCACGACATGCTGCCCCTTGGTATAGGGCTGGCGGAACACTAGTTCTATCAATTCCTTGGAATACACGCGGGCCGGTAGCTTGCGCTTGGCCAGATCAAGGGCTTCGTCCAAGAGGGCACGGATTTCCAAAATCCGGCGGCGGGTGAGGCCGGCGGTGTTTTCTACGGCCTCCAGTATGAACAGGATCCAGTTTTCCCATTCGCCCTTCTCCGTGACCTGGCGAAGTAGATAGTAGTATTGAGGCTTATGGTCGATGATGTACTTGCTCATATACAGGACGGGGAGATCGAGCAATCCCTTGGACACCAGGAAAAGGATATTGATGAGCCGTCCGGTCCGGCCATTGCCGTCAAAAAAGGGATGAATAGCCTCGAACTGGTAATGGACCAGGGCCAGTTTAACGAGCGGATCAAAGGCGGCGTCGGCATGGATGAATTCTTCCAGTTCGTCCAGTTTGCGACGGATGACGCTCTCGCCCTCGGGTGGCGTAAAGATCACCTCGCCCGTACGGGCATTCCCGATGACCGTACCCGGCCGATTCCGTATTCCGTTCTGGTCCTCTCTGATCACTTGTACCAGATGGATAAACAGCTCGGCGGTCAATCGCCCCTTGGCCTTTACCAAGTTGAAACCTTCCCAAAGAGCCTCGCGGTAGCGCAGGACTTCCTTTGTTGCTGGATCAATGGCAGTAGTTGCGCTGGCGGCCATGGCCCGGAACAAGGCATCGTTGGTGGTGACGATGTTTTCAATCTCCGAGCTGGCCTTGGCCTCCTGCAACACGAGGGTGTTGACCAACATGGCCTGATTTGGAATCACCCCACCCATGCCCTTGAGTTCAGCGACGGCGCGCGCGGCGGAAATTCCCTTCTTCAGCACCGCCCGCGTCTCAACATCCGCTTTGGGAGGCAGTGCTGGCAGGTCGTTAAAAGGTCTGCGTGGATCAAAGGTCATGATAAAAGGAAGAAGGGCTGAATCGCCCTGGCCACAGGAAGCAGGTCACGTTGCAAAATGCCAACGCGCTCGCTTCGGTTTGTATTTCCAAAGCGTTTCGAATTCATCGCGAGGGAATCCAGTTTCCACATACAAGTTCGGATAATATGGTAGCCGAAAATAGCAGGTAAAGCCAGATCAAAGAAAGAAGGGTTCGCAGCCTGCATGAACATATCTGGCATGGGAAATCAACACGGATGGTCGAGGGGATGGGGGTTGGACGGCATCACAGCGCTGCGAGCAGTTCCCGCACCCTGGCAGCATCCTTTTTCCACGTCTTGGCGGTCATGTGGTCGAGGATGTTGAATATCGCGTCCTTGGGTTGCTGGTTCCCATTGGTCAGGAGTTTGGGCATGGCCGCTTCCAACGAACGCCGGACCTGCTCCTGGTCCGGATGAAAATAATGCTCGGTCACCACTTCGGTTGTCCGGTGGCCACTGATGAGCTTGACGGTCTCAATCGGCACGCCGCGTGAAAGCGCCTCGGTAATCCAGGTTGTCCGCAGGCTGTGGAAATCCTTGATCGAGGCTTTGCGAATTCCGTGGGCGCGCTCGGCCTGAAGACTGGCGCTCCCCAGGGCGGCCTCAAAAACCTGCCGGAGCCGCCACGTCACGCCCTGCTGGTTCTCCAGCTGCATCTGCGCTTGTTCGGGCCAGACGTATTCGCTTTTCCCAAAGCTGATGTCCCTGGCCAGATTCAACTCGCGCCATAGCCGCTCGTAGATCGGAATGCAGACCGTTTCCCCGGTTTTACTGGTCTTGACAGTGATGGTCGGCCGGGGGCCATCCAGAATTACCGACTCCCACTTCAGCAGGCAGCAATCCCCGCGACGCATGGCCGTGCTCAAACCGCATACGATCAGCGGCCGGACGAAGTCGTCGTGTTCGGCGGCTTCGAGGAGTTTCTTGATCTCCTCCTCCGTGAACGGCCGGCGATGGATGTTGGTTTCTGTCCGGGCCGTGATACCGTCAAATGGGTTCCGGGGCAGGCCGTGCTCGTTTTGCAGGAAGCGGAACGTAGCCTTGAGCCGCTTCAACGTGTCGTTCCATGATTTTTCGGCCACCCCGCGGTCTTCCTCGGCGTCGAGGAAGGCGCGCGCGATTTGCCGGGTTACCTGGCCGGCCTCAACCACGTGGGGGTGGTTGTTCTGGACGAACTCCACGAACCGGCGCAGGGTCGCATGAACATCAACCACGTACCGGGGGTGCAGCGAGCGCCGTTTCTTGGGCATCCGGGTCCAGGCGTCCACCAGGTCCTTGATGGGGAAGGTCTGGATTTTTGAGCCGTACTTGATTTCGTGCAGTTGCTGAACCATGGCTTCGGCAGTTTTGGTTCCACGGGCTTCGGCGGAAATTTGGTCGAGCTTGGCTTGGGCGAGCCCGCGGGATCGTTCAAACGTGGCGTCACCCTGGTCAAGCAACGACGCCGGCGGTGTTCCGCTGATCCTGATGCCGAGATTGACACAGTGACGTTTGCCATTCACCTCGTAGCGGCCATACCACCATTTCGAAGTCTTGCGATATTCCAAAGGCATTGCTCACCTCCAAAATGAATGAATCATGGAGGAACAATAGGGAACATCCAGGACACCCGCAAGCACAAAAACCAAACAAACCACCAAACAAATGCCACAAAAAAGCCATTAACTGGCATTTTATTGGCATTTAACGGGCAATACTATCGGCTTCCCAAGCTGAACGTCGCGGGTTCGATCCCCGTCTCCCGCTCCACCAAAATCCCCAATAAATAAGGCGTTTTTGCCTGTTTTCCGCCGTTTTCCCCGAGGGTGGCAAACGCAATTTTGGTACCTTTTTTGGTTTTTTTGGCTGGACGTGTTCAGTTGGTTTCGGGTACGTCCGCATTGTT
>CAZAYP010000106.1:0-15336 GCA_964489425.1 uncultured Verrucomicrobiota bacterium | reverse complement strand
GCTGGGTGCAACGCATCGGTCCGGAGGCGCAAGCTTGGCAGGCGCGAGAAGTTAAGCCCGAGAACACGGAGCCAGCCACCCCGGCCCCAGCGCCGATCCCCATTTTATATGTCAGCGCCGACGGCACCGGCGTACCCATGCGCAAAAGCGAACTGCTCGGGCGGCCGGGAAAGCAAGCCGATGGGACGGCCAAAACCCGCCAAGCGTATCTGGGATGTGTGTTCTCCCAGCACGGGCGCGACGAAAAAGGACGACCGCTGCGTGATTACCAATCCACCACCTATGTCGCGCATCTCGGTCCTCTGGGTGATTTCGCCCCCCTCCTGCGGCGGGAAGCGCTGCGCAGGGATATGGGCCGGGCAACCCACGTTGTCCTGCTCATTGACGGCGCCGAGGGATTGGAATGTATGGGGCGCGATTACTTCCCGCAAGCCGTGCAGATTGTGGATTTCTTCCATGCCATGGAACATGGCGGCACCGTCTTGGGAACCCTGCTCGGATCCAAGGACCATCCCGATTACCGACCGCGCTTGCGTCAATGGGCCAAGGCCTTGCTCAAAAACGGGGTGGACCAATTGGTGGTGCAGGTCCGTCAGGAATGCGCGGGTCAACCCCAGGCCGCTGCGGTGGAGCAGGAACTGGGCTATTTCATCAGAAACTCAGCCCGGATGCAGTATGGCACGTTTCGCCGCGCCGGCTTCTTCATTGGTTCCGGCGTGGTGGAGGCTGGCTGTAAAACGGTCATTGGCGCCCGCTGTAAACAGTCGGGTATGCGCTGGGGACTGCCGGGCGCTCGCAATATCCTGGCCTTGCGCTGTATCAACGCCAGCTCGCGCTTGAATGAATTTTGGCAATACCGACTTAAGCTCCAGGCAGCCCGCTATAACCTCGAACTTGCCGCGTGATTGAAGAATATTGTCTTACACCCTAACGCCTCAGAAGATGTGAAAAAAATTGATCCAGAACGGTTGCGACGGAGCGCAACCCTCCAAAATCCCACAGAAACGGCTTGTTTTTGCATGTGGAGGGCCACGCTTTATCGTGGCCGAACAATTTTTCACAGCTTCTCAGTGACGTGGGGGGGGGCGGGCGTGAAAGGAAGGGCCGCAGGCGTATTGCCCCGGCGGGTATGGGATCAGGAGAAGGTCTTGCGGCATTTCGGACAGCGTTTGACGTTTAGCCGCCAGCGTTGCCGCTCCGATCTCAGCGGTTGGGCATCCAGCAGCGTGCGTTGCGCTACCCCGCGACTTTCCGGCGTGGTACCGCAGCCCGCACACGTCGTGGGCAGGTGGCCGGCCCGCATGCGCTCGGCCGGCGCGGCCGCCTGCGCTTTGCGGCCATGGCCGGGATGGCCAGTCTTCGCCCTCCCCGGCGCGCCTGATTCTGCTCCAGGCTATTGGCTTTCAACGGCACCGTGGACGTCGGGGTGGCCGATCCGAAGGGGCGTTTATCTTTGCCTATAAAGAGGGATAGCAAGGTTGGGGGGCCCTGATATGGGTCAAACGATCCGGAGCTCTGTGGGCAGCCAAGTTGAGCCCATAGTGACCGGAGGGCGATCGCGGGGTGTTGCGGGACGCGGGCGCGCCAGCACATCAACGGCGCGTTTCAAGGCGATAGAAGCCGGATCCGGATGCGACCGGGCCAGTCCAGGTGTTGACCGGCGGTGTGGCGGGCAGGCCCGCGGCCAAGGGTTGGTAGGGTCCATAAGGATCCGGCGATTGCCAAACATAATACACCTCGCCCACACAACTGGCCCAGCGGAGCGTCAGGCCGGCGGAACAGGCCTTGCTGGCCTCCAGCCGCGGTGCCTGGCTGGGTGCCGCGCATGCCAGCGGGCCGTATTCCCGGGTGCCACCATCGGTTTCATATTCAACCAGCCGGTAATGGTAGAGCCCGCCTGCCTGGGCGGCAGGATCGTCCAGGCAATACTCCGCGCCCTGGCCGCCAGCGGGCCAGCCCCGGGCGGGAATCAGGTCCGGGTTCACCTTGACCCAGGTGGCGCCCGCGGCGCGCAACACGTCAAATCCCAAAGTCTGATTTTCGGCGGCAGTCTGCCAGCAAACCTGCATGTGCCCGTCTTCCGCGCGCAGGGAGAAGGCCGCCAGCGTCACGGCCGATGGCTCCAGGTCGACGGTCAAGTCATCGAACGTCAGGGCGTCAGCCGTGCTGGCGCCGTTGACGGCCATGCCGGCTATGCTCACGGTCCCGCCGGCGCGGGTCCCGTTGGTCGCCCCGGCGAGGTGTTCGGCGAGGTTGCTGACAGTGATGGAAAAACCGCTGTCGTTCCAGCCGATCTCGTAACGCAACACGTCCGCCAGTCCGCTCACCCAGCCGCAGTCCACAAACACGTAGTCCGCGCCGGCGTTGGTGGAAAACGAGAAGCCGGTGTCGTGGGCCGGATCGAGGCCCACGCGCAGCACCTCGTCGGCGTCGAACCCGGCCTCGGCGTTGGTTTTGAGGTTGAACCCGGAAAACGCGGTATTGCCGCTGGCGTGCAGGGCCAGCAGGCTGAAGCGGCCCGCCGCCAGGCTGTTGGAGAGGCCGCGGCCCAGGGCATAGGTGCCGTTCATGCCCCAGGAATAGGTGCCGCCGTCGATGGCCGTGGTGGTGAACATGGCGCCCGGGCTGCCGCTGGCCAGCACCACCCAGGGGGTAAAGCCATAGCCGGCGTTGTCGCCGGGATTGAACCCGGCGGGGTAGGGGTCATGGTCGGCGTTGTCCCACGCCACGGGGGCGGCGCGCGCGGTGCACGCCAGCCACAGGCCCAGCGCCAGAACCCGGCCGGCGATCACTCCACCTCCAGGCGCAGGATGGGCATGGTGTTGGTGGCCGGCACATAGAAGCTGAGCCAGTTGCCGGTGCCTTCCTGCGGGCCGGTGGCCAGGGCCCCGGCGGCGGATCCGGACCAGGGACAGGGCTGCCAGGCGGGCGCCTTGAGATCCCGGGCGCCCTGCACGGAGTAGGCCTTGCCGGGCACGCTGAGGAACTCGATGCGCAGGCGGCCGTTGTTGGTGGCGGCGAAGCGTTCGGCAAAAAAGTAATCGTAGTCCAGGAAGGCAAAGGTGCCGGAGCGGTACTCGTCGCCGTTGGACACGCCGTCCCCGTCGAAGTCGTCCCAGGGCAGAATATCCCAGATGCTGTGATAGTCGGGATGCGCCGCGTTGTTGGCCAGCATCTCGAGCTCAAAGTCGTCGGCCATGCCGTCGCCGTCCGCGTCGGTGCCGGCGGTGGCCCGGATACGGAGCATATCCCCGGGCTGGCCAACCGCGGGAATGGTGCTGCTTTCTATGATGGTTTTCTGGCCGTAGGCGTCCTGCACCCGGATGGCCACCCGGTCGCCGGGCCGCACGGCGACCGGCACGTAGGCATTGGTGTTGCTGGCGCCGTCGTGCAGGTGGACCGGGAGCATGAAGTTCACGCCGGGCGACATCGCGCCGTCAACTTCGCAGCGGGAAATCTCGTTCGTGCCGCAGAACATCAGGACCGCGGCGTCGCGCGAGTAGGGCCAGCCGTAACCGTCGAGGGCCTGGCCAAAGTAGACGCAGCTCGGCTGGGGAACGGAGGAAGAGAAGGCGGAGCAGAGAAGGATAAAGGATAAAGGATAAAGTATAAAAAGCCTCTTCACGGGGAACCTTGAGCAGGGAAGTATAAAGGATAACTTATATAAAATATTCACGGAGAACCTTTGCGCTGCTTGGCGATGGTGGTGAAAATGGCATTCAGTTCCAGGGTGCGCTGCTTTAAATCTCTGATCCCCTCCGCCATTTATCCTTTATCCTTTATAATTTATCCTTCTCTTCATTCCCCTTGGATGGAGTAGGTCTGGAGCGTGACCTTGATGTCCTTGATCCCCTGGCCGTTGCGGTCGGGGCCGTAGATGAATCGGTCGAGGGCCAGGTCGGGATCGGCCAGCAGCAGGCGGCCGGGGATGATCAGCAGCCAGCGGGTGTTCCAGACCGAGCGGCCGACCAGGCGGCCGTTGCTGCACATCTCGGCGGAGGTGAACTGGCCGCGGTCATGGTAGGCGCGCATGGCGGCGTGGCGCCGTTCCAGCGCCAGCGGCTCGGCGAGGGCGTTGACGACCGGCAGCCAGTCCGGGCTGTCAATGTCCATGCCGCCGACGTCGTAGGGCAAGGGCATGGCCTGGTCGAACACGGACCAGTCGCGCAACTCCAAGCCTTCGCGGGTCGGCGAGCGCATGACGTCGTGGCCGACGGGGACCAGGTAAACGCGCGGCTCATTGGCCAGCCCGCCGCCGGTGGAATTGGTGTTGAAGGTGATGTTGAAATTCACGAACGAAACCCCGGCGGCGCGGATCTTGGTGGCCTGGCGCGACGGGTCGTAGGCGCTGTCGCCGCCGGCCAGGTCGTGGCCGAAGAAGTTCCGGCCCGCGACAATCATGGTCGAGAACGGGATCACGAGCGCCGGCTCGGCGTTGGTGCCGTCCGAGAACGGGATGCAGCGGCGGACGTAGTCGGGTTGCGCGCGCAAGTCGTCCACGCGGTAGCGGGCGAGCGTCTGGACCCAGGTGTAGTCGCCGGCCGCGAGGGGCGAAATCCGGAAACTCTCGGAGCGCAGCGAGAAGCGGCTGGTTTCGGTTTCGGGGTTGTTGAACCCGAAGCGGCTCTTCACCACGTCCCAGTCGGCCTTCATGCGCGCCATGATGTCGGCCAAGCCCGGCTCGCCGGCGGCGCCGCCGACCTGCGGATTGCTCAGCCAGGCGTCGAACCGGCCGGGCGCGCGGGCCCGGACCACGCTCTCGATGAAACGGCTGCCCGGGGTCAGCCGCGTATCGCTGGCCAGCAGGCCGGTCTCGTAGTCATAGGCCTTGGCGGCCATGTAAACGTAACGGGCAGCGAGGTCGAATGTCTCGCCGTAGCGCCGCAGGGCGTCGTCGCGGTAAACCCGCAGGACCAGGTCGCCGTAGCGGTTCATCTGGATGCGCTGGGAGGCGCGGGCGCGCACCTGGCCGCGCTCGGCCATGAGGCGGTCGCCCTCGGCGATGAGCTGGCCGATGCGCTCGTAGGCCTGGGCGAGGGCCGCGACCGCCTGCTGCAGGTCGGCCTGCTGGATGTATTGCTCGCGCAGGGCCACCAGGCTGTCCATGGTGCGCCAGCGCAGCAGGTCGTAATACTGGTTGGCGCCGACCAGGTTGTTGAAGTTGGCGGTCCAGCGGTCCTGGAGCGCCTGGCGGCCGATGGCGCCGTTTTCCAGAGCGGCCTTGCTGGCCAACTGGATGCCCCAGGCGGAGAAGGCGGCCACCAGGGCGATTTTGCCGGGATTGGCCATGACCAGGGCGGCGGGCAATGGCCCGAACGAACCACCAGCGGTGCCTGGCACGGCATTGCCCACGGACACGGCGATCTGGAGGGCGGCGTCGGCGGTGGCTTCCGACACGTTGCGGGCGACTTCCAGGCCCTCGACGGCATGGCTGGTTGCGATCCGGTTGGCATAGTCGGCAGCGAAGGCCTGCCATTCGTCCACGTAACGGCCGTAGTCGGATTGGCGGTGCAGCAGGTCGACCTGGATCCCGTAGAGCGCCTGGTTGTACTCGTCGATCTGCGCCTCGAGCGCGTACCATTGCCGCACGTAATCCATCAGCGCGCGTTGCAGTTCGCCCTGGGCGCGGCGCCGGCCGGTCCAGGAAGGCGGCTTGACCTTGAGACCGTTGGCGGCCATGTAGATCGTCATGGTGCCGACATCATTGCTGGCGATTGCGGTCTGGCGCAGGTTGCTGTAGTCGGAATACTTGTTGCCGGTCCAGTTGTTGGCCGGCAGGAACCCGAGGTTGTAAACCTGCACCTGCATGGCCTGGCCGGTGGGCGCGTTAACGAGCAGGTTTTCCAGGTCGAGAATCTGCCAGTTATAGATGTCCGGGCCGGCGTAGCCCTCGGGGTAGGAGCCGGCCGGCCCGATGTCGTCGGCGTAGGGGTAGCCGTACAGCGAAACCAGGCGGTTGTGAAAATCGGTCTCGTTTTCGGCCAGCTGGGTTTCCAGGTTGCCGGCCGAATCGTATTGCTCGCGGATGCGCAAGGTGGCGCCGCGGGCGTGGTCAAAGGCGATGCAGGCGTTGTACAGCGCGCGCAGGGCGCGGTCGTAAACCTGCTCGAAATGGGTCTGGCCGGCGTCGATCGCGGTGGGGCTGATGTCGAAGGGCACCGCGTCGCGCGCCAGGCCGAGGGGGTTAAGGCCGCCGTCGGCCTGGTCGAGCCGGGTCTGGATGCTCTTGTGCGCGCTGGCCAGTTCGGCCAGTTCCGGCACGGTGGTGCGGTCGATTTTCTGGATGCCTTCGGGCGGCTGGTCGGCGCCGCCGACCTGAGTCATGTTGGTCAGGCGGTCCCAGAGCAGGGAATTGGCCACGGCCCAGTCGTACAGCGTGGCCTGGCCGGTGCGTGCCGACCAACCGGCCACGCCCCACGCGCGGTTGGTATCGCTGTCGCGGTAGCCCGGCCATACGGCCGCGGGGTCCTCGGTGTAGTACTTGCGGAAGACGCCGGTCGCGATTTCCACGCCGCTGCGGGCCTTGGCCGCGGCAGCCTCGGCGAACTTCTGCTCGTCGCAGAAGTCCGTGCTGACCGTGGCGTTGCCCATCAGGGTGGCGCCCGGCTCGGTGTGCCAGGCGAAGTTGGTGTTGGACAGCAGGATGTAGTAGCCGGCCATGGCCGAGAGGTAATGCCCCCAGGCGTCGCCGTGGCCCTGGGGGTACATGCGCTTGGCGTCGGCGGCGGTGATCGCGCCGACGGTCGAGGTGGCCGCGCCGCGGATGTTGTAGTTGTAGGCGTAGGCCGGTTCGCCGCCGTTGATCCCGGCGGTAAAGTTCCAGATCAGGCGGTTGTAGGTGGGCGTGAGCTGGGTCGAGGGCTGGAGGATGTCGTCGCGGCCGCGCAACAGGGCCAGCTCCTCCTCGAGCAGGGTGGGCACCATGTTCATGAAGCAGAAGATCGAGGTGGCCTCGGCGCCGTGCTCGCTTTCGTCCAAGTCACGCGGGAAGGCGATGGTCGGGTCCTGGGCATCGGCGTAGGCCTCGTTGCCCAGGAACATGTAGAGGTCGCACAGGCGCGTGGCGGCGTACTTGAGGGCCTGGTTGCAGCTCGGGTCGTTGACGTTGGCCAGGATGCTGAAGGCCGCGGCGCGGTTGAGCACGGTCTGGTAGAGCGGGACCAGGCCGCCCGCGCAGGCGGCGTCCATGTTAAGCGCCACGTCGCCCTCGTAGGGCGCCCCGGCCATTTCCAGGATGGCGGCGCGGACGTCCACGGCGTGGGCGACCTTGTCCTCGTAACATTGCTGGAACGGGTTAATGCCGTTCATCACGCGCTGCACCCAGCCGGGCGCAAAGGCGTTGACCCATGGGCTCCAGTTGGTGCCGGCCGGCCCGTTGGTGATCACCGGGCGGTAGCGCAGGGCAAAGTAATGGTCGCCGAGCGTGAACGGGCCGGCGCCGCTGATGGTGATCTCGTTCGTGCCGGTGACCGTGTCCGGCCCGTAGCTGGCCCAGGACGTGTAGTTGGTGTTGGGCACCAGGCCGCCCACGGGCTCGGCCCAGCGCCACTGGAACTGGTAGTCATCCACCCGGCCGGCAAAATCCGGTGAAGCGCGCAGCGAGAGCTGCTCGTCGAGCACGTCGTCGGGCTCGATCACCTCGATCTCGCCGCCCCAGAGCTGCGGGGTCACCTTGAGCACCGAGAGGCTGACGGGCGCGGCGGCCGGCACCCGGGCGGTGTTGGTGCTGTTGTTGAACGCCACGGTCACGTAGCCGGTGCCGGTGCCCAGCCCGGCGTAGAGCGCGGCCTTGACAAACAGGTCGTCGGGCCGGATCACCGTGATCTCGCCTTTCAGGGCATTGACCGCGGTCCGCCAGGCCGTCTCGGCATCGGTGCCGTCGGCCAGGACCAGGGCCTGCTTGCGCTCGAACGACGCCAGGCAGTTGATCAGCAGGTAGCCCGGCCCGACCAGCGGCTCCACCAACTGGCCCGCCAGCACCAGCTGGCCGCCACCGCGGTCGGGATCGTAGTAAATCCGCGGGTAGAGCGAGGGCGAGAGGCCGGGGAAGCGCACCTTGTTGCTGGTCAGCTCGCGCTGGGCGATCTTGGCGGCCTTCATGCTATCGATGGCCGCCGGGGCCAGGTCCACGCCGGAAGACACGATCGGGTCGAAGACGGTCACGCTCTGCCCGTGACCGTTGCGCTCGGACTGCTGGTAGGCGGCCTCCACGCTGAGCTGGTTCCAGATGTCCGGCAGGCCGTGGTAGGCCTTGGTCAGGGTCTGGGCGATCTTGAGGGCGGGCGCCGTGGCGGGCCATGAGATGGTGTAGGCCATGCTGATCGGCGCGCCCTGGGTGCCGCCGCCCTGGGCCGAGTCGGGCAGCAGGGGCACTTCCGTGCCGACGGGCGGTTGTTGCGTGGGCGTCAGGGCCGGGAACCAGAACCCGGACTGCACCTGGTAGTAAAAGCGCATGTCGGCCACGGCGGTGTCGTTGCCGGAATCGCCCGCGGCACAGGCCCACCAGCCCAGCTTGCGGTCGCGCCAGGCCGGCGGCGTGGTCAGGCTGAACGTGTTGGCGCACAGCGGCAGCGCCGCCAGCGGCATGGGCGGCAGAATCGGCAAGCCGGCCGTGCCGGTGTATTCGAAGCGGTACTGCGCATTGGTCCGCAGAACGTCATACACCGCCATGGCCGGCTGCCCGCTGCCCGCGGCCAGGCCATCCAGCAGCACGAACGGCAGCGAGGACTGCGCGCGGTTGAGGTCGTCGCGCAGGGCGTAAACCCGCGGGTTGATCACCAGGGCGTGCTCCTCGTTGGGGTTGTAGCCCGGCTGGTTGGTGAGGTTCTGGTAGTAAACCGTCGCGCCGACCAGGTCCACCGCCGCGCCCAGGCCGGACGCGATGACGATGGGTTCCGTGTGGGTCGGCCAGTCGCAGGCGTAGCGCTGCACGTGGGAGGGGTAGTACACCGCCGGCATGTCCAGGTGCGCGCTGCGGTTGGCCCACCAGACTTCCAGCAGGCCGGTGTTGACCGCGAACAGCCGGGATGCGGCGTCCGGGTTGGCCTCGGTCGGATAATTATAGCGGTTGATGTTGTAGCGGTTGCCGGCCGGGGTGTAAACGTAGCCTGGGTACTCGGCCACGCTCAGGGTCGGATCGATCTGGCCATACGTCCACACCGGCTTGCCGTACACCGTGCCATCCTTGGGGCCGATGGCATTGTGAACGATCGACCCGGCGCGCTCATTGAACGAGTAGTCCGCCAACAGCTCCGGCCTGTACGTGAACGTCCGCCAGTAGCGGGATTGCCACAGGTCGTCCTGCGAGAGCGCCGCCCGGTAAATCAAGAGCTGGTCGAACGTGCCCGCGAAGTGGTTCCAGGTATCGTCGCTGTTCCGGGGCAGCGCGCTGATCGTGGCCCGCCACAGGTCGCCCCGGTTGACGCCCCGCACCATGTGGCAGCCCGCGGTCTGGATCAGAAGCTGGTTGTCCAGCCAGACCGCCAGCGTGCCGCCGGTGTCGCTGCCGCCGGCATAGGCGGCGGTCAGGTAGTGCCACTGGTTGGAACTGACGGCGTAGTTGGTGGAGTACAGGTTGACCCAGTTGGCGCCGGCATGCGCGCTGTTGTAAAGGCTGAACTGCAGGCGGCCCGTACCTGTCAGGGCCACGCCGAACGTGTAGCCCGCGCCCCCGTCGCTTTCGCCGTAAAGCGTGCCGGGTGCGAGGTCGGCGCTCTTGAACCAGAAGCCCAGCGACCAGGCCGGGCGGCTCTCGAACCAACTGGTGCCGATGGCAACGAAGTCGTCCTGGCCGTCGAAGCGCATGGCGCCGGCGCGGATGTCGGGCGCCGGCAGTTCCCGGCCGATTTCCCAGGCCATGGGGCTGAGGTCGAACAGGTCCGTGTTGGTGTGCAGGACGCTGCGCACGGCGTCGAACCAGACGTTGTCGGCGCTCGTGTATTTCAGCAGGCAGTAGCCGGGCTGCTGCGCGGTGAAGGTGTGGCCGCCGGACGGCAGGCTGGCCTGCAGCGGCGGCTCCATGAACGGCATCAGCTCCGCGTTCAGGCCGCCGGGGATCAACACCCCGGCCTGGTGCTGGGTGGCCGCGGAAATCACGTACAGTTGCGGGCTTTCCGGCCAGTCGCAGGTGTACCAGTCCACCTCGAATGGCCAATACACGTCCATCAGCGCCCGGTTTTGCCAGTAAATCTGCAGCGACCAGGCCTTGTCCACGGTTTTCTTGATCGCGTAGGCCCAGTTTTTCTTCGGCCCGTCGCGGTCAAAGACAAAGACCGTGTCGTTGAGCCCGACCTTGACGTAGGGGTAGATGTTGGTGTCGCCGTCCACCGACCGCCAGAACGAGTCCTGCGGCAGCAGGCGCGACCCCACGTCGGCCTTGACGTTCAAGACCCGCGGCTTGAGCACCTCCACCACCTCGATGCCCACCGGCCGGACCTGCTCGCCGTAGGTGCCTTCCTGGTAATACTCGAGGATGAGGCGGCCTTCCACGTCCAGCCCGCGCAACTGCTTCTGGGCGTCCAGCCAGACCCCGGCCACCACGTTGGAGGTGACGTTCGTGCTGCCGCCGCTGATGTTGGTGACCACGTTGTAAACCGGCGGCGGCACCTCCGAGTTGTAGTGCAGCACCGGGAACAACCCCGCCAGGTTCACCACCGGCGCGTCGTACGGCGACTCGGTCCAGTATAGCCGCACCGGCCGCTTGGCCGGCACCGCGTCCACGGTCAGCACCTGGAGGTACGTGGTGCCGTTGGTCATGTGCCACTGGATCTCCACGTTGTTGGGCTGGGCCGCGATCACCTGGCGCGTGGAGGGCACCCAGAACGCGCTGCCGGCCGGCGCGGTGCATTCATAATAAGCCGCCAGGTTGTTGCCGGCCTGCCGGGCCACGAAATTGGCCGGTGGCCGGTTGGTGTCGGCGCCCGGCGGGGCCGGGATCACGCTGCCCATCGGATAATCGCTGATCTGGCTGTCCACCGGCTGGCCGAAGGCCGACCAGGGCAGGGTCCGGCGGCCGTCGGTAGGCGCCACGTTGGTGGTGTTGCCCAACGCGTGGCCCTGGAACAACGGCGTCGAGGCGTTGGTCAGCCCCACGGCCGGCCAGTAGCCAAAATAGTTGGAGTAAATGCCGCCCGCCGGGCTCGGGGCAAACCAGTAGTTCCGGTAGTCCGTGTTCAGCACATAGGCCCCCACGGGCGCCACGGACAAGGGCGCCAGGAGCATGGCGGCCGCCAGATTTTTCCAATGTTTGGAAAACCGCGCCATCCCGGCTCCCCTCCTTTTTAAGGAGGGGTGGCCGCAGGCCGGGGTGGTTGCCTTGGATGTCCGCGCCAACGCCATGTTAATACTTTATGATGTATTTCAGCACCAGGCCGGGTTGCATGTTGTTGTGCGCCTGGTTGCCGCCGGCGTAGCCGCTGGTTTGTTCTGACGTATCCCGCAACATGCCGCCATAAGCCCCGTGCCCAAAAAATGATTCCTGCGACGCGTACCGCGTATAGCTGTGCGCGTGGTAGGGCATTTCCCCGGTGGTCAGGGTGTGGCCCTCCTCGCCCAGCAGGGCGCCCTGCGTACGGCTGGTCAGGCCGGTCCCCTGGCCGGCGCCGAGCGGGACGCGGCCGCGCAGGTCAGGCAGGGTGAAGGTCGTGGGCGAAGATCCGGCCCCGTAAGTGATGCCGATCACCCCGTACAGTTCCGCGTAGGTCGTGCGCGAAACCACGGCCCCGTTGCACTCCAGCCAGCCGTCGGGGACGGTCGTGCCCGCGAACGGCAGCACCGTGCCCACGGGCATGACCCAGCCGGTCTTGTCCCGGATCCGGCCGGCCACGTCCAGGGCCGCGGCCGGGATGTTGGTGCCGATGCCGACCTGCCCCTGGGAATCGAGGGTCAGGCCGCGGCTGGCGCCGTCGTGGGAAACCCAGTTGCCGCGCAGCGCCAGGTTGCCGTTGGTCAGGACCAGGCCGCCGTTGACCGTGGCACCGCCTGCCACGCGCAAGCCGAGCACGCCGTACACGTCAAACCCGTTGGGCGCGCTGTGCGCCTCGCCGGCCGCGAACGCATAGGGCGCGCTGACCAAGTGCTGGCGCGGGCTGATCTCGCTGGGGCTGACGACGTCGCCGCCCGGGGTGCGCGTGATGGTCAGGCCCAGGTAGCGGTCCTGGTCGGCGAAAGCGTCGCGCAGGTAGTTGACCTCCGGCGCGGGCGTCAGGATGCCGCCGTCGTCCGACAGCAGGATGTTGAACACCCCGCCGGTCATCACGTGCAGCGGGAACTCGCGGCCCCAGATCAAGTCGCCCGCGCCCGTGGCGGTCGGATGGTCCCAGATCCGGAACTGGATGCGGTAGAAGCCGCCGGCCAGCGGGGCGCCCAGGTTGTCCGCCAGGCGGCCCTGGTAGTTGATGATCGAGGGAACGTCGGCGGAGAAGGATGAGTGATGAATGATGAATGATGAACAGAGGACGAGGAACAGAACGGACAATAAATATTTCCGGTGCGGGGCAGGCATAACGCTGTGAAGGAACTGGTGCTTCATGGCTTAACCTCATTCAATGAAATCTTATATAATTGAATACCTGTACTCATCGTTCATACTTCATCATTCATCGTTTCACTTCATCTCGCTCACCGGGCTGATGCGCTTCAAGTAATACATCCCCTGCGCCGTGATGGCCTGGGCGCGCAACCCACCGAACGTTTCGCGGTACATGCCGCAGGCCGTATCCACGGCGGCCGGGTGCGCGGCGTTGGTGATGGCCAGGGATTCCAGGACGATATCGCGCTGGACGGTGTAGGTTTCCACCGCGTTGGTGTAGGGGACAAAATCCCAGTCCTTGTTGTCGTGCTGGGGGTGGTAGCGGTGCAGGAACGGGTTGGTGGGATCGTCGAAACGGACCGTGACCGTACCGCTGAGGCTGCCGGTGAAGGTGCCCGCCAGGGGGACCGGCGCCATCAGTGGCAGGGCGGAGGAACTGATCCGCCGCACGGGGTCGGCGTCGGCCGGGACCCCGGCCTCGGCGCGATAAAGCCTGTAGTTGGTGATCGCGGCGTCCCAGGCCAGGATGGCCTGCTGGAGCAGGCGGCTTTGGCCATAGGCATCAACATGCACGATCAACCGCATTTCCAGCGGCGTAAAGGTTTCCAGCAGGTTGGTGCCGGTGTAGGCCGGCGCGTTGACCTGGCTCAGCACCGCCGCGCCCACCCACAGGCCGGCCTGTTCGTCCGGCGTCACGGGGCCAATCAGCACGCGCTGCGCCACCACCGGCACGCGGGTGCGCAGGGACTGCGCCGCGTCGCAGACCTCCAGCCACGACTGGTAAAGTGCGCCGTTGGTGCCGGCCGGGGCGTAGGGCGGCATGTCGTCGCGGCGGATGCCCAGTTGCAGGTCCCAGGTCTGGCCGGCGGCCACCACGTAGGTCACGCCGCTGGCCGGGAACTCAAGCCAGTCCCAGTTGTTGCTGGCATCCTGCGCCAGGTAGGACAGGGCCACCGGACCGGCCACCTCCGGCTGGCCGGCGGGTGCGGGCTCGGAGTCGTGCGGCCGCACCACCACGGCCATGGCGTTGGACGGGTGGGCGTTAAGGATGGCCAAGCTCTGCCGCGAGCCGGTGAAGCCGAAGTCCAGCCCGCCGGCGCCGCCCGGGGTCACCTCCAGCGCCGCGGCCTGGCGCAGCTCGCTCTCGCACCGCACCCAGTACGCGCGCCCGGCTTCGACCCGCTCGCGCGCCGGCAGCACGATCCGCACGTTGCGGTTGTTGGCATCAATCTTGTACAGCTCGTTGAGGTGCCCGAGCGTCACGTCCACCTCCGGCGTGAAGGCGAAGAACTCGCTGAACGTCGGCGGGGTGTTGGTGTGCACCGGGAATCCCAGCAAGTTCAGGCTTTCCGGGTACCACTCCGGCGCCGGCAGCATCGCCCGGCCCTTGATGCCCAGGGTGAAGGCCGCGGCGTTGGAGGCTACCTTGACCAGGTAGGCCTGGCACCCCTGCAGCGCGTACAAGCGCCCGAGAAAAGCATTGGAGTTGGCCGGCGGCAGCCAGGCCAGCCAGTGCGGGTCTTCCGGCAGGAGTTGGCTGGGATCATCCGTGAACTGCACCGTCGAAAATTGCCGGTCCCATTTCCACACGCTCTCGATCGCCGGGTTGGTGAACACCTGGCTGCAGTACACCGGCTCTGGCTGCACCTCGAGGTAAACGGCATTCCATCCCGGTTGCAGGAAGAACCGCTGGGTCAGCCACTGAGCCTGAACCCCCGATGGACCAGCCAGCACCCCGAGAATCAGAACCGCCCCCACCCCCAGTCGCCACCGCCTTGCCTGTCGGCAAGCAAAATCCATCGTACGAGCAAGTAGCGCGAATTCCAAATCAGCATCCTGTTTACAAGCAAAATACACATGCGCCCTGCATGTGTTAAGTTTATTATGGGTTGATTCCCGCGCGCTCGATTGACAAACTGAACGCGCCGGGCTGCTGGCCCACGGCGCAGCCGGCTTTCTTGTACGACTTGAGTGCCTCGGCGATGTACGCTTCGGTGTCGTCGCTGGTCTTGAGCACGCGTGACCCCTTGCAGGGCGCGGGGAACACGTAACCGCGGCCGTCGTGGTAGGGAACTTCCGGAAACTCGTAGTTGCCGGCCGCCCTGCTTTTTGAGTTAACGCTGCACATGGCGAACCGCCATGCCCCGCTTCTTCAGCGGACCTAAATCCAGCGCCGCTCCTCAAAAGTTAAGTTGTGAAAGAACCATCACCGGCTTGGCGCTCTTCGTCACCAAACCGGGGTTGGGGAAAGGCACCTGCGCCCAATCCCATGTCTGTATCTTCTTGTTCTTGCATGCGTTGCGCGTTGCTCGCCGCGCGGTTCCGCGTTGCCGCGGTTTCGGCGCGTCGTATTCCAGGCGCGTCAGCTCCACGCCGCAGTTGGGGCAATAAACGGCTCATCCGAAAAGTTCCTGTCCGGATGACCTGACGATAACCGCGTCCACCACGGGCGGGTTCCCTGATTCTACGGAACGGATCTATCACCACGAAGGACACGAAGGTCACAGAGACCGAAGCAAAAAGCAGGACAGGATGAGGATTCTGGCGCGTATCCCGGTCTTCTTCGTGGTCTTCGTGGTGCAATGATTCCGACGGTTCCAGGACCGGGCGAGATTGCCCATCCTGTTCATCGGGTTATCCGATCAAGCAATCTGCGCCGGGTTGCGCTCACCGGTGATGATCATGCGCCAGACATCAACTTCCCGGATGAACCCCTTTGGATCATCCGACAAGTGCCTGTCTGGATTTCAAGAAGCAGGTGCGAATGGAAGCAGACAAACAACCACGGATGGACACGGATGGACACG
>CAZAYP010000105.1:0-16474 GCA_964489425.1 uncultured Verrucomicrobiota bacterium | reverse complement strand
TCCTTGCCATGGCGCCCGTCCTCTGCAGGTGATCGTCGAGATCAGGATGTCTGAAGATGAGCTGATAGAATATATTTCTTCTGGGGCGGTTTCCGGTGATAGGGCGCTGTTGTGGGCTAAAGGTGGCTGACTGTATTGATTTCATGGTGTGAGGTTGCCAAAATCGGGGGTGGTCGTCAATCGTAGGGTTGGGTTGGCCTCTGGTCGGTCCCGCCCGGGGCGGGACCAACTGGCGTTCAGGATTGTGCTTGTTTTGGTCCTTGGCCTGACCACCTACAACGGGTTTGCCTTCGTCGACGTCAACGGCGACGGGCGCTACCAGGAAACCGAGCCGCGGGGCGCGACCTGGGTGTACCTGGCCACGGACCTCGTGGGCATCACCTTGCGCGACCCGCACCCCGTGCCCTGGCTGTTGCTGCTGCTGAACTGACCGGAATGCGGCGTGCCTCCAGGCCACGGTCAGCGCCCGCGGGCCAGACGCCCGGCGCTGAGGCCGGGCCTACACCGGAATGCGGCGTGCCTCCGCGCCCGGCTCGCGGCCGCGCAATGGCTTGCACCTGCGCCCGGCCCTTGGTAAAACTGGGCCTGCGAAACGGATGAACCATGAATAACGCTCAACAAAACTGGTGGCAACGGGTCAGCCAATTCCTGTTTCACGGCATCTGGGAGACGGACCTCAACACGTTCAACCGCGCGCGGCGGATCGGCATCCGCTGGATGCGGCTGCTGGTCATCCTGGTCCGCGGCTTTGTCAACAACCAGTTGCCGATCCACGCCTCGGCGCTGACCTTCGCGTCGCTCATGTCGCTGGTGCCGCTGCTGGCGATCGGCTTCGCGATCATGTCCGGCATGGGCTACGGCGAGGCGCAGACCGCCCGGCTCATGGAGTGGCAGCAGGGGATGCCGGACGGGTTCCGGGAGTTCATCAACCGCATGATGGTGCTGGCCCGGCGCACCAACTTTGCGGCCATGGGCTGGGTGGGCCTGGTGACGGTGCTGCTGCTGGCCGCGACGGTGTTGAGCAACATCGAGGAGTCGTTCAACCGCATCTGGGGCATCACCACGTTCCGCAACCCGTTTCGCCGCGCGGCCAACTACATCAGCATCCTGGTGGTGGTGCCCATCCTGATCGGGCTGGCCACCACGCTCTCCGCCACGCTGAAGAGCGACCCGGTGGTGTCGCGCTTCGACAGCGCCGGCATGCTGCACGGGATGCTGCTGCACCTGGCGCCGCTGCTGGCCTGCTGGCTGGCGTTCTTTTTCCTGAACGCGGCCATGCCCAACACCAAGGTGGGCCTGGCCGCCGCCCTGATCAGCGGGTTTCTGACCGCGGTCCTGTTCCTCGGGTGGCAGGCCATCTACATCAGCTTCCAGGTGGGCGTGACCAGCCGCAACGCGATTTACGGCACGTTCGCGTCGGTACCGATCTTCCTGGCCTGGCTGTACGTGAGCTGGCTCCTGGTGCTGCTCGGCGCACAGATCGCATACGCCATCCAGAACGAAACATCCTACGTCATGGAAAAGCGCGCCGAAAAGGCGGGCTTCAAGACCCGGCTGGCGATCGGGCTGGCCGCCCTGACCCGCGCCGGCCAGGCCCTGGAAGGCATGGCCCAGCCGTTTGACGTCCAGGCGTTTGCCCGGGACAACCACGTGCCGCTGCGCCTGGCCAACGAGATGATCAATGTCTTTGTCCTGGGCGGCTGGTTCTCGGAGATGGCCGAGCAGCCGGGCTGCTACACCCTGCTCAAGGCCCCGGAAAAGGTGGCGCTCAAGGACGCCTACGACCTCATCCTCCAGCAGGGCGGGCCGGACGATCCCGGCATTTACAGCTTCAGCGGCGCGGTGAAGAAAGAGCTGGGCCGGATCGAGGCCATGCTGGGGACCGGGTTCGCCGGCCGCACCCTGCGGGACGTCCTGTGACCGCCGGCCCAAAGATTTGATTCCCTGCTGCGCCGGGTTGCTCTATTATCAAGGTCATGGAATATGGATTTACCCAGTATTTCGAAAACGAGGTGTTACGCAAGCGGCCCTACCTGCGAAAAGAGTGGTGCGTGCGGGTCTGCCTTAACCCGTTGCGGGTGGAGCCCCAGGAGCATAATCGATTCCGTTTTTGGGGCGAGGTCCATGAGTTGGAAGGCCGCTATCTCCGCGTCGTGACGCTGGCGGATAAGACAACCATTCACAACGCATTTCCGGATCGGAGGTTCAAACCATGAGGCTGCAGTATTATCGGGATACCGACTCGCTGTATATCGATTTATCGGCCAAACCCAGCACCGAGAGCCGCGAGGTGTCTGCGGGGATTGTCTTGGATTACGATGCCGAGGGCAATCTGGCCGGCATCGACATTGATAATGCCAGCGCCAAGATCGATCTGCGGGAAGTGATCTTGAGCAGGATTCCCGTCGAGCGTGAAGTGCTCACGGCCTGAGCGCCAGTTCCCTGGCGTGAGGTCTATTTTCTTGCCCAGAAAAGGATGGGGGCTGAGACAACCAGCCTCAATGAACCGTGTCAGCTCTCGCCTTTGACCAGCTCCTGAACGACGAGCAGCTGGCGGCCGTGTCCGCGCCGGACGGCCCGGTGCTGGTCATCGCCGCCGCCGGCACCGGCAAGACGCGCACCCTGACCTGCCGCGTGGCCTACCTGGTGGGCCGCGGCGTGCCGGCCGACCGGATCCTGTTGCTCACCTTCACCAACCGCGCGGCCCAGGAGATGCTCGAGCGCGCCCGCGGGCTGGTGGGCCCCGAGGTGGGCGGCCTGTGGGGCGGCACCTTCCATCACTCCGCCAACCGCATGCTGCGCCGCCACGCCAGCCGCCTGGGGTACGGTGCGGATTACAGCATTTTCGACCAGGACGATGCGCGCCGCCTGGTACGCCAGTGCGCCCACGAGCTCGACTTGCGCGGCAAGCATTTCCCCAAGCCGGACGTGCTGCTGAGCCTGTTCAGCTTCGCGGCCAACACCGGCAAGGCCCTGGCCGAGGTGGCGGCCACCGAGTACCAGTTCCACGCCGTGGACCCCGCCGACATCGGCCGCGTCCACCGGCTGTACGAGGAGCGCAAGCGGACCCAGAACGCCATGGATTTCGACGACCTGCTGCTCAACGGCCTGCGGCTGCTCGAAGACTGTGCCGATGCGCGCGAGCATTACCAGGAACGATTCCTGCACGTGCTGGTGGACGAGTACCAGGACACCAACGCCCTGCAGGCGCGCTGGGTGGACCTGCTGGCCGCCCGCCACCGCAACCTGCTGGTCGTCGGCGACGATTTCCAGAGCATCTACTCCTGGCGCGGCGCGGACTTCCGCAACATCATCACCTTCCCCGACCGGTACCCGGGCACGCACGTGTACAAGCTGGAGACCAACTACCGCAGCGTGCCGGAGATCCTCGACGTGGCCAACGTCTGCATCGCCGGCAACCCGGAGCAGTTCCAGAAAACCATGAAAGCCATGCGCGAAGACCACGCCAAGCCCGTGCTGGTCCAGTTGCGCGACGGCCCGGAGCAGGCGCGCTACATCCTGGACCAGGTCCGCGCCCTGCGCCAGCAGGGGTATGCCGCGCGGGATATCGCGATCTTGTACCGCGCCCACTTTCACGCCATGGAGCTGCAGCTGGAGCTGACCCGCCAGAACACGCGCTACCTCATCACGTCCGGCGTGCGCTTCTTCGAGCAGGCCCACGTCAAGGACGTCTGCGCCCTGCTGCGCAGCCTGGCCAACCCGGTCGACGAGCTGGCGTTCCGCCGCCTGAGCGAGATGCTGCCGCGCGTGGGCGAGAAAACCGTCAGCCGCATCTGGGCCGGCTTGAACCAGCGCATGGACTGGCGGCAGGCCGCCCTGCGCCAGCGTTGGATCGAACTCGTGCCCGCGGCGGCGCGTCCGGCGGCCACCGCCATCGCCGGGATCGCCGCGCGCCACGCCGACGCCACCCTGGACCCCGGGCCGGCCCCGCTGATCCAAGAGTTCATCAAGGACTTCTATAACGATTACGCCGCCGAGACCTTCGACAACCCCGCCAGCCGCATGGAGGATTTGCAGGAGCTGCTGACGTTCGCCGGCCGGTTCGAGCTGCTGGAGACGTTCCTGGCCGAGATGTCGCTGCTGACCAACGTCGATGCCGAGCCCCAGCCCGGCGAGGATGCCGCCGAGTACCTGCGCCTGAGCACCATCCACCAGGCCAAGGGGCTCGAGTGGAAGGTGGTGTTCGTGGTCTGGCTGGCCGACGGGCTGTTCCCCTCCAGCCGCGCCCTGAACGTGGCCGGCGGCGAGGCCGAGGAGCGGCGCCTGTTTTACGTGGCGGCCACGCGCGCCCGCGACCTGCTGTATTTCTGCGTGCCCGCCCTGCGCCGCCAGTACGACGGCAGCACCGAGTACTGCCCGCCGTCGCGGTTCATCAAGGAGTTGCCCCCCCGCCTGCTGGACGTGCGCCGCGGCTGATACCATTTCCGCATGAGAACAAGCATACGAGCTCCGCTCCTTTGCAAGGAGGG
Organism: uncultured Verrucomicrobiota bacterium; assembly: GCA_964489425.1. Classification (GTDB taxonomy): domain Bacteria; phylum Verrucomicrobiota; class Kiritimatiellia; order RZYC01; family CAZAYP01; genus CAZAYP01. The sequence continues at coordinate 11,984 of CAZAYP010000105.1, read as the reverse complement.
GTGGCCGCAGGCCGGGGTGGTTGTGGATGGTCCGCGCCCCGATATCACGGTGGGTGGAACCCGGAACAACCGCCCCACCCTGCGGGTCCCCCCCGCCTTGAAAAGGAGGGGAGCCCAGACAAGTACCGATGCTTATGTAAAAGTGGTATGAGATCCCGCGGCCGCCGCGGGCCGCCGCGGGCCGGCGCCGTCCCAAGGATTCATGCTTCCGCCATTGACACGGCCCCTGCGGGCGCAATAATGGGGCGTAATGGAACCTGTAATCATAGATCGGACCCAGCATCACCTGAGCCGCAAGGACATCGCCCCCGAGGCGCTGCGCGTGTTGTACCGGCTCAACGAGGCCGGCTACCTGGGCTACCTGGCCGGCGGCGGCGTGCGGGACCTGCTGCTGCGGCGCACCCCGAAAGACTTTGACGTGGTGACCAACGCGCAGTGCGGCGAGATGAAAAAGCTCTTCCGCAACAGCCGCCTGATCGGCCGCCGGTTCCGCCTGGTGCACGTGTTTTTCCCGGGCCGGATCGTGGAGGTGGCGACCTTCCGCGCCCCGCCGTGCCCGGAAGAGCAGGTGCAGCCCGGCCAGCAGTTCCTGGCGCGCGACGGCCTGATCCTGCGCGACAACGTGTACGGTACGCCGGAGGAGGACGCGTTCCGCCGCGACTTCACCGTCAACGCCATGTTCTACAACATCGCGGATTATAGCATCATCGATTATACCGGCGGGCTCCAGGACTTGGAGGCTCGCTGCCTGCGCATGGTCGGCGAGCCGGCCGCGCGCATCCGCGAGGACCCGGTGCGCATGCTGCGCGCTGTCCGCTTTGCCGCGACCCTGGATTTCCAGATCGAGCCCCAGGCCCTGGCCGCCATCCGCGAGCTGGGCGGGCTGCTCAAGCTGTCCTCGCGCGAGCGGATGTACGACGAAATGCTCAAGTTCATGTTCTGCGGCCACGTGGAACGCGGGTTCCGGATCCTCATGGACCTGGGGTTGTTCCCGGTGATCTTCCCCGCCTGGGCCGCGTGGCTGGCCGCGGAGGGCGACGCGGCCCAGACCTGGGTTTTCCGGGCGCTGCGGCAGATCGACATCTGGAAGCGCGCGGGCATGTTGCCCCACGAGCCGCTGCTGTGGGCGCTGCTCCTCGGCGGCTACCACGAAAGCCTGGCGGCGCAGCAGGTGAGCCAGGGGGTCAACGTGTACCAGGCCCTGGACCAGGCCACCCACCGGCAGATGAAGCAGCAGGATATCCTGGTTTACATTCCGCACGGCGTGGTCCAGAAAACCGCCGAGATCATGAAGATGCAGGCCCTGCTGCGCCTGGCCCCGCCGCGCCGCGCCGCGCGCCTGCCGCAGCGCGTGTCGTTCAAGGACGGCCTGGTGTACCTCAAGTTTTCCTCGCGGATGGACCCCTCCCGGGCCGCGGCCCTGGAGCGCTGGACCCATCCGCCGGCCCGCCGCCACCCCGACCCGGCGCCGGCGGAACGGACCCGGCCCGCCGCCGCGGCAAACCCGGATGCAGGCCCGGCCGCAGCGCCGGGCGGCTGAGGCGCTTGAGCGCCTCCTTTGCCTTTGACCTACGGAGAATCGGGGCCGGCGGCCGGCTGACGGGTAGTGCGTTGGTGCAGGGCGTTCAAGTGATCCGTCATGTCATACGTATATTCCACGATGGCATAGACCAGGGCCTGCAGATCCGTGGCGTCCTCGCGGGTGATGACGACGTCCGTGGGGTGAGCGGCGAGGTTGCGGAACCCATGCAGCTCCTTGCACCACTCGTACAGCCGCGGATCCAGCAGGTCCCACTCCTTCATCAGCCGCAGGCTCTCGGCCATCATCAATTGCCGCGGCGGGGGCAGGGTGGCGCCGTTGGCGCCCGCAGCCCGGGACAGCACGTCGTGCAGCACCCCCTCCAGCGCCCGGCCAAACATCACGCAGGCGGCGGTGTAGGCGTGGACTTGCATGGCGCGCTCGGCTTCCTCCAACGTCGCCCGCACCACCGCCGGCACATGCTCGCTGCTCGGCACCCGCGCCGGCTGGGGGTGCACCCGGGTCATATCGGACCAGCGGACGGCGCCGGTCGGATCCGCGCCAGGCTCCTGCAGGGCCGCGCCCACCAGCGGCTCATCACAGACCGGGCAGCACCCCACCACCAGCAGTTTGGTGCAGACCGTACCTGACGCTGGATCCACGCTCTGGCCAACCGCCCGCCCTTTTTCATGGGCGGCCACCTTGGTCTGGCAGCGGGGACAATCGATGATGAACACGGCCGGCGCGGGCGCAGTCTTGGCCACGGCGGACAGCATGAGGCCCAAGTCCAGCCACAACGCCACGCCCACCAGGACCCAACCCGGATGCTTGAAAGAAGGTTTCAGTGTAAACATAGGTCAAACCCTCAGCCCAACAAGCGCCGGAACTCGGCCTCGTGGCGGGTCAGCCAGTCGTGGGTGTCTTGCAGGATGCGGCGCGCGTCCCGGCGCGGTTGCCAGCCGAACCTGGCGGTGGTGGCGGTGTTGTCGGTGATGTACCATTTCACGTCCGCCGGCCGGTCCTGCAGGTCCGAGCCGATCTCAAACGCGTGGTCCGTGATGGTCCGGCACAGGTCGGTCGTTTCGCGCAGGGAGAGCGCCGCGCCCGGGCCGCCGCCGGCGTTATAGATGTCGCCGCGGCCCGCGGCGAGGGCGGGCAACAGCGCCTGCACCAGGTCGGCCAGGTCGTCCACGTGCAGCAGATCGCGCACCTGGAGCCCGTGGCCGCCGAATCCAATGTATTTCAGCGGCTTGTTGAAATAGTGGCTGGCCAGCCAGTAGGTGAACACACCCTGGTCCACTTTGCCCAGTTGCCACGGGCCGGCCACCACGCCGCAGCGCAGGATCAGCGCCGGCAGGTCGTACTGCGCGGCGTACTCGCGCAGGAGCAGTTCGGCCGCCAGCTTGGTGGCGCCGTACAGCGAGCGGTACCCGTCCAGCGGGAACGCCGGGCTGATGCCCGCGGGGCCCACGCCCGGCCCCTGGGCACGGCAGACAAACCGGTTGGGGCTGGCTTCAAAATCAAGCCGGTTGATGGCGTCATACGGATACACCCGCGAGGAGGAGAGGAACAGCACCCGGGCTTGGCGCTGGCGCGCCCATTCCAGGCAGTTGACGGCGCCGCCCAGGTTGTTGTTGACCAGGAACCGCGCATCCGCGCCGCGCGTGCCGCACATCACGGATGGCTCGGCGCTGCACTCGATCATGACCTCCAGGTCATCGGGCAACCGGTCGAGATCCTCGGGGGTGCGGATATCGCCGTGCTGGAACGCGGCGCCGGCGTCTTGCACGCGGCGCAGCAGGATCTCGGACCCGCGGCGCGAGAGGTTGTCGAGCGCCACGACCTCGTGCCCGGCCTGGCGCAAGGCCACGGCGAGGTTGGACCCGATGAATCCGCAGCCGCCGGTGATCAGGATGTTGCTCATAGCTTCACGCGTACCCTTTCTCCCGGAGGTACCAGGCGACGACCTCGCGCACGCCCTGCTCCGGCGGGGTGGGCGCCCAGGCGGGCCAGAGGCGGCGCAGCTTCGCGGTGTTGAGCACCTTGGCCGGCGCGCCCACGGCGCGCGCCGGGTCGTAGCGAATGCGTGCCGGGTCATAGCCCACGGCCGCGCAGACCTGCTCCGCGAACCAGCGGATGGTCTGGCCCGCCCCGGCGCCGATGTTGACCAGCTCGTTGTCCGCGCTGGCGGCCAGCGCCAGGGCCGCGGCCACGAAATCGCGCGCCAGCACCAGCTCGCGCACCTGCGACCCGTCGCCCCACAGCTCCACCGGCGCGCCCTCGTAGCGGGCGGCGGCGATCTTGCGGATCAAATCATAGATAAAGTGCATCGGCCGGCCGTCCAGCGGATAGCCGGGGCCGTACAGCGTGGACGGCGACAGGCACAGGTACCGGCGGCCGTACTGGCGCCGCAAGGTTTCCAGGCCGATGTAGAGCATGCGCTTGGTCATGGCATAGGCGAACAGGTCAGGCACGGGCTGGCCGGCGAGGTAGTTTTCCTCGACCAGGTCGGATTCCGGGGCGTAGCAGCCGCTGCTGCCCATGGCCATCAGCTTGGCTTGCGGTTGGCGCTCCTGCCACCAGGCCAGCACGTGGGTGTTGAGCTGCTGGTTCACGATCCACTGCTCGCCGGGGTGGCGGCGGCAGAAGTCGCCGGCCCGGGTCCAGGCCGCCAGGTGGTAGATTTGGTCAAACGCTGCCGCGGGCAGGGCGTCGAGCGCGGCGGAGCGGCGCAGGTCGTAGTCCGGCAAGTCCACGCGGACCACCTCGTGGCCGGCCTGCTCCAGCGCCGGGCACAGGTGCCGGCCCAGGAACCCGAGCGCGCCGGTGACCGCGATCTTCACAGCGCCTCGCGCGGGTTCACGGGGAAGAAGAACTCCACCCCGCGGTCCAGCAGCGGCTGGTTGTTGGCGAGGATCTCTTTCTTGAAGTTCCACGCCAGCACAAAGTAGATGTCCGGCGGCGCGGCCACGGCGTCTTCCAGGATGATCGGAATATGCATGCCGGGCGAAAAGAGCCCCTTGCGCAGCGGATTTTTTTCGACCAGGAAGTCCAGGTACTGCGTGCCGATGCCAAAGTAGTTCAGCAGCGTGTTGCCCTTGACCGGCGCGCCCATGCCATAAATGCGCCGCCCGCGGGCCCGGGCCTGGTCCAGGTACGCCAGCGTGCGGGTCTTGAGCGCTTGAATGTCCCGGGCGAAGCGGTGGCACGTGGCCAGCTCGTTGATGCCACACGCGGCTTCCTGCGCCAGCAGGTCTGCGAGGCGGGGGGTGGCCGCGCGCGCGCCGGCATGCGTGGCCATGAGGATGATCGAGCCGCCGTGGATCGGCGACCAGTGGGCGTCGAACGCGGCCAGCCCGTGGCGCGCCAGCAACCGGTTGAGGGTGGTCACGGTGTAATACAGCAGGTGCTCGTGGTAGATTTGGTCAAAGGCCAGGTTGTCCACGATGCTCTTCAGGTACAGGAACTGCACCACGAACACGCCGTCCGGCCGCAGGCACTCCCGCACCGCCTCGGTCACGGAGTGCAACTCTTCGAGGTGGAAGAACACGCCCGAGGCATGGATGACATGGAACTTGCGGTTGAGATCCCGGGCGGTGTCCAGGTTGAAAAACGCCGTCACGGTCGGGACGCCCTGGTCGCGGGCCGTCTGCGCCACCGGCGCGCAGGACTCGACGCCCAGCACGTCGTAGCCCAGGGCCTTGAACTGCGCCAGCATGGTGCCGTCGTTGGACCCGATATCCAGCACGGATCGGCCGGGCGCCTGGTTGAAAAAGGCCGCGTCGATGCCGCGGGCGGTGTCCAGGAAGTGCTGGCGCAAGGTGCGGGTGGTGCCGGACACGTAGGTGTGGTTGCTGAACATGACCTCCTTGGGCACGGTGTAGTCCAGCTGGGCGCACTGGCAGCGGGGGCAGTGGACCACGCGCAGGGGATAGGCCGGCTCGCAGCCCACCTCCTCCGGCCGCAGGAAATGGTTGGCCCAGGGCTGGACCCCCAGGTCCAGCGCCTCGTCCAGTTGCGGGTGATCGCAAATCCGGCAGATCATGTGCATGGTTCCTTGTGTTTCCGGCTGGCTTGGGTGTATTACATTGGCGCGAATTTTGCAACCCAGGGTTGTGGCCGGCGCGCCGGGGTTCCCGGGGGCGCCCTCCATGATTGACACCGGGGTCCCAAAACAATAGCACTATACGACTTGTTAGCAACGAGGCGGTACCATGCCCAAACGCACGGACATCAAAAAAATAATGCTGATTGGCTCCGGCCCGATCGTCATCGGCCAGGCCTGCGAGTTTGACTATTCCGGCACCCAGGCCTGCAAGGCGCTGCGCGAGGAAGGCTACCAGGTGGTGCTGATCAACAGCAACCCGGCCACGATCATGACCGACCCGGAAGTGGCGGACCGCACGTACATCGAGCCGATCACCCCGGACATGGTCGCGCGGGTCATCGCCCGCGAACGGCCGGACGCGCTCCTGCCCACGCTGGGCGGCCAGACCGGCCTCAACACCGCCCTGGCCGTGGCCGAGGCGGGCGTGCTGGACAAGTACGGCGTGCAGATGATCGGCGCCAGTGCCGAGGTCATCCGCCGCGCCGAGGACCGCCAGCTGTTCAAGGCCGCGATGGAAAAGGCCGGCCTGGAATGCCTCAAGAGCCAGCTGGTGACCAGCCTGGCGGAAGCGCGCCGCGCCGCGCGGGCCATGGGGTTCCCGATCATCGTGCGGCCCAGCTTCACCCTGGGCGGCACCGGCGGCGGCACGGCCCACGACCTCCAGCAGCTGGAACAGATCGTGGAAAGCGGCCTGGCCGCGAGCCGCGCGCACCAGGTGCTGCTGGAGGAGTCGGTCTGGGGCTGGAAAGAGTTTGAGCTGGAAGTCATGCGCGACCACCGCGACAACGCGGTCATCGTCTGCTCCATCGAGAACCTCGACCAGATGGGCATCCACACCGGCGACAGCATCACCGTCGCGCCGGTGCAAACCCTGACCGACGCCGAGTACCAGCACATGCGCAACGCCGCGATCACCTGCCTGCGCGCCATCGGGGTGGAGACCGGCGGCTCCAACGTGCAGTTTGCCGTGGACCCGCGCACCGGCCGCATGGTGGTGATCGAGATGAACCCGCGCGTGTCGCGCAGCTCGGCCCTGGCCAGCAAGGCCACGGGGTTCCCCATCGCCAAGATCGCCGCCAAGCTGGCCGTGGGCTACACCCTCGACGAGCTGCCCAACGATATCACCCGCGAGACCCCGGCCTGCTTCGAGCCCACGCTGGATTACTGCGTGGTCAAGATCCCGCGCTTCGCGTTCGAGAAGTTCCCGGGCGCCGCGCCCTTGCTGGGCGTCAGCATGAAGTCCGTGGGCGAGACCATGGCCATCGGCCGCAACTTCAAGGAGGCGCTGCAGAAAGCGTTCCGCGGCCTGGAAATCGGCGTGGACGGCCTGGGCCGGCGCGAGGAGGAGCGGGTGGACCGGGACCGCCTGCTGGAGAACCTGCGCGCGCCGCACAACCAGCGCCATTTCTACATCAAGTACGCCCTCCAGCAGGGCATGTCCGTGACGCGCATCGCCGAGCTGACCCATATTGACCCCTGGTTCATCGACCAGTTCGCGCAGCTCGTGGAACTGGAGACCGCGCTCAAACGCGTGCCGCTGACGCGCCCGCTGGACGCGGATTTCCTGCGCGAACTCAAGTCCAACGGGTTTTCCGACCTGCAGATCGCCGCGCTGCGCGGCAGCGGCGTCACCCAGCTCGACGTGCGCCGCGAGCGGCTGGCCCAGGGGATCAAGCCCGTGTACCGCCTGGTGGACACCTGCGCCGCCGAGTTCGAGGCCTACACGCCCTACTTCTATTCCAGCTACGCGCAGCATGACCAGTCGCGCCACACCGACCGGCCCAAGGTCATGGTGCTGGGCAGCGGGCCGAACCGCATCGGCCAGGGCATCGAGTTCGATTACTGCTGCGTGCACACGGTCATGGCGCTGCGCGAGCTGGGCTACGAGACCATCATGGTCAACAGCAACCCCGAGACCGTCAGCACCGACTACGACACGGCCGACAAGCTCTATTTCGAGCCGCTGACCTTCGAGGACACGCTCAACATCTACGAGAACGAGCAACCCCTGGGCATCATCGTCCAGATGGGCGGCCAGACCCCGCTCAACTTGTCCATGCGCCTGATGAAGGCCGGCGCCGTGATCCTCGGCACCTCGCCCGACAGCATCGACCGCGCCGAAGACCGCGAGCGCACCCGCGTGATGCTCGACAAGCTCGGCTTGCGCCAGCCGGAGAGCGGCACGGCGCTGACCGTGGACGCGGCCCTGGTCGTGGCCCGCCGCATCGGGTTCCCGGTGATGATCCGCCCCTCCTACGTGCTGGGCGGCCGGGCCATGATGGTGGCGGCCCGCGAGGAAGATGTGCGCCCGTTCGTCGAGGCCGCGTTCAAGGCCAGCCCCGGGTTCCCCGTGCTGCTGGACCGGTTCCTCGCCCACACCACCGAGGTGGACGTGGACCTGGTGTGCGACGGGACCGATGTGTACATCGGCGGCGTCATGCAGCATATCGAGGAGGCCGGGATCCACTCCGGCGACAGCGCCTGCTGCGTGCCGCCGCACACCCTGGCGCCGGCGATTATCGACCAGATTCGCGCGGCCTGCGCGAAAATGGCGCTGGAACTCGAGGTCAAGGGCCTGATGAACGTGCAGCTTGGGGTCAAGGACAACGAGCTGTACGTGATCGAGGTCAATCCGCGCGCCTCGCGCACCGTGCCGTTTGTGAGCAAGGCCACGGGCGTGCCGCTGGCCAAGGTCGCGGCGCGCGTGATCATGGGCCAGAAACTCAAGGATCTGGGACTGGAATCCAAGCGCCCGGCGGTGACCTGGTTCGCCGTCAAGGAGGCGGTCCTGCCTTTCAGCCGATTCGCGGGCGTGGACCCGATCCTCGGCCCGGAAATGAAGTCCACGGGCGAGGTCATGGGCATCGACCGCGACTTCGAAGTGGCCTACTGGAAAAGCCAGCTGGCCGCGGGCCAGGATCTGCCGCGGTCCGGCTTGGTGTTCCTGAGCGGCAAGAGCCCGGACAAGCCGTGGCTGGTGGACATCGCCCGCCAGCTGGTGGCGCTGGGGTACGACCTGGTCGCCACCGCCGGCACCGCCGCGGCGCTGACCGCCGCGGCCCTGAGCTGCGCCACGATCCTCAAGCTGCGCGACGGCGGCCACCCCAATATCCTGGACCTGATCAAGGAAGGCAAGGTGGTCCTGCTGATCAACCCGCCGGGCGGGTCGGTCACCCGCGCGGACGAGGCGCAGATCCGCTCCGAGGCCATTCAACGCAACGTGCCGATCATCACCACCGAGTCGGGCGCGCGCGCGTCGCTGGCCGCCCTGTGCCACGTCCGCGGGGTGGAGCTCCAAGTGCGCGCGCTGCAGGATTATTACCAGCCGTAGGGGCACCGGCATCCAAGCCGGCCTGCACCCGTTACACGGCCACAACCTCTACCTGCAACAATTCTTTGACCTTATGCGCGCGCCCCAGCATCCGGTTAACCGCGGTTAGCGTCGACGCGTGGAAGTACCGTTCGCCACACTCCCGGCACACCTCGGCATCCACATTTTCGACGATGTAAAGCCGGCCTCGATATAAATGCTGTTTGCGCACTTTGCGCGTTTCCGTTGTCCCCTGGCAAAACTCGCATTTCATGGCCATACCCTATAGAGCATACACGGTAATGACAAGCAATTCAGCTTGCGCATCGAAGCGGCAAATGATGTGCACCATGCGCTTGTCCTTTGCGGGGCCTTCAATCCGGTAACGCGTCCCGCGTGGGTCACTCGTCAGGCGCTTCTCAATCCAGCCATTCAGGATGGTGTGCTCAATATCCTCGCAATCCAGACGGTCAGCCCACATTTCTTCTTCGGCATGACTGGAGAGATAGTAATCCTTGTGTCGTACTTTCTCGCGTATTCTTGCCAAAGTATTCATGGCCTCGCCTGGCGTCAGCCCGCCCGTGCCACCCGCGCCACGTAGTTCTCGATGTCAAACTTGTGCGCCAGGCCCGCCGCGCTCATGTAGCGCACCGTGCCGAACACCGGGCGCGCGCCCCAGGGGCGGTCGTGCAGGCCAAAACACCAGGCCACGCCGGCATACGAGTTGGCGTCGCGGCCGTCCAGGGCGTGCTTGTTGTTCAAGTATAAGGCCGTGGCAAAAGCCGCTTCGGGGCTGGCGGTCCATTCGATGATTTTCTTGCCCCAGTACATGCGCATGTAGTTGTGCATCATGCCGGTCTGGACCATTTCGCGCTGGGCCGCGTTCCAATAGGGGTCGTGGGTGGCGGCCTGCTCCAGTTGGTCGGTCGTGTACAGGTATGGCCGCGGGTCGGCGGCGTGCTCGGCCAGGGTGGCGCGCGCCCAATCCGGCACCGCCGCATACTCCGCGTAGCGCGGCTGGTAATACGCGAAGTTCATGCTCAGTTCCCGGCGCACGATCAGCTCTTCCATGAAATCGTAGCGGCAGGACTGGGGCGCCTTGGACTCCATCACCGCCCGAGCCACGCGCAGCGGCGACACCTGCCCGAAATGCAGGTAGGGGCTCAGATGCGACTGGTGGTCCGCGGACGGATCGCTGCGCAGCTCATGATAAAAGTGCAGATGGGCTTTGACGAATTTCTTCAAGCACGCTTGCGCCGCCTGCTGGCCGCCGGGGAACAGGGGGGTGACCGGTAGCCCGGCCGCCGGCGCGATGGCCTTGAGCGCGCCGTCCGGATCGGCGGGGTCGAGGAGCGGACCCGCCGCCGGCAGCCGCGGCGACGCGCCGCTCCAGTGCAACCGCGGGGGCGATGGGATGCGGAGAAACCGGTCCAGGTGCCGGTGAATTTTGGGCCGGATGGTGCGGGCGGCGAACTCCGCCTTTTCGGAAACCAGCGTCACCGGCACCACGACGTCCGTCTCCACCTGGACCAGTTGGCAGGCCAACTGGTCCGCCACCCGCGCGCGCCATTGGCGCTGGATGGCCAGGTAGCCCGCGTCTGTCACCACCAGGCTGGCGCCGGCGGCGGCCCGCGGGATGGCTTCGTCCGGCGGGGCGTTGAGCAACTGGAACGGGATCCCGCGCCGCGCGAGCGCCGCGGCCACGTCGCGCAGGCCTTCGAGCAGGAACAGGTAGTGGCGCGCCGTGGCCTCGGGGTAACCGCCGGTCAGGCCGAACGCCACGGCCAGCGGCTGGTTCAGCTCGTTGGCGCGGAGCACGGCATAGTCCAGCGCGAGGTTGTCCTCGGTGCGCTGCGCCTGCTGCATCCAGTACAGCACGTATGTTCCCGCGCGCCGCGGGTGCTGGTTCAACGGGGAGATCCGTTCCGGTTCCATGAGCGGTGAGTTTGCGCCGCGCCAAAACACTTGTCAAACCCCCGCAAAACAAATATAGATCGCCATCCATGCAAAAAAGAAAGCGAGGACTCATGAGCAGCAAGAATAAAGAGTACGTGGTGGCGGACATCAAGCTGGCGGATTTTGGCCGCATGGAAATGCGGCTGGCCGAGGACGAGATGCCCGGCCTGATGGCCCTGCGCAAGAAATACGGCAAGCAGCAACCGCTCAAGGGCGCCTGCATCACCGGCTCGCTCCACATGACGATCCAGACCGCCATGCTCATCGACACGCTCCAGATCCTGGGCGCCAAGGTGCGCTGGGCCAGTTGCAACATTTTCTCCACCCAGGACCATGCCGCGGCCGCAATCGCCGCCGCCGGCACCCCCGTGTTCGCCAAGAAGGGCGAGACGCTGGAAGAATACTGGGATTACACCGACCGCATCCTCGACTGGGGCAACGGCAAAGGCCCGAACATGATCCTCGACGACGGCGGCGACGCCACCCTGTTCGTCCACCTGGGCTACCGCGCCGAAGAAGACCCGAAAATCCTTAACGCCACCCCGAGCTGCCGCGAGGAAGGCATCCTGTTCAAGCAGCTCAAGAAGGCCATCAAGGCCGACCCCGGCCGGTTTCACCGGATCGTGAAAAACATCCGCGGCGTGACCGAGGAAACCACCACCGGCGTGCACCGCCTGTACCAGATGAAGGAGAAGGGCGCGCTCCTGTTCCCCGCGTTCAACGTCAACGACTCGGTCACCAAGTCCAAGTTTGACAACATCTACGGCTGCCGCCACTCGCTGGTGGACGGCATCATGCGCGCCACCGACGTCATGTTCAGCGGCAAGGTGGCCGTGGTGCTCGGCTACGGCGACGTGGGCAAGGGCTGCTGCCAGGCCCTCAAGGGCCAGGGCGCCCGCGTGGTCGTCACCGAGATCGACCCCATCTGCGCCCTGCAGGCCGCGATGGAGGGCTACCAGGTCGCCACGCTCGATGACATGCTCGACAGCGCCGACATCTTCATCACCGCCACCGGCAACAAGGACATCATCACCCTCGACCACATGCGGAAGATGAAGGACAAGGCCATCGTCGCCAACATCGGCCACTTC
>CAZAYP010000104.1:0-16524 GCA_964489425.1 uncultured Verrucomicrobiota bacterium | reverse complement strand
CCCTCAATTTTCGCCGCGTCACCCGCTTGTAATGTGACGGTGTGAAATATCCGGGGTAGGCGCTGATATGCGCGGGGAGGTTGGTGTCGCCGGTGACGCGCCAGGCTTGGATCGCGTGGTTGAGGCTGTGGCCAATGGCGCGGCTGCCGTGATCCGGCCAGGGATCCAGCGCGTCCAGGCGCACGCGCCGGAACTCGGCGACGAACCGGTACCAGTCGCGAATCCAGGGATTGCCGGAGGCCCAGTACGCCTCGGCCACATGATAGAACCAGCCATGTTCGTCGTCGCGGGCATAATACTGCGGCTCCTCCGGGCTGCCGTCCCGGAAGGCGCCCGGCAATGGAGGCGCGGCCAGCTTGGACACGCCGTGCCCGGCAAAAATCCGCCAGCGGCCGCCGCAGTAAGGATTTTCCGTCAGCTGCAGCCGCGGCCAATCTTCGTCATGCCGGTATTGCGCCATCCATTCCGGACGCACGTTGAGTTCGCCCATGGCCTGGTCCTGGGCGTTGAAATAGTCCGCCGGCGCCTGGGTGGCGAACGGCCGGGCGCCGCCGTAGGGCCAGCCGCCGGTGGTGCAGGAGGCCATGCGGTAGCCCGGCTCGGGATCGCCGAAGATCCCCCAGCCAAACCCGTAGGTGGTGCCGTCGAACCGTTCCGGAGCGTAGACTGGCTGGCGTTCGTCCGACAGGGGCGGCAAGTCCACGTCGGCCGGCAGCACGCCCCCCAGGTCGAGGCTGGCCATGGCGACCCGGTGCCAGGCGCGGTCCGCCAGGGCCACGGGCGGGAACTGGACCGTGCGCGCCAGCGCCAGCAAGTTGGACCCCGCTTCAGCCGCGCCGTGAAAGTAGAGCAGGCACTCCTTGACGACGTGCTGCATATCGTCGAGCCAGTACAGGCCGTTGGTTCCCAGCCGCGGCGGTTCGTTCCACGCGGACTGGTAGAACTGCCGGCTCCACGGGGGGTACGGCTGGACCGACAAGGTGTTGGAAGCCGACCCCGCCAGCCCGTTGGGCCAGGTTTGCCAGGCCTGCCGGATGACCGCTGCCACGCCGCGCCGGCCGTCGCTGACGTCCAGCAACCCCTCGGCGCCGGAGCCGGGGGCGAAGTTGGTCGTGAAGAGGGGCTGTTGGTCTGCCTGCCGGTAGATGCGCAGGTCGCCGTGGGATTCCTGCGCCAGCCCGATGCCCTGGTGGTTGGTCGCGCACCACGGCTCTGGCTGGCCCACGCCAATCCGCGCCACGGCGTTATTGGACAGGGCCAGGTGCCAGTCGAGGCTCATGGTCTCAAAATAGAGCGGCCAGGACCGCGCCGCGTTCTTCGCGGAGTTCTGGAGCTGGTAATCCAGTTTCAGGAATGCTTGGCCGGCATAGGCGTAAATCCGGGCGGCAAACCCGTGGCGGTGATCGTTGGTGCCGCCGAACTCGGCCGGCGATTCCACCCGGATCACGGCGCGCAGCGGGCCGGCCTCCTCGACTTCCACGGTCAGGTTGGTGCGCTCGCCGTCGTATTGCGTTGCGCCGCCCCCGGGCCAGGGGACGAAAACGCCGCCCTGGCGGGGGTGTTCGGCAATGACCATCTCGTCCGTCGTGAACTGACCGTTCGTGTTTTCATCGAGCCACACCGTCCCCAACAGTGCGCCGTTGTCCCGCGGCACGGTAAAGCGCAATGGGCCGGTGGTCACGAGGATATCTGTTGCGCTGGCACTGACGGTGACGGGTTGGCCCGGCCGGGCCGGCCAGCCATCGCGGAAATGGTAAAGCGCGTTGCTGTGAGCGGGCACCAGTGGCTGGAAGTGCGTCAGCACGTGGCGCAGGCTGTTGTCGGCCGGCCAGCGCTCGAGTGCTTCGCATTGGACTGCCACATTAGATCCGTCAGAATCCGCCAGGGCGAAATTGGTGACGGCGAAGAATTGGCCGCGGGGCAGGGGAACCACGACCGAGATCGGGAACCCGGCGCTGCCGGTCCCGGCACATTCCTTCACCACCACCGGCACATCCAGGCCGCGCGCCGGCCCCGCCAGGCCCGCCAGAAGGACAACCGCCGACAACAGCCCCAGCTCCCTTACCTTGGCGCCGCCATTTTCGTGGCCGTAATTCTTATACTGCCAGCAGTTCTTCTTGCTTATTACGAACTCCTTGGGGTTGACGGCCAAATTATCCGATCCCCTCAAACAACACGGTGGACATGTAACGCTCGCCCGCGTCGGGCATGATCACCACGATGGTTTTGCCCGCAAAGGCTGGTTCATGGGCCAGGCGCAGGGCCGCCACCGTGGCCGCGCCGCAGGAAATGCCCACCAGCATCCCCTCCTCGCGCGCGAGGCGGCGCGCCATGTCCACGGCCTCCGCGCTCTCCACCTGCTCCACCCGATCCACCAAGGACAGGTCGAGGATGTCCGGGATAAACCCGGCGCCGATGCCCTGGATCTTGTGCGGCGCGGGCTTGAGCGGTTGGCCGGCCAGTTTTTGGGAAATGATCGGGCTTTCTTTGGGCTCCACGGCCACGGAAACGATTTTCTTCCCCTGGGTTTTCTTGATGAACCGCGAGATCCCGGTGATGGTGCCGCCGGTGCCCACGCCGGCCACCAGCACGTCGATGCCGCCATCGGTGTCGTTCCAGATTTCCGGGCCGGTGGTTTTCTCGTGGATCGCGGGGTTGGCGGGGTTCTTGAACTGCTGGGGCAGGAAAAAGCGCTTGGGATCCGCGGCCGCCATCTCCTCGGCACGGCGCACGGCTCCGGTCATGCCCTCGGCGCCGGGCGTCAGCACGAGGCTGGCGCCAAACGCGGCCAGGACCCGCCGCCGCTCGATGCTCATGGTCTCGGGCATGGTCAGGGTCAGCTGGTACCCGCGCGCGGCCGCGACATACGCCAGGGCGATGCCGGTGTTGCCGCTGGTGGGCTCGACGATCTCCACGCCCGGCTTGAGCACGCCGCGTTTTTCCGCGTCCCAGATCATGGACGCGCCGATGCGGCATTTGACCGAGTAGGCCGGGTTGCGGCCTTCGATCTTGGCCAGCACGGTGGCCATGGCGCCGCGGGTCAGGCGGTTCAAGCGCACCAGGGGGGTGTTGCCGATGGATTGGGAATTGTCAGCGTATATTCTGCTCATCGCGTGCTCCTCATGGGGATTGCAGTGTCATTTCCGGCCATTTCTGAACTTTCACGGCGCCCCTCTTTTCAGCCCGCGGCCTTTATCAAGGCCTGGTCAATGTCGTCCTTGATGTCGGTCGCGGCTTCCAGGCCGATCGACAGGCGGATGTAATCCGGGGTGACCCCAGTGGCGAGTTGTTCCTCGGGCGTCAGCTGCTGGTGCGTGGTCGAGGCCGGATGGATCACCAGGCTCTTGGCGTCGCCGATGTTGGCGAGGTGGGACAGGAGTTGCACGGAATTGATGAACTTTTTGCCGGCTTCCAGCCCGCCCTTGATGCCGAACCCGATCAGCCCGCCAAACCCCTGCTTGAGGTAGCGGGCCGCATTCTCATGGTCCGGATTATCTTCCAGGCCCGGATACACGACCCACTGGACCAGGGGGTGATGCTTGAGCCAGCGGGCGATGCCCAGCGCGTTTTCGGAATGTTTATGCTGCCGGAGCGCCAGGGTTTCCAGGCCAACAAGGAACTCATGCGCATTGAATGGGCTCAACGCCGCGCCCATGTCGCGCAGCAGGGTCACGCGGATTTTCAAGATGAACGCCACGTTGCCCATGCCCGGCACGTTCCCCAGCGCGTCCCAGTACACCAGGCCGTGGTAGCTCGGATCAGGCTCCGTGAACTCCGGAAACTTGCCGTTGTTCCACTTGAACCGCCCCGCGTCCACGATGATGCCGCCGATGGAGGTGCCGTGGCCGCCGATGTACTTGGTGGCCGAGCTGGCGATGATATCTGCGCCATAATCGAACGGCCGGACCAGCCCGATGCCCACGGTGTTGTCCACAACCAGCGGGATGCCGGCATCGTGCGCGATTTTGGCCAACGCCTCGAAGTCCGGCACGTCCAGCTTGGGGTTGCCGATGGTCTCGCAGTACAGGGCGCGGGTCTTGTCCGTGATGGCCTTCTTGAACGCGGCGGGATCGCGCGAGTTCACGAACTTCACGTGCCGGCCCAGCTTGGGGAACGTGTAATGGAAAAGCTGGTAGCTGCCGCCATAGAGGTTGTTGGCCGCCACGATCTCGTCGCCGAGGCGGGTGATGGCCAGCAGGGCGTAGGTGATGGCGGCCTGGCCGGACGCCACGGCCAGCGCGCCCGTGCCGCCCTCGATGGCGGCGACCCGCTTCTCGAACACGTCGGTCGTGGGGTTCATCAGCCGGGTGTAGATGTTGCCGAATTCCTTGAGCGCAAAAAGATTCGCCGCGTGGTCGGTGCTCTTGAACACGTACGACGTGGTCTGGTAGATGGGCACGGCGCGCGCACCGGTGGTCGGATCCGGCACCTGGCCGGCGTGCAAGGCAAGAGTGGCTAACTGGTGTTGACTCATGGTGGTGCTCCTTTGCGTGGGTTAGATGCAATAGGTCAGGGACCTGGATGACTGCATTTGCTTTTGCTGGTCCGCCAGGGATTGCAGGGAGGCGGCCTTGAAATATTCGGCAACGACCTCTTCAAGCCCCTTCCAAAACTTGCGGGCGACGCAACCCGCGCTGCGCTCGCAAATTTCGGACGATTCAGTGCAGGGGATCATGTGCTGGCTGCCGTCCAGCGCCGCGAGGATATCGAAGACCGTAATCGCGGCGGGCGACCGCGCCAGCTTGTAGCCGCCGTGGGCGCCGGCCACCGAAGCGACCAAGCCAGCGGACTTCAGCGGGCTGACCACCTGCCACAAATATTTTTCGGAGATCCCCTGGCGTTGTGCCACGTCGCGCAGGGAGATGGGATGGCCGTTATCTCCCGCCGCCAAATCCAACATAAACCGCAACCCGTACCGCTTTTTTGTGGTTAGCCTCATAATTTCTATAGATATACTAGTTATTGGGCCTTGATTTGTCAACAGGAATTGTGTATATTTTTTTGTGGAGGATAAATCATGAGAAAGAAGCGGGTCCCAACCCAACGCGCACAGCCCGCGGGAAAACAGGTGGCACTCCTGTTCTCCGGCGGCCGTGATTCGTCCCTGGCCTGCGCCCTGCTGGCTCGTAAAGGTTGTAAAATCCATCTCCTCACCTACGACAACGGCGCCATCCTCAGCTCCGATCTGGCCGAAATCCGGCACCGGGAACTGGTCGCGCGGTTCCCGGACGCCATGGTCAAATGGCGGGTGCTACCATCCTACGGCCTGTTCAAGGAACTGGCGCTCACGCCGCTGGAAGAAGATTTCCGCCGCTACCACACCAACCTGGTGTGCATGGGCTGCAAAATGGCCATGCATACCTTGTCGCTGGTGTATTGCCTGGAACATGGAATCCGCATGATCGCCGATGGATACACCGGTTACCAGAAAGACTGGGTTGAGCAGATGCCGGAAGCCATCCAGGCCATCCGCCGGTTTCACCAATCCCACGGGGTCAAGTACGTGAACCCCATTTACGACTTCACCAGCCAGGAATTGGTTAAAAAGAAACTGTTCGCGTTCGGGCTCTCGCCCAAGCCGCTGGAAGGCAGTTGCCTGTTTGGCGGCACGTTCAGCATTCCAGACCCGGCCAACGTGGTGGCCTACATCAAGGCCAAGCTGCCGATCTGCCAACAGTTCATCAAGGAC
Source organism: uncultured Verrucomicrobiota bacterium (assembly GCA_964489425.1). Taxonomy (GTDB): domain Bacteria; phylum Verrucomicrobiota; class Kiritimatiellia; order RZYC01; family CAZAYP01; genus CAZAYP01. The sequence continues at coordinate 10,835 of CAZAYP010000104.1, read as the reverse complement.
TCCATGCGCGACCTCGCGCGCCTTTGACGGGGATGGCCGCCGGCTACAGGTGGTCGATGAACTCGCGCGCCTTTTGCAGGAATCCGGGCGACGGTTTGGGCGTCTCTTCGTCCCCGCGGGCGGCGGCGTAGTCCTGGAGCTTCTGGCGCTGGGCTGCGGTCAAAGTTTTGGGCACCGCGACCTGGGTGACGACCAGCAGGTCGCCGCGAATTCCGCTGCGCAGGTGCGGCAACCCGGCATGGCGCACCTTCAACACGGTTCCGGGCTGCGTGCCGGCGGGAATATCCAGCACCTCGGGGCCGGCCAGGGTCGGCACTTCCACCCGGCCGCCGAGCACCGCCACGGGAAACGGCAAGGGCAGCTCGCAGATCAGGTTGTCGCCATGCCGCTTGAAATGCTCGTGCTCCTTGACGTGGATCAGCACGTACAAATCACCCGCCGGCTCGCCGGCCTCCCCGGCTTCGCCGTGGCCGGTGACCCGCAGGCGCGCGCCGGTATCCACGCCCGCCGGGATATGGACCTTGACCCGCATTTCCTGGCGCTGGCGGCCTTCGCCCCGGCAGGCCGGGCACACCTTGTCGACGCGCGATCCCCGGCCGCCGCAACTCGGGCACACGCGCCGGACGCTGAAAAATCCCTGGTTGGCCACGACCTGTCCGTGCCCCTTGCAGGTGGGGCAGCGCTTCGGCGCAGCGCCCGGCGCGGCCCCGGACCCGCCGCAGGCGTGGCACGCCTCGTGCCGCGAATAGACGATTTCCTTCTCGGTTTCCAGCGCCGCCTCTTCCAGGGTGACTTCCAACTCGTAGGCCAGGTCTGCGCCGCGGCCGGGATGGTTGCTGCCGCCGCCAAAAAACTGCTCGAGGATCCCGCCCATGCCGAACACGGAGTTGAACAGGTCAAAGGGATCGTGGAACCCGCCGCCCCCGCCCCCGCGCTGAAACGCGGCGTGGCCGTACTGGTCATACGCGGCCCGCTTGTCAGGATCGGAGAGGATATCGTACGCCTCCGAGAGCGACTTGAATTTCTCCTCGGCGGCCTTGTCGCCGGGATTCCGGTCCGGGTGGCACTGGAGCGCGAGCTTGCGGTACGCCTTCTTGATGTCGTCGGCGCTGGCGGTCCGGGGGACGCCCAGCGTTTCATAGCAATCGGGTTTGGCGTCTGACGCCATGCCGGGAAACCGTGGCCCGCTCAAGCCTGGACCTTGATGTGCTTGTCCGCGGGCGCGGGGCCGGGGGCGGCCGCCGGTGGGTGGGCGTCCGCGGATTGCGGCGCCGGGCCGCTGGACACGACGACCTGCGGCGCGCGCAGCAGGCGCTCGCCCATGCGGTATCCACGCCGGGTTTCGGTGACGATCCGGTTTTCGGGATGCTCGGCCGAGGGCATATGCGCCACGCATTCGTGGTGCTGGGGATCAAAGTCCTTGCCCTGGGTATCCACGACCGTCACGCCGGCGCGGTTCAACAGGGCCTGCAACTGGCCCAGGACCAGTTCCAGGCCCGCAATCACCGTGCCATCCACCCGGCGATCGCGCGCCGCGGCCAGGCCCAGCTCGAAATGATCCAGCACCGGCAGCAGATCGTTGACGATTCTCTCCGCCGCCCGCTGCTCCTGCTCGCGGGCATCCCGCGCCACGCGCTTGCGGTAGTTGTCGAAATCCGCCCGCAGGCGCAGCAACTGATCCTTGAGCGTGGCGCACTCCTGGTCGTGCGGATCCGTGGCAGCCGGCTCAGCTGCAGCGGACGGCTCCAGTTCAACGTCCGCCGGGGCCGGATGCTCATCCGCCGCGTGGGCTTCGTGGGGCGCAGGGTGCGGGTGATCTTTTTTGCGATCTTTTTTGTTTTTGTCCATGATATTCCAAGCCACCGGCCGCACCCAGCGGATGCTTCAAGCTACAAGCAGCGCGCGGCGGCCATCCATCCGGCGCGCGTCAGGCCGCCTGCTCTTTCTTGCCGCCACCCTTGGGCGGGGTGGTTTCCTTCTTGGGGGTGGCGCTGCCGCTATCCTCCTTGGCGCTCTTGCGGTATCCTTCACTGCGATAGTCCGTGGCGTAAAAACCCGAGCCCTTGAACAGCAGCCCGGAGCCGCCGCCGATCCGCCGCTTGACCTTGCCGCGACACTTGGGGCAACGCTGCCGGGGCGGCTCCGTGATGCTTTGAAACAGCTCAAAGTCTTTGCCGCATTTCAGGCATTCATATTCGTATGTCGGCATGGCATTGCCACCTTTCCCGGCGCGCCGGCCGCGCCCGGCCATTCGTTATCCACAACCACAGGGGCCGGAGCGCCCGCAAACCGCAGGCGCCCCTGCCCGTTCAGTACATCATGATTCGGCCTTGTCCGCAATCTTCTTGTGCTCGGTTTTTCCTTTGCCGCGGGCAGCGAACTCGTTATTCTACTTCGAGGGTATACGCAATGAACGCATGGCAGCAAAAAACCCGCGTGGTTTGGGCGCGTACCGGCGCGGGGTTGATGGCGCTGGGCATGTCGCTGGCGTTGTTTTCCTGTGGGAACAACTCAAAGGAGGAAGCCATGAGGTCAGCAGGCAAGGCGGACATGGACGAGACCAGGAAAATCCTGCACTCCCGCCTGGGCGGGAGCTGGTATTCCGGTGACCCCAAGGAGCTGCGCAACGAACTGGATGGCTACATGGCCGCGGTCACCGCCAAGCCGCTGCCCGCCGTATGCGCCCTGATTACACCGCACGCCGGCTACGCCTACTCTGGCGCCGTGGCGGCCCACGCCTACAAGGCCGCGCAGGGGCGCACCTACAAGCGCATTGTGGTGCTGGGCCCGTCGCACCGCGTCAGCATGCCCAACCTGGCGGGCCTGCCGGACGCCACCCACCTGGCCACGGTGCTGGGCGAGGTGCCGCTGGATCAGGAGTTCATGGCCGCGCTCCTGAAGCACGCTTGTTTCCGCGTCATTCCCCAGGCCCACGCGGGCGAACACAGCGTGGAAATCCAGGTGCCGCTGCTGCAAACAGCGTTCCGCGGCTTCCAACTGGTTCCCATCGTCGTTGGCCAGTTGGACGCGGCCGGCGCGCGCCAGGTGGGCGCGGCCTTGCGCGGCTTGGTGGACGACCAGACCCTGGTGGTGGTCAGCACCGACTTCACGCATTTCGGCGCCCGCTTTGACTACCTCCCCTTCCGCAACGACGTGGCGGCGAATCTCGAGAAGCTGGATCTCGGCGCTTTTGAATTCGTCAAGAGCAAGGATCTGGCGGGTTTTGAAGCGTACGTGGACCGCACCGGCGCCACGATCTGCGGGCGCTGCCCGGTCGCCGTGCTGCTCGCCATGCTCCCGGACCATGCCCAGGTCCACCTGCTCCGCTACGCCACCTCCGGCGGGCTGACCGGCGACTACGAGAACTCCGTCAGCTACGTGGCCGCGGCCGTGACCGGCCAATGGACCGGCCGCGTGGACGCGGCCGCCGCGCCCGTCACCGAGCCAGCCGCGGCCGCTGATCCGCAGCTCACGGCCACGGACCAGGAGCAGCTGCTCAAGCTGGCACGCGGGACGCTCGAGTATTACATGGCCCACCGCAAGCGGCCGCAGCCCCAGGACCTGGGCATTGCCCTCACGCCGGGTATGCAGCGCACGATGGGTGCGTTTGTCACGCTCAAGGCGCAAGGCCAGCTGCGCGGCTGCATCGGAGAAATATTCCCCCGCCGCCCGCTGTACGAAGCGGTCATGGATCACGCGCTGAACTCGGCGCTGAACGACACGCGCTTCATGCCGGTGCCGGCGGGCGAGGTCAAGGATCTGGAATTCGAGATCTCCGCGCTCCATCCGCCGCACCCGGTGGCCGCCTACCAGGAGATCGAAATCGGCCGGCACGGCGTGGTGCTCAGCAAGCGCGGCCGCTCCGCCGTGTTCCTGCCCCAGGTGGCGCCGGAGCAGGGCTGGGGCGTCGAAGAAACCCTGACCCACCTGGCCATGAAGGCCGGCCTGCCGCCCGACGCCTGGAAAGAGGGTTGCGAGTTCGAGGTGTTCGAAGCCACCGTGTTTCATGAGTAAAAGCGCCGTGGCTGGCCGCGCGCAACCCGTGGACAGACCGCAAAGCGAGGGGTAATGCCGAATATCAAAGATCTGAACCCGGCGGCGCCGGCCGCCCCAGGCAACACCGGCGGCACGATCCTGGTGGTGGACGACAGCCGCCTGGTGCGCATGATCATCAGCGCCGGGCTGACGGGCTACGGCTTCCATGTCATCGAAGCCGGCAGCGGCAGCGAGGCGCTCCAGATCCTGCAGCGCACGCCCGATATCAAGCTGGTCACCCTGGACGTCACCATGCCCGGGATGAACGGCTTCGAGCTGCTCAGCTACCTGCAGGAGCCGGACATGCGCCGGACGCTCAAGGACCTGCGCAACGACGGCATCCCCGTGGTGATCATCACCGCGCACGACACCGAGGAAGACCGCCTGCGTGGGTTCACGCTGGGCGCGGTCAACTTCGTCACCAAGGCCGAGGCGCGCACCCAGCTGCTGGACGTGGTCAAGCGCATCCTGATGCCGTCGGCCGAGTTCCTGGATCTGACCGTGCTCGTGGCCGACGACAGCGCCGTGGCCCGCCGCCTGATTGTCGCCTGCCTGCGGGAAATCGGCGTGCGGGTCGTGGCGACCGAAAATGGGGCCGAAGCCTGGGACGTGATCCGCCAGAAGCCCGAGGCGATCGATCTGGTTCTTACGGACCTGCACATGCCGGTCATGGAAGGCGACGAGCTGTGCCGCATGATCCGCGAAAACCTGGCGCTGCCCGATCTGCCGATCATCGTGCTCAGCGGCACCGCCACGAACAGTGCCGCCATCAAGCTCTTCAAGCTGGGCGCCACGGACTGCCTGCGCAAGCCGTTCATCAAGGAAGAGCTCACCGCGCGCCTCACGGCGCACCTGAAACAGCGCAAGCTGACCAAGCTGCTCAAGGACGACCTGCAGCAGATCCGGCGCCTGAGCGAGATGAAGGACCAGTTCCTGGCCGTCTGCTCCCACGACCTGCGGTCACCCCTGGTGGGCATTGTCGGCATCAGCGAGCTGCTGCTTGAACACAGCGGGTCCGCGGAGGACGACCGGCGCCAGATCAGCCAGATCCAGGCGTCGGGCCACCTGCTCCTGGACCTGATCAACAACATTCTCGACCTGGGGCGTTTGGAAGGCGGCCGGCAGAACATCGAAATGGCCCCGCTGAGCCTGGCCGAGATCGTCTGGCACTCGATCGAGTCGCTGGAGTTCACCGCCCGCGGCAAAGGCGTGGCGCTCACCTACCAGCCCCAGGCCCGCCACCCGGTCATCCGCGGCAACCGCACCGCGCTGGCCCGGGTCTTCAACAACCTGCTGTCGAATGCGATCAAGTTCACCCGCCGTGGCGGCGCCGTGACGGCCTGCCTGCTGGAAGGCCAGGACGGGTCGGCCGTGGTGCGCATCGTGGACACCGGGATCGGCATCCCGCAGGCGATGATCCCGCGGCTGTTTGAGCGCTATTCGCGCTCGTCCCGCAGTGGCACCGCCGGCGAAAAAGGCACCGGCCTGGGCATGACCATCACCAAGGAGATTATCGAGCAGCACGGCGGCACCATCCAGGTCGAAAGCCTCGAGGGCCTGGGCACGACCATGACCCTGACCTTTCCCACCCTCGCCGCAGAGGCCCCGGCCGAAGATCCGCAGGCTGCGGCACCGCAGGCGGCGTCGGCCCCGCCGCCCGCCGCGCCCGCGCGCACCACTCCGCTGCGGGTGCTCCTGGCCGAGGACAACCTGGTCAACCGGAGCGTGATGGAGAAAATGCTCGCCGGCCTGGGTTGCCAAGTCTGCACCGCGGCCGACGGCGAAGCCGCCGCCGCCGCGTTTGCGCAAGCCTTGCCCACGGATCCCTTTGACCTCGTGCTCATGGACGTGGAAATGCCGCTGCTCAACGGCCTGCAGGCGACCCAACGCATCCGCGCCGCGGAACAGGATGCGGCCAAAGCAGACGGCGCCAAGCCGCGCCCCCCGGTGCGCATCATGGCCCTGACCGCCCACACCACCCCGGAGGAGCACGAGAAATGCCGCCAGAGCGGCATGGACGAGGTGCTCGTCAAGCCGGTCCGCAAGGACAAGATGCGCGCGTTGCTGGCGCAGTGGCCGGCCCCGGCCTGACATCCCGGCGGCGGCCATGGCGCCGCAACTTCAGGGCGCGTCCTCGAGCAGCAGGTACGGCATCCACCCCATGGCCACCCGGCGGAACCACGCCGTGAGGCGGCGCGCGCGGTCCATGGGCACGGTAATCACCGGGGCATTGGTGGTTCCGGCCGCATCCTCCGACCAGTACAGGAACCGCGCGCCGGCGCTGGGCGCGGCGGTCAGGGTGATGGAAGAACCCAGCGGCTGCCACGTCCCGGCGGTCGGCGGCAGGATGCGTCCCGGCCCGTTCGTGGCCAGCGCCAGCAGCACGTTGGTGCTCCAGTGCCAGGTCAGCGCGGCATCGTTGGTCAGCTGCAGGATGCAGACCGCCCCGGTTCCGCCGGCGGGATCCAGGCCCGCGAGGGCCCAGCCCGCGCAGGCGTACTGCGTGCTCGCGCCGGCCACGGGGCCCAGGTTGCGGTTGGTCAGCCAGGCGCCGGCGGCGAACGCGTGGGCGCCGGTGGCCGGGTCGCAGGCGGCATACTGGGAAAATACCGCCAGCGTAAACTCGTCGCGCACCTCGATGGTGTTGGTCACGGTCGGAGCCGGGTTCCAGTTGCCGTCGCCGGCCTGGTCGGCCGTCACGGCCACCTGCCCGGCGCTGGTGAAGGCCAGGTTGGTGCCGTCCGTGATCACGCCCGGCCCTGCGGCCACGCTGAACGCCACCGCCAGCCCGGAGGCCGCGGTCGCGGCCAGGCCCACGCGATCCGCCACGCGGTGCGGGCCGGGCGCGGGGAAGTCGATGGTTTGCGCGGCGCGGGCAATGGCCAGCGTGCCGGTTCCCTGCCCGGCATACCGCGCATCCTGCACCCGCGCGAGCACGGCATAACTGGCGGCATTCACCGGCAAGTTCGTGTCCCCGGCATAGGTGGTCAGGGTGGCAAGGCCGGAAGGATCTGTCGTGACTTGCGCCGCGTGCGGCTGGCCGTCATAGGTGTGCGCCAAGTCCGCCAGCGTCACGCCGGCCGCGGCGGGCAGAACCGTGACCGTGTTGGTCACGGTCGGTGCCGGGTTCCAGTTGCCGTCACCGGCCTGGCTGGCGGCCACCCGGACCAGGCCGGTGGCGGAGAACACCAGGTTGGACTCGCCTTCGAGCGCGGCTGGCCCCTCCAGCACTGCGTAGGCCACCGGCAAGCCCGAACTCGCCGTGGCCGCCAGCACCACGCGGCTGGTGGCCGCGGCGTCGGGGATGGGCGGCCACGTAATGGCCTGGTCCGCCCGCGAAACCGTCAACCACACGTCCAGGGTTTGCGCATGGGTATCCGCGCCGGAACATAGCACGCGGTGGCTGACCCGGTACGTGCCCGCGGTCAGGCCCGTGAGGGTCACGCGGCCGGTGCAGACCTGCGCCGCGCCCGCCGGCAGCAGGCCCAGGGCGGGCTGCGCATCGAACCAGGCCTCGGCCTGCTGGCTGAATGCCAGGTCTGCCGCGCCCAGGTTGGCGATGCTGAACACCAGGCCCGTGGGTCCGGCGCCCGCATACGCGGCCGCGAACCGCAACACGCCGGTGCCGAGCGCCATGGGTCCATACTCGTAGGCGCCGATGTCGAGCCGGCCGGCCATCACGCGCGGGTGGCTGTCCAGGTCCAGCGTCCCGTTGCCATGCTGGGCATTGGTGCTGCCGGCATTGAAGCACGGCGACCCGGCCGCCAGGCGGAAGTCGCCGCCCGCCGGGTCGCGAAGCAGGGGATCCGCATAAACCGGGTCCACCACGGTGACGTTCTCGCCCGCGGGAAACTCCGGCAGCGTGCAGCAGTTGACCGCGACCAGCCGGGCCAGCACGTTGCTGGTATCGACCTCCACGTTGGCCGGCGTGTTGCTGAAGATGATGGTGTTGTAAATAAACGGCACGTCGCCTTCCACGCCGGCGCGGGCGGAGCGGTTGCCATAGATGGTGCACCCGTTGATAATGCCGGCCAGCAGGATGCTGACGCCCCCGCCGTTGGTCACCGCCTGGTTGTCCGTGACGAGGCAGTTGCGGAGCTGGCTGACCCCGAACCAGGACCCCATCGCCACGCCGCCGCCGTCCTGGCTGACGGTGTTCGACACCACCACGCAACGGTCCATGACGCCGCCGCTGAACAGGGAGGCCCCACCGCCCAGGAGCGCCTGGTTGTTCGCGAGCCGGCAGTCTACCACGCGGCCGCCCATGAACAGCTCCAGGCCGCCGGCGGCCCGCCCGCTATTGGCGATCAGCAAGCAGTTGCTCACCAGGCCGCCATGGTTCACGCCCACGCCGCCGATGACCCCGGCGTTGCCGCTGACGATGCAATCGCGCAACACGCCGCCCTGCATCCACACCCCGCCGATATCCTGCGTGGTGGCGCCGCCGGTGATGGTGAACCCCTCGATGACCGCGTTGGCCCAGTTGGACACCACCGGACCGTTCCCCGCGCCGTCGATAACCGTCGCGCCGGCCCCGTACAGGCTGCGGAGGTTGATGGGGCTGTTGATGGTCAGCGGCGCACCGCCGGACCGGTACACGCCCCGGTCCACCCGGACGGCCAGGCCGTCGGCCGTCTGCGCCAGGGCCACGGCGGCCGCCAGGTTGGTCATGGCCTTTTCCACGGTGTCATAGGGCGCCAGGTTCGCTCCGCCGGGCGCTACGTAAATCGCCGCGCCCCATGCCTGGAACGACTGGGTGGCGCAGACCATGACGCTCCCGTCGCTCCGGGTGGCCGCGACGTAGTAATCCACCACGGAGCCCGGCGCCGGCGCGGTCATGGCGCGAGTATAGACCTGCCGCCCGACGGCGGATGGCGTGGGCGCCATGGCCGCGTCCTGCCACGCCCCGCGATCGACCCGGAACCAGTTGGTCACCCCGGTGATGGCATGGGTGCCGGCCGTGAACAGGGCGTGGATCACCACGGGCTGGTTGCCGGTCACGGCCGCCGGCAGATGCCAGACCGCATCCATGACGGCGGTCTCCGGCAGGTCCTCCAGGTGGGCCACGAAGGCGAACGGCTGCCCGCCCATGGGGACATTGTGCCCGCTGACGAGGATGTAATAGGTGCCGGCGACCGTGGGGCAGACGTCCACGGATTCCACGTTGTTGAGCCGGTCCGGCCCAGCGCCGCCGTTGGGGTGCAGCAGCCGCCCGTCCGGGGTCAGCACTTGCAGGTCCAGGTCGTTGACCAACGCCGCCGCGGCCGCCGGCGACCCCGGGTAATCCGACCAGGCCAGCACGATGCTCAGCCGCTGCCCGCCGGCCGCGGGCAGGGCCTGCACGCGCATCTCGCCGGTGGCCAGGGCGTCGTTATAATACAGCACGTTGGTGCCCCCGGCCGGGAACAGGCCGCGGGCGATGTCCACGTGGCCCCAGCCTTCCACGATGTTGGGCCGCGGCGCCAGCGGCACCTCCTGCTGCAGCCCCACCCCGTACTGGCCGGGGGCCAGCGAGCGCGCGCCGGCCAGCATCAGCGCCTTGACCAGCGCGGCCGGCGGGGCGGCCACGCCGCGGTGCTCGACCAGGTACTGGCGCGCCAGCGCGGCCGCGCCCGCGGTGAGCGGCGTGGCCATGCTGGTGCCGCCGCTGAACGTGTAGTCGTTGCTGGCGGCGTTGGCCAGCACGCCGTCGCCCGTGCCCCAGAGGGTGGAAGCGCCGGGCATGCGCGACCGGCAGGAGACGATGTTGGCGCCCGGCGCCACGAGGTCCGGCTTGATCCGGCCGTCCGCGCAGGGGCCGCGGCTGGAGAACGCGGCCAGGCCCACGTGCGCCTCATCCCATGGCCAGCTGGTGAGGCCGTCGTAAAGCGGCTTTACAAAATAGTTCCGCGACCATCCTTGTCCCCAGGTGATGTCGGAATATCCGCCGGATCCTGGCGGCCGCAGGCCGATCGCCGCGCCCACGGCCAGCACATTCTTGGCGCCCGCGGGCGATCCGATGGACCCGGGGTCCACGACCCCGTCGCCATCCGCGTCCGCGCCGGCATTGCCGGCGGAGAACAACATGAGCAGGTCCGGGTAATCCCAGGCGAACTCGTCGCACTGCTGGTCGGTGATCAGGTAGGCGCCCGCAGTGTCGTCGCCCCAGCTGTCCGAGTGCACGCGCGCGTCGTTGGTGTAAGCCTGGATCAACACGTCGCCGAAGTCGTCGGGCAGGAAGATGTTGTCCGAGTCGTCGCCGCAGGACTGGAACACCAGGTCCGCCTCCGGGGCCACGCCCTGGAACAGGCCGTTGCTCCAGGCGGAGCCGTTGCCCAGCACGGAGCCGGCGCAGTGGGTGCCGTGCCCCATGAGGTCGCTCCACACGCCGGGCCGCGCCCAGCCGAACGCGGCGCGGATGCGGTTGGTGAAGTCCGGGTGCATGGTCGCCTCGTCGCCGGTGTCGAGGCCGGTGTCGCACACGGCCACCACCTGGCCCTGGCCGCGCAGGTCCAAAGGCGCCGCGCGCACCGGGTCCACGTTCATGAGGTTGGTCTGCGCGGCCACGTTGTTCAGGATGCGCGGCCGGGTGAACCGCTGGATCCACTCCACCTGCGGCAGTTCCGCGACCTGCGCGACGCCGGCGGCATCGAGCCGCGCCCGCACCGTGCCCTGGCGTTTCCCGCGGGCGGCGCTGAGGACGGCGCCGCCGGCTTGGCGGATGGCCGCCTGCACGCCGTCGACATCCGCGGCGCGCAGCGTGCGGACGAGCACCTCCGCGGGACCGGCGCCGGCGGCGGCGGCCAGGCTTGCGGCGCCAT